>JAJFGG010000100.1 GCA_021776235.1 Alphaproteobacteria bacterium | reverse complement strand
CTCATGGCATATAATCACGCCAAACGACTGAAGACCTTGAAGGGTCTCACACCACACGAATATCTCTGCAAATGCTGGACAGAACAACCAGAACGCTTCAATATTAATCCAATCCATCACACCCTGGGACTAAACAACTAGGCCGCGCGCTCATCCTTCCAGCGGTAGTAGCGAATAGCCGGCGCCAGGAACCACGGCTTGCCCCAATAGTAGGGACGCGTTGGGAAGCTGATTTGGGATAGGGGGCTGTCGCCTTCTTTCAGGCCCAAGACCTGCTGCCCAATCTTGGTGCCGAAATAGCTGGCGAGTGAGACGCCGGAGCCGCAATAACCCATGGAGTGGTGGATGCCGTTCCGCTCACCCAAATGGGGCATCTCATCGAACGTATAGGCGACAAAGCCCATCCAGGCGTGCGTAATTGGGGTACCAGCCAGATCGGGGAAGCGCTTGACCATTTCGGCGTGCAAAGCGGGCGTTGCGGCGGTCGGGTTGGTCTCGGCTATCGATACGCGGCCGCCGAACAAGATACGCTCACCTGCGGGATCGGTACTGTAGTAGACCACCAGTTTTCTGGTATCGTTGATGACCCGCCTTTTCGGGATCAGACGCAGGATCAAGCTTGGCTCCAGCGGTTCGGTCGCGATCATGTAGCTGCCGATGGGAATGATTTGCCGCTGCCACGGCGACAGGCCGCGCGTGTAGCCGTTGGTGGCGACGATGACATTGCGGGCCTTGATTGGCCCTTTGGCCGTGGTAATTGTGAAGTCGCCCGCGGTGCCGGAAATGCCGTCCGCTCGGCAATGACCGATCACCGTAGCGCCCGCCTCCCGCGCCCGGCCAAGCAAGCCCTTATGATAGGCGCCGGGATCGACGGAGGCATGGCGGGGGAACACGACACCGCCGTGGTAGTCGGGGCTGTCGATCTCTGCATGCTGCTCGGCCTTCGGCACGACATAGGCATCTGTTTCCAGGCCCTTTGGCGGCTTTTCGATGGATTTGGCGATCATTTCGAATTGACCTGGCGTGTGCCCGGCATAGAAGCGGCCGACGACGTTAAAATCGCAGTTCAAGCCTTCGGCCTCGACGAATTGGCCGAGCCATTTCAGGGCGTTATGGCCTTCCTTGATGATATCGTAGGCCAGTTTATCGCCCACTTTGCCGCTAAGGTCGCCGTATTGCGGTTTAATCGACGTGGAGACTTGCCCGCCATTGCGGCTGCTGCAACCGCTGCCAACGGCGTTTGCCTCGATGACCACCGTGTGTCGCCCGCCGCGTGCGGTCTGGATCGCCGCGCAAAGACCGGTATAGCCGGAGCCGATGATCACCACATCGGCGCTGCCGGGCAGGGCTGGTTCTGGCTCGGTGCAAAGTGGGCTGCGCTCCCACCAAAAGGGCTCTGGCTTGTAGGAGGCGGCAAACAAGTGAGTACTCATGATGTTTCCTCGACTTCGCTACCCTGAATGTACGGGCGCGTCAGACGCCTCGACGACAGCTGTTTCTGTAGGCTGTCCCATATCCATGTTGACCTGCTCCCCTGATTGTCCTCATTCATATGACGAGCCTGTTCTGGTTATGGTCCCGATTGGCAGAGACAGGCTATGCCCCCGTCGAAGTTTTATTCTTCTGGGAGCCCCGCTTTCCGCAGGCCAATTAGCGCCATGTCCTTGTAGACCGGATGAGCGTTCGGGTTTAGTGCCGAGTAGGATTTGATTGTTAAATCGGGCTTCAGGCGCAACGCCTCGGCTAAGGAGGTGCGGGCCTCTTCGATATGGTCGAAATAGCCGAAATTGCGGGCCATGGTTAGGTGCGGCCAAAATTCGGTGCCGCGCAATTCGCAGGCCCGTCGGCTGTTTTCAATCGACTGTTCGAAATTGCCCAATACGAAATAGCAGCTGCCTATGTAATTGTAGATGCCCCAGTTTCCAGGGTCGCGGGGGTTGAGCCGTAGCACCATCTCGAAATGAGGCAGAGCGGCCTCGGCCTGCCCGAACCAATACAGCGCATTGCCTAGCCCAAAATGGCCAGAAGAAAAGCTGGGATTGAGTTCAATAGCCTTCTGGCAAGCCACAATGGCTCGTTGGCTGTCGCCACGAAATATACATACCCTGCCAAGGGCGTAGTGATTGTAAGGATCCTGGACATCCAGTGCTACCGAGCGTTCGGCGTGGCGCAGGCCCTCTTGCAAAGTGGCGTCCTGGTCTTCCGTATGGCCGTACATAACCTCCAATGTGGCTAAGAATCCAAGTGCCCCGTAAGGTGCAGCAAAATCGGAATCCTTCTCAATGGCCGAGAGGAGCCACGGTCTCGCAGCGAGGATCTCTTGTGTATCGAACCGTTGGATATGCCACATGCCGCGCAGCCAATTATCCCAGGCGTCCATATCGTCGGTTGGTTTCCGACGGGACTGCTCCTGTTCATTGGCGGCCAACTCTTGGTCCACGTTAGCGGCAATGGCCTGGGTCAACTGGTCTTGCAAATCGAAGATATCGATCAGGTTCCGGTCAAAACGGTCAGCCCAGATATGACTGCCGCTGATGGCATCAATGAGCTGGGCAGTGACACGAATCCGCCCGCCTGCTTTGCGAACACTTCCCTCCAGGACGTATCTCACCCCCAGACTGTCGGCGACCTCTCTGATGTCAGGTGATTGACCCTTGTATTGAAAGCTCGAATTCCGGGCGATGACGAACAGCCAGCGCAGCTTTGACAGCAGCGTAATGATGTCTTCCGTCAGGCCATCGGTGAAATACTCCTGATCGGGATCGCCAGACATGTTGTAGAACGGCAAGATGGCGATGGATGGTTTGTCTGGGAGCGGTTGTTTCCGGTTAGTTGGTTTAGTAGCTGGCAAATTGGTCACATCTGCCTCGCCTGAAATTCGAAAAACCCGAACGGGGCGTGCGATGTTCTTGACCTCCACTTCGCCCATATCTTCCAGATTGATGTCCATGCGGTCGCGAATTTGATCGCGGGCTGCGCGAGATAGGCGGATACTGCCCGGCTCTGACAAACCTTCAAGGCGGGCTGCGACATTGACACCGTCGCCCAATAAATCATCTCCCTCGGCCATTACATCACCGACGTTGATGCCGATGCGATATTCAATGCGCCGGTCGGTCGGAATATCACGGTTTCGTTTAGCGATACCGTCCTGCACGGCCATAGAACAACGTACAGCTTCGACAGCACTCGGAAATTCGAACAAATAGCTGTCGCCAGCCGTGTTGGCGATCCGTCCATGATGCTCGGCAAGCAGCGGTTCGATAAGCTCGTTGCGATGGCTGCGCTGGGCCGCAAGAGTGCCTTCTTCGTCAACCCCAACGAGGCGCGAGAAGCCAGCAATATCTGCGGCCACGATTGTCGTCAATCTGCGTTGTATCCCATCCGCCATGACGCGAAGTGTAGCTGTCATAAGTACCGGAATCTACGCTCATTGATTTGTTGACCAATGTCGCCTGTTGTTAAGGGTTGTCGTCGAACCACGCCCGATCTCTGAAGGTTGTGAAATTATTTGTCAGGTTATGATGCGGAGTAATTGGGCGACGGTGACTGCCCCGAGGCAATGCCACGCGCATCAATCACCATGAATCCCAACAAACGAATGCCGCGTCCTGAAATCGGACATCAGAGTTTCGTGCCGGAAGCGGCAGCGGGTTGGTCCTCCGGCCTCCTCCATTGCGTGGCGCCGGACCGGTATCGTAGGGTATCGTCTCGTACCATCTACGCCGCCACCGCCTGGGAGGATACATGACCAGCACGACAGATCTGCTCGCGCGGCGAGACCGCGCACTTGGCTCGGGCGCACCGTTGTTCTACGAGCATCCGCTGCACATCGTCCGGGGCGAGGGCGTGTATCTGTACGACGCAGATGGCCGCCGCTACGTCGACATGTACAACAACGTCCCCTGTGTCGGTCACGCCAACCCAGCTGTGGTCGAGGTGATGGCCCGGCAGCAGGCAACCCTGAACGTGCATAGCCGCTACCTACACGAAGCCGTCGTGGATTTTTGCGAACGCCTTGCAGGCCTGCATGGAGCGCAGATCGAAAGCGTCATCCTGAGCTGCAGCGGCACCGAGGCTAACGAGGTCGCGCTGCGCATGGCGCGCTTCGCTACGGGCAAGCGCGGCCTGATCTGCACCGACGCCACCTATCATGGCAACAGCGAGCTGGTCGGCGCCCTTACCCGCGTTGGCAAGCAAGCAACGCCGAACCCTTCTGTCCGCGCCATTCCCTTCCCGGAAAAATACCGCCCCCTCGTCGCCGGCCTGGGCGAGCACGAGTTGTGCGAGTCATACCTGGAGAAACTCGCCGCCACGATCGCCGACTTGCAGGCCTCCGGCGAGGGCGTCGCGGCGATGATCGTCTGCTCGATCCTGGCCAATGAAGGCCTGCCCGATATCCCCGCCGGCTTTATGGCCCGTGCCGCGGACATGGTGCGGGACGCCGGCGGCCTGGTTATCGCCGACGAAGTGCAGGCCGGTTACGCCCGCACCGGCGATTGGTGGGGCTACGAGGTGACGGGCTTCACGCCCGACATCGTCGTCACGGGCAAGCCGATGGGCGCCGGCCTGCCGCTCGCCGCCACCGCGGCGAGCCGGGCGCTGGTCGAGACCTTCCGCGCCAGGACGGGTTACTTCAACACCTACGCCTCCTCCCCGCTGCAGGCCGCGGTCGGCATGGCGGTGCTGGACGAAATCGAGCAACGGGACCTGCGCGGCAACGTCGCAACCGTCGGCGCCGCGCTGAAGGCGGCACTTACCCAGCGCAAGGGCACCAGTGATAAGATCGGCGACGTGCGCGGCCACGGCCTGTTCATCGGCATCGAGATGGTCGACCCCGCGGACCAGGCACCCGACACGGACCTCGCTAAAGACATCATCAACCGGCTGAAGGACAAGGGCTTTCTGACCAGCAATGCCGGCGCCTTCGCCAACGTCGTGAAGATCCGCCCGCCGCTGATATTTTCGCAGGCCGAAGCCAACGCATTCCTGGAAGCCTGGGACGAAACAATCGCCGAACTGGCGGTATGATTACGGAGGCAGAGCAGGTTTATGCACCCGCCGCCCGCCAGGCGCTTGGCGCTTTTGGCGTCGAACCTACCGACCTGCGCTTCATCCGTTTGGCCGAGAATGTCACGTTTCGCGTGACCGATGCGCGCGATGGTTCGCCGCTGGTCCTGCGGCTGCACCGGCCCTGGTACCACGACATCGTTGCTCTGCAATCGGAGCACATCTGGACTCGCGCCTTGGTCCAGGCCGGCATCGAGGCTCCCGAACCGCTGCTGACACAGGCGGGCGAGAGTTTCACTCAGGTCGAAATCGCCGAGACCGGCGAGCGACGTTGGGTTGGCCTGGCGCGTTGGGTGGAAGGCGAGATCTTGGCCGATGTAATCGCGCGTGAAACCGATACCGCCGCCAGCAAAAGCCGCATGGCGCAAGTGGGCGCGATCATGGCCGCATTGCATAACCAGGCGACCGGCTGGACACCGCCCGCCGGCTTCCAGCGGCAGCTGCTCGATGCCGACGGGCTGATGGGACCTAAACCGTTCTGGGGCCCGTTTTGGGACCAGACCATGCTCTCCCACGGCGAACGGGACTTGTTGCTGGCTATGCGCGATCGGCTGCATGCGGCGCTCACCGGCTATGGCAAGCCGGCCCGAACCTATAGCCTGATTCATGCCGACCTGCATCCGAGCAACGTAGTGATCGACGGCGCGCGGGCCGCCGTGATCGATTTCGACGATGCCGGGTTTGGCTGGCATCAGTACGACTTCGCCGCGGCGCTGACCGCCTATCAGAGCCGTTCCGACTTCGCTGAATTTCGCGATGGGTTTATCGCGGGCTATCGGTCCATGCGCGCGATCTCGGACGAGGACCTGGGGCTGCTGCCTATGTTTCTGTTGATCCGCGACATGGCGATCCTGGGCTGGCAGCACCAACGTCCGGAACTGCAGCAGACGACCGAGCTGTCGCGGCTCAAGGACCGCGTCTGCGAAATAGCGGCGGACTTCGAACCGCCGATCTGAAATGTCCGGTCTTATACCAACCAGCGCTGATAGTGACCCATATAGACGCCACGCCGAAGTTCGGTCAGACGCTGGTTTTGTCTATTTTTGTTAGGTAGTTAGAGGCAATTTCGCAAACGATTTCTACAAACAGGGGGGTCAGTTCGCGGGCCGTTTCCGTGTTCTGACGGGTGTGAACCCAACCAAGATAGGTGAGACCGCGCAGCACCATAAACAATGGCAAGGCATCCAGGTCCACCTGTGATAAGGGCCTTTCCTCGGTGTAGCCCTTGAACAGCGCCCTTTCAATGGTGGCGTAGTCCGGTTCCTCCTGCAGCCAAAACAGCGCCGTCGCCAGTTCGAACATATGCCAGCCAAAGCCGGCGTCGTCGAAATCAATCAATTGGACCTCGTCGCCCGCCAGCATGACGTTCTCCGGCACCAGGTCGGCATGGATCAGCCCATAGTTTTGCGGCGAACGACCATAGGCGCGCAGATCCTTGGCCGCGGCGGCGCGGATCTTCTGCACCAGTTCGGCCTGCTCTTCCGAGAGCGCGGCAAGTTCCCAGAACCGGCCCCAGAGCGGATCGTCACCGAGCAGGCCATCTTCATCCCAGGCGTGACGCATCATGCGGTTCTGCGCCGGCCAGGCGACCGTGGCATTATGCAACCTTGCCGCCGTCCGGCCGATCTCGCCGAACACCTTGGCAAGATCTTCCGGCGCAATATCAAGCGGTTCGCCAATCTCGCCCAATTCCCGGCCTGACAGCCAACTCAACATATCCACGTTCCAGGTGCCGGGAACGCTCTCGGAGGTGGCCGCGAACACGGCATTGCCATCCGTAGTCAGGATCGGCTTGGGCGCGGCAATGCCGCTGTCCGACAACATGGACATCCAGGTCAGCTCGGACTGCAGGCTTTCGTCACTGTGATAGCCTTGCCGATGGACGCGCAGGGCGGCCCGTCCGCCGCCGGGGGCTGCCACCTCGAACACCGCGTTCTCGCGATACTTGATCAATCGCGGCTGACAGCCCGACACGCCCCAGGCGGCCAGCGCCTGTTCGGCCAGGACGGTCAGGCGGGCGGCCTGCTCGTCTGCGTCCAACGCGAAAAAATCACTCATATTGGCACCTCATCGTAACCTCAAAGTCGTGCCAGCAGCCGATACGATTGCCGCCAATCTGCGTTGAGTGCCTTCGTATCGCGGTGACCGTATTGCAGTGACCGTATTGCGGTGACACGGTGCAATTGGTCACTGTAATTGCAAATTGACGTCCGCTCTACCTTCGTCTTCGCGCCTAATATAAGGGAGCCGTTGTATCTTCTATTGACCGGAGCGGTCATAGTTTCTGCTTTCCTTGTTGCTTGCTTTTGCCTTCGAAGCAGATGAAAAACTTCCCTCGGGGCCTGACAGGATTGTCGTATGCCACTAAGAGAAGTCACCGTGCATCTGAACGATAAAGTATTATCCTCTAGCGAAGAGACAATCCTGACGAGGTGATTATGTGTGGCTTTGTCTGCCTCTGGAATATTAACGACCAGGAGCTTGCCCGACGAATGATCGGCAAGATCGCCCACCGCGGGCCGGACGAGGTGCGCGTGAGCCAGGCGGCCAACGTGCCCGCCATCATGGCC
The DNA here is from genome assembly GCA_021776235.1 of Alphaproteobacteria bacterium. GTDB lineage: Bacteria > Pseudomonadota > Alphaproteobacteria. The sequence continues at coordinate 14,106 of JAJFGG010000100.1, read as the reverse complement.
CACTGCCGACTATCGATCATCGGTCCCGAAAACGGCAGCCAGCCCATATACAACGCCGAGGACATCCTGGTCGCCAACGGCGAGATCTATAATTACGCGGATCTGCGCGCGATCCTTGGTGAAAGTGCTTTCGAGACCGAAAGCGACAGCGAGACCATCCTGCACCTGTTCCGCGCGGGCGAACTGCGTTGGATCACAAAACTGGATGGCATGTTCGCCTTCGTTCTGGCCACCCCGGAGCGGATTATCGCCGCGCGCGATCCGCTTGGTATCAAGCCTCTGTTCATGGCCCGCATCGGCAACGGCCTGGCCTTTGCATCGGAGTTGAAGGCGTATGACGGCCTGGGTCTGAGCGAAGTCGAGGCGATCGATCCAGGTGCGATGTTCGACAGCATCGACGGCTTTCGTGAATGGTATCGCATGCCACAGGGCGCGGCCGAACTGGAACCGGGAGAAGATGCCGAACCGATCTGGCGCGAGTTGCGTCTGGTGTTGGAAACGGCGGTACGCAAATGGATGGTTGCCGATGTCGAAGTCGGCGCGTTTTTGTCCGGTGGGCTGGATTCCTCGCTGATTGCGGCTCTTGCGGCAGGCGCCGCGGACCGCCCCCTCAAGACCTTCTCGGTCGGCACGACGGCAAGTCCCGATCTTGCCGCCGCGCGCAGGGTGGCGGAACACATCGGCTCTGATCACCACGAGTTGGTGTTCGGGGCGGACGACTTGATGGAGATACTGCCGCAGGTGATTTACCACCTTGAAAGCGCCGACATCGATCTTGTGCGCAGCGCCCTGCCGACCCATTTTGCGGCGACCCTTGCCCGTCGCCACGTCAAGGCGGTGCTGACGGGCGAAGGCGCGGACGAGCTGTTCGCCGGCTATGCCTATCACCATGCCTACGCCAGAAAACCCCGGGCCCTGGCGGATGAACTCACCCGTTCGCTTGGCGCCATGCACAATATCAACTTGCAACGGGTCGATCGGATTACCATGGCTCAGGGTCTGGAAGCGCGGACGCCATTTCTCGACCGTGATCTAATCGACTTCGCGCAGTCCATCCCGGCTTCCCTGAAGATGAAGATCACCGATGCGGCGACGCAGGAAACCACTGAAAAGTGGATATTGCGCAAAGCGTGCGAGGAACTGTTACCCGCCGATCTGGTTTGGCGCAGGAAGGCTCAGTTCGACGAAGGCAGCGGAACCGTCGATGTGCTCAACGAGGCGCTGTCGCGACGCCTCGGCTTGACGCCGCCGGTGGACCGTGAGAGCGAAGGCGGGCTCTACGAGCGGATTTTGCGCGACCAATATGAGGACCCGGACCTTATTTTGGAAAACGCCGGCATGTGGTCCGCCGGCCGTGTCACGGTCTAGCTGTTTAGTCCCCGAGTGACTGGATCGTCATAAGATAACCCATTACACTCTGGGACTAAACAACTAGCATGCGGACCAGGGCATGACGCCATTAGCGTTTGCCGCATTCAGGCAAGAACCAGTTGTTCAACCGTGAGCCCAGCCGCTTCATTGCTTGGCCGGGATAGGTAGAACTCAGCCAACAGGTGTCCCTCGGCCTCCATGCCGCTCGGATCTATGCCTTGCTCGTGTAGGCGTTCCAGAACCTGTTCCTGTTCCTCGTCGGAGGCGAACTGGCGCTGAATGAAGGTATGGCCTTCAAGTTTCTCGGTCACATAGCCCCGCGCGTCCAGCGTTTGCTCGATCGGCTCGAAAGGAAACATCCGCAACACGAAATTTGCCATCCAGGGCGAATGGCCCTGGGTTACCGCCGGCAGCAGGCGATCAAAGGTCTTTTCGGTCACATAGCCGACACACCCGGTCGAGACGACAAGATCGACCGTGGCCAGATCATCCTTCGCCGAGCCGGGCAGCGGTTCCGTTTCCAGATTGACCACCAGGCCCTCGTCCAACAGACCGACTTCTTCCGCGAATTCGATGGCATGTTCCGACTGATCGAGCCCGATCACCTCGATATCGTTGGCCTCCTCGAGGTGGGCGAAATAGCGCAAGTCGCGCTCGACAATGTCCTCCGGCGGAATGCCCGCGAGGATCTTCTGTCCCCAGTGTTGATAGAGATCCGTCATCGAGAGGTCATGCTTTAGAAGCGCCGCGTTGATGCCATAGGAACAGCCAAGGTCCAGGATGTGAATGGTGTCATCGCTGCGATGCTGCAGATGATTGATCAGCTTCTGAAAAATGGGTTTTGCCGATCCTGGAATGGCATAGTTGAACTCCTTCAACTCGCGAAAATAGGCTCTCGGGTCCGGTTGATCGTAAATGTCGTCCAAGTTCGCCTTGGCTTCGTTGATCTCCTCGAATATTGGCTCATCTGTCATCGGCATCCTCCTCTATTTCATTAATAGGCTTATGGGCCACCGTGACAAACGCCCCGCCAAAGGCCAGAATCTGGCGCGAAGCGAAAATGCAAATACCACTGTCGCAGCACGCGAATGTGGCAACGGCTAAAAAGTCACAATGTTGGCTTGTCAGAAAAGCTTAACACGGCGGTTCACGGGAAAGCAAATTTGGGCACCACAACCGCTGTTGCAACGTCGTGTTTTGGCACTTAGCTAAAGCCAGACCCCGGCCCCGACGCTTCCGCTCTACCTCAGCAAGCCGACTTACAGTGCTGACAATATTGATCATGATAACTAGCTTGAAGCTGTTTTGAAGCGCTTGGATATAATGCCGAGGTCGGCCCAGAACCATTATTCTGAACGGTATTATTCTAGCTGCGAAATGTTGCGCTGCGGCGAAGTTGATCAAGCCGGGGCGCCGGGGCTACCGATGGCGCGGCCGATCAATTCCTATTACGTTGATAGTCCATTGATTACCTGGTTCCGGCCATTCAACTCGCAAGCGCAGAATGGCGACAACGCGGACAAAGCGGGCCTCTTCTGACAAAACTGCCACAATATGTTACGACGCACCATGCTCACTCCGTACGATACGATCGGTGTCAATTATTCCGACCTCAGGAAGCCTGACTCCCGCATTGAAATGGTAATCTCAAAAGCTCTGGGAACCGCCGGAACTGTTTTGAATGTTGGCGCTGGAACGGGGTCGTACGAGCCGGCCGACAGATCGGTTACGGCCATTGAGCCTTCAATCGAAATGATCCGACAGCGCGGCGCCTTGGCAGCGCCGGTTAAGCAGGGTTATGCCGAAAACCTGCCCTTTGACGACAATTCCTTTGATGCCTCGACGGCGATCCTGACAGTTCATCATTGGGCCGACAAAGAGAAAGGCCTCAACGAGATGCGCCGGGTAACGCGGGGCCCCATCGTATTGTTGACATTCGACCCGCTGCATCAGGGCTTCTGGCTTGCCGACTATATTCCGGAGATTGTGAAGCTGGACGAGGCGCAAATGCCAAGGATGACGGATTTTGAAGAATGGCTTGGGCCGGTGGAGATTACGCCCGTTCCGATACCTCATGACTGCAGCGACGGTTTCCTGGGTGCCTATTGGCGCCGGCCTGCGGCATATCTCGATCCTAAAATCCGGGCCGCCATTTCCTGCTTCTGGGCGTTGGACAACGTTTCTGCGGCAATGAAAAAGCTTGCGGGCGACCTGAACTCCGGAGCCTGGGCGCAGCGATATTCCGAACTGCTGGATGTTGATGAATATGATCTTGGCTACCGCCTTGTAACCACGAAGTGTTGAGTTCTCAAAATCGGGATTTTCACCCAAATTGGCGGTCCGCTGGTCGTGGGTCCGCCGTCATGTTATGAGCCTGTTATGGAAGCGAAAGGCCCCAATTTGAGCGTGACAGGATCGGCGCCAGCATTTCCGGCGGCTGAATCCACCATGTGGAAACTGGTTCAGCGGTATACGAATAGGGTCGGCTATGAACGTGGCGCGAAAGCGTCGGGACTTGCTGCCGTGCCGCCGGTTATTGATTGCTCGGGCTGGGTGGCATACCTGTTGGCGGAAGCCATGCGGGCAGAAAACGCAATTGCCGGCGAGGACGTCTTCAACGTTACACTATTCGAAATCGAAATTCCTTATTCAGAGCAGATTCTGTCGGATATTGAAGCACGGACACCACTGCTCATCGAAGGCTCCCAGCTCACTCTGGAAAGGCTACCGCGCTGCGCGACCATCGCACTCAATGAAGGCTGTTTCTCTTGGCAGGAGAATTTTCCCCGTCCGCGCGGCATTAATCATATTGTACAGATTGTGCGACGCCCGGATGATGATGCGCCTTTTGTCAGCGAATCTTATTCATCGCACCCACCCGGCATTCGCCTGACACCGTTGGCCGATTGGCTCGCGGCTCGCAGTAGCAGTTTTCAGTCCGGCAAAGCTTGGGGCGTCGACCCGTTCACCATTGCCAAACCAACAAGAGTGTTGCTGAAATGAGCATTATCCAACGGTCCGCCAACGGTTATGGTGACACGGTGCAATTGCGCCACGGCGGATACATGAATGCCATGGCAGCCAGCGGAGGGAACTCGAATGGACGTCGCCTGTGGCCGTGAAGTGACTGACCTGCACGTCTTCCTCCAGGCCTGGCTTACGGGCACGGTGCCGCGGGATGCGGCAACCTTCGCCCGGTTCGAGGATGTCATCGGCGACGATTTCTTGATCATCAGCCCGCTCGGCAGCATCACCGATCGCGCCGCCCTGCTACTGGAGTTCGAAGCCAGCCATGGCGTGCTGGCCCCGCAATCCGCCGACTTCCGCATCTGGATCGAGAATTACCGCTGTGTCCGCAACCTGGGCGACCAGGCGTTGGTGATGTACGAGGAATGGCATGGCCTCGGCGAGGCCACCTCTGCCCGCCTCACAAGCGCCCTGTTCGAACGCCACCCGGCCGCCCCGAACGGCGTAACCTGGGCCCACGTCCACGAAATCTGGCTCCCCGGCCAGGCCCCGGTGGCTGGCGAGCGATACCCGGAACCGGTGGCGGGCTGATACCACTTTGCGATGATTGGAACCCATGGCGCGATGACCGCGACGAAGAGCGGCGGGAAAGCTGGTGAAATTAAATGGCTGAACAGGTTACCATTCTAGGGGCCGGCATTGTCGGCATCTGCACCGCGCTTTCCCTGTTGGAGAAGGGCTATGGGGTTCGACTTGTCGACCGCGACCCGCCTGCCGAAGGGGCCAGTCATGGCAATGCGGGCGTTGTCTCGCCCTGGACCTGCGTACCCCAGTCCATGCCCGGGATGTGGAAAAGCCTCCCCAAATGGACGCTCGACCCGGAAGGCCCCGTTGCGATCCGCTGGCGTTATCTTGCCAGGTTTCTGCCCTGGGCCGTCAAATTTCTGCAGGCCGGCAACGTGGACCGTCTGCCGGCCATCGCTGACGCCATGAATGCGCTGAACCGGCCCAATGTGGAGCTTTACCGCCGCCATCTGGCGGGCACCGGGCATGAAAGCCTGCTGAGCGATTCCATGTATGTCCATATTTTCAAGAACCCTGCAGGGGCCGATCTGACACAATTGGGCTGGCGCATACGTGCCGATCATGACGTCCCCATGCAGGTCGTCAACGATGGTGAATTGCACGAAATTGAGCCCGCGCTTTCGCCTGATTACAAGGCTGCCGTCCTGATCAAGGACCAGGCCCGCGCCCTGGACCCCGGTGCCATTGGCAAGGCGTTGTTCGAAAAAGCGCAATCCATGGGCGCGACCTATGGGCAGATGAAGGTCGACCGGATTACCCCTTCGCAGACCGGGGGTTGGCTTCTGCATACGGACAAGGGCGAGGTCGAAGCGGAAAAACTGGTGGTTGCCGCGGGGGCCTGGTCGGCCCGCCTGTTGGCGCCGCTAGGCATTAAACTTCCGCTCGAGGCCGAGCGCGGCTATCACATTGTTTTTCAGGCCCCGGACATCACTATCAATAACTCGATTATGGATACGGAAGGCAAATTCATCGCCAGTTCAATGCGGGCCGGCGTGCGCTGTGCGGGCACGGCGGAGTTCGCCGGCCTCGATGCCCCACCGGATTACCGCCGGGCCAAGGTCTTCAGGCGTCTGGCGCGAAATCTGTTTCCCGGCATCAATGTGGACGACGGCATTGAATGGATGGGTACGCGCCCGTCATTTCCCGACAGCCTGCCCTGCCTGGGTGCGGTTCCCGGGCAGGAGAATTTGTTCTCCGCCTTTGGTCATAGCCATTACGGCTTTGGCATGGCGCCCAACACGGGCCGCATAATGGCCGAGCTTGTGAGCGGGCAAAGGCCGAATATCGATATGGCGCCTTATGGGATTGAACGGTTCCAATGAGGCTGGTTTATGGCGCTGTTGTTGCCCGCAGGCGCCTATTTCAGACTGGCACCGGTCAGGCCAATAGGCCCCACAGGGGTTCTTAGAGCATGTTGTTAAACGCAACGAGGCCCGAGCCGACTGGCCCGGACCTCGCGCTTGAATTTGCGGCCCCTATTGGGCCAGGCGACGCCCCGGGCACATTTGAAGAAAATGTGCCCGGACTCTTTAAGATAGAGCAATTGAACCAATTAACCTAGGTCGCGCAAGCGACCACGATTAATTGAAAATTGCTCTAATAGATGTTCTGCGCCGAGACCATTGCATAGAGCATGGGGAACGACAGCAAAGTGTTGGTGCGGCTGAACAGCATCGCCTTGCGGGCCGAGGCCGCCTTGCTGTCCGCGTCCGCCTCGACAATGCCAAGGGCCCGCTGCTGGTTCGGCCAGATAATGAACCAGACATTGAACCACATGATGGTGCCCAGCCACATGCCGATGCCGATGGCGGTATGCTTGGGCACACCGTCGGTCAGACCCAGCGCGATGGCATCGACCAGATAACCGTTCATCCAGGCCAGCAACAGGCCGGTGACGATGGTCGCCATGGCGCCATGGCGGAACCAGTAAAGCGCCGCCGGCGCGATATGCTTGCCGATCGCCGGTTTCTGCTCGTCCGGAATGGCCGGCATGGTCGGGATCTGCACAAAGTTGAAATACCACAGGATGCCAATCCACATGACGCCGCTAAGGACATGCAGCCAGCGGACAAAGAACGTGGCCCAGGCCATATCGAACGCGAGACTGCCGGCATGCCAGGACATGAGAACGACGACCATGATGACCGCCAGAACGAGCCCTGCGATCACTGTATTGCGTAATGATGTGAGTATTGCTGCCACTTTCCTACCCCTTACCCCAATTTGGTGATTCCCTTTGGTCAGAGTACCATCAAAGCCACTAAATTCAAAAATGACACTAGCGCCACCTCAACAAGAAAGACAATGCAAATGAGTTTTGACTATGCCCCGTTCTTCCGCGCCGATTTACCCCCTGCGGCCGCCCGCTGGACCGGCTTTCCGGAGTACAACTTCGTCGGTGGTCATAACGATGCCGATGGCGTGCCGGTGGCGGCCCTGGCCGATGCCCTGACAAATGTCATGCAACGGGACGGCAAGCGGCTGGCGACCTATGGCATGGGTTATGGCTCACTGGGCTATGGCCCGTTGCGCGATTGCATCGCCGCGATGCTCGAGGCCCGCGCCGGCATGGCCACGGACCCGGACAATATCCTGATCACCACGGGCTCTCTGCAGGGCATCGATCTGGTCAATGGCGCCCTTCTGGCCCCCGGTGACACCGTCATCGTGGAAGCTGTCAGCTATGGCGGCACGTTGAGCCGCCTGCGCAGCCTGGGGGTCGACTATCGGGGTATCGAAGTCGACGGCGACGGCATGCGCACGGACCATCTGGCCGAGGTATTGGCGGCGCTGAAGCAGGATGGCGTGCGGCCCAAGTTCATCTACACCATCCCCACCGTGCAAAACCCGTCCGGCACGGTGATGAGCGTGCAACGGCGGCGGGAACTACTGAGTTTGGCGGCGGAATATGGCATCCCCATATTCGAGGATGACTGCTATGCCGATCTGTTGTGGGAGGGCGAACGACCCGCGACCATCCGCTCCATGGACCAGGCGGGCCAGGTGATTTACTGCGGCACGTTTTCGAAATCCATCGCACCGGCCCTGCGTATTGGCTATGTCGTGGCCGACTGGCCGGTGTTGAGCCGGCTGTTGCCGCTGAAGACCGACGGCGGCTGTGGCGCGCTGGAACAGATGGCCCTGGCGGAATATTGCCCCTCCCAGTTCGATCGCCATGTGGATGAATTGCAGAAAACCCTGCGTGAGAAATGCCGGGTAATGGTCGGCGCGCTGGAAGAACAATTCGGCGCGGCCGCCGAATTCAGCGCCCCGAAGGGCGGTATCTTCATCTGGGTCAGCCTGCCCGAAGACGTCGACACCGACCAGTTGGCAAAAGCCGCCGCGGCCCAGGGGGTGCTGATCAATCCCGGTTCCGAATGGTCCGCCGATGCCAACAGCGGCCGTCACCGCCTGCGCCTTTGTTTCGGCCATCCCAGCCACGAAACCATCCGTGCCGGCGTTGCTCGCCTGGCGGAAATCTGCCACGACGAATTCGGCGTACCGATGCGTAGCGCCAACGTTGAACGCTAGCCAACACGGCCAGCGGCCCGCATATACAGGCCCGGCCGAGGCGCATGGATCCACTAACGCAAATCGCGCTGGGCGCCAGCATTGGCGTCGCCGTCCTGGGGCGGCGCCTGGGGCCCCGGCGCGCCGCCATTGCCTGCGGCATACTGGCGGAACTGCCGGATCTGGACATCCTGGTGCCGTACGGCGACCCGGTGGACACATTTGTTCTGCATCGCGGCTGGAGCCATTCTCTGGTGATACAGGCGGCCCTGACGCCACTGTTCGGCGAAGCCATGGTGCGCTTCTTCGCGGCACTGCGGGGGCAGCGTGTGGCAACCTATCTGGCGGTTTATCTGTGCCTATCCACCCATGCCCTGCTGGATGCGCTGACGATCTACGGGACCCGGCTGTTTTGGCCCCTGTGGCCGGAGCCATTGGCCGTCGGCTCGATCTTTATCATCGATGCGCTTTATACCCTGCCCCTGTTGTTGGCGACGATCTGGGCTTTGTGCCTGGGCCAATGGACGCGCCGCATTGGCACCGTTGTCGCCATGGCCCTGGCCGTCTCGACAGCCTATCAGGGCTGGGCTTTCGCCGCTCAGCAGATCGTCACGGCCCGGGCCCAGAGCATGCTGCGGCAAGCCGGCATCGCACCACGCCAGGTGCTGGTCATACCAACGCCGCTCAACAGCTATTTCTGGCGGGTGATCGCGTTACAGGAAAATGACTATCTGAATATCTATATGCCGGTCTTTGGCGGGGCGGAACAGGTGACCAGCTACCGCCATCCGCGCGGCATGGAATTGGCCAAGTGCTTGACCGAAAACAGCGCCTACGGCAAACTTGCCTGGTTCAGCCGCGGCTATTTCCGTCTTGCTCTGCACCAGAACGAGGTCGTCTTTTCCGACCTGCGCATGGGTCTGACGCCGAATTATGTCTTCCGGTTCGTCATCGCCGCCCGCCGGTCGGACGGCATTCAAACCATTCCGCCGCACCTGGTTGGCACCTCGCGAGGCAGCCAGGAGGACATCGATTGGTTGCTCGCCAATTTGTCCCACGATCCCGCGATACGTCCGGCCGAGCGCGCCGCCCGGACCGACATCGCGGAAATGTCCCAGGCGCCCGGCGTCAAATTGATGTCAATGGACTGCGTAATATCGCCCCCCACCCGCGGATAGAGCGCGCTTGGCACTTGGTAAGCGGCAACAGAACCTTTAGGCTGTTATGCCAACGGTCAATAGTATTGACCTGATTCACCCGGCAAAAAACAGCTTGGAGAGCAGCATGAAGTTTTACGATTGCCACACCGCCCCTTCGCCCCGGCGGGTGCGGATTTTCATCGCGGAAAAAGGCCTGGAGATCGAAACGGTTGAGATCGATATGCGCAAGGGTGAGCAATTGTCCGACGAATTCCGGGCCATCAATCCAAATTGCACGGTGCCGGCGCTTGTCCTTGACGACGGCACCCGGCTGTTGACCACCGCCGGGATCCGGAATTATCTCGAAGACCTGCACCCCACGCCGCCCCTGATGGGCGCCACGGCAAAAGAAAAAGGCGTGATCGCGGACCTGCAATGGCAGATCGAATTCGGCGGCTCCCTGGCCATGGCCGAGGCCTTGCGCAATTCGGTGCCCGGGATGAAGGGCCGCGCCCTGCCCGGGCCGGTCAACTATGAACAGATCCCCGAACTGGCCGAACGCGGCAAGATGCGGGCGCAGCGGTTTCTCGATAACGTCGATCATATGATCGGCGACAAACCGTTTGTGGCGGGTGACAATTATTCCATCGCCGATATCGATCTGTTAATCATGATCGACTTCGCCGGCTGGCTGAAAATGGGCCTGCCCGAAGGGGCCGCCAATGCCTGGCGTTGGTATGAGGCGGTATCCTCGCGGCCCAGCGCCAAGCTTTAGTAACCGTCGTCGATCACAACCAGATCTTGCCGTAGCCGGTGGTTTCGGGCCTGGTGCACCTGCTCGGCCAGGATCAACGCGGCGGTAGCAGGTGCCGACAGGCTGGCGATGTGGGGCGTTATCCGTATTTTTGGATGCCGCCAGAGGGGATGGTCCGGGGCCAAAGGCTCGGCCCGGAAAGCGTCCAGTGTCGCGCCGGCAAGGTGGCCTCCGTCCAGGGCCGCGATCAGGTCATCCTCGACGACGATTTCCCCGCGGGAACAATTGATCAGATAGCTGCCCGGCGCCATGGCGCTGATTGCCGCCCGGTCCATCAGGTTCGTGGTCTCAACCGTCAAGGGCAGCAGCAGTACCGCGATGTCCGCCGATGCCAGCACCTGATGCAGACGGCTGAGGCCATGACTGCAGCGCACACCGGTAATCTCTTTGGCGCGGCGGCTCCAACCCAGCAAATCGAAGCCCAGACCGCCCAGATGATGCGCGCAACGTTGCCCCATCTGTCCAAGGCCCAACAAGGCGATGGTCCGGCCCGGGGCGTCAGTGGTCTGGTGGCGTTGCCAATGGGCGCGCTCCTGTTGCTCCTGGTAGATATCCAGGCCCAGATGATAATGCAGCACGGTGGCGCAAACATATTCCGCCATGCGGTCCGCCATCAAAGGATCAACCAGACGGGTAATGGGAATATTGCGCGGCAGATCGGGATCCGCCACCAGGGCATCGACCCCCGCGCCCAGGGAAGCAATCCCTAAAAGATTGGGGAAGCCGGCCAGTACGCCCGGGGGAATTTGCCAGACCATAGCAAAATCGATCTCCGACCGCGCGCCCACATCCGGCCAAACTCTGATTTCGTCTTTGGGCAGCGCCGCCCGCAATGCGGCCAGCCACTGGTCCGCATTGTCCCAGGGGCTGTGAAAAAGAATAGCCAAGGATTATGCCTCATTGCATCTTGCTCTATAATGGTAGAGCACAAAACCCAGAATAACCCGGAAGTGCTTTAGAAAGCCCGTCCGGAATATGCAGGAGCAGCCATGTCACGCTTAATAACCGTCGCCGCCGCACAACTTGGTCCGATCGAACGGGAAGAAAGCAAGACCAGCGTCGTCAAGCGCATGACGGAAATGATGCGCCACGCCCATGGCCGGGGCGCCCGGCTGGTGGTTTTTCCGGAAATGGCCCTGACAACATTCTTTCCGCGCTGGCATATCGAGGACGTGGATGAGCTGGACAGATTTTATGAAACCTCCATGCCCTCGAACGAGACCCAGCCCCTGTTCGATCTGGCCAGGGAACTGGGCGTCGGTTTCTACCTGGGCTATGCCGAGATGTTCGTGGACGAGGCCGGCAAGAAACGCCGCTTCAACACCGCCATCCTGGTCAATCAGCAGGCGGAAATCGTCGGTAAATACCGCAAGGTGCATCTTCCCGGGCACGCGACCTACGAGCCTGAACGGCCCTGGCAACACCTGGAGAAAGGCTATTTCGAGGTCGGCGACCTGGGCTTTCCCGTCTTCCGCACCATGGGCGGCGTCATGGGGATGTGCCTGTGCAACGACCGCCGCTGGCCGGAAACCTGGCGTGTTATGGGCATGCAGGGGGTCGATCTGGTGATGCTGGGTTATAATACCCCGGTCTATAATTCGGTCGCTGCGGAAGGGCCGCATCTGCGCATGTTCCACAATCATATTTCCATGCAGGCCGGCGCCTATCAGAACGGCACCTGGGCCGTCGGCTCCGCCAAGGCCGGGATGGAGGGTGGCGTCGATATGATGGCAGGTTCCTGCATCATCGCGCCTACGGGAGAAATTGTCGCGCTGGCCACCACGGCCGAGGATGAGGTGATCGTCGCGGAATGCGATCTGGACCGGGGCAAGTATATCCGCGAGACGGTGTTCGACTTTGCCCAACACCGGCGGATCGAAAATTATGGCCTGATCACCGAACGGACCGAGGCCGTGCCGCCACCGGAATAACCGAACAGGGAGACCGTTATGTCGGAACGCGCCGAAGCTGAAAGCCCAGTATCCGAACGCATTGTCGTCATCAATCCCAACTCTTCGGTTGATGTCACCGAAGGGATCGATGCGGCCATGGCACCCCTGCGTTTCGCCGACGGCCCCCGCATCGATTGCCTGACCCTTGCCGAGGGGCCGCCGGGTATCGAAACCCAGCGTCACGTGGATGGCGTCGTGGGACCCCTTTGCGCCCTGATCGAGCGGGAAGGCAATAATGCCGATGCCTTCGTCGTTGCCTGTTTTTCCGACCCCGGTCTGCATTCCGCGCGGGAGACCACAGCCCGGCCGGTCATGGGCATTTCGGAAAGCGCCATCACCACCGCGCTGACCCTTGGCGAACGCTTTGGCATCATCGCCATTCTACCTGCCGGCATTGCCCGTCACCGCCGCTATATTCGGCAAATGGGCCTGGAAGGGCGCCTGGCCGGCGACCGTCCCATCGGCATCGGGGTCACGGGCCTGAATGCGGGCGGGGCCGAGGACGAGGTCGAAGGGCGCATGACCGCCGTGGGCCGGCAGTTGATCCAGGATGACGGCGCGGATGTGCTGATCATGGGCTGCGCCGGCATGGCCCGCTATCGCCACCGCCTGGAAGACAGCCTTGGCGTGCCCGTTATTGATCCCAGCCAGGCCGCGGCGGCCCAGGCCATCGCCGCCGTACGATTGGGCTATCGCAACAGCAAGACCAACAGCAAAAACGATGAGGAGAAAAAAAATGGAACTGATCGGGCGCAACCTTTCGCCGTTTGTCCGGCGCACGGCGATTGTCCTGAAATTATTGGATCTTCCGTATGATCAACGCGGGCTATCCACCGCCGACGACACGGCGGAAATCGCCAAGGTCAACCCGGTGGCCCGGGTGCCGTCCCTGTTGCTGGATGACGGCGAGAGCCTGATCGACAGCAGCGCCATCATCGACCATTTGTTGGAAGTGGGTGATCCCGGCCATCGCCTTCTCCCCGCCGACGGGGCCGGACGGCGCGCGGTTCTGCGCTTTGCCGCCATTGGCCACGGGGTAATGGAGAAAGCGGTTTCCTCATCCTACGAGCGCAACCGCCGCCCCAAGGAAAAGATTTTCGACGGCTGGGTCAACCAGGTGGAAGGTCAGGTCACCGGCGGCCTCGCTGCCCTGAACGATGCCGCGGCGGCAGGCGACTGGCTGTACGGCGACCACCTGACCCTGGCGGACATCAATGCCGTGGTGGCCCATGACTTCACCGCCACCGCCGTGCCTTATCTGGTGAAAGACAACCCCTACCCCGCCCTCGCCGACCTGTCCCGGCGCTGCAACGAGCAGGCCGCATTCGCCGATACGGTCTTCAAGCCGGGCTGAACACAGAAAAGTATCACGGACACGAAACGTCATTGCTGCATTGTTCCGGAAAACAGCCTGTTGCCTTTGTGTTGACACTCGCGCGGCCAGTTGAGACTGTTGTCAGGTTGAGATTTTCAACCAGGAATGATCATGGCTGAATTTGAGACATTGATCGTGTTTGCCCATGTTTCGGGCCTGCTGCTGATCGGCGGTTTCATGGCCACGGTAGGCTATGGCATGCTGAACGGTAGAATTCAGCTCCGAGGTCTGTTGTGCGACAAAGAAACCGGGGCGCTGAGTCCGGGTCGTTTGCAGTTGCTCATGCTTACCCTGGTGGGTGCCGGTAGCTATGTTGGCTCGATTGATTCACAAAGCGGTGCCCTGCCGGCGGTTCCGACCGAGCAGTTGGCCCGGGTCGGATCCAGCAACCTG
>JAJFGG010000099.1 GCA_021776235.1 Alphaproteobacteria bacterium | reverse complement strand
CCGACCGCTGGCACCACCCCGGCAGATCAGCCGGCAATAGAGGTCGCAGGCCGGGCATTGCCGATCATAGACCAGCGACCAATTGTCATCCGGCGCGGCCTTATTGTCGGGTGTGTTGGCAGCGTGCATTGTGATCTTTGCGCCGTCAGGCAGGTGGACGATCTCTCCAATCTAAACCAATGCGAAGAAACCGGCCAGCAACGGGCTCGGCCATGCTCTGGAAGGCCGCAAGCGCGGGTTGCCGGTTGGCGGGCAGGCGCAATTTTCTGATGGCCGTGCCAACGAAATATTTACCCTAATCGGTCAGATTGATATGGCCCCGGGCGTAGGACTTTCAGCACTCAAGTGTTACGTCCCGGCAAATCCAGCTCAAACCTGCACCAGTACCTTTTGGGCATGAGTTCATTTTTGGAAAAGGATGTTGAGTTTCCATGTCCGACCTATTGAAGCTCGGCAAAATCCGCCGATTTGCGGTACGATCTTTTGCCCTCACATTGATAATATTTTTGCCGTCATGCGCGCAGATTTCAAGTTCGCTGTCAGATGACGCCGATCCCGCCATGAACGCCGATATGGCGTCAAAGGGGGTACAGGAAGCGAAAGCGGCGGACAAACAGGCGCATGCAAATGAAGCGAGGGAAATGAAGAAGGAAAGGCAGGAAGAGAAATCAGAGGACAATAAATTTGCCGCGACGAAGAAAGCACTGGAACAGGACCTGTCCAAGGCCGGTTCCAATCGCGATCAGGCCTCGGGCGTGTCCAGGTTGTTTTTTGACAAGGAAATGTTGGCGGTTAACGAGCGTATTCACAGCCTTTCGGCGCGTGTCGAAGCGCTCTCGGAGCGGGTCCATGAACTGACCGGGCATGTGGAAAACGTGCCCGAAGAGTTGGCCAAGCTGAAACTGGAACTGGCAAAGACGGCGGAACAGGAGCGAAATGCCGCACCGAAAGGCTCCGCGCCAACTGGGAAGCATCCAGGGGCACCGTTCTGGGGTATTCAACTGGGGGCGTACAAGACACGCCCCGGGGCCGAAGAAGCCTGGGCTGCCTTTCTCGCGAACCCGATGGCGGTTGAACTGAGCGATGCCAAGGTCCAGTACGTCATGTCCAAGCCCCTGAAGAATGGCCGTAGGCTGACACTCATAATCGTCAATCAATACGCCAGCCAAAGCGCCGCCGACGGTGCCTGCAACACCTTGAAGGGTAATGGCATCGACTGCGTTGCCTTCCACGTCAAACAATAACACCAAGGACCATTGGTATGAAATCCTCGGCTCGCAACCAAGTGCAGCTTTCGTGGTGGCTTTGCGGCGTACTCATGGCTCAGCGTAGGGCGGAAGAGGGTCGTCAGGTTATGAGTCAGCGCGACGACATTGCTTGATTGTGCTCGTCACGCAACGCACCAGCTGAGTGGCGAACAATTTCAGAAATCTGCAAGAGCTGGCTGGCCAGAGGATTTGTCTTGCGCCAGATCATACCAACTGTTCGCGAGGGTTGAGGGCTTTTGAAGCGCGCGACGGAAACAGGTGCCGAACGTGTCTCAACCGCCACCGCCATTTCCGGAATCAACGTGATGCCGATGCCGGCACCGACCATCTGGACAAGTGTGGATAGAGAGGTTACATCCAGTTCTCCCCGTGGCGGCGCCGATTGAATGTTGCAGAACGACAGAGCCTGATCGCGGAAGCAGTGGCCTTCTTCCAGTAACAGCAACCTCATCTCACGTAACATTTCTTTGCTGGGTACGGGCTTTCCCTTGTCCTCACCAGGCCGGACCAGCAGAAAATTCTCAGTAAACAGCGCAACTTCTGTAAACGAGGGTTCTGAAATTGGCAGTGCAACAACAGCTGTATCAAGCCAACCTTCCGCCAACTCTTGAAGCAGTTTCGATGTCAGCGTTTCACGCACATGAAAGTCAACGCCGGCATATATGCGGGTTAGGTCGCCGATTATTGTAGGCAGCAGATAGGGCGCAATCGTTGGGATCACGCCCATGCGCAGCTGACCCACCAGCCGGTCCTGCGAAGCGCGCGCCAAATCTCCCAGATCATCAGCTGAACGCAGAATATCGCGGACGCGCAGGGCGAATTCTTCTCCGAAGCTGGTCAGCCGGATTTGTCGCGCGCCCCTTTCAAAAAGCACTGTTCCCAGTGATTCCTCCAGTTCCTTGATTTGCATCGACAATGCAGGCTGAGAGATCGCGCAAATGTCCGCTGCGCGTCCAAAGTGGCCAAGACGTGCCAACGCGTCGAAATAGCGAAGCTGCTTGAAGGTAAAATTTATCATAAGAATATCTTATTACATGGATCAATAAATGCAATTTTAACTGATGGATCAGGCTTGCTAACATCTATCTGCAAAGACGAGGATTAACCAATGTCACAACCGCCTCGCGTTACGACCCCGGATGGTGCGCCATGAAACCCGATCGTTTTCCCGGGGATTCATGATGTACCCCCTTTGGATGGCTCAACTCACTTAACCGCATTGGAAGAATAATATGGACGAGAATAACAATAATACCGCAGGCAAATGCCCGGTAATGCACGGCGCCACGAATGGTGGGATCAGGTCGAACCGGGACTGGTGGCCGAGCCAGCTAAACCTCAGAATTCTTCACCAGAATTCCAAAGAGTCCGATCCCATGGGCAAGAGCTTCAACTATGCTGAGGAGCTCAAGAAGCTCGATCTGGAAGCCCTGAAAAAGGACATCCATGCGCTGATGAGCGACAGCCAGGACTGGTGGCCGGCCGATTACGGCCATTACGGCGGTCTTTTCATTCGCATGGCCTGGCACAGCGCCGGCACCTACCGGACCGGCGACGGCCGCGGCGGGGCGGGGACTGGCACGCAGCGCTTTGCGCCGCTGAATTCTTGGCCGGACAATGCCAACCTCGACAAGGCGCGCCGCCTGCTTTGGCCGATCAAGCAGAAATACGGCAGCAAGATCTCCTGGGCCGATCTGATGATTCTGGCCGGCAACTGTGCTATCGAATCCATGGGCGGTCCGGTCTTCGGCTTCGGCGGTGGGCGTGAGGACGTCTGGGAACCGGAAGAGGACATCTACTGGGGCGCCGAGGCCGAGTGGCTGGGTGATGAGCGCCATTCCAGCGTCCGTGACCTCGAACCCCCGCTGGCTGCCGTGCAGAGGGGCCTCATTTACGTGAACCCGGAAGGCCCGGACGGTCAGCCGAGCGTCCTGGCCTCGGGCCGGGACATCCGCGAAACCTTTGCCCGCATGGGGATGAACGACGAGGAAACCGTCGCACTGGTTGCCGGCGGCCACACCTTCGGCAAGACCCACGGTGCAGGCGACGCGGTCCTGGTCGGCCCCGAGCCGGAAGGCGCCGCCATCGAAGAGATGGGCCTCGGTTGGATTTCGAGCCACGGCAGCGGCCATGGGGACGACACCATAACCAGCGGTATCGAAGGCGCCTGGACCGCGAACCCGACCAAGTGGGACATGGGCTATTTCGATATCCTCTTCGGCTATGACTGGGATCTAGTAAAGAGCCCGGCAGGCGCCTGGCAGTGGGCCCCGGTCAACCCGAAGGAAGAGGACATGGCGCCGGCGGCCCATGATCCGTCCAGGAAGGTGACGACGATCATGACCACCGCCGACATGGCGATGCGCATGGACCCGATCTATGGTCCGATCTCGAAACGGTTCCACGAGAACCCCGACGAGTTCGCTGATGCCTTCGCCCGCGCCTGGTTCAAGCTGACTCACCGCGACATGGGTCCGAAGTCGCGCTACCTTGGCGCCGACGTTCCGGCTGAAGACCTGATCTGGCAGGATCCGGTGCCTGCCGTCGATCACGAGTTGATCGATGATGCCGACATCGCCGATCTCAAGTCCAAGCTCCTGGCTTCGGGCCTGTCGGTTTCCGAACTGGTCTCGACCGCCTGGGCCTCGGCCTCGAGCTTCCGCGGTTCGGACAAGCGCGGTGGGGCGAACGGCGCCCGTATCCGCCTGGCGCCGCAAAGCACCTGGGAGGTCAACCAGCCCGAGCAACTGGCAACAGCGCTGAAGGCGATCGAAGCTGTCGGGAAGGCGTTCAACGATGCCCAGTCCGGGCGCAAGAAAGTGTCTCTGGCCGACCTGATCGTCCTCGGCGGTTGCGCCGCGATCGAGAAGGCAGCGAAGGACGCCAGCCACGACGTCACTGTGCCCTTCACCCCGGGCCGCACCGACGCCTCGCAGGAGCGGACCGACGCGGATAGTTTCGCCGTGCTCGAGCCGGTCTCGGACGGGTTCCGCAACTACCAGCAGGCCGACTTCACCGTTTCGCCCGAGGCGCTCCTGATCGACAAGGCGCAGCTCTTGACCCTGACGGCGCCCGAAATGACAGTGCTGGTTGGCGGGTTGCGGGTGCTCGGCGCGAATCACGGCGGGTCGCAGCACGGCGTCTTCACCAATCGTCCCGGAACGCTGACAAGCGACTTCTTCGTGAACCTGCTCGACATGGGCACGGAATGGCAGGCGACCTCGACGAAACGGGACGTATTCGAGGGCCGTGACCGCGCCAGTGGTAACGTGAAATGGACCGCTACCAGCGTCGACCTCATCTTTGGGTCGAACTCCCAGCTTCGCGCGCTGTCTGAAGTCTATGGCCAGGATGACGCACAGGAGAAGTTCGTGGAGGACTTTGTGGCAGCCTGGCACAAGGTGATGAGCGCCGATCGCTTCGGTCTGGCCTGATCTCGGGACAAAAGGACTCTCGGGCGCAGTTAAAGCCTAGCTGCGCCCGAGTGCTAATTCTCGGGTAGATCCCATCCAGCCCGTTGTTTTTATTGGAGCTGGTTTTCCAAGATAAAATGAAACCCGCCATCTCATTGAGGTTGCCGGGCTTTTTGTGATGGAATGGTTGCGGGAGCCCGCCGCCAATTGAACCGGCAGCCTAACCCGAGCGCAGCAATTTCACCGCCGCATCCCGTTCGAACAGGTACAGCAAGGCGCGCAAGGCCTGGCCGCGTGGGGTTTCCAGGGCCGGGTCGCGGTCCAGGATCAGGCGGGCGTCGTCCCTGGCAACTTCCATCAAATCCCGATGCGCCGTTGCGTCGGCGAGGCGGAACGCGGGAAAGCCGCTTTGCCGGGTACCCAGCAATTCGCCTGTGCCGCGCAGACGCAGGTCTTCCTCGGCAATACGGAAACCGTCATCGGTCTCCCGCATGATGGCGATGCGCGCCTTGGCCGTCTCGCCCAAAGGTTCGGCATAAAGCAGCAGACAATGGCCCCGTTGGCCGCCGCGGCCGACCCGGCCGCGCAACTGGTGCAATTGCGCCAGGCCGAAACGTTCGGCATGTTCCACCGCCATGATCGTCGCCTCGGGTACATCCACGCCGACCTCGATTACCGTTGTGGCCACCAGCACCCTGGTCTGGCCGCTGACAAAGGCCTGCATGGCCAGGTCTTTCTGCTTTGCCTTCATACGGCCATGCACCAGGCCAACCTGATCAGGTCCGAGTATCCCAGCCAGAGTGGCGTGGCGTTCCTCGGCCGCGGCCAGGTCCAGTTGCTCGTTTTCCTCTACCAGGGGGCAGACCCAAAATGCCCGCGCGCCCCGGTTGACGGCGCGTTGCACGCCAGCGGCGACCTCGTCCAGGCGCGAGAGGGGCATGGCCCGGGTATCCACCGCCTCCCGGCCCGGCGGTTTGCCCTTGAGCAGCGAGATATCCATGTCGCCATAGACTGTCAGGCTCAAGGTGCGCGGGATCGGCGTTGCCGTCATCACCAGAACATCCGCCGCCGCGCCCTTGTCGCCCAGAGTAAGCCGCTGATGAACGCCGAAGCGGTGTTGTTCGTCGATTACCGTCAGGGCCAGATCGTCGAAGATCACGTCTTCGGTGAACAAGGCGTGGGTGCCAATCAGAATGTTGATCTCGCCCCGGGCCAGATCGTCCAGCAGGGCTTGCCGCGGTCGCCCTTTGCTGCGTCCGGTCAGAACCTGGATCCGGACGGGAAGATCGCCGTGCTGCAAATCCTGGCACAACGCCGACAGGGTATCAAAATGCTGCCGGGCAAGAATTTCCGTGGGCGCCATGAAGGCGGCCTGGGCCCCGATTTCGACCGCCCCCAGCATGGCCAACAGGGCGACGACGGTTTTGCCACTGCCGACATCACCTTGCAACAGGCGCAACATGCGTTGCCCCTGCGCCATGTCCGTCTGGATTTCGACCAGCACCTGTTCCTGCCCTTCGGTCAGATGATAGGGCAGGGCAGCCCGCAAGGCGCGGCGCAGCCGGCCGTCACCCTCGATGGCGCGGCCCGCACGGCCCCGGTTGGCGGCACGGATCATGGCCAGGGCCAGTTGATTGGCCAGTAGTTCATCATAGGCCAGACGGCGGCGGGCGTCATGGCCGGGCTCCAACGCGGCCTGGCTATCCGGTTCGTGGACGGTCAGCAGGGCCTGGCGCCAGGGCTGCCACTGTTCCCGGGCCAGCCAGGCGGGATCCTGCCATTCCGGCAACCCGGGCGCCTGGTCAAGCGCGCCATGAATGGCCCGGTGCAGGGGTTTCGCGGTCAGGCCGGTGGTCAAGGGATAGGTCGCTTCCACCGCCGGCAGCTCCGACGCCCCTTCGGGTGATACGATATGGTCGGGGTGGGGCATCTGAATTTCCGGGCCATAATGGCCGACCCGGCCCGAGACCACCCGTGTCGCGCCGATGGGCAGGATCTGGTGCAGGTAATCCTCCTTGGCATTGAAGAAGACGAGGCTGACCGTTCCACTTTCATCGCTGCATAGCACCTTGTAGGGCAGACGACGGTTGCTGGGCACATGGTGCTCGTCCACAGTGACGGTCAGGGTTACCACGGCGCCATCCGGGGCATCGGCGACGCTAGGGCGAAAGCGGCGGTCGATCAGACCCGTGGGCAGATGCCAGCATAGATCCACCAGCCGGCCGCCGGCCAGTTTCTCGATCAATTTGCCCAGACGCGGTCCGACGCCCTTCAGTGCGGTGACCGGCTTGAACAGTGGAAACAGTATTTCTGGTCGCATGTCTTCGATGGTCTTCGATTTTACGCCCAGGCGCTGGCGTGGTTATGAAGGGTACGTTATATCCTGTGCCGGAGGAGGTGGATAGCGATGCAAGAGGATCAGGATATTCGGCGCAAACGCCTGCGCTATCACAGCTGGCACCGCGGCACCAAGGAACTGGACCTGGTATTGGGTCAATTCGCCGAACGACATTTGCCGGCCATGAACGAAGCCGAAATGGACCTATACGAAGCCATCCTGAACGAGAACGAACATGATATTTATGCCTGGCTGGCTGGCCGGGAAGCCCTGCCGCAGGAACATGACCATCACATCATGCAGATGATTTTAGACTTTAAAATAAAACCATAATGCGTTGAATTATAACGATAAAATATTATCTGGAGATTCCAGATTTGAGCTGACCGGCGTCCCCGAGGGCCTGGATGCCCTGTGCCTGGCCGAATTGGCCCAGGGCGCGGCGGGCTGGTTGTTGCACGTCGCCCGGGACGAAGGGCGGATGGCAAGCCTGGCCGAGGGGATTGCATTTTTTGCCCCTGGCACCCTGGTCCTGCGTCTGCCCGCCTGGGACACCTTGCCCTATGATCGGGTTTCGCCCAACGCCGAGATTTCCGCCACCCGCATGAATACCCTGGCCCGTCTGGTCGGACAGCCGCCGCCCAAGGCGCCGGCCATCCTGCTGACCACGGTCAATGCCACGCTACAGCGTTTGCCGCCGCGCTGTTCCATCGAAGGCGCGGCCTTTCAGGCCGGTGTGGGCGCCGTAGTTGAAGTGGCGGCGTTGCTTGAGTTTCTTGTCCGCAACGGTTACAGCCGCAGCGGCACGGTGATGGAGCCAGGCGAATTCGCCACCCGTGGCGGCATCGTCGATATTTTTCCCGCCGGGGCCGAGACCCCGGTGCGGCTGGATTTCTTCGGAGATACCCTGGACAGCGTACGGCTGTTCGATCCCCTGACCCAGATTACCATTGGTACCGGCCAAAGCGTGGATCTGGTGCCGGTCTCGGAAGTGCAGCTGACGCAGGAGAGCACGGCGCGTTTCCGACAGGGCTACCGTGACATGTTTGGCGCTGTTACCGACGACGACCCGCTGTATGCCGCGATCAGTGCCGGCGGGCGGCATCCAGGCATGGAACATTGGTTGCCGCTTTTTCATGATGGTCTGGAAACGGTGTTCGACTATGTCGCCGAGGGGGTGGTTACCCTGGATCATTTGTGCCTCGAGGCCCGCGATGACCGCCTGGCGCAGATAGAGGATTATTATCAGGCCCGCGTCGAGGCCCGGAAGAACCCATATGGCGCCGCGCCTTTGTATAAGCCGGTGCCGCCTGAGCACCTGTTCCTTGAGGCAAAATCCTGGGAGGGGGCGCTGACGGGACGGCCAGGCGGCGCCTTTTCGCCCTTTGCCGCACCGGAAAGCCGCCAGGTTATTAATTTTGCCGGCCGCCAGGGCCGCAGTTTCGCCGCCGAGAGAGGGCAGGCAGAGGTCAATGTCTTCGATGCCCTGCGCGGCCACGTTAATGAACAGCGCCACCTGGGCCGCCGCGTGGTCTTTGCCGCCTTCAGCCAGGGTTCGGCGGAACGCATGGCCCTGCTTTTGCAGGATCACGACATTGACGGCGTACAACGGGTTGAACACTGGCCGGCGGTCATGGCCCTGCCGCCCGGCATACCGGCGATGGTGGTGCTGAACCTGGAACAAGGCGTCGAGACGGCGGACCTGGCGATCATATCCGAGCAGGATGTCCTGGGCGATCGTCTGGCCCGGCGGCGGCGCAGCCGGCGGGCGGAGGAATTTCTGACCGAACAGAGCCAGCTGTCCCATGGCGATCTGGTGGTGCATGTAGAGCATGGTATCGGCCGTTACCAAGGTTTGCAGACCATCGAGATTGGCGGCGGTACCCACGATTGCCTGGAAATCCATTACGACGGCAACGACAAGCTGTTCCTGCCGGCTGAAAATATCGAGTTGCTGTCCCGCTATGGTTCTGAAGATGCCGGCGTAGCCCTGGACCGTCTGGGCGGGGCGGCCTGGCAGGCCCGCAAGGCGCGGTTGAAGCAGCATATTCGCGACATGGCCGATCAACTGATCAAGGTGGCGGCGGAGCGGGTCCTGCGAACCGCACCCAGTATCGAACGCCCCGATGGCCTGTACGAAGAGTTCTGCGCCCGTTTTCCGTATGAGGAAACGGAAGACCAATTGGGCGCCATAGAGGATCTGTTCGGCGATTTGCAACGGGGCACGCCCATGGATCGTCTGGTTTGCGGCGACGTCGGCTTTGGCAAAACCGAAGTCGCCCTGCGCGGCGCCTTTGCCGCCGTCATGACCGGCGGACAGGTTGCCATCGTGGCGCCGACCACCCTGTTGTGCCGGCAGCATTTTCGGACCTTTTCCGAACGTTTTTCGGACCTGCCTGTCCATATCCGCCAGCTATCGCGTCTGGTCAGCCCGGCGGACGCGGCAGCGGCCCGCGAGGGCATGGCCAATGGCCAGGTCGACATTGTGATCGGCACCCACGCCTTGCTGGGCAAAAAGATCGGCTTTCACAATCTGACCCTGCTGGTGATCGACGAAGAGCAGCATTTTGGCGTCGCCCATAAGGAACGGCTGAAACAATTGCGCAGCGACGTTCATGTCCTGACCCTGACTGCCACGCCGATCCCGCGTACCTTGCAAATGGCTTTCTCAGGCGTCAAGGAGTTGAGCCTGATCGCAACGCCGCCTGTCGACCGTCTGGCCGTGCGCACCTTCGTCATGCCCTTTGATCCCGTGGTCATGCGCGAGGCGATACTGCGCGAGCATTACCGGGGCGGGCAAAGCTTTTACGTCTGTCCCCGCATCCTGGATCTGCCGGAAGCGGAGGAATTCCTGCGCAGCCAGGTGCCGGAGGTCAAGTTTGTCACCGCCCATGGCCGTATGGCGCCGCGTCAGCTGGAAGACGTGATGAGCGCCTTTTACGACGGCACCTATGATGTCTTGTTGTCCACAACGATCATTGAATCCGGTTTGGACATTCCTACCGCCAATACCCTGATCGTGCACCGGGCCGACCGTTTCGGCCTCTCGCAACTCTACCAGTTGCGCGGCCGTATCGGGCGCTCCAAGGTCAGGGCCTATGCCTATTTCACGTTGCCGCCCCGGGCCCGTCCGACGGAGGCGGCGGAAAAGCGTCTGAAAGTCCTGCAATCCCTGGACTCTCTGGGCGCCGGGTTCAGTCTGGCCAGCCACGATCTGGATCTTCGCGGCGCCGGCAATTTGTTGGGCGAGGAACAATCCGGTCATATTCGCGAGGTGGGTTTCGAGCTTTACAACCAGATGCTGGAAGAGGCGTTGGCGACGGCGCGTAGCGGCGCAGCGGGGGAAGTTGCAACGGGTACCCAGGACTGGTCACCGCAGATCAATCTGGGTACGGCTGTTCTGATCCCGGAACATTATGTCGCCGACCTTGGCGTCCGCCTGGGTTTGTACCGCCGTCTGGCCCATTTGGAGGACGAGGCGGAGATTGACGCCTTTGCCGCCGAATTGATCGACCGCTTTGGCACCCTGCCCGAAGAGGTCGAAAATCTGTTGGCCATCATCACCATCAAGCGTCTTTGCCGGGCGGCGAATGTGGCCAAGATCGATGCCGGGCCCGGCGGGGCCAGCGTGGTTTTTCACAATGACCAATTCGCCAATCCTGGCGGCCTCGTGGCCTTCATCAACGACAACAAGGGCGCCGCCAAGCTGCGCCCGGACCATAAACTGGTTTATCAAAGACAATGGGAAGAGGCGGGAGACCGGCTAAAAGGGGCGAATTATCTGATCAGGCAGTTGGCTAAACTGGCGAATACCACTGACGTGCTTTAATCGGCCCCGGCGTCCTTGGTTTCTTGAGTGGGCTTCTGCGGCGCCTCGTGCGGCTTGGCGGCGCCTGCCTCCTCTGGCACTTTGTCTTGCAGGGCCAGGTCGAACACATGGGTCAGGACCGAGGGTTCCTGGGCCCCTGAAATAGCGTATTTGTGATCGATCACAAAACAGGGCACACCGTTGATGCCCATGCGCCGGGCGACGCCTTCTTCGGCCATGACCAGATCACGGTCGGCATCGCGCTCGAACAGTTCGCGCACCAGATCCCCGTCCATACCGCAACTTTTCGCGATTTCTACCAGGGCTGATTGATCACCTACGTCCACATCGTCGATGAAATAGCGCCGGAACAGGGCCTCGACCACGGCATCCTGTACACCGGCGGATTCAGACCAGCGGACCAGCCGATGCGAATCGAAGGTGTTGGGCTGTTGAGGAATACTGCGGAAATCGAATGAAAGACCGACCTCCTCACCGGCGATGCTGACTGCCTCGTAAACCCGGTCCGCCCGATCGACGCCGCCAAATTTCGCTTTTAGATATTCCTGCCGTGGCATGCCGGCGGGGGGCATCTCCGGGTTCAATTGAAAGGGCCGCCAGCCGATCTGGAATTCATAATTGGGGCGCAGGGCGACGGCCTGCTCGAATCGCCGTTTGCCGATGTAACACCACGGGCAAACCGTATCGGAAATGATATCCACGTGAATCATTTCGCCATGATACGCGTCCTTTAGGCCAAGGTTAAGAGCCTTTGCCGATGATCAACCTGGTGTGCCGCTCCGAACGCCCGCTTTTTGTCAGTTATTGATTTCTGCCCGTGCTCTGGCAATCAAGCTTTCGGCGCTGTCCCCGGCCTGTACGGTTGCGCAACCGGTTTGCAGATGCACCTTGACTGGTCCGCTAATGTTCTTGATCGCGAACTCGGTAAAATTGATCACACCGGCAATACGTTGCAATACGGGGCGCGCGGAATCCTGGCTGCTGTCCGGTAGGACGATACAGAACTTGTCGCCGCTATAACGGGCCGGCAAGTCCTCGGCCCGGACCAGGCTGCCGATGGCGCCGCCGATCTGGCGCAGGAGGCGGTCACCTGCCTCGTAACCAAATTCACCGTTAACTCCGGTCATATTCTCGATATCGAAAAAGCCGATGGCCAGATCCTTTTCGCGGCTTTGACATTCCGTGATCTGTTTCTGCAAATGGGTGTGCAAATAGCTGTGGCCGAACAACCCGGTCAGGGCATCGGTGCCGGCATAGTGGCGGCCTTCACGGTAGACCTCCTGCATGGCCTGGCGATAACGCTGTTGGCGCACCAGATGTTCCAACCGGGGCTGAAGACGCGCCGCTTCAGTAGCCAGATCCAGAACGTCCGAGGCGCCGGCTTCATAGGCCTGATCGCGGGCCCCAGGATCATCGCCGTCGCTTAGGACCAGCAGCGGCATGTTGTACAGGTTTACATGGTTGCGTAGGGTCCGGCAGAAATCCAAAAGCCCGTCCACGCCGTTGGCAGGGAACGCCACCACAGCGTCAAAGGATTCCTGTAACAAACGCTCAATCGCCTCATAAGGCTGGTTGACTGTGTCGGTCGTGGCAATAGGGGCGATCGTCTCTGTCACCTTCGGCGGAACGTCGGCGTCCCCGGTAATCATCAGGATACGGGAATCGCTGACTTCCGTGGCCGGCGCCACATGGCTGGGAACGTCCAGACCATAGAGCTGGGAGGTTTCCGACCGCAGGACCAATTCGCCCTGCATCGTTACCAGGCGGGCCAGTGTTTCCAGCCGGGAGAATAATTCGGCGTCGCGAAACGGCGCCGGCAAATACTCGATTTGCAGGGAGTCATCGGGCGTTTCATCCGCCGTGCCAATGACGATCATGGGCATGCAATCGTCTGGGTGCAGGGCTTGTAGATCCTGGCGGAAGCGTACGCTTTCCGCGGCCTTGGCCGCATCTATGATCGCGATGTCGGGATGCCGCCCCGTGACGATACGCAAAGCATCATCGCGTGAACTGGCCGGCAATGGCCGGAAGCCATGTTGTTCAAGTCTGCCCGCCAAGCCGCCGGCATCATCCGTGTCACTGTAAAGTAGAACCCGCGCGCTGGCGTGCATAGGCCGTGTCTCCTTCTGTGCAGCAAGCTTATGCGGACACAGTTAATAACCTGTTTACGGAAGGCTCCTTTGCTGACCGTCGCAATGGGTTCTTGGCAGGGCAAAGTGGTATAATCTGTTTTTCATGGCATTTGTGGCTTGGTGAGGATGAAATATGGTCGACGAAACCTACAACCTGGACGCAAAGGTGGCCTTGGTGACCGGGGCGTCGTCCGGCCTGGGACATCAGGCGGCGTTGGCCTTGGCCCGGGCGGGCGCGGCGGTGGCGGTTACGGCGCGGCGCACCGACCGTCTGGAAGCGCTGGCGGCGCAGATCACTGGCGCGGGCGGACGGGCTGTGCCCTTTGCCCTGGATGTACGCGACAGCGCCGCCATTGACGAGGTGGTGGGGCAGGTCGAAGCGGCCCTGGGGCCGATTAATATTTTGGTCAACAACGCCGGTGTTTCCGTGGTGAAACGGCCCGAGGACTTCACCCCGGAGGACTATGACTATGTCCAGGAAACCAATGTCAAGGGGCCGTTTTTTCTGGCCCAGGCCGTGGGGCGGGGGATGATCAAACGCGGAAAGGGCGGCAAAATCATCAATATCGCTTCGATGATGGCCCTGCGGGTATTCGGTAAACTGGCGCTTTACGCCATGTCGAAGGCGGCCATCGCCCAGATGACCAAACAACTGGCCCTGGAATGGGCCCGCCATGACATCCAGGTCAACGCTATCTGTCCCGGGTATATCGAAACCGAAATGAATGTCGATCTATGGCAGACGCCGGCCGGACAGGCCATGATCGAAGCCATGCCCCGCCGCCGGATCGGCACGCCGGAGGTCATGGACGGCCTGTTGCTGTTATTGGCTTCGGAGAAATCGGATTATATGACTGGGACGCTGATTCCCCTCGATGACGGTCAGGTCATGATGTAATCGCCGGCTTACTGTTGACAGCAACGATCAGCCGCGTAGCTTGACGCCGAAATTGCATACATAGGGAGTGGCCCATGGCCTATATCGAGCGGGACGGCGTGAAAGTTTATTTTGAGGATCATGGGACTGGCCCTGGCGTTTTGTTAAGCCACGGCTTTAGCGCCTCGTCCACCATGTGGCGGGCACAGGTCGACGCGCTGCAGGACCGCTATCGGGTGATGACCTGGGACATGCGGGGCCACGGGCAAAGCGATTATCCGGAGGACCCGGACGCCTATTCCGAGGCTCATAGCGTCGCCGACATGGCCGCCATTCTGGATGCCTGCGGTCTGCAACAGGCGGTGATCGGGGGGCTGTCCCTGGGTGGTTGCGCCTCCCTGGCGTTTCATCGTCATCATCCCGGCCGCACATCGGGCCTGATGCTGTTTGATACCGGACCCGGTTTCAGAAAGGATGCGGCACGGGCGGCCTGGAATGAAACGGCCCATGCACGCGCCGCCAGTTTTGAAGCAAAGGGCCTGGACGCTCTGGGCGATGCCCCGGCCTTGCGCATTGCCGGTCACCGTGATGCCACCGGACTGGCCCATGCCGCCCGTGGCATGCTGGCCCAGTTCGATGACAAGATGATCCAAAGCCTGCCCGGCATCGCCGTGCCAACCCTGGTTCTGGTCGGTTCCGATGACGTCAAGTTTCATCCGGCCACGGACTATATGGCGGGTAAGATCGCTGGCGCGACGAAGGTCATGATCGATAATGCCGGTCACGAAGCCAATATGGATCAGCCCGCCGCATTCAATCAGGCTGTGCGGCAATTCCTGGACGGCCTGGCCCTATAGCTTGTCATCGGCGTTGTTTATGGCCGCTTCTTCCAATAACCAGTCGCGAAAGGCGATCAGGCGCTTGTCCTGCGATTTGCCGGCGGGATAGACCAGTTGGAAGGGGTGGTCTGAACGGCGCTCCACCGCAAACAGCCGCACCAGTCGTCCCTGTTCCAGGTCTTCCTGCAACAGCGCCTCGATGCCGATGGCGACGCCGATGCCTTCAATGGCCGCCTGAATGGCCAGGTTCAGGCTTTCAAAGCGCAGGTCCCTGGCGCCGTTGAGGGTCGGCCATCCCGCCGCCGTCAACCAGCGCCGCCAATCGGCGGGGCGGGGGGCGCTGTGCAACAGGGTCTGCCGCGCCAGATCCCCGGGCTGGCGGATCCGTTCGGCCAGGGCCGGGCTGCAGACGGGAAAGGTATCGACGCCCATGAGTTTCCGGGTCTGCAGCCCGGGGGCCTGGGCGCCGTCGGCCAGTACCATAATGGCCAGGTCGTAGTCGTCGCGGCCGAAGTCCACCGGATTGAGAGACGTGGTCAAGCGGACATCGACCTCCGGATGGCGATCGTAGAAGCGGCCCCAGCGCGGCAGCAGCCAGCGAATGGCAAATGTGGGATAGGCGCAGATAGAGATGGCGCCGCTGTTCTGTTCGCCTTGCATGCGCGCCGTGGCGGCCGCGAGAAGGTCGAGCGGGGGGGTGATTTCCGCCAGATAATCCCGGCCCTGGGGGGTCAATTCCACCTGCTTGTGCCGGCGCAGGAACAGCTGTGTGCCGAGCATCTGCTCCAGGGTCTGAATTTGCCGGCTGATAGCGCCGGGGGTTACGTTACGGTCCTGTGCTGCTTGCAGAAAACTCAAATGTTTGGCTGCGGCGCAGAAGGCTAATAGGGCATTCGTTGACGGTATAACTGGCATTTGGAATACTTTTGATTGAGAAAGACTCAATCAAAAGGGAATTTCTTATCGTTTGTCAAGGATACCCTATTGCGCCAAATTACCTGCTCAACGGCAATATACTGGGGAGATCGAGATGAGCAACGGGGCATTGGCGGCAACAATCGAAGCCATGGAAACCAACGACTGGGTGGCGCCCGATTGTCAGGGTGAGAATTTCTATGACATGGATCAAAGCCTGCAAGGCCTGTTGAAGCTGTATCTGGACGACGATCTGCGTGACCACATGCTGCCCCACTACCGCCGTCTGGGCGCAATTGCCGGCGGTCGTTTGGATGAATTGTCCCGTCTCGCCGACCGTCACGACCCCGTCCTGCATGCCCGCAACCGCCGGGGCGTGGATGAGGAATGGGTGGAATTCCACCCCGCCTATCGCGAAATGGAGAAGATCGGCTATGGCGATTTCGGTATCCATTGCATGTCGCGCAAGCCGGGTGTCCTGGGCTGGCAAGGCGTGGTGCCGGCCCTGGCCAAGTATGTTTTCCAGTACCTGTTCGTACAAAGCGAATTTGGCCTGATGTGCCCAATTTCCGTCACCGATACCTCGGCGCTGCTGATTGAGCGCTACGCCAGTGAAGAGATAAAGCGGAAATACCTGCCCGGCATGACCAGCCAGGATATGACCAAGATCCTGAAGAGCGCCCAGTTCATGACCGAGAAAACGGGAGGGTCCGACGTCTCGAACCTGGAGCTGGAAGCGCGCTACGAAGACGGTAATTGGCGCCTGTATGGTGAAAAGTGGTTCTGTTCCTGTGCCGATGGCGATGTCGCCTTGCTGCTGGCCCGCCCCGCCGGCGCGGTTGACGGCAACAACGGTCTGGCCTTGTTTGCCCTGCCCCGGCATCTGGATGACGGCAGCCGCAACGCCTATCGCATCGTGCGTTTGAAGGACAAACTGGGCACCAGATCCATGGCCTCGGGCGAGATTGTCTTTGCGGGCGCCATCGCCCACCCCCTGGGCGAGGTGGGCCGCAATGTGAAGAATGGTGTCAACAACGGCCTGAAGATGATGATGGATCAGGTCAACATGTCGCGGCTGTCCCATGGCGTCCGCGCCGCTGCCATGATGCGCCGCTGTCTGAACGAAGCCCTGGTGGTGGCCCACAGCCGCATCGCCTTTGGCGAAAAGATTATCGACAAGCCGCTGCTGCGCCGCCAATTGATGAAGCTGATGGTGCCCACCGAACAGGTCCTGTCCATGGCTCTGTTTGTCGGCCGGCAGTTGGAACTATCCGAGGCTGGCGACCAGAGGGCGGAAAAGCTGGCGCGTATTCTGACACCGTTGTTGAAGTTCCGTTCCTGCCGCGACAACATTACGGTGGCGACGGGCGCCATGGAAGTGCGCGGCGGCAACGGCTTCATAGAGGACTGGATCAACCCGAAACTGGTGCGCGATGCCCATACGGGCGTGCTGTGGGAGGGCACTTCCAATATCAATGCCCTGGATGTAACCAAGCGGGCGATTGCCAAGGTGGGCGCCCACGTCAATCTGGCCGAGGCGCTGCACGACATGCTGGCAAAAACCCAGGGACTGCCGGGTCAATTCAAGGGCGAATTGGACAGCACCGTCGACCGCGCCGTGTCCTTTGCCGAGCAGGTTGCCCTGACCGGCAACGAGCCCATGGCCCGCAAGGCGGCCGACGCCCTGTACCACGTCGCCTCGGCCGTTTTGCTGGCGACCGAGGGTGCGAGGTTGGGCGCTATGGGTGAAGACGCCCGGCGTCTGATCCTGGCCCGCATGGTGATGGATCACCGCCTGCGCGCCGGCGACCCCCTGGCCATCGACGATGACAATACAAAAGCAGTCGCGGCCCTGCTAGGCGATGGTAAGGTCGATCTGGCCACGGCCCAGGCCCTGGCGGCGTAGGTTTCGCCGGGATTTAACCGCCACCCTTGTTGTGATTTCGGATATTTCCATCATTTGCAGTGGTAATACCAACCCGCGTGGCCGTCTAGGCGTAATCTTCGCTCGAATAGGTTTGCAGCGCGTTGTTGAACCGGGAAAACAGATTGGCGATACCGATCACCTGGGTCAGCACGATGACGCCATCATTGCCAAGCCCCTGCCGCAGTTGTTTTAGCAGCGGTGCTGGGGACTTGCCTGGCTGGCAGGCGACATGCTCGACATATTGCAGGATGGCTTTTTCCAGTGCATCGAAGGCGTCGCTGCAGGCAAAATCGCCCATGGCTCCAATCTGCTCTTCGCTAAGACCAACGCCTTTGGCGGCGACCGAGTGATTGGCGATACAGAGTTTGCAGTCAGCCAGCATCGCGGTCTTGAGATAGGCCAATTCACGGTACTTTTCATCCAGGCGCGGATCAGCCATCACCTCCTGCAGGAACGCTGAAAACGCCGCCAACGCCTTTGGTTGTGCCGCCATATAGGCGAAGGAGACCGGGACCTTGGCGTAGGTCTTTCGCAGGCGGTCAAGCACCGCGCGGGCGTCAGCATCCGCATCGCGCAGGCTTACCGGTTCAACAATTCGGTCAACCATGTAGGTGCTCCCCTTATATTCATGTCGGCGCACTGCTATCTGGAATTCACCATATCATCGGACAAATGGCCCAGAATAGCCCGGAAATGTTCCGGACGCTGGGGGCCTGCCGGCATGCTGGCCGGCATAGTCACTGCGTCGATTGGTGGGCGTCGCCTGGCGCTCAATTCAAATGTCGGTGAA
The DNA here is from genome assembly GCA_021776235.1 of Alphaproteobacteria bacterium. Lineage (GTDB taxonomy): Bacteria > Pseudomonadota > Alphaproteobacteria. Next base: position 29,057 of record JAJFGG010000099.1, on the reverse strand, counting down.
TGTTGTCTTGTAAAGGCTATCTGTAAGCCGGCCCTGCGTTTAGATGATAGTTAAAATCGTTCGGGCCGCTATTTCCGAAACACGACAAATCTTCCATCATCGCCGCTGAATAGTCCTGGCCCGGGCGGAATTTCTCCGGTCTGGGTGTAGTCCAGCGGTTTCGCCTTACCGCAGGCCGTTAAGACAATCGCCAATGCAGCGACGACCGCGGCAGATGCCAGCCGGCTCCGCAGGAGCCTTGTTTTCTGCATGAGAACAGCCTCTCTAAAACTTCACCCGGGTACCGAGAAGAACGGCCTGTACATCGTCGAAATTCCCACCGGGACGGTCCAACTCGTGGTTGCGGATACCGCCGTATAATTCGGTGCCGAATTTCGGCAACTTCTGAACCGCAAAAAAGCCATAGGCCGTTGCCTCGTCTCCTGTCGCGGCAACATCGTCGGCTTTTATGTAATCAATCGAAAATGCCGTCTTCCCGAAGGCGACAAGGTCGGCGACATAACCAATCTTGCCATAAATGTAAGTCACATCATCGCGGCCCGCAATTTCCAGGCTACGGGTGCCGGTCGCGAAGGTTCCATTGATCCCGCTTCGATGCAAAAGCGACACGGAACCAGCCAGTTGATTGTCGAACTTGCTGGAGTCCGAGCCATCCGAAGTAAGGAAGCCCGCGGCGTTTCTGACACCAAAATCAGGGTTCTTGATGTCCGAGGCATCCGCATAGCCGATGGCGCCGGCGGTTTTGATGCCGACCTTCTCGAAATTTGCGGCGTATCGCAGTGCCACGTCCCAGCCGCCACCCGAGATATGCGAGGTGGAAGCGGTAAAACCGGCGAATTCGGGTGTGTCATAGCGAATTCGGTCATCGCGGCTCAACCCATCCAGGTTGCTGAAGACATCCTTGATCTGAGGGTCGGTGGTTTCGATGGGGGTGTTGTCCCGAAAGAACAGGCCGCCCGCCATATCGGCAATACTTGAATAATTGATCACGCTGGTGCCCGATAGATCAAATTCCGATGTGCCGTTGGATGCCGTATCACCCTGCCCAAGCCAGACCCGCCCCAGACGTTTGCTATCGAAATAAACTTCCAATTTGCGCTCGGTAAAGCTGAGGCCACCGATATCATTGCCGCTTATCTGACTAACCCGGGTCGTTGAATTCGACTGCATTTGCACTTCGATCTGGGCGCCGAGGGTCATGTCGCTACTAATTTTGCCCGTGCCAATCATCCGAAACCGGGTCGATGAATTTGCATTATCGACATGAAAAGTGTCGCTGTCGGTGCCGTCATCGTAAATGAGTATGCCGCGATTGACCTGACCGGACAGGGAAAGCGCGATGTTGTCCTCGCCCGAGGCCACGAGCTTGTCCGTAGACGGCGCGACCTGGTCGCCCTTGCTTTCCGTCAACAGTTTTTCGATCTTTGTTGGGATCGCCGGCGTTTCCTGCTCGGCCTGGTTTTGCGCCGATAATGATTCGATCTTCGTTACAGGTTGCGCAACATCCTGTTGTTCCTGGCGTTTTGCCGACAACGCTTCGACCTTGGTTGTCAGTGATTTGAGCGCCCTGGATTGGGCCTCGATCATTTTCTGCTGTTGCTCGATAATGCGTTTAAGTTCGGCCAACGCCTCGGAGTCCGATTGAGCTGCGGCTCCAAAGGGGACCGTTGATAAAACGAATACGGCACTCAGCCATATGGCCTTGACGGATATGCGTCGCATTCGGCCTCTCCCATTCTTCGCCGCGTGCGGATTCCCCGCAGGCCAGCCACACGCTGGAAAACATTGCCTATTCTTGAAACTCACGACCAGTCAGATCTTGTTGAAACGACATTCCCAAATGGCCCATCAAATTGCTGCAAACCATAGCAAAGTCCAGCCGCCGCAGAAATGAAATTCTGCCGGCGGCCATTGCGCACCTGATTTTGCAGGCCCGGCGGCCTGCTGTAAATCCTATGACCAGTTTTCACAGTATCCGGGCGGCAGGGCGTGTTAAAATCTGGATTATGCCGACCTCGCTGCATCAGGAGCGCCTGAAATTCGTCATTGAAAGCCTGCAGGCGAGGGGCGCCCGGCGGGTGCTTGACCTTGGCTGCGGCACGGGAGCGCTGTTGGTGGCGTTGGCGCGGAATCCCTATTTCGAGCAAATCGTGGGTCTTGATATTTCCCGCAAGGCGCTGGAAGAGTGTGCCCGTCATTTGCGGAGCGCTGAAATTCCCCAGGACCGGCGCGTGCAGTTACTGAACGACTCCTTTGCCGAGGCGAACACACGCTTCACGGGCTTTGACGCTGCTGTTTTGCTGGAAACCATCGAACATATTCCCCCCGACCGGTTATCAAGGGTCGAGCGGGCCGTGTTCAACGGCTTTCGCCCTGCTACGGTTTTGATCACCACGCCGAATCAGGAATGTAACGAGATCCTGGGTGTCCCGGCCCACCGCCTGCGCCACCCGGGCCACACGTTCGAATGGAGCCGCGCGAAGTTCGAGGCCTGGGCCCAGGGGGTAGCCGCCCGGAATGGCTATGAAGCGAGCTTCGCCGGCCTCGGGCCGGCCCATCCGAACCTGGGCTCGCCAAGCCAAATGGCGCTTTTCATCCGGCTCGAAGCTTGAGCGGGGCCTGACGAGACGCTTGACGGGATCGGCCTTCCCGCCCCAAGCTTCGCGGCAACAAATGGAGAGGCGAAAGCAATGGAACTTTACGATGTCATGCGGACCACTTTTTCGGCCCGTGAGTACAGTGGCGAAGAGGTGCCGGACGACCTGATCTACGATTTGATCGAAAACGCGCGGTTTGCCCCCTCGGGCGGCAATCGCCAGGGCAACCGGGTCATCGTGGTGCGCGACCCGGCGACCCGCGAACAATTGGCCCGGTTGGCGGAACCGGCGGCCAAACGTTACATGGCCCAGACCAAGGCCGGAGAGAGCCCCTGGAACGCGGTCACGCCCACAAAGGTCACGGCGGCCGAGATCGAAGCCACACCGGCCCCCGGTATGCTGACGAATTCCTTCCGGGATGCCTCCGTCGTGCTGGTCTTCGCGGTCGATTTGCGCCTTGTTGCCTCCATGGATCAGGATCTGGACCGTATTGGCATGATCTCCGGTGCCTCGATCTATCCCTTTGTCTGGAACGTTCTGCTGGGCGCCCGCCAGGCCGGCTTCGGCGGCACCATCACAACCCTGGCTGCGGCCCGGGAGGGAGAGGTGCAGGCGCTGTTGAATATTCCCAGCGAATTCGCCGTCGCCGCCGTGGTGCCCCTGGGCAAACCGGTGAAGCAATTGACCAAACTGCGCCGCAAACCGGTGGCGGATATAGCCACCCGGGAACGCTTTGACGGCCCGGTCTTCGCCAAGGACTGATGGCTTCAGGAAGGACACGGCAATATGGCGAATGCGGATATTCTTCTTAGCAATGCGCACGAGTTCGTCGGCCGGGAAATCGGCCTGACCGATTGGCTCGATATCGATCAAATGCAGGTGAATATTTTTGGCGAGGTCACGCGCTGGCCCACCTGGATGCACAACGACCGCGACCGGGCGGCGCGGGAAAGCCCTTATGGCGGCACAATCATTCACGGTTTTTTCCTGATCAGCCTGATCACCTATTTCGTCAGAATAGGGGGCATCGATCCCGCGGACGGCTCCACCTCGTTGAACTACGGCATGGACAAGGCCCGCGTTCTACAGCCCGTGGTGATCGGCGACGGCATCCGGGTGCGCGACCGCATCGGCTTGATGAAGGTGGTGGACAAGGGGGATGGCAAGCGCCTGTTCACCACCTCTCACCACATCGAAGTCGAGGGACTGGACGGCCCCGCCGCCTATGTGGAGTATTTGAACATGTGGTTCCCGAAGAAAGCCTGAGCGGCACTGGGCCACTGCGCAACCGCCGGCCTATTGCGTCCGGCTGCCATCGCACGCAAACTATGGCAACCGCCGGCCGTCATGCGCCGGCCATATAACGGACCATCACCATCGAGGGACAGCCGCCATGCCAGCCTCACCTGAACTGCAACGCCAGATGTTGCGCCAGATGCAGACCATTCGCCGCTTTGAAGAGCGCGCCTCGGACGATTATCAGAATGGCGCCATTTATGGCGTGGTGCATTGCTATATCGGCGAGGAGGCGGTGGCCGTCGGTGTCTGCTCGGCCTTGAACAATGACGATCAGATCATTTCCAACCATCGTGGCCACGGCCATTGCATCGCCAAGGGCGCGGATCTGAACCGCATGATGGCGGAGCTGTATGGCCGCCAGGACGGCTATTGCAAGGGCAAGGGCGGCTCCATGCATATCGCGGACTTCTCCATCGGCATGCTGGGCGCCAACGGCATCGTGGGGGGCGGTCTGTCCATCGTCACCGGGGCCGGGCTGGCGGCCCAGATGGCGGGCCAGGGCCGGGTTGCCGTTTGCTTTTTTGGCGACGGCGCCTCGAACGCCGGCTCGTTCCATGAATCCCTGAATATCGCGGCCAGTTGGAAACTGCCCATGCTGTATGTCTGCGAGCATAATTCCTGGGCCGCCAATACCTCCAGCGTGATGACCCATGCCCAAACGGACGTCGCCGGCCGGGCCGCCGGTTATGGCATTCCCGGTGTGGTGGTCGATGGCAATGACGTGCTGGCGGTGTACGAGGCGGCGACAGAGGCGGTGGCCCGGGCCCGGGCCGGCGAGGGGCCGACCTTGCTCGAATGCAAGACCTACCGCTGGCGGGCCCATACGGAACGCCCCGGCGCCGTCGATCCGCGGCCGGCGGAGGAGATCGCTTCATGGATGGCCAGGGATCCCATCCAAAAGCTGGTTGACGATCTGAAACAGCAGCAGGGCCAGTACAGCGACGCTGAATTCCAGGCCCTGGATGATGATGTGATGGCGGCCGTCGAGGCTTCGGTCGCCTTTGCCGAAGCCAGCCCGTTTCCGGCGCCCGAGGCGGCGCTGGATGATGTGTTCGCGGATTAGGAGGGCGAGATGAGCATGCGGGAAATATCTTATGGCCGGGCCGGCATGGAGGCATTGGTAGAGGAAATGCGCCGCGATCCCACCACGTTGCATCTGGCGACCGACGCACCGCCCTCCCTGGTGGAGGAATTCGGCGAGGCGCGGATCCGCGCCACGCCCATTGCCGAAAACGCCTTTTCAGGCATTGCCATTGGCGCCGCCGGCTCCGGCCTGCGTCCCATCGTCAATTGGTCCATGGTGACGTTCTGCTTTGTCGCCATGGATCAGATCGTCAATCAGGCTTCGAAAATTCACTACATGTTTGGCGGCCAGCAGACCTTTCCCATCGTCTTTCGCTCTTCGGTGGGCGGCGGTACCTCGTTGGCGGCGCAGCACTCACAAAGTCCTTATTCGATGTTCATGAACCTGGCCGGCCTGAAGCTGATCCTGCCCTCGACCCCTTACGATATGAAGGGCCTGTTGAAGTCGGCTATCCGGGACAACAATCCGGTGCTGTCGTTCGAATCCACCCGGCTGATGGGCCTGAAAGGCGAAGTGCCGGACGAGGATTACACGGTTCCCTTGGGCGTTGCCGATGTTAAGCGTACGGGCAGTGATATCACTGTCGTCGCCCTCGCCTGGCTCGTGCACGAGGCCCTGGCCGCGGCCGAAGAACTGGAAAAAGAAGGCGTTTCCGTCGAAGTGGTCGACCCGCGGACCCTGTTTCCCATGGACAACGAAACCATCCGCGCTTCGGTGCAAAAAACCGGCCGCCTGGTGATCGCCGACGAGGCCGGGCCCACGGCCGGCGCCTCAGCCGAAATCGCCGCCCTGGTGACCGAAGACCCGGCGACTTTCAAAGCCATGAAGGCGCCCCTGAAACGGGTCTGCGCCCTGCAGGTGCCCATACCCTACAGCCCCGATCTGGAAAACCATGTCTTCCCCGACCGCAACCGCATCATCGCCGGCATCCGCGAGGTTATGGCGGCGGGTTAGATCAGGGGTGGGACCGCTTTGGGCCGCAGTCGTGGTGCAATTAGCTTTCCGGCTCGGCGATAAGGACGTCTGCGGGAATGCCGAGGCCGGCATTGAGCCTGCGAATCATGGCAAGTGTCAGTGGGCGCTTGCGCGACAGCACTTCCGAGACCCGGCCTTTCGGCCCTATGAAGGGCACGAGGCCGGCCTGGTTGAGACCGGCCTGCTGCATCCTGAACTTTATTGCTTCGATGGGGTCGGGTGGGCCAATGGGGTGGTGTTTTGCCTCATAGGCTTCGACCAGAGTGGCAAGCACATCCAGGACATCGCCGTCCTCGGTGGCCTGTTCGGCCTCCATCAGTCCGGTGATGGCTTCGAGCGCCGCGTCGTAGTCCGCTTCCGAACGGATCGGCTTGATAGATAAGGTCATCGTTCTACACCGTCCTAACGTCGATCTTGTCGTAGTCTTTGTGTGTGCCAATAAATTTAACGTAAACAATGCGGTGTGGATAATTGATCCAAACCACCAGCCGATACTTGTTGCCGGCGATGTTGAACACCACGCGATCACCGACCGGGGATGCATTGCGGTATAGCGCCTTTACCTCGGCGGGATTCGACCAATCCGCGCGTGCAGCTTCTTGATGCCACGCTTTGAGCGGTTGTTCTGAATCCGGGCGTATCCGCCAAAACTCCCGAAGCGTTCTCTTGGCGATGATCCGCATTGGCACTGTATAGCAGTTCCCGTTACGGGAACAAGAAAATAATAACAAATTTGCGTGAGTTGATGTGCCGCAACCGCGTCATCGCCGGCATCCGCGAGGTGATGGCTGCCAGCAAATACAAAAGGCTAGCCGCCGACCGCTTCGGGGGTCCAGTTGCGTTGCCGGCGGGCGAGGCGGGAGTCGACGGTCTCGCCGTCGAAATTCGTCGGGGATCGATCGAACATCGATGCATCGACGTCATTGAATGTGTTTATGTTCAACACGGCGTAACGCCGCCCATCCATCGTGCAAGTGACAATGGGTGGGACACCGCAGGCCGTGCAAAGATGGAATTCTGCCGTCTTGGTGCCGAAGCGATAGGGTACGGCCTGCGAGGGGTCAGCGATCGTCAGTTGAAATTGGCCGTCAGGGTTCGAGGTCCAGACAGCGCCATGTTTTTGGCAGAAACTGCAACCACAAGCCCGTACCGGAATGACCGGTGACTGGCCGGGCCAGTCAAACAGGAAGCGGATATTGCCGCAGTGGCAGCTGCCGTGAAATCGTTGGCCACCGGTCGTCTCGGGCATCGTTCAATCCCCCAGAAATCGTTGCAGCACATTGCGGGTCAGGCGCGAGATATTGTTGTCGCCGCTCTGCCAGGGGAGGCTGCCGCAATAGGTGATGGAGCCGGTGGCGAAGACCTGGCCGCCGGCGGGTGTCTTGAAGTAGATCATGTCGGCGTGGATCAGGTCCTTAGTGGTTTGCAGCGACCAGTTGACGATGTGGGTCAGCATTTCCTCGGGCACCATGATGGTCTCGTCATCATGATTTTCCGAGCGCGCGATGATGACCGCATTTTCAGGTGTGCCCAGGCGGACATCGGCGCGGTCCAACTCGAAGCCCGCGGCACCGCCGCCGCTCAATCCGAAATCGCCGATGATCTCGTCCCCGATACCTTCGAAGATCCAGGCGACCTCAGGGTCTTTCGAGGCCGGCAAACGGCGGTAGTAGCTGCCGGTGAAATTGCCCTGAGCGGTAAATCCCAAACCGGCGATGGATTGCGGCGGCCGGCCGTTGCGCCGCCACATGCCCCCATAGGCGCCGTCAAAAGCGTTGAAATACTCCCCCGGTTCGGCGGCCCAGGCGCGGATGCCGCCTTCGCCGCGGCGGATCTCCAGGGCGCCGGTCTCGCTTTCATGTTGGGCGATGCGCCAATAAAAACCATTGCCCCCCAGATACATGAAATTGCCCCCCTGATCGCGATAGGCCTCGATGGCGTCCAGGGTCCTGGCGGTGTGATATTCCGGGTGGCTGCCGGTGGTCAGGACCTGGTAGGGGGCGATGGCGGCGATGCCGTCGTCGTGCAATTCCTGATCGGTGATGATGTCATAATCGATGCCTTCAGATTCCAGCCAGGTCAACAGGTGACCGTCCGCCGGGAAATGCCGCAGGCCCGAATCCTCGCCAATGCCCGTGGTCAGAAATCCGGGCCGGACATTGAACAGCGGCCGTTTGTGCGAGGCGTGGCAAACGCCGCTGCCGTCGCTGTGAAAATTATAGGTGGACAGGCCATATTCGGGATGCACCGCCGGGTTCCAGGGATAGGCGTCCCATTCCGCCACCCGGCTATGCCAGGATTCGTGATAGGCCGGGCGAGCGTAGTTGCCGTAGATGACGTAGGTAAAGGTGGAAACCAGGACGCACAGCCTGGCGCTTGCTTTGCCCAGGGGCGGGCAGACAAAGAACGGTATGGCATCTTCATGGCCGCCACAGTGGATGCGGGCCAGGTATGCGCCCGAGGGCAGATCGTCTGGAATGGTGAAGCTGAAATCGGTGTCCCATTGGAAGTCATAGATATCGTCTTCGTGAAAATGAATGGCGCCATAATGTTCGGGGCAATGGCGAAAGCACATCTCGTCCCCGTTCCAGGCCGAACCGGTCATGGCCCGGGCCGGCAGATTGATCAATTGTCCGTGCAGGCCATGGGGCCCGGTATCCTCTATTCGCGTGCTGGAAATGCCCCGGCTGAAATCCCAGGCGGCCACCAGGTTGCCGGCGCCATCGTGAATGGCGGGGGCCTCGATCTTGCCATTGAAATGTGCCCCGATTGCCTTGGGGATATCGCCCAGGCGGGGACCCGGGACATTCTCCATGGCCGCGATGATCGGCCTGCCGGCCAGGCTCAGGCCCGGTGCGACAATGGTGCCGTGGGCCTCATGGCCATGCTTGATGGGCTCCTGGCTGACGGTAAGAGCGCCGCTGTCGGCGTCATAGGACAGGGAGACACGATACCAGGCGCGGATATTCATGGGTTCGTTGCTGCTTACCTGCCGTTCGCCCGCCTGTGCCGCGATGGCGCCGCTTTCGTCGATCATCAAGGTGATGCCGCCGCAGGTCAGAATGGCCTGGCCGCCGGTTGTTACCATGCCGGCTTTGCGCAAAAGGGTGGGCCAGACAATGGCGCTGAGGCGAAATCCGCGGCTGAGCGTTTCCGGCAGCTCGTTGTCCGCGATGCCGTAGGAGCCGGGATGGAATTCTTGCAGCCGCGAGGGGTAGGCGCCATCCATGGCGGAGGCGACGCGCCGTTCGATGATGCCCGGCCCGGCCGGATTGGGATCGGCGGATATGGAACGGTACAGCTCTGCCGTGAAAGGCTGGTCTGAAATGGAACTGACCTTGAATTCGATGGTATCGCCCGGGCGGCCGGACAGATGGTCGCAATAACCGATTAATGGGATCACGCGGGAAACTCCCCAAAGGCGGAAACAGAATCTTTGCTTGGCCGCATAGGTTAGCGGCAAAGCCGATGCATGGCCATCTCCCGCGCGCTGAATTGATAGCACCGCGCCCCAATGCAGACCCATTGGGGCCGCTTGGTATAAGATGGCAGGCACGCAACAAGGAATGCCGGATGATTGACTTTTGCACCGCGCCCTCGTCGGGCAAGGCGGAACTGGTCGCCAAGGGCGGCGCAGCGATTGCGACGCAATGAAATGAGCCCGGTTATATGAACCATGATGGGAGGAACGCAGTGAGCGATTTCGTGGAGTACCGGTTGCAGGATGGCGTTGCCACATTGACCATGGACGACGGCAAGGCGAATGCCTTTGGTATGGAGATGATGGCGGCCCTTACCGCCGGTTTGGACCGGGCCGCCGCATTGGCGGATGTGGTGGTCATTGTGGGCCGGCCGGGTCTGCTGAGTGCCGGCTTTGACCTCAAGGTTATCAATGGCCCCAGGGCCGGCGTCCGCGCCATGGTCGAGGCGGGGGCGGAATTGCTGCTGAAAACCTATCTGCATCCCCAGCCCGTCATCATCGCCTGCACCGGCCACGCGGTTGCCGCCGGCGCCCTGCTGCTATGCGCCGGCGATTACCGCATCGGGGTGTCCGGCGATTACAAGATCGGCCTGAATGAAACCGCCATTGGTCTCAGCCTGCCGACTTTTGGTCTGGAACTGGCCCGCGACCGTCTGGACAACCGCCATCTGAACATGGCGACATTGGGCGCGGAACTGTATCCGCCGACCACGGCGGCGGCCGTGGGCTATCTGGATCAGGCCGAGCGGCCCGGCAATTTCAAGGCCGCGCTGGCTGCGAAAGCCGCGCAGCTGCAGGCCTTGGACAGGGAAGCCTATGTTTTGGCAAAACGGCGTCTGCGCGCTGCCCGCGAGGCCTTGATCCGCGCCAGCCTGCACGCGGAATTGGATGCTTAATCGAAGTTTATATTTTTGGGAGTGTTGCCATGGAAGCCGGAGTCTTCTTGGGTCTGAACGATACCACCCCGCCGGCCTTTATCGCCGAAGCGGCCGGCGCCATTGAGGAACGGGGCTTTCATGCCATCTGGGTGCCGGAGCACGTGGTCCTGTTCGAGGATTACGAACCCAATTATCCCTATTCCCGGGACGGCCGCATCGGCGGTTTCGGCAAGGGCATGATGGAGCCTTTCGCGGCCCTGACCTTCCTGGCCGCCCATACCACCCGGGTGCGTCTGGGCACAGCCATCTGCTTGGTCGGGCAACGCAACCCGGTCTATACCGCCAAGCAGGTCGCGGACCTGGATTTTCTGTCGAATGGCCGGGTCAACTTTGGCATCGGTCTGGGTTGGCTGAAGGAGGAGTTCGCCGCCCTGCAGGTGCCGTGGGCGCGGCGCGGTCAGCGCGCCGACGACCATATCGCGGTGATGAAATCGTTGTGGTGTGACGAGACCTCCAGCTATGACGGCGAACTTTACAAATTGCCGCCAAGCATAATGTATCCAAAACCGGTACAGACCCCGCATCCACCAATCTTTGTCGGCGGCGAGGGCGATGCCGCCCTGCGCCGGGTGGCAAATTTGGCCCAGGGCTGGATGGGCGCCAATATAGAGGCCGAGGATATTCCGGAGCGGATCGCCACCCTGCACCGTTTTCTGGCGGCGCGGGGCCGCGCCCCGGACGAGGTGAAGATCTATACTCTGCCCAACCGCCGGCCCAACGCGGACCGTTGCCGGCGCCTAGAAGACGCCGGCGTGGAACAGGTATTGCACATGGTGCCCATGCGCGAGATTGGCGAAACCAAGGCAGCCCTGGATGAATTCGCCCGCATGACCTTTGCTTGAGGCCTGATACCCATGACCTTTGCCAATAGCCGCCGGCGATCCCCATAAGAATAGTCGTGCCATCTGTGCCGACGGGCCGAAAGCCTGCCTGACAAAACAAACAGCCCGTGACAACTGCGCGAATTGGAAGCGCCGGTGCCTGGCTGCAAGGCCGGAAAACCACCATGATTCTGCCTTCTTTTCAGCCCATGTTTGTTTGGATTGCCAGCCTCACCGATGAGCGCAATGGGTCCCAAAATAACCCGATGAGGAAAAAGTGAACAAAAATCATTGGCAATAAAGGAAGTTTTAACCAAATAAATATAAGTTAATTATGTTAAATACATATATTATGACAAGCACGAATCAGTAACTAACAGTGTGTTAATAAAAAAATACAGGAAGACGGCAACGAGAAGACTTGGAGATGATCTGTCCTTAACAGAACTTTGAGGAGATTTGATTCTTATGTATATGACCGCAGCTACCTCACGCAATACTCAGGCTGACTGTGCAGGGAGGTGGTCATGAACGTATTCCAAGCCTTCACGGACGAATATCATCGTCAAGCGGCGGAAGAATTAAGCTTGCAGGATTATTTGCAGGGTTGCCGCGAAGACCCCATGATGTATGCCAGCGCGGCGGAGCGCATGATCGCCGCCATCGGCGAGGAAGATGTAATCGATACCTCGACCGATCCCCGCCTGGGCCGCATCTTTTTGAACCGTACCATCAAGCGCTATCCCGCCTTCAAAGGCTTTTACGGCATGGAACAGACGATCGAGCGGATCGTCGGTTATTTCCGCTATGCCGCCCAGGGCCTGGAGGAGCGCAAGCAGATCCTCTATCTGTTGGGCCCGGTGGGTGGCGGCAAGTCAAGTCTGGCCGAGCGCCTGAAAAGCCTGATGGAGACCTATCCGGTCTATGTCCTGAAAGCCGGTGATCAGACCAGCCCGATTTTTGAATCTCCCTTGGGCCTGTTCGATCCGGAGCGTTTTGGCGATCTGCTGGAGGAGAAATACGGCATCGCGCGGCGGCGGCTTACGGGCCTGATGTCGCCCTGGGCGGTGAAGCGGCTGGATGAATTCGACGGCGATTTGTCCCGCTTCACGGTCTTGAAGATGATGCCTTCCAAGCTGCGTCAAATCTGCGTCGCCAAGACCGAGCCGGGCGACGAAAACAACCAGGATATCTCGGCCCTGGTGGGCAAGCTGGACATTCGCCAGCTAGAGCATTTCAGCCAGGCCGACCCGGATGCCTATTCCTATTCCGGCGGCCTGAACTGCACCACCCAGGGCATGTTGGAATTCGTGGAAATGTTCAAGGCGCCGATCAAGGTGCTGCATCCCCTGCTGACCGCGACCCAGGAAAGCAACTACGTGGGCACCGAGAATTTCGGCGCCTTCCCCTTCCAGGGCATCGTTCTGGCCCATTCCAACGAGGCGGAGTGGCAGCAGTTTCGCAACAACAAGAACAACGAAGCCTTCCTGGACAGGATTTCCGTGGTCAAGGTGCCTTATTGCCTACGCGTCACCGAAGAAGCCGAAATATACCACAAACTGTTGGAAAACAGCGAACTGCATGGGGCCAAATGCGCGCCTGAAACCCTGGATATGTTATCCAAGTTTTGCGTTCTAACCCGGCTGCGGGAACACGAAAACTCCAACCTGTATTCCAAATTGCGGGTCTACGACGGCGAAAACATCAAGGAAGCCGATCCCAAGGCAAAATCGCCCCAGGAGTATCATGACGCCGCCGGCGTGGACGAGGGCATGACGGGCGTCTCCACGCGCTTTGCCTTCAAGGTGCTGTCGGAAACCTTCAACCACGATAACGAAGAGGTTGCGGCCGATCCCGTGCATCTGATGTATGTGCTGGAACAGGCCGTGAAGCGGGAGCAGTACGCAGAAGGAACCGAGAAGAACTATCTGGAGTTCATCAAGGCGGAATTGGCGCCGCGGTATGCGGAGTTTATCGGCAATGAAATCCAGAAAGCCTATTTGGAATCCTATACCGAGTACGGCCAGAACCTGTTCGACCGCTACATTGCCTATGCCGATGCCTGGATCGAGGAGCAGGATTTCAGGGATCCCGATACGGGGCAGATTTTCGACCGCGAGGTTCTGGAGACGGAACTGAGCAAGATCGAAAAACCGGCCGGCGTAGCCAATTCTAAGGACTTCCGTAACGAAGTGGTGAAATTCGCGTTGCGCCACCGGGCCAATAACGACGGCCTCAATCCATCCTGGACCAGCTATGAAAAGCTGCGCGAAGTGATTGAAAAGCGGATGTTCGGCCAGGTTGAGGATCTACTGCCGGTGATCAGTTTCGGTTCGAAAAAGGACAGTGACAGCGACCGCAAGCATGCCGAATTTGTCGATCGTCTGGTGGAGCGTGGCTACACCCAGCGTCAGGTCCGGCGTTTGGTCGAATGGTACATGCGGGTGAATAAGGCCGGGTAGGAGTTCGATAATGGCTATGCACCATTTCATCGACCGGCGGCAAAATCCAAGTGACCGCAGTCTGGGAAATCGCCAACGGTTCATTCGCCGGGCCCGCTCCCAGATCAAGGAAGCTCTGGATAAATCCATCCGGAACCGTAAACTCGGCGATGTCGCCAACGGCGAGGATTTGTCCATACCGACCAAAGGCATCACCGAGCCGCGCCTGCGCAGCAGCAGCAACGAAGGGCGCCGGGCCCGGGTGCTGCCGGGCAACAAGGAATTCGTGACCGGCGATCATGTCAAGAAACCGCCCAAGGGCGGCGGCGGTGCCGGCAAGGAAGGTGCCGAGGAAGGCGAGGGTGAGGATGAGTTTCGCTTTACCCTGAGCCGGGACGAGTTTCTGGATTTGTTTTTCGAGGACCTTGAACTGCCTGATCTGGTCAAGACCGACCTGCGCGAAACCACTTCCATCGCCTATCGGCGGGCCGGTTTCGCCCGCGATGGCTCACCCTCAAACATGGATGTCATGCGGACCATGCGCAACAGCCTGGGCCGGCGCATTGCCCTGGACCGGCCTGACAAAAAGCTGGTGGCGGCCCTGGAAGATGAGATCACGGCGTTGGAGGCGAAAACAGAGCCCGTGGCCGAAGACCGCGGGCGGCTGGAAGCGCTGTACGAGGAATTGGAAGAATTGCAGCGGCGGCAAAAGATCGTTGCCTACATTGACCCGGTCGATGTGCGCTTCCGCCAGCGCGAACCGGTGCCTCTGCCCAATACACAGGCGGTGATGTTCTGCCTGATGGACGTCTCCGGTTCCATGGGCGAGCGGGAAAAGGATCTGGCCAAGCGTTTCTTCATCTTGCTGCATCTGTTCCTGAAGCGCCGCTATGAGCGCATCGAAGTTGTTTTCATCCGCCATACCCACGAGGCGCAGGAGGTGGATGAAGAGACTTTCTTCTACAGCCGGCAAAGTGGCGGCACCGTGGTCTCCACCGCGCTGACCGAGATGATGAAAGTGGTGCGCGAGCGCTATCCGACCGATGCCTGGAACATCTATGCCGCCCAGGCTTCGGACGGCGAGAATTTTTCCGGTGACAGCGAGACCTGCTCCAGATTGCTGATGGAGGAGGTGATCCCCGTCTGCCAATATTATGCCTATGTGGAGATCCTGGACGAGCGGGAGTTCGAGTTGTTTGGCAATCCCGACGCCGGGGCCGCGCTCTGGCGTTCCTACCGCGACGTGGCGGCGGAACGCGAGAACTTCGCCATGAAACGGGTAACCAGGCCGGCCGATATTTATCCGGTTTTTCGGGAGTTGTTCCTGCGCCAGGGCGAGAGGAATTGACATGGACACCGCAACCGAAAAACATCTCGACGAGACCTCTCCCGAGACAGACCCAGGGCCGTTGTTGTTTGATGGCGCCGATTGGAGCTTCAAAACCCTGTCGCGGACCTACAACGCCATCGAACGGGTGGCGTTGGACGATCTTGGCCTGAATGTTTATCCCAACCAGGTGGAGATCATTTCCACCGAACAGATGCTGGACGCCTATTCCTCGTTCGGCATGCCCTTGATGTACCGCCATTGGTCCTTCGGCAAACACTTCGCCCGGGAGGAAAAATCCTACCGCCAGGGCCATAGCGGCCTGGCCTACGAAATCGTCATCAATGCCAATCCCTGCATCAGCTATAATCTTGAAGACAACACCATGGCCT
Organism: Alphaproteobacteria bacterium; assembly: GCA_021776235.1. Taxonomy (GTDB): domain Bacteria; phylum Pseudomonadota; class Alphaproteobacteria. The sequence goes on along the minus strand of JAJFGG010000099.1, from coordinate 13,702 downwards.
TGCAGACGCTGGTCATGGCGCATGCGGCCTTTGGCCATAACCATTTCTTCAAGAACAATTACCTGTTCCGGCAGTGGACCGATGCGGATGGGGTGCTGGACTATTTTCAGTATGCCAAGGCCTTCATTGCCGGGGCCGAGGAACGCCACGGCCTGACCGCGGTGGAAGAGGTGCTGGATGCGGCCCATGCCATTATGGACCAGGGCGTGTTCCGCTATCGCCGGGCACCGGAGCTGACCACCGAGCAGCGCCAGACCCGCAAGCGCGAGATCGAGGCATACCGCGAGCGCACCTTCAACGATCTGTGGCGCACAGTGCCGGACTCGGCGCGTGCGGAAGACATCTCGGAAGCCGAGAAGATGAAGATTGAACGGCGGCATCAGTTGAAGCTGCCGGAAGAGAATTTGCTGTTCTTCCTGGAGAACAACAGCCCCATTCTGGAAGGCTGGCAGCGCGAAATCCTGTCCATCGTGCGCAACGTGGCCCAGTATTTTTATCCGCAACGCCAGACCAAGGTGATGAACGAAGGCTGTGCCACCTTCACCCACCACTACATCATGAATGCCCTGTATGACCGCGGACAGATCAGCGAAGGGGCAATGTTGGAGGTTCTGCATTCCCATTCCAACGTCCTGACCCAGCCCGATTTCGATGACCCGCGTTTCAACGGTATCAACCCCTACGCGCTGGGTTTCGCCATGATGGGCGATATCCGCCGTATCTGCACCGAGCCCACGGACGAGGACAGGGAATGGTTCCCGGATCTGGCCGGATCCGAAGATTGGCGCGAGGCCCTGCGGCACGCCTGGGCTAACTATCGGGATGAAAGCTTCATCCGCCAGTACCTCAGCCCGCATCTGATCCGGAAGTTGAAACTGTTCGATCTGACCGACAATGCCGATGATCCCCACTACACGGTTGGCGCCATTCACGACGAACAGGGCTATCGCAAGGTTCGCGACGCCCTGGCCAACAACTATGATCCGGCCCACATTGACGCCGATATTCAGGTCGTCGACGCGGATCTGCGCGGCGATCGGCAACTGTTTCTGGAACATAGCGTGCGACAAGGCGTCGGCCTGGCGGAAGACAGCCGCGGCAAGGTCTTGAAGTATATCCGCCAATTGTGGGGCTATGACGTGACCCTGTCGGGCATGGATCACCAAACCGGCAAACAGCTCTACCGCACCTCTACCCTCGAGGTGGAGGAGAGTAAATAGGCACCTAATTTGGCCGTGTTCACATGGCGGTACTACGGATCGGTCTGCAGCACACCGCGTTGCAGTTGATCCCGCTCGATGGATTCGAACAGGGCCTGGAAATTTCCCTCGCCGAAACCTTCATCGCCCTTGCGCTGGATGATCTCGAAAAACACCGGGCCCAATTGGGTCTGAGTGAATATTTGCAGCAGGATGCGCGGGTCGCCATCGCGGGTGCTGCCGTCCAGCAAAATGCCCCGCTGTTGCAGGGCTCCGACGGGTTCTCCATGATCGGGCAGGCGGCTCGACAGTAGTTCGTAGTAGGTCTGGGGTGGCGCTTCCATGAAAGGCACGCCATTGGCCCGCAACTGATCGATGCTGGCGTAGATGTCCGCCGTCGAGAGGGCGATATGCTGGATACCCTCGCCATTGAACTGCATCAGGAATTCCTCAATCTGGCCGGCGCCTTTGGAGGCTTCTTCATTCAGCGGAATGCGAATACGGCCGTCGGGCGCGGCCATGGCGCGTGAATGCAGGCCGGTGTATTCGCCCTTGATGTCGAAATAGCGGAATTCCCGAAAATTGAACAAGCGCTCGTAAAACGCGGCCCAATGGCTCATGCGCCCGCGATAGACATTATGGGTCAGATGATCAATCTGCAGCAGCCCGCAGCCGGGCGGGCGGTGTTCCACGCCCGGCAGAAACTTGAAATCGATGTCATAAAGGCTGGAGCCATCTTCATAGCGGTCGATCAGATAGATCGGGGCGCCGCCGATCCCCTTGATGGCGGGCAGCTTCAATTCCATAGGGCCGGTCGGAATATCGATGGGCTGGGCTCCACGCTTCAACAGCAGGTCGTAAGCCAGGTGGGAATCCCGGACCCGGAAGGCCATGCCGCAGGCGGATGGGCCGTGTTCTTCGGCAAAAAATGCGGCCGGGCTTTTCGGTTCGCGGTTGATGATGAAATTGATGCCGCCCTGTCGGTACAAGGTGACATCCTTGGAGCGGTGTTGGGCAACGGCCTGAAAGCCCAGGTTGGCGAACACGCCCTCGAGGATGCCGGTCTCGGGGCCGGCGAACTCGACGAACTCGAAGCCGTCCAGAGCCAACGGGTTTTCGAACAGATCGGCCATGGCAAGGTCCCTTCCAGGCCAAGACTAATGCCAGGCCGCGCGGATAGGAAGCCATTGCGGCCCCTATCGGGCCGGGTGGTGCTCTAACTGCAAATTGACCAGATCCAGGATGCCGTCACTGTTTTTGAAATGGCCCCATTCCGACCGGTGTTCAGAATTCGGGGCGTAATCCGCTTCGCACAGCCATTCATGTTCGAAGAACAGGTCCCACATCTCTTGATGCCGTTGGGCGCCATGGGTGGCGAGGTGAATGCGTTTGACCTTTTTGTTGAGCACGTCCATGGCCGCGGGCAGAACTTCGCTCTCTCCCCCCTGAATATCGATATCCATCAGATCGACATGATCAAGGGGCTGCAGGATATCCTTCAGGGGCATGCTGGAGACGAAGCCAAAATCAAAATGCCGGGTGCCATCGGCAACACTATAGGGTTGCTGTACGCCGCAGCGCCCATTGAGTAACAGCCCCTGCAGCGCCTGATCGGTGGAATTGCCGCTCCGCAAATTCTTCATCAGTTGGGAAATATCGCCCTCTGATACCACGGCGTTGCCATAATAGCCTTCGCCCAGCATGAACAGTTTCGGCAGATTGTCGGTACCGACCAAGGCGTTGATCAGCCAATGGGCCTCCGGGTCGATGCCGTTCGTGCGCATGTGTCTTTGCGCCCATGCGAAGTGGGTTGGCTCGGCCTCGACCACCACGAAACGGCAGGGCAGGGGATTATAACGTTGTAGCGCGGCGTGCGCATCCACGGTTCGGGCCGCGAAGCCGCCGCCCAATTCGACCATGGTAAACTGCTCTTGGGCTGCCATGACCGCCCTATGGATGGCCGCTTGCTCGAAAAATATTTCGCCGTTATCGAAGGCCGGCGCCGGTGTGCTGTTGGCGAAGCCATTCACCGGCAAGAGATGATTGGACGGCGGGTAGTCGGCGACGAAAGCCAATTCCGTCATGACACCAAGGTAGTTGGGAAAATAGCCCTGGGGCACTTCGCCCTGCCATGGTTTGGTGTCGGCGAATGTGCGCACCGCAGCTTCAAGCTGGTCCATACTTCTTCCTCGTCGAGCGGCCTGTATCGTCTTGGTATTTGATTTTGATTAAGGTCGCGTTAAGGATGGCGTAGCGGCTTGAATTTAATGCGGGGGTCAGGTGCCATGGCGGAACAATTTGATGCGGTCATCATCGGAGCGGGGATCATCGGCGCCGCCGTTGGCCTGGAACTGGCCCGCCGTGGCTGGCGGGCCCTGAATGTGGACCGCCTGCCCGCCGCCGGCTATGGCTCAACCTCCGCCTCATGCGCAATTATTCGCAGCCATTATTCCACTCTGGACGGGACCGCTCTGGCCTTCGAGGGTTATCATTACTGGAGCCACTGGGCCGAGTATCTGGGCGTAGTGGACGACAGGGGCATGGCCGGGTTCGAGGAAGTCGGTTGCGCGGTAATGAAAACCCCCGCCAATGGCTATATGGCGTCAATCTGCGGCAACCTCGACCACCTGGGGATCGCGTGGGAAGATTGGGACAACGAAACCCTGCGCCAACGCCTGCCGATCTATGATTTGCGCTGTTTCGCGCCCGCCAAAAGGCTGGATGATCCGGACTTTGGCCAGGTCACGGGAGCGGCCATGTCGGGTGCTGTTTTTACACCTCAGGCGGGCTATATCGGCGACCCGCAATTGGCCACCCATAATATCCAGGTCGCGGCCGAAGCGGCGGGCGGGCGTTTTCGTTTCAATGCGGATGTGACCGCGATCCGGCGGGCCGAGGGCAAGGTTCGCGGCATTACGCTGGCCAACGGGGACGAAATCCATGCGCCGGTGGTGATCAACGTGGCCGGGCCCCATTCAGCCAAGATCAACCAGATGGCCGGCGTGGATCAGAGCATGAAAATCAAGACCCGCGCGCTGCGTCAGGAAGTCGTGCACCTGCCGTCGCCGGAAGGGTTCGACTACATCAGCCATGGTCCGGTGACATCCGACAGCGATATTTCCTGTTACAGCCGGCCCGAGGTGGGTAACCATATACTGTTCGGCAGCGAGGACCCCGAATGCGACGAGCGGGAATGGGTGGATCCCGACAATTACAACACCGAGTTCACGGCCCAGTGGCAGGCCCAGGCCTTGCGGGCGGGACAGCGCATTCCCAGTCTGCGGATCCCATCTCAGGCCACGGGCGTTGTCTCTCTGTATGACGTCACCGATGATTGGATTCCGATTTATGATCGTTCGGATTTGCCGGGCTTTTACATGGCGGTCGGAACCTCCGGCAATCAGTTCAAGAATGCCCCGGTCGCCGGCGCCATGATGGCGGAACTGGTCAGCCGTTGTCAGGCCGGCCATGATCATGATGCCGAGCCGGTCAACTTTGACTATGTCTATACCAAACGGCGCGCCAACATCGGCTTCTTCTCGCGCAATCGGGAGATCAATCCGGACAGCAGTTTTTCGGTTCTGGGTTAGTCCGTGTTCAAAATCTAGCCCGGCGTTCTCTGACACCAGGGGCCGGGAACGGAAGCATATTGGGAAAGACGGGAACATGAAACTTTACGGCTATTGGCGGTCATCGGCGGCCTATCGGGTCCGGATCGGCCTGAACCTGAAAGACCTGACGGTGGAGGAGGAATTCATCGCCCTGTCTGATGGCAGGCAACGCAGCGACGGTTATCTGGCGCTTAATCCCCAAGGTCTGGTCCCGACGCTGATCGATGGCGAAGTACGGCTAAGTCAGTCATTGGCCATTCTGGAATATCTTGACGAGGTTTATCCACAACCGGCCCTGCTGCCCCCGGATCCGGTTGGCCGGGCCCGGGTGCGCCAATTGGCCCAGGTGGTGGCCTGTGACATTCACCCGATCGATAATCTGAAGGTTCTTAAATATCTTACCGGTACGTTGGGCGTGTCCGAAGACGGCCGATTGACCTGGTACCGGCATTGGGTGGATCAGGGCCTGGCCGCCTTGGAGGGCCTGGTGGTGCATAATCCAGGCACCGGCCAGTTCTGCCATGGCGATCAACCCAGCCTGGCCGACCTGTGCCTGGTGCCGCAGCTCTACAATGCCCGGCGCTTCGACATCGATCTGTCGCGATATCCAACCCTGTCTCACATCGATGCGGCCTGCCAGGCCCTTGACGCCTTTGCCAAGGCGGCCCCCGAACTGCAGCCCGACGCACCGTAACCGGGCATAATTCTGCCTTGTTCAGCTGTTCGGCGGGGCAGCCCTGGACGGGGAAGGGCCTTGGGCGTATACAAGGCGCGCTCTTCCGTGGCCTGGCCATTTTCCGGCTTCGGCTTCGTTGAGCCTGCAAACCATCAGATGCCAACCACCATTTGCCAACCGCCAAATCCTGATTGATAGATCTCGATTAAAGCAAAGCAAATCAGAGATACGACGCCATGTATGATCTGCGCTGGATCCGCGATAATCCCGATGCCTTTGATGCCGGTTTGGCGGCCCGTGGGGTTGCCCCGCTGGCGTCTGAAGTCCTGGCTGCGGATGCCGAGGCCCGAGCCAATCGTACCAACCTGCAAGAGATTCAGAATCGCCGAAATGAGCTGTCGAAACAGATTGGCGCCGCTAAATCCAAAGGGCAGGACGCGGCCGGCCTGATCAACGAAGTGGGCGAGTTGAAAGGCGCCTTGCAAGCTGGTGAAGAGGTGGAGCGGACGTTGTCCCAAAGTTTGCGGGAAACGCTTTCAGGCTTGCCCAATCAACCGGAAGCCGATGTGCCCGTGGGGGCGGACGAGGACTTCAATGTTGAAGTGCGCCGCCATGGCACACCGCGGGTGTTTGATTTCGAGGCGAGGCAGCATTTCGAAATTGGCGAGGCTTTGGGGTTGATGGATTTCGAGGCGGCTTCGAAATTGTCCGGCTCGCGCTTTGTGGTCCTGCGCGGCGCCCTGGCCCGGCTGGAACGCGCCCTGGCTGCTTTCATGCTGGATATTCATGGCTCTGAATTCGGATATACGGAAACCTCCGTGCCTTTGCTGGTGCGCGAGCACACGGCCTTTGGCACCGGTAACCTGCCGAAATTCGAAGACGACCTGTTCAAGACCACCGATGGATTTTACCTGATTCCGACGGCCGAGATGGTGCTGACCAATCTGGTCCGCGATGATGTCCTGGCGGAATCGGATCTACCGCTGCGTTTTGTTGCCCATACGCCCTGTTTTCGCTCTGAAGCCGGCGCCGCGGGCCGCGATACGCGGGGCATGTTGCGCCAGCATCAATTTTATAAAGTCGAAATGGTTTCCATCAGCCATCCCGAGCACTCCAAGGACGAGCTTGAACGCATGACGTCCTGTGCGGAAACCATTCTGCAGCGCCTTGGCATTCCCTATCGGGCGATGTTGTTGAGCAGCGGCGATATGGGTTTTTCCGCGCAACGGACCTATGATCTGGAGGGCTGGATGCCGGGGCAGAATTGCTACCGCGAGATTTCTTCCTGCTCCAACTGCGGCGACTTCCAGGCCCGGCGCATGGGGGCGAGGTTCAAGCCGAAGCAGGGTAAGGGCACGAATTTTGTCCATACCCTGAATGGCTCCGGCCTGGCGGTAGGTCGGACGTTGATCGCGGTGATGGAAAATTATCAATTTGCGGACGGCGGCTTTGCCATACCGGACGCTTTGCAACCTTATTTGGGCGGAATGACGAGGATCGGCTAACCATGGCTCGAAAACTTGCCGATCTACGGCGTACGCGTATTTTGCTGACCAATGATGACGGCATCAATGCCCCGGGTATGAAGGTGTTGCAGCGCATCGCCAAGACCCTGTCCGACGATGTCTGGGTGGTGGCGCCGGAGGACGAACATAGCGGTGCCGGTCATTCCCTGACTTTGACCGCGCCGTTGCGGTTGCGCAAGATTTCCGCCCGGAAATTCGCCGTGCGCGGAACGCCGACCGATTGCGTCATGATGGCGTTGAACCAGGTGATGGCCGATAAGCGCCCGGACCTGCTGCTGTCCGGTGTCAATCGGGGCGCCAACATGGGAGAGGACGTGACCTATTCCGGCACCATCGCCGCCGCCATGGAAGGCACCCTGGTCGGGGTGCCATCCATTGCCTTAAGCCAGTCGTTCGCCAACCGTAAGGTGATGCATTGGCCCACGGCGGAAAAGCATGCAGGCGCCGTGATCCGCCGTTTGGTGGCCCTGGGTTGGTCCAAGGATGTGTTGATGAATGTCAATTTTCCGGATGTCCTGCCCGGCGATGTGCAGGGTATCGAGGTCTGCCGTCAAGGCCGGCGCGACTTCTCGGCCTTGAATATAGAGCAACGGGTCGATGCGCGGGAGCAGCCCTATTATTGGATCGGCTTTCGCCCCATCCAGGGCGTACCAAAGGCCGGCACGGACCTGGCGGTCACCGAGGCGGGGCGTATCGCCATCACACCGCTGCATTTAGATCTGACAGAAAACAAGGCCTTGAAGCAACTCAAGGCGGCGTTTTAGGGATAGTATCAAGGATCTTTGCTATGACCTACGAGGCGAACAAGATCCGCCTCATCATGGAGCTGCGCAAACAGGGCATTACCGATAAACAGGTCTTGGGCGCTGTCGAAAGGGTGCCCCGGGAGTTGTTCGTGCCGGAAGCTCTGCGCTCGGAAGCCTATGAAAATTTGCCCCTGCCGATCAGCCAGGGGCAAACGATCTCGCAGCCGTTCATCGTCGCCTATATGACCCAGGCCCTGCGACTGGGACCGCGAGACCGGGTCCTGGAAATCGGTACGGGATCGGGTTATCAGGCCGCCGTGCTGTCGAAATTATGCCGGCGGGTCTGCACCATAGAACGGTACCGCTCTCTTCTCGCCCAGGCGGAAGCCCGCTTCGAGGCGCTAAAGCTCCACAACATCACCACCCGATTGGGCGATGGTAACCGCGGCTGGCCGGAATTGGCGCCATTCGCCCGCATCATCGTAACCGCCGCCGCGCCGCGAATGCCGGTGACTCTGGCCGATCAGTTGGCTGAAGGCGGTATTATGGTTGTGCCCGTGGGCCCGTCCGGTGATCAGACCCTGGTCCGCCTTACCCGGGACAGTGAGGGCTTCCACGAAGAGACTTTGCTGGACGTCCGCTTCGTGCCCCTGATGGATGGCATGCCAATCGGGCGGAATTAGAGCATTTCCGGGCTATTGTGAGTCATTTGACCGTCCACCAAGGCCCCGTGGGTAGGCGCGGTTTGCAGGTCGATGTGGTTCATCGTCCAAGAACCGCAACGCCGCCACGGGGCCTTGGTGGACGGCCTTCGGTGGCGTCCCTAAGCCATTCGGATGTGTTGCGCCGCTTGCCCGATGAACCACATCGCGTTACGCGACGCGCCTACCCGAATGGCTTATGGTCACCATCAAATGACTCACAATAGCCCGGAAGTGCTCTAATTATGGCTGTAGCGCGAGCCAGGGTTTGCCGAGCAGGGCGGTGAGGGGGTATCGTCCGGGTATGTGGGCGATTCTGGTCAAAACGACGCTTTTACTGGGGACGCTGGTTTTGCTGGCGGCCTGCGCCCGGTCGGTCCCGGCCCCGGTAGTTTATGGCACGCAAGGCAGCGGCAAAGACAGGCCGGTCAAGCAGGCTGTGGCAAATACCCTGGCTGCCGGCGACTACACGGTGGCGGCGGACGAAACGCTTTATGCCATTGCCCGACGCTCCGGCGTCGCCTTGCGGGACCTGATCGCGGCCAACAGCCTGGCGCCACCCTATCGATTGCGCCAGGGTCAACATTTGCAAATTCCCGCCGTGCGTTATCATCGGGTTGCCGCCGGCGAGACCCTGTATTCCATTTCGCGCCGGCATCGCGTCTCGCTTTACGCCCTGGCCCGAAACAATCAGGTGCCACCACCCTATAAGATCCGGCCCGGGGACCGCCTGCGCCTCCCCGCCAGCGACGCCCCTGGCCAGGCGCAGCCAGGTGTGGCGCCTGGGGCCGGCAACAAATCCGTCGCAGACTCTGCGGTTTCCGCCGTTCCCGTGCCACGGGACAAACCCAGGCCCAAGGCCCGGACCAAAGCCAGGCGCCCCGTTACGACCCGGCCGCCGGCGCGCGCCGCGGGCCGTTTTGCCTGGCCCGTCAAAGGCCGGGTCATCTCCCGCTTTGGCGTCAAACCCAATGGCCTGCATAACGACGGCATCAATATCGCGGTGGAAAAGGGAACTGCTGTCCGGGCGGCGGAAAATGGCGTGGTGGTCTATGCAGGCAACGAACTACGCGGCTTTGGCAATCTGTTGCTGCTGCGCCATCGCGGCGGCTGGCTGACCGCCTATGGCCATAATCAGTCCCTGATGGTGAAAGTCGGCGATGTGGTGCGCCGGGGGCAAAGGATCGCGGTTTCGGGCAGTACCGGCAATATCTCCCGTCCGCAGCTTCATTTTGAAATCCGTCGGGGCCGCAAGGCCGTCAATCCGGCCCGGCACCTGGCAAAAATCAAGGCCGCTGCCCGGGATGGTTCTAACCGGCCCGGCACAACCGAATCATAAGGGCCATCGGTATTCCAACCCTGTTTCCATAAGGTTAGCCGTGCATTGATATCAGTCGATATTGACACCCAGACGGCCGGCTAAATCCTGGATGAATTGCCATGCCACCCGTCCGTTGCGGGCGCCGCGGGTCACCGACCATTCGATGGCTTCGGCGCGCAGTTCCTTCTGTCCAATCGACAGATGGTAATGGCGGCAATAGCCGTCCAGCATGGCAATGAATTCTTCCTGGCTGCAATTGTGAAACCCCAGCCACAGACCAAAACGGTCGGACAGAGACACTTTTTCCTCCACTGCTTCCGATGGATTGATTGCCGTCGAGCGTTCGTTCTCCATCATGTCCCGGGGCATCAGGTGCCGGCGGTTGGATGTGGCGTAAAAAATGACGTTGCTGGGCCGGCCTTCGATGCCGCCCTCGAGCACCGCCTTGAGGGATTTATATGAGGCATCATCGTTGTCGAAGGACAGGTCGTCGCAAAACAGGACAAAGCGATGACTGCCGTGGCGCAACAATTTCAACAGGCGGGGCAGGGTGGGAATATCCTCGCGATGAATTTCCACCAGCTTCAAACTGCCCGGCGCCGCCTCGACGATGGCGCCATGGATCGCCTTTACCAGACTGCTTTTGCCCATGCCGCGGGCGCCCCAAAGCAGGGCGTTGTTGGCCGGTAGCCCGGCCGCAAAACGGCGGGTATTTTCCGTCAGGATGTCGCATTGGCTCTCGATGCCCTGCAACAGATGCAGATCGATGCGGCTTACTTTGGCAATCGGTTCCAGCGTCGCCTCGTCCGCATGCCAGACGAAAGCATCGGCGCCATCCAGATCTAAGCGTCCGGCAGGCGGGGGCGAGAGCCGATCCAGGGCATCGGCGATACGGCCTAGCAGGGGGACGAGTTCAAGGTTCGCTGTAGGCGTCGGGTCGGACTTCGAAGCGGACATCGGGTTCCTATTTGGCCATATGGTATGGGAAGGGCGGGAACCTAATCATCACAGCCGTGGCGGTCAACGGTCTGAATGACGCTTGATGCTGGCTGGGGTCTAAAATTGTGACGAGTGAAACGGCACCTGATACAATGCTTTAGCATTTGCAATCCACAACGGCGGGGCTATAGTCCGCCCGCCCCAAGATAGATACCGGAGAAAATTCATGCTGATTTCGCCCGCTTATGCGCAGGCCGGCGGTGCGCCCGGCGGTGACATGTTTATTCAATTGATGCCGCTGTTGCTGATTTTCGTCGTCTTTTGGTTCTTTTTGATCCGGCCACAGCAAAAAAAGGCCAAGGACCATCGCGAAATGGTGTCGAATGTACGCCGTGGCGATCAGGTGGTTACGGGCGGTGGCATGTTGGGCAAGGTGACCAAGGTCGTCGATGATAATACGGTGCAGGTGGAACTGGCCGAAAATGTCCGAGTCAAGGTGATTTCATCGACCCTGTCGGACGTGCTTAGCAAAGGCGCGCCGGTGGCGGGCGGCGGCGGCAAATCAGAGGCCAAGTCTGACAGCAAATCTGACAGCAACGCTGACGGCGATGACAATTCGGGTGGCGGCGACGCCCCGGCCCAAAAGAAGTCATTATTTAGCTTCGGCTCCAAAAAGTAGGTCTCGACCGCCCACACCATGCTGTATTTCGCCCCTTGGAAAGTCGCCCTGGTTGTTGTTCTGTGTCTGCTCGGCCTGGTTTTTACGATCCCGAATTTCCTGCCTGAAAAGACCGCCGAGGACCTGCCCAGCTGGCTGCCCCATAAACAGGTTAACCTGGGTCTGGATTTGCAGGGCGGCTCGCACCTGCTGTTGGAGGTCGAGGCCGGCGTGGTGGTGCAGGAACGCCTGAACGCCCTGGTGGATTCGGTTCGCCCCGCCTTGCGCGGTAAGCGCATCGGTTACCGCGATCTTGGGGAACGCAACAACGCTGTCACCGTGACCATTCGCAAACCCGAACAATTGCAGCTGGCGCTCGAGGAAATCCGCAAATTGGCGGTGCCGGTACAGGGCAATGCCGTGGCCGGTATCGCGGGCGGCCAGGATATCGAGGTCGAAGTGGTCAATGGCAATCAAATCAGCGTTACCTTGACCGAGGAGGCGATCCGCGAGAGACGCCGTTCGGCGATCGAACAGTCGATCGAGATCGTGCGCCGTCGCATCGACGAACTGGGCACACGGGAGCCGACCATTCAACGCCAGGGGGACGAGCGAATTCTGGTTCAGGTACCGGGATTGCAAGACCCTGAGCGGCTGAAGGCCATCCTGGGCAAGACGGCCAAGATGGTTTTTCGCCTGGTTGACGTGACCACCTCGCCGGCCGAGATCCTGGCCGGCGCACGGACACCTCCCGGTTCGGAATTATTGGAATCCGACGAACGAAATCCTGACGGCAGCCCGGTTGACATGTACGTGGTGCGCAAGCGGGTCATGGTCAGCGGCGATACGCTGGTGGATTCGGCCGCGACCTTTCAGGACAACATGCCCGTTGTCTCGTTCCGCTTTGATTCCGTTGGCGCCAAGCGCTTTGGCGATGCCACCGCCAAGAACGTCCGCAAGCCGTTCGCCATTGTGCTTGACCGCCGGGTGATCAGCGCCCCGGTGATCCGCGAGCCGATCCTGGGCGGCACCGGCATCATCAGCGGCAATTTCACGGTCCAGGAAGTACAGGATCTGTCCCTGTTGCTCCGCGCCGGTGCCTTGCCCGCGCCTTTGAAGATATTGGAAGAGCGGACCGTGGGGCCGGCTTTGGGGGCTGATTCCATTGCCGCCGGCAAGATCGCCTGTATCATCGCCTTTGTCGCCGTCATGGTCTTCATGGTGCTGTCCTACGGCATCTTCGGCCTCGCCGCCGACATCGCGCTTTTAATAAATTTGTTCCTGATCATGGGTGCCTTGTCGCTGTTGCAGGCTACGCTGACCCTGCCCGGCATCGCGGGCATCGTGCTGACCATCGGCATGGCGGTGGATGCCAATGTCCTGGTGTTCGAGCGTATTCGCGAAGAGGTGCGCACGGGCAAGACGCCGTTCGCGGCCATGGAAGCCGGCTATCAACGGGCCCTGGGCACCATCCTGGACGCCAACATCACCACCTTCATCGCCGCCGTGATCCTGTTTGTCATGGGATCCGGTCCGATCAAGGGCTTTTCCGTCACTTTGGGTATCGGCATTGTCACCTCGGTCTTTACCGCCGTGGTGGTGACCCGGTTGATGCTGGTGCTGTGGTTGCGCCGCTCCCGGCCCGCGGCATTGCCGATATAGGGGCGATCAGGATGTTTCAAATCAAACTTGTCCCCACCAAGACCTCTATTCCGTTCATCAGCTGGCGCAAACCCGCCATGGCCATTTCAGCGGCATTGGTATTGTTCTCGGTCATCATGGCCTTTGCGCCGGGACTGAATTTCGGCATCGATTTCCGCGGCGGCATTCTGATCGAGGTGAAGACCGAGGGTCCGGCCGATCTGCGTGATATGCGCGCCAACCTCGGCGGAATGGGTCTGGGCGAGGTGTCCTTGCAGGAATTCGGCGCCGATGACACGGTTTTGATCCGCATAGAGAAACAACCCGGCGACGCCACGGCCCAGCAGACGGCGGTGGCAAAGGTGCGGGCCGCCCTGGGCAACGGTCTGGAATATCGCCGCACCGAATTTGTCGGGCCCAAGGTCAGTGGTGAATTGATCGAAGCCGGTGCCATGGCCATTGCCTTGGCCGTGGTTCTGATGCTGATCTACATTTGGTTCCGCTTTGAGTGGCATTTCGGTGTTGGCGCCGTGGTTGCCCTGGTCCATGACGTGGCCCTGTCCGTTGGCATGTTCGCCATCACGCAGATGGAGTTCAACCTGTCCACCATCGCCGCGCTGTTGACCATCGTTGGTTATTCCATCAACGACACCGTGGTAGTTTACGACCGGGTACGGGAGAACC
>JAJFGG010000098.1 GCA_021776235.1 Alphaproteobacteria bacterium | reverse complement strand
CAAGAACCGCAACGCCGCCACGGGGCCTTGGTGGACGGCCTTCGGTGGCGTCCCTAAGCCATTCGGATGTGTTGCGCCGCTTGCCCGATGAACCACATCGCGCTACGCGACGCGCCTACCCGAATGGCTTATGGTCACCATCAAATGACTCACAATAGCCCGGATATGCTCTAGCCGGCAGGAACAGATGGGAGCCACGCCATGACCATAGGCCCACGACTGCCCGGCAAGGTCGCGCTTGTAACGGGCGCTGCCTCGGGCATCGGCGCGGCGACCGCAACCGCCTTCGCCGAACATGGCGCCTCGGTGGTTGTGACGGACGTAAATGATAATCTGGGCCATACGGTGGCGGACAGGATCACGGCGGCTGGCGGCGAGGCGATCTATTTGCGCCTTGATACGACCGATGAAGATCATTGGATCGCCGCCGTGGCCGAGACGCTGGTAAAGTACGGCCAGCTTGACGTGCTGGCGAATATCGCCGGCGTCGCCGAACGCCGGTCCGACGGCAAGGGCCTCGTGAAAATCGAGGACGCCACTGTCGAAAGCTGGAACAAGGTCTTTGCCGTCAACGCCACTGGCGTTTTTCTGGGCGTCAAGCATGTCATCGCCCCCATGCGCGCGGGTGGCGGCGGCTCCATCATCAATATCTCGTCAATCTACGGCATTGTCGGTTCGGGCGGCGGCGCGGCCTATCATTCATCGAAAGGCGCAGTGCGGACCTTCTCCAAATCGGCCGCCATTCAATATGCCGGCGACAAGATCCGCGTCAATTCGGTGCACCCGGGGTTCGTCGATACTCCCATGACCGCCGCCACCCATGAAAGTCCGGAAAACGCTGCCCCGCGCCTGGCCGTCACACCCCTGGGCCGCTTCGGGGTGCCCGAGGACATAGCCATGGGTTGCCTGTTCCTGGCCTCGGACGAAAGCGCCTGGATGACCGGCGCGGAACTGGTCATCGACGGTGGCATGGTGGCGCAATAGCGGATCATATGGCGCGGCCGCCGCGCCGTTTTGGCCGTCGCGGCCCCCGCACGACTAATCCGCCCATAACCATGACGTCCAGGACAGCGGCTACAGACCTTTCATTGCGGCCTCACTTTGGCGCCAGCGCCCTTCTTGGGAAGACTCGCGAGCCTCTGAGTGTCATGGTAGATTAAAACTTGATCCAGCAAACCTGCAGAGGAGTTGCGTTCATGTCATCATCGCCCGGAAGTTGCCGCAACCGCTTGCACACGGCCTTCGCCGTCGTTTTTGCATTGGCGTTGTCCGCCTGCACCAGTTTCACGGACCCGGTCATCGGCGTGAACACGCGCACGATCGAACCTGGGGACCGGGAGATCGCGGTGCTTGCCTTCGTCGCGTATGTCGGGGACTCGCTGGAGGGCAGCGACCGGCAGGTGGAGAAAACGCTGCAAGCCTGCCTGCCGCGCGAGATCGCCCGCCAGCCCGCGCTTTCGGGCCGCTGGACGCTCGAGTGGGGGCCGGTTGTGTACAAGTTCCACAGCGCGAAGCTGGACGACAACATGCTGTACGTCGTGCGGAACAACGACAATCCCCGGCAGCTGGCCGTGGTGACCCGCGGCACCAACCCCAAGGCAATTCTTGACTGGCTGAACGAGGACTTTGATGTCGGCGTCACCGTCCCATGGCCCTACGGCACGGTGCCGGACAATCTGAAACCGCGCGTCTCCCGCGCCACCGCGACCGGTCTGGACATCTTGAAGGCGCTTGCACCGGCGGCCGGCCTGCCCCATGCCGGGCAAACCATCGCACAATACCTGCGCCGGGCGGTGCATGAGCAAGGTGTCGAGTCCATCGCGGTCGCCGGCCACAGCCTCGGCGGCGCCCTCGCGCCCACCCTGGCGTTATGGCTGGAGGACAAACGGGCGGACTGGGATCCCCAGGGCAAATCGGTGCTCTCGGTCTATGCGCTCGCGGGCCCCACGCCGGGCGATGCCGACTTTGCCACCTATTACAATTCGCGCCTGAAGGCCACCACGCGGCGCTTTCACGGCCCCTATGACGTGGTCCCGCACGCCTGGCACATCGCCGACCTGCGTACGGTCCCGAACCTGTACAAGCCCGTCATCAAGGCGTCGTTTCCAATCGAACTGGCCGCCAACGGCGCGATCGATCTGGTCTGGGACAAGAACTATCTGCAGATCGTGCAGCACCAGTTGCGGATCCTGGGTGGAATCGTGCCGAGCAAGCCTGACTTCCTGGAGCAGGCCGGATGGCAGCATCACTTCGGCTATGTCTGCGGTATGGGGCTGGATCTGATCCCCGTATCGAGCGACTGCAAATCGGATCCCCCGGTCGTACCGCTAGCGTGCCCACCGCTGCATTGATGGTGTGACGGTTCATCCGGCGAGGCGGGACACGAAGAAGACCCTACAGTAATTCAGGCCGCTTCCACCGAGACGATCAGGCGGCGGCCCAGGGCGGCAAGGGCGTCATCAATGCGGCCTACCTTGGTTTTATGCCGAGGATCGAGACAGCGGCGGATTTCGGTTTCAGCAAGGCCCATGCGCCGGCCCAGTTCCACATTGCTGATACCGGCCTCTCGCATGGCTTCATACAGGGCGACCTTGGCGGCGATCAAGGTACCCGGTGTGACCAGAGCGCGCTTCCTGGCAGCGCTGGGCTGGGGAATATCCTCATGTGCGGCCATGGCGGCTATAAGCGCCTCTTCCAAAGCGTCCTGGGCCTCGTGCAGCGCCTCATCCCGGTCCGCGCCATCGGTGACCGCGCCCGTAAGATCAGGGAAGCGAGCCACGACACGGCCA
Source organism: Alphaproteobacteria bacterium (assembly GCA_021776235.1). GTDB lineage: Bacteria > Pseudomonadota > Alphaproteobacteria. The sequence continues at coordinate 111,064 of JAJFGG010000098.1, read as the reverse complement.
TCTTCGTCAGTGGTCAGGTCAACCGGATAGACAAATTTAGAGCCCATAGCGGTTTTCTTTCAAAAGTCCTTCGGATCGATACCCAGGTCATCCAGCATGGCGGCCAACAGGCCCTTGCCGATTTCCTTTTTGCGATCCTTCAGCGTGGTGCGGTTCCGGCCCATGTAGACGGTGCCGTGGCTGCCCTTGCCACGCCGGGCGACAAACTCAGGAACAAGATCCCGGCCCTTGCCGTAGCGGCGCAGGCGTTTGAGAAACTCAGCCCCATTCATGACTCAATATCGCACAAATATGTTCGAAATTCAACCAATGTTACAATGACCGGCGCGATCCATGCACTGGCAGGGGACCGGCCAGACATCAACGGCGGCACGGTCCGGCGGCAAGATATCAAATGACGCCGTCGCCGCGCAGTTTTGCCACCGCCGCGCTGTCCAGGTTGAGCCAGCGGCCCAGGACGTCCTCGGCGTGTTCGCCCAACAGGGGGGCCGGGGTCACGGGGGGCGGGGCGCCGTCGTGGCGCACGGGCCAGCCGGGCATCTTGAAGGCGCCGTTGGTGGGATGCTCGATGGTCTGCATGATGCCGCGGCTCTCGAAGTTCGGATCGTCCTGAATTTCCGCCGTATCCAGGACGGCGCCGGCCGGGATACCGGCGGCGCCCACCAGGCGCATGGCCTCGTGCTTGTCGTGTTGCCGGGTCCAATCGGCAATCATGGCATCGATTTCCTCTTCGCGCTCGACCCGGACTGCGCCCGTGACATAGTTCGGGTCGCCGATCAGGTCCTCGCGCCCGATCAGCTGCAACAGCCGCTGCCAATGGGCCGGATTGGCCCGGCTGGTATAGATATAGACATAATCGTTGGGGCCGCCGGGTTTGCAGGGAAAAATGCCGCAGGGCGGATTGGCGCCCGAGAGCAGTTTCGCGCCGGCCCGGGGCGCGGCCTGCCCGGTGCTGGCCTGGGCCGCGAAGGCAACGCGGATGTAATGCAGCATGGCGTCCTGCATGGCCAGTTGCAGGCGTTCGCCCCGCCCTGTGTCCTTGCAACGATACAGCGCGCCCAGGATTGAAATCGCCAGCAACATCCCCGTGCCGGTATCGCCAATGGTTGCCCCGGGTTTGACCGGCGGCTGGTCCGCCTCGCCGGTGATGCTCATGACGCCGCCGCAGGCCTGGGCGATCATGTCAAAAGCCAGGTTGTTCTCGAACGGGCTGCCCTCGCCAAAGCCCTTGACCTGGGCGTAAATCAGGGCGGGATTAACCTCTGCCATGATATCATAGCCAAGGCCCAGGCGTTCGATGGCGCCGGGCGCGAAATTCTCTATCATGACGTCCGCCGAGCCGGCGAGATCCTTGACCAGCTGCACCCCCGCCGGGTCTTTCAAGTTTATCGTGACGGATTTCTTCGAGGCATTGAACAACAGGAAATACCAGGAATCATGACCGGACGGGTGGCCGAATGCGCCGCGGCCGGGATCGCCGCCCTTGGGATTTTCCACCTTCACCACCTCGGCCCCCAGCCAGGCCAGGGCCTCGGTGCACGACGGGCCCGCCTCGAACTGGGTCAGATCAAGCACCCGCACACCGGCCAGGCAGCCCGGGCCAGGGTTTTCCATACTGTCATTCGATACGCTCATGGTCTCTTGCTCCTGGAATTACTCATCGGTTTCCTATTTCGACAATAACAGGATAGAAAGATAGCAGGACAAACTTGACGCCGTAAATTGGGGAGGTGGAACCAGATGATCTACGAACTGCGAATTTACCACTGTGTGGCGGGCCGTCTGCCGGATCTGTTGAAACGTTTCGACACCATAACCCTGCCGCTTTGGGAGAAGCATGGCATTCGCCAGGCCGGTTTCTGGACCACGTTGGTCGGTGAATCAAACCAGGATCTGACCTACATGCTGGCCTGGGAGTCCATGGCCGAGCGCGAGGAGAAATTCGGCGCTTTCGCCGCGGATCCGGAATGGCTGTCGAAACGGGCCGAGACAGAGGCCAATGGCCAGATCGTCGCATCGTTAAGCAGCCAGTTTCTGGCCCCCACGAGTTTCTCGTCCGTGCAGTGATCAGCGGTCCCGCAGGGCTGCGTTTTCGATCCGAATGCGATGCACGAGTAACAGTGCGTTGAGGAGCGAAAAGGTGACCGCAATGGTGTAGGCGGAAAAGGCCAGGGGCAACACGGCTATTTCCCCTATGACCAGGGCATAGTTGGGATGGCGCAGCCAGCGGTAGGGTCCGCTGGTGATCAACGGTGCCTCCGGCACCGTGATGATGCGGGTGCACCAATAGCGCCCCAGACTGGCCAGCACCCAGAGCCGGCCGATCTGTAACAGGGCGAACAGGCCCAGCCACCACCAGTTGACGATGGCGCCTTGGCCAACCCAGAAGGCCAGGGCCGCCAACCAGCCGCCATGGACCAGAAAGAAAAACGGGTAGTGCCCGGCGCCGGTCTCGACCCCGCCCATGGCGCGCAGGCGTGCCTCGTTGCGGCGGCTATAGACCAGTTCGCCCAGACGCTGGGCCGCGACCAGAGCCAAAATGACCCAGGCCGGATTCAAGCGGTTTCCAGCAAGGCGAAGGCGGCGGTGAAGCCTGGCCCCATGCTGGTCAACAACAGGCGCTGGTCCCGAGCCAGGCCGGCCAGGCGCCGTTCCTGCAACACGAACAGTACGGTGACGGCGGACATGTTGCCGTGGCGGCGCATGACCTCGCGCGCCTCCACCAGGCCGCCGTTTGGCAAGCCGAAGACGCCTTCCAGGGCATCCAGCACCTTGGCCCCGCCGGGGTGGGCGATGAAATGATCGATCTGCCTCTGGGTCAGGCCGTGGCGGGTCAAAAATTCGTCCAGGGCCTGGCGAAAATCACATTCGACGATGGTCGGAATATCCCGGGAGAAGATCACCCGCAGGCCATCGTTGCCCGCATCCCAGCCCATGACATCCAGGGTATCGGGCCAGGTGTGTTCGCCCCAGGCGGTGATCCCCGGGCCGTCACCCTTGGTCGATATGACGGCCGCCGCCGCCCCGTCGCCAAACAATGCAGTGGCGATGATATTGCTTTTGCTGCGGTCGCCATGGCGCAGGGTCAGGCTGCACAGTTCCACCACCAGCAACAGGACCGTGGCGCCCGGTTGACCGCGGGCCAGCGCGGCGGCCCGGGACAGGCCCTGCACGCCGCCGGCACAGCCCAGGCCAAAAACCGGCAGGCGCTGCACATCCCGCCGAAACGGCATGCGGTCGACCAGCAGGGCATCCAGGCTGGGTGTGGCAATGCCGGTGGAGGATATGGTGACAATGATATCTATGTCAGCCGGCGCCAGACCGGCTTCGGCTATGGCCGCCGCCGCCGCCTGCTGCAGCAGGGCGCTGGCATGGTGCAAATAAAGGCCGTTGCGCTCGGCGAAATCGTGGGGTTGCAGGTACCATTCCAGCGGCTGGCAGGTGTTCCGGGTTTCGATGGCGGTATTGCCGAATATGCGCGCCAGGCGTTGCGGGCTCATGGCGGCGGCCTGCTTGGAGAATAGCCGGGCCGCGGCGGGCAAGGCGTCTGCCTGCCGCATTAGATATTGCGGCACCGCCGTGGCCAAGCCATTCAACCTTGCCGGTGTGGCCATGAGGATATCCTGAATATTTGCCGGATCAGTTGCTAACTAACGCCGCCCCCTGGTGGGAGGCAAGTAAAATGACTGTGCTTCCTTTGTCCCGGTTCCCGTCCTGGTCCGGCCCGAATGCCAGCGCTCTCCTTTTTTTGGTGTTTTGTGCTGATATTGCTATTCTCCTTTGCCGCTGGCCGCATTTTCCGCGTTACAGAACAGGCATGGCGGCAGTGGCCTGATCGGGGAGGAACTGGTTTGTCCTATAGGATGATCGTGTTGGGGGGCGATGGTATTGGGCCGGAAGTCACGGCCGAAGCCGTACGGGTCATGGATTGGTTCGGCGAACATCGCGGCCTGGATATCACCGCCCAACATGAACTTTACGGCGCCGCGGCCTACCGCGCCCATGGCGCCGTGATCGCGGAAGAGGTCATGGCCGGTCTGCGGCGGGTCGACGCCGTCCTGTTCGGGGCCACCGGCGGGCCGGAATATGACGAAATACCCCTCGAAGTCCGCCGCCGGGACAGTCTGCTGCGCATTCGCCAGCATATGGAGGTGTTCGCCAATCTGCGCCCCGTCATCGGCTATGACGAATTGGCGGATACGGTCTCCATGAAGGCCGAGGCCATCAGCGGCGTCGATATGATGATCGTCCGCGAACTGAACGGCGGCATCTATTTCGGCAAACCGCGGGGCGTCACGGCGACCGCCAATGGCCTTGAACGGGGTGTCAACACCCTGGTCTATGAAACCCCTGAGATCGAGCGCATCGCCCGCTTTGCCTTTGACCTGGCAAAACAAAGAGGCGGGAAAATGCATTCCATCGATAAATCCAACGTCCTGGAATGCCATCAATTGTGGCGCAGGATTGTCGCCCGGATCGGGGCCGAGGAATATCCGGCTGTTTCCCTGACCCACATGATCGTGGATAATTGCGCCATGCAGATTATCCGCGACCCGAAACAATTCGATGTGATGCTGGCTGACAACATGTTCGGCGACATCCTGTCCGATCTGGCCGGCGCGATCTCCGGCTCGTTGGGCATGCTGCCTTCGGCTTCCCTAAGCATGCCTGACGACACAGGCCGCCGCCGGGCCCTGTATGAACCGGTGCACGGCAGCGCGCCCGACATTGCGGGGCAGGGTATCGCCAATCCCCTTGGCGCGATCCTCAGCTTCGGGCTGGCCCTGGAGTTGTCGTTTGATAGTCCAGGCGAGGCCGGAATGCTGCGCCAGGCCGTCCGTGGCGCCCTGGCCGCCGGCGTGCGTACCCCCGATATCCTGGCCGGGGACGGCAAAGCCGCCTCGACAGCCGAAATGACCAATGCGGTGCTGGACCAGTTGCAGCGCCTGCATGATGCATAAGTTCAACCCGTAGACCTGAAAGGCATTTTTTTATGACCGATGGAGTGATTTCCGCTGATTGCCATCTCGACCTGATCTGGATGCCCCCCGATCTGTTCACCGCCAATGCGCCGGCGGCGATGAAGGAGCGCATGCCTTTTGTCACCGATGGCCCGAAAGGACCGATCTGGGTTTCGAACAATGGCAGCCAGTTCGGTCTGCAAAACGGCATGGGCTCGGCCGGCCGCGAGTATGTACCCGGCGTTATCCACCGCTCTGACCGGATGGCGGCGCAAGGGCTGTACGATGATGGCAAGAAAGGCATTCGCCGTCTGACCGACCCGGATTTGCGCATCAAGGACCAGGATCTTGACGGCGTGGTGGGCGAAGTGCTGTACGGCATTCTGGGCGCCTCGGCGCGGCTGAACGATCCACCGGCCGCCGTGGTGATGATGCAAATCTATAACGACTGGCTGGCTGATTTTTGCGCCACCCACCCGCACCGCTTCGCCGGCATCGCGTCCATCCCCGGGTATGATATTGAGGCGGCGGTGGCCGAGATCGAACGGGTGGCCAAGCGCGGCGGCGTCAAGGGGCTGGAAATTCCTTCGCTTGCCGGCGACAAGCCGCTGTATCACGATCATTGGGAACCGGTTTGGGCGGCAGCGGCGGCCTCCAAGCTACCGCTGCATTTTCATACGGTTGGCAGCAATCCACCTGATTTCGCCGCCATGGAGCCCCTGGAAGGGCGCCGCGCCTTTGCCGTCTTCATCACCGCCTTCCAAATGCAGATGTCCTACAAGCTGATGGAGATCATTTATGGCGGCGCCCTGGAGGCGCACCCGGATCTGAAGATCGTCATCGGGGAAAGCGGTATCGGCTGGATTCCGTACATCCTGGACCATATGGATCTGGAGTGGTCGGATCAGTTCAAGGATCTGACTTTGACCATGAAGCCATCGGAATACTGGCACCGCCAGTGTTATGCGACGTTCCAAAGCGACCCGGTCGGCCTGCGCCTGGTTGATGTTCTGGGCGAGGACAACATTATGTGGGGCTCCGATTTCCCCCACCCGGACGGCATCTGGCCGGACAGTCACGAGTTTATCGACCGGGAAATGGCGCATTTGCCTGGCGATATCCGGCACAAGGTAACCTATGGCAACGCCGCCAGGCTGTACGGTTTTCCACAGCCATGAGCCAGCAGCGGTGAGCCTGCATCCATGAGCCGGCAGCCGTGAAACCGGCGCCCTGGCAAGAAACCACGACCCTGGGTGAGTTGCCGGGCCTGGCTGCCGGGCGCTGGGGCGGCCGCAAGGCGCTGCAGTTCAAGGGCGAATGGGAAACCTTCGCGGAATTGTCGGCGCGTTCCGATCGGCTGGCGCGCGGTCTGATCGCGGCTGGCGTTGAACCAGGCGACCGGGTCGGGGTCTGGTTGAACAACTGTCCCGAATGGATCCATTCGCTGTTCGCCATCGCCCGCATCGGGGCCATTCAGGTGCCCATCAACACCCGCCTCCGGACCGCGGATGCGGCCTATGTCATTGGCCAGGCCGAGTGCAGCACCCTGATCACCCATGATACCTGCGGCCCCATCGACTATTGGGCCATGGTGCGCGAGATGGTGCCCGATCACGAGCGCGGCGCGGACGGCATGATCACCGCCAAGGCTTTTCCGCATTTGCAACGGATCATCATTAAGACCGCCGGGGACGACGGTAAAACAGCCATGGGCACCGCCAACTGGCGCAACCTGGGCAAGGAACCCGAAACCGGATTGGATGCGGAACTGGCGGCGCGGGCCGCCGCCGTTCAGCCGCAGGATCCGGCCTTTATCATGTATACCTCGGGCACCACCGGGTTTCCCAAAGGCGTGGTGCGCAGCCATGGCTTTCTGCGCAACCAGACCGACCGGGTTCGCATCCTCGGCACCACCGAGCGGGACGTGATGTACAACTATCTGCCCCTGTTTCACATCTTCGGTTATCTGGATGGGCCCATGTTGTCCATGGCGACGGGGAACAGGCAAATCCTCAGCGAGACCTTCGACCCGGAAGCCTGCCTGGATGCCATCGAAGCCGAGGGCGTGACCCAGATATCCGGCTTTGAAACCCATATGCAGGCCTTGATGGAGGCCCAGGAACGGCAGCCCCGGGACATATCCTCCCTGCGTACGGGGGTATTCGGCGCCGGCACCAACAGCGCCGTACCGGTATTCCGCAAGGCCTTGCAGGTCATGGCGCCGCTGCGGCCCGTCACCGCCTATGGCATGACCGAAATTGGCGGCAATGCCTGCCTTTCCTTTCTCGATTCGACAGACGAACAAATTTACCAGAGCTCCGGCCGGCCCTGCGATGGCTTTGATTTTCGCGTTATCGATCCCGCATCAGGCCGGGACCAGCCCTGCGACACGCCCGGCGAAATCATTCTCAAGACCTACAACATGATGCTCGGCTATTACAAAAAGCCCGAGGAGACTGTTCAGGCCTACAATGCCGAGGGCTGGTTTCTAACCGGCGACATGGGTTACTTGCGGGCCGACGGCTATTTGCGTTTTCTTGGCCGCTACAAGGATATGCTGAAAATTGGCGGTGAGAATGTGGATCCCATGGAGGTTGAGGCCTACCTGCAAGGCCACCCGGACGTGGCCCAGGCGGCCGTGATCGGCCACCCCGATGAACGCCTAACAGAGGTCGCCGTTGCCTTTGTCGCGCCGAGGCCGGGGCGGACGCCCAGCGAGGCGGACATCCTGGCCTATTGCCGGGGCCGGATCGCCTCTTTCAAGATACCCCGGCACGTTCTGTTCATCCCCCGCCTGCCCATGACCTCGACCGGCAAGATCCGCAAGGTGGATCTGCGCCGGAAAGCCCAGGAAACCCTGGCGCTCACGGCAGGCAAAGCAGCAGGATCGTAGCCAGGCAGAATTACAGGGCGTTGCTGGGCCGGCGCAGGGTGCGCCACATGTGGGACGCAGGCGTGTTGTCGTTGCCAAGGCCCATCTCGGGTTGTTTGAAATTGCGGCCAATGACATCTTCAAACTGTTCGATTTCAATGACCAGATCAGGATCGAAGGAATAGAGGTCGTTGACGCAGATCATCCGGCCGGTCATGTACCACTTGTGTTCCCGCGCCCGTTCATATTCCGCGACGATATAGGGTTCCAACTCGTAGTCGTCGCCGAACATCTTGATATAGGCCTGGGGGTATTCATAGCCAACGCTCTCGTCGGGAAAGAAACGCAAGGCCTGATGCACCCTGATCGCCCAGCTGACCTCTTCATCGACGTATGGCTCGATCAACTGTGCCCCCCAATAGCCATGGTCGGAACGGATGAAGCCGGCCACCGCGATATCATGCAGCAGGCATGCCAGCACGATCTTTTCCGACAGTCCGTTCTGCTGCGCCAGATTGGCGCTTTGCAGCAAATGCTGCTGCGCCGGGGCAAAGCGAAGCTTGAAGAAGTCCATGAGCGTCGGTTTCTCCGGCATGGCCGGCAAGCGGGGGTCCTCGCCCATCAACAAGCGCTGCTGTCCGTCGCCAAACCCCACGCCCAGGCTCTGTTCGCCATCCGCCAGATGATAAAGCAGCGACTTGGTGGCCAATCGGTCACCCAACTGGTGCATTTGCTGAATTTCCAGTTCTTCCGTAAACGCGGCAAAAGATTGTTCTTCTGGCATCATCGCCTCATGAGTGGCTATGTAGTGGGCCGAGGCTGCAGTATGGCAGATGGTGGAGGTCGGGGATAGCGCCCGGGTCGAACTCGAGGCATTGGACAGATGTTGACCCGGATCAAGGTCCAAGCCGGGCGATGGGCCTAAATTGAACTATGGAAGCGTGGCGGCGAGATGAAGGGTGGCGGCGCGCCGTCAGGCAAACCAGATGATTTCCTATGGGTGGGCGACTTTGCGGCCCGCAAAACCAGAAACGGAGGGCCAAATGGCTGAGTTTTCTACCGAAATCCTGTTTCGAAACATGGATCACTCTGACGCGGTGGACGCGGATATCAGGAAAAAAGTTGCTTCGCTGGAACGGTTTTCCGAGCAGATCATCGATTGCCGGGTTGTTGTTGATGCCCCGCACAGGCATAGCCACAAGGGTGGCCTATACGATGTGCATATCAATATCTCGATGCCTGGTCAGGACATCGTGATCAATCGCACGGGTTCGCGGAATCATGCCCACGAAGACGTCTATGTCGCCATCCGCGACGCCTTTGATGCGGCGGTCCGGAAGTTGGAGGAGCACGTCAGAAAGGTACGCGACAAGGCCAAGAGGCATGCCGCTGACCGAAGTTGACGCCCGGCGCCGGCAGGGCTCTTTTCGAGCCATATTGATCGGTAGGGAGCCATTCGTTGGTCAGGAGAATGGATGGAGGAAGATCGGAGAATTGCGGCGGCGCCGCGGGTGCCCGTGTTCCGCACGGTAAACCTGACCAAGGTCTACCACGGCGACGGCAACGACGTTTGGGCCCTGCGCGGCGTCGATCTGGCGCTTGAAGAAGGCGAGACCGTGGTCCTGCTGGGGCCGTCGGGGAGCGGAAAATCGACCTTCCTGAATATACTTGGCGGACTCGACCAGCCCTCCTCGGGGCAGGTTTTCTTCCGCCAGCAGGAATTGACGGCCCTGGACGATAACGCACTTACCCGTTACCGGCGCGACCATATCGGTTTCATATTCCAGTTTTACAATCTTATTCCCAGCCTGACGGCACGGGAAAACGTGGCCTTGGTTACCGAGATCGCCGCCAATCCAATAGCCCCCGAAGACGCCCTGGCCCTGGTTGGCCTGGAAGCACGCATGGACCATTTTCCCTCGCAACTGTCGGGCGGCGAACAGCAGCGGGTCGCCGTGGCCCGCTCTGTCGCGAAGCGGCCGGATGTGTTGCTGTGTGACGAGCCGACCGGCGCGCTCGACAGCGCGACCGGGATCGGTGTGCTGGAGGCGATCGAGGGGGTGAATCGCGAGCTTGGCACGACGGCCGTCATCATCACCCACAATGCCGGCATCGCCGCGATGGCCGATCGGGTCATCGCCTTCGCCGATGGCCGGATCGCAAGCATTTCAGTCAACAAAGAGCGGCTTCCGGCCAGCGCCATAAGCTGGTGATGCGATGACCGCGCTGAACAAAAAGCTGTTCCGTGACCTTTGGCATATCAGGGGTCAGGCGTTGGCGATCGCCGTGGTCATCGCGGGCGGCATCGCAACATTGGTGATGGCGCTCAGCGCCGTTGAATCGCTTCAGGAAACGCGCCGCGCCTTCAATGAACAATATCGTTTTGCCGATATCTTCGCCCATGCAAAGCGGGCGCCCGAATGGGCGGCGCGGGAGATCGGCGCGATTCCCGGTGTTCTGCGTGTGGAGAGCCGGATCGTCCAGGATATCATCATCGATGTCGCTGAAATGGGGGAACCGGCGCGTGGCCGCGTGGTCTCGCGCGAGGCCGGCGGTCAAAGCCGCCTGAACGATATCGTAATCAGGCGCGGCCGTGACCTGCGCCGGGCTCACCCGGATGAGGTGCTGGTCAATGAGGCCTTTGCCGAAGCGCACGGGCTGCAATTGGGCGATGTCATTCACGGCAATTTCAATCAGCGCCGCCGCGCCCTCAAGGTCGTGGGCGTGGTGCTGTCACCGGAATACGTCTACGCCATCGGCCCTGGAGACGTGGTTCCCGACAGCCGGCATTTTGGCGTTCTGTGGATGGGCCGCGAGGCGCTTGAAGCTGCCTATGATCTAAAAGGGGCCTTCAACGACTTGACCCTGACCCTGGCGCATAGCGTGGCTCCGGCGCAGGTGATTGACCAGGTGGACCGCCTGTTGGCGCCTTATGGTGGAATAGGCGCTTACGGGCGGGCCGATCAGTTGTCCGATGCCTTCGTAACCAGTGAAATGGAGCAACTCGAACATATCGCGGTGGTCATTCCGCCGGTTTTTCTCGTTATCGCCGCCTTTCTTTTCAACGTGGTGATCGCCCGGATCATCCAGGCCGATCGCGAGCAAATCGGGCTTCTCAAGGCTTTCGGCTACAGCAATATGGCCGTGGGGGGGCTGTATCTGAAGCAGGTATTGTTGATCACGGCGCTGGGTATTCTCATCGGCTGGCTCTTGGGAGCCTGGATGGGTCACGCCGTTACCGGCATATACCGGGATTTCTTTCGCTTTCCATTCCTGCATTTCCAGGTCAACCCCGGCGCATTGGCAATCAGCGCCTGCGTCGGCATTTTCTCTGCGGTAACCGGCACATTGTCCGCGGTGCGCCGGGCCGTCGCCATTGCACCGGCGGTCGCAATGACGCCGCCGGCCCCGAGCGCCTATCGGGCGAGCATTATGGAGTACCTCGGCCTCGCGCGGTTCCTCTCGCAGACGGCGCGTATGATCCTGCGCTATATCTTCCGTTGGCCCTTGCGCGCCATCTTGACCGTGACGGGTATCGCGTTCTCCGTGGCCATACTGGTCATGTCCCTGTTCTTCTTCGATGCGGCCAACAGAATGATGGAGGTCCACTTTTTTGAAACCGAACGCCAGGACATGAGCCTGACCTTCGTCGATATTCGTACGAATGCGGCGCGGTCGAATGTTGGTGCCCTGCCCGGTGTCTTGATGGTGGAGACCTATCGCACCGTCCCGGCAAAGATGCGCCTTGGTCACCGCGAGGAACGCGTAGCGATCAGCGGCCTCGACGGCCATATGCAGCTTAGCCGGCTGGTCGATGTAAACGGCCGCGTCGTCAAGCCGCCGCCGGAAGGCATCATTCTGTCGGACAAACTGGCGCAGCTTCTTGCCGCCCGGGTAGGAGACCTGGTGACCGTGTCGGCGCTCGAAGGCCGTCGCCTGGTCAGGCAGGTGCCCGTTGTGCGGATCATTCGCCAGTACATTGGCCTTGCCGCCTATATGGATCGACGGGCCCTGAACCGGCTGATGGGGGAAGGCGACATCATTTCCGGCGCCCATGTCTTGTCGGATAGCAGGGCCGAGCCGGCCCTGTATGCGGCATTGAAGGACACGCCGGCGCTTCTCGGCCTGGCCGTTCGCAGCGCCGCGCTTGAGACGTTCAGTGAGATGATCAGGCAGCATCTGCATACCATGATATTTTTCTACCTGGCCTTCGCGAGCCTGATCGCGGTCGGGGTCATCTACAACAGCGCCCGGATCTCCTTGTCCGAACGCGCCCGGGAGCTTGCCAGCCTGCGGGTATTGGGTTTTACCCGGCGAGAGGTTGGCACGATTCTGGCCGGGGAACTGGCGATCCTTACCTTGGTAGCTCTGCCGCTGGGCTGTATGGCCGGTTATGGACTGGCCAGCTTGATGGTGAACCTGTTTGATACAAAGCTATATCGTTTGCCGCTTTATGTTGCGGATTCGACCTATGGCTATGCTGTGCTGATGGTCATTACGGCGACCATCGGTTCGGCTTGGCTGGTACTGCGGCGGGTCGCCAGTCTTGACCTGATCGCGGTCATGAAGACCCGGGAATAACAGCAATGGTCCTTGATACAAACCCATGCCAGGAAATCTAAGAAGAATCATCATTCCCGGCGGCGCCTTCGCCCTGCTGATCGCGGCACTGCTGTTCGCCTTCTGGCCCAAACCTGTGCCGGTCAGCCTGGCGACGGCCGATCGCCGGCCCATGCTGGTGACCATCGAGGATGAGGGTGAGACCCGGGTAAGGGAGGTCTACACCATCTCGTCTCCGCTTTCGGGCAGTGTGGCGCGCTTTGAGGGGCAGGTGGGCGATGCCGTGACCGCCGGGCAAACCGTGGTCGCCAGTATCCGGCCCACGGATCCCACTCTGCACGACGTCCGCACCCATTCCGAGCTCGAGGCCGCGGTCAGGGCTGGGGAAGCCGCGCGGGACCTGGCCTCGGCCCAGGTGGAGAACGCTGCGGCGCTGCAGGACTATGCCAAAGCCGAATATGCCCGCGGCGTCAAACTGGCCGAGCGCGGCACCGTCTCGCGCAGCACCCTTGACCGCAATCGCATGGAGGTGCGCACCAAGGCGGCGGCGTTGATGGAAGCACGGGCCGCGCTGCGAGTGCGTGAATTCCAGTTGCAAAGGGCCAGAACCATGTTGCGCCTGCCAGAAGCGGTGCCCGATGCCATGAACGATGAATCCTGTTGCATTGAAGTCCGCGCACCGGTCAGCGGCACCATATTGCGGGTTTACCGGGAAAGTGAAGCCGTCGTGCAGGCCGGCGCGCCTCTGGTCGAAATCGGCGATCCCGCGGATCTTGAAATCGTCGTCGATCTGCTTTCCACTGATGCCGTGGCGGTTGCTGCCGGCGCCGACGTGTTGATCGACGGATGGGGGGGTAAGCGCAGCCTTAAGGGCCGGGTGCGCCGGGTCGAACCCTATGGCTTCACCAAAGTCTCCGCCCTGGGGATCGAGGAACAACGCGTCAAGGTCATCATCGACTTTGCCGATCCGCCGGAACTGTGGAAACGCCTGGGGCATGGCTATCGCGTCGTAACCCGTATCGTGCGCTGGCGCCGGGCCGAGGCGCTTCAGGTGCCCTTGAGCGCCCTGTTTCGCGTCCGTGAGGCATGGGCATTGTTCAAGGTCGAGGATGGACGGGCGCGGCTGACCAGGGTTGAAGTCGGCCAGATGAACCAGCGCGCGGCTGAAATTCTTTCCGGCCTGGCGGCGGGCGATCGTCTTCTTCTGCACCCCAGCGACCGCATCGAGGACGGCACCAGGGTAGTCGCCCGGGATGCTGATTAGTCAGGATTTGCACTGAATAATCTGGCCGCCGTCTCGCCCAGGATCATTTGTTTCTGGTGCTCATCCAGACCGGCGTTCTGGACAACCTTCAAGGGTTCGGCGTCGCCAATGGGGAAGGGATAGTCGGACCCCAGCATGACCCGGTCATGGCCGCAACAGGAACACAGGTAGTTCAGGGCATTGGGTGCAAACAGGACGCTGTCGAAATACAGCGTCTTGAAGCCGGCCACGGGGTCGGCATATTTACCGGGGTGGATTTCATGGTTCCGGGCCAGGCGGCCCAGCATATAGGGGATGGCTCCGCCGCCGTGGGACAGGATGAAATTCATCCCGGGATATTTCAGGAAATGCCCGGCGAACAGCAGCCGCGAGACGGCGGTGGTGGTATCGCTGCCGCGGCCCACGGCGTTGATCATGTCATAGTCCAACAGGCGCGGGTCGCCACAGCCGAACATGGGGTGCAGATAGACCGTCGCGCCAAGACCGTCGGCGGCTTCCCAGAACGGTTCCAGATCGGGATCGTCCAGGTTGCCTTCACTGCCCCGGGTCTGGGTGCCGATCATCACGCCCTTGAAGCCCGCGCCCAGCGCCTCTTCCAGTACCCTGGCCGCACGTTTGCCATCCTGCAGGGGCACGCTGGCCAGGGGGGTCAGACGATCCTGGCCGTCGGTGCCGCTCATTTGAAACTCGTTCAGGAAGCGGCTCCACGCTTCGCCTTCTTCTCCTGGCAGTTCGTAGCCGAAGCTGTCCAGCCAGCCGCCGACGATCTGGGCATCAATGGATTGCTGGTCCATCCAGGCCAAGCGCTGCTCCGTATCGCGCAGTTTTGGCGACAGCGGCCGGGTTGGCGCCAAGCCCGCGAACACCAGCTGATAGCTGTCGTCCTGATGCAGCAGTTCGACATTGGGGAATTGGCTGATTTTGTTTTTCAGGGCCCCCAGCATGGACTGCGGTGTGTAGTGGGCGTGGGTATCAATAATCATTCATCCAGGTCCGTCGTTTATGAGGGCTTCAATCTTGTGCATGCGCATGGGCAATTCAGACAGGGACAGGCCCATCGGCTGCAAGGCGTCGTTGACCGCGCTGGCAATGGCCGCCGGGGCGCCCAGATAGCCGCCTTCGCCGGAACCTTTCTGGCCGTGCGATGTCAGGGGAGAAGGCGTGCAATGCTCCACATCCTTCACATCCGGGATTTCATGCACCGACGGCATGAGATAGTCCGCGAAGCTGGCCGAGAGGAACTGCCCCTCTTCATCGTAGGCAAATTGCTCGTACAAGGCGGCGCCAATGCCATGGGCCAGGCCGCCGATGACCATGCCGCGCACGATGTCCGGATTGATCACCGTGCCGCAGTCATGGGCGATGGCATAGTCCAGAACAGAGACCTTGCCAGTACCGGGATCGATTTCCACATAGGGTATGTGCGCCTGAAAAGAAAAGCAGGGATAAATCTGCACCCGGTTCTGGGCGTCGGGAAGCTGCCCGCCGCCAGGCACCTGAAAGACATGCTGGGCATGAAAGCCCGGTTCCATACCAGGCGGCAGTTTGTGGTAGGCGCGATAGGCGATAAAACAGATTTCGGCCCAGGTCAGTTTCCGGCTGGCATCGTTGCGGTCGGATATGGTGCCGCCGGCATATTCCAGATCTTCCACCGGGCGCTCCAGATTAAAGGCCGCGATGGCCATGGCGCGGTCCTTGATTTTTGCCGCCGCGCCCGTGGCCGCCCCACCCAGCATGATGGCCATGCGGCTGGCCACCGGGCTGCGGGTCGGTAAAGCGGTCAGGGAATCCGCATGTACGATGCGGATTTCGTCCGGATCGATTTGCAGTTCCTCGCCCAGAATGGTCGCGAACAGGGTTTCGTGCCCCTGGCCCGAGGTCGTCGTCCCCATCATGCCGGTAATCTTGCCCTGAGGATCAACCTTGACTTCGCAGGCTTCCATGAAGGTGGTGATTTCAGCCGTGGGGTCCATCAGGTATTCAAAGATATTGTTGCCGCCCCCCGGTTCCAGGCAGGTGGCGATACCGATACCGGCCAACCGTCCCTCGGCCCGCGCGCTGTCCCGCCGTTGCAGCAGTTCATCATAACGGGCCAGATCCAGGCCCTTTTGCAGCACCACCTGATAGTCGCCGCTGTCGTAACTGCTGCCCGAGGGTATCTGATAGGGGAAGGCGTCACTGGGAATAAGGTTGCGCCGGCGGACCTCCAACCTGTCCAGGCCCAGATGCCGGGCCACCGCATCGACGGTCATTTCAATCATGTAGTTGGTCGGCGCCTGGCCGAAACCGCGCACGGGCACCTGCCCGGTCTTGTTGGTGGCCACCGAGATGGCTTCGTATTTGACCGAGTTGATGGTGTAGGGGCCGACGATGGCGCTGATGGGCTTGGCCAATTGAAAGGGCGCCCGGCCGGGATAGGCGCCGGCATCGTCAAGGGCACGGATTTTCAATGACTTGATAACGCCGTCGCGGCTAAAAGCCGCTTCGGTGTCAAAGATGCGGTCCGGGCCATGGGCATCGCCGCCCGCCATGTTGACCAGACGGTCCTCGATCAGGCGAACGGGCCGTTTCAGTTTGCGCGAGAGGTAGCCGACCAGGACAGACTGCTTGATGCCACGCTTAACCCCATAGCTGCCGCCAACGTCGACATCCTGGTGCAGCCGGATGTTGTTCAGGGGATAGCCGAGCGTCGTGGCCAGCAATTCGACAAAGTTGGGCATCTGGATGGAGGCCCAGATATCCAAAATCTCCGTGCCCTCGTCCCAGCGGGCCAGGGCGCCGAAGGTTTCGATCGGCACCGTGGAACTGCGGCCCCAGCGCGTCCGTAAAGTCAGACTGTCATCGGCCGCTGCGAAATCACCGACCACGTCTCCCCACAGGAAATTTCCATGATACAGCACGTTGCTGCCATGATCGGGGTGGACCAACAGATCCGTCTCGTCGAAGGCCTGTTCGGGATCAATCACCGGCGCCAGCGGTTCATAATCAACCTGGATCAATTCCAGGGCGTCTTCGGCGATGTAGGCATTATCGGCAACCACGATGGCAACCCATTCACCGGCATAGCGGGTCATATCGACCGCCAGGGGATACCATTTGATGTCCGGCAGCTTCAGGCCCAGGCGGATCGGGTTGCAGTCTTCGGCCATCTGCTGACCGGTGAGGACCATATGCACGCCGTCCAGGGCCGCCGCGGCGGTGCTGTCGATGGACAGAATTCGCGCCCGCGAATAGGGCGACGGCAGGACAGCCGCGTGTTTCGTATCGGGCAGGGCGATGTCCTGAACAAATTTTCCCGTGCCGGCGACAAAACGCCGATCCTCCCGGACCCGCCGTTTCTGGGCGACATAATGCAGATTGCGGCCCGCACCCCCCGCATCCAACGTCGCGGCCGTCATGGCCCGGCCTCCCGCAGGCGCCTGGCCGCCAGTTGGATGGCTTCGATAATTTGTACATAGCCCGTGCAGCGGCACAGGTTGCCGCCGATAGCATCCTTGATTTCCGCCAGACTGGGGTCGCTGTTATGCGCCAACAGGGCCTGGGCCGAGATCAGCATGCCGGGGGTGCAATAACCGCACTGCATGCCGTGGGCGTCCTGAAAGGCGTCCTGCAAGGTCCCGGCCGAGCCGTCTTCGTTGCACAAGCCTTCCACGGTGGTGATGGCATGGCCATCGGCCTGGACCGCCAGCATCAGGCAGGCGCGGATCGGGGCGCCGTCAAACAGGATGGAGCAGGCCCCGCAAACCCCATGCTCGCAGCCCACGTGGGTGCCGGTCAGACCCACTTCATCGCGCAGAAAATCCAGCAGGGACAGGCGCGGTTCCATGGCCGCGGTATGGGCCTTGCCATTGATGCTCAGGGAAATCTCACGCTTGCTCATGGCGCCGCCCCGGCAACGGCTTCCAATAAGGCCCGCTCGGCCAATACGCTTGCCACACGGCGGCGGTAGGCAGACGGGGCATGTTGATCATCCCCCGGCGTGATGGCATTGGCAATTTCAGGCAGAGCGGCGGCGATTATGTTCCGGTCAATCATGGTCCCCAGCAACCGCGCCTCCAGCCCCGTTATGCGCCGGGGCACTGCATCCGCGCCGCCGATAGCCAATGCGGCCTTGCTGCAATGGCCATTGGCATCCATCTGGACATGCGCCGCCGCCGCCACCACGGCGAAGTCGCCATGGCGCTCGCTCACCTCGTGAAAAGCCGTGCCCGTGCGGGCGCCATCGGGGCCCAGTGGAAAATGTACGCTCAGCAAGATCTCGTTATCCTTCCGCGCGGTCATCATCGGACCCAGAAAATAGTCGGCCAGCGGGAGTTGGCGCGTGCCGGCGACGCTGCGCAGGCCAACATGGGCATCCATGGCCAGGGCCGCCAGGGGAATTTCCGAGGCCGGATCCGCGTGGCATAGACTGCCGCCCACGGTGCCGCGGTTGCGGGTTTGTTGATGGCCCACATGGCCGATGGCTTTCGCCAGCAGGGGCAGATGGGCCTGGACCAGCGGCGAGGCCAGGGCCGTGGCCTGGCGGGTGCAGGCCTTGATAACGACCTCGCCCTCATTGACCTCGATACCTGACAGCTGCGCGATGTTGTTGATATCCACCACCGTCGCCGGTGTCGCCAGGCGCATGGCCAGCATGGGCATCAGGCTCTGGCCGCCGGCTATGATGATGGTTTCGCCGTTCCCGCGGTCCAGGGCGGCGACAACCTCATCAATGCTCTCGGCCGGAATATAATCGAACTTTGCCGCCTTCACTGAAGCACCTGTTACGCCCTTTCACCGCCCTGAAGTCTATACAGTAACCATCACGGCGGGCCTGCCAAGCCATGATTGTCGGCAAATCACGGTTTCTCGCCCCCGGTGATGTGGTTATGCTCGGTGTCAAAGGAAGGGTCGGCCAATATGCTCGAGAGTGACGTTGCCAAGGATATCCAGAATGCCGTTGATCGCCGGTTTGACGATCAGGTCGCATTCACCTCTGCGTTGGTCGGGTTCCCCTCGACCCGGGGCAACGAAGCCACGGCCCAGGACTTTATGGCCGATGCCATGGGTGCGCGCGGCCTGACGGTCGACCGCTGGAAGCTCGATGTTGATGATTTCAAGCACCTGCCGGGCTTTTCTCCCGGCGTTATTGACTACGGCAACAGTTTCAATGTGGTCGGTGCCTGGCGGCCGGAACGCCCGAAGGGCAGGGGGTTGATCCTGAACGGCCATATTGACGTGGTGCCGGAAGGCCCGCTGGATATGTGGGATACGCCACCCTATGAGGCGCGGCGCGACGGCGACCGCCTGTATGGCCGCGGCGCCGGCGATATGAAGGCCGGCCTGGTCAGCTGTCTGTTTGCCTATGATGCGTTATGCGAGGCCGGTTATCGGCCGTCGGGCAATGTCTTCGTACAATCTGTCATTGAGGAAGAATGCACGGGTAACGGCGCACTGGCCTGCCTGGCGCGAGGCTACCGGGCCGATGCCGCGATTATTCCGGAGCCATCCGGCGATGCGCTTGTCGCCGCCCAGACCGGCACCATTTGGCTGCAGATCACCGTCAAGGGGCACCCGGTGCACGCGTCCCGCGCCACCGAAGGGTTCAACGCCATCAAGGCAGCTTATGTTCTGATCAACGCCCTGGAAGATCTTGAAGCGAAATGGAATGGCGAAAAAGACCAGCACAAGCATCATTCTGGGCATCACCATCCGATCAATTTCAATATTGGCAGGATCGCGGGGGGCGATTGGCCGGCCTCGGTTCCGGCCTGGTGTACCTTCGATCTGCGCGCTGCCATATTCGCAGACGATGATATTCATCAACGCGCCAGGGAACTGGAAGATTTTATTCAGGCCGCGGCCGCGCAGGACCGCCATATGAGCAACCGGCCGCCGGACATCGTTTATCAAGGCTTCATGGCCGAGGGCTTCGCCCTGTCCGATATGGAAAACGCCGCCGCGCCCATATCACTGTTGGGCGACTGCCATGAAAAAGTATATGGCACGGCCCTGCAGGAAAGCGTCATCGCCGGCACCACCGATGCCCGTTTTTTTGGCCTTTATGCCAACACGCCGGCATTGGTTTATGGCCCCCGCGCGGTGGATGTCCATGGTTTCAACGAATGGGTCAATTTGGAAAGCGTGCGCAAGTCAACCCAGGCCATCGCGTTGTTCATGGCCGACTGGTGCGGCCTGGATAAGGTTTAGGCATGGCTTCCGACAAAGACATTGCCGCCCTGGACGGCCATCCGACCTGGATGGAGATCGATGCGGCCGCCTTGCGCCATAACCTGGCTGAGGTGCGCCGGCGGGTGGCGGAGGGCGTACAGATCATCGCCTCGGTTAAGGCCAACGCCTATGGTCATGGCATCCAGCCCGTGGCCCGAATTCTGGCGGCGGCGGGGGTTGATATGCTGGCGACCGGTTCCTTCGCCGAGGCCTGCGCCCTGCGCCAGGCCGGCGTGACGACACCGGTGCTGCTGCTAGCCGGCGCCTTGCCCGCGGCCATGGGAGCGGTCCTGGAACAGGGCTTCATCCCGACGGTCTATGACCTTGACGGCGCCCATGCTGTCAGTCGGGCCGCAGAAACGTCCGCGCCGGTCTTCGTCAAGGTGGATTGCGGCCTGGGCCGGGTTGGCGTCGCGCTGGACCAGGCGGCGACATTGATCGATGACATTGCCGCACTGGGCAATCTCCAGGTTCAGGGTCTTTATACCCATGTCTCGTTTCACGACAGCCGGGGCATGGCGTACACCCGGGAACGGCTGGCGCTGTTCTACGATTTGCTGGGGTCGTTAAAGGCGGCCGGGGTCAATATTCCCATCACTCAGGCTCTGGCCAGTTCAGCCCTGTTGATGGGTTGGCGGGACAATTGCACCGCCGTCTGCCCCGGTCATCTGCTGTTTGGCCTCTCACCACTGGCCCCGGAGCTTGCCGGTCTGGCGCCTTTTCGCCCGGTGTTGCGCGGCATCAAAAGCCGCGTCCTGCAGGTACGCGATCACAGCAGCGGACCGGACATGGGTACGGGTGGCTATCACCAGAACCGCCGCCAGCGCCGGACCGCCGTTGCACCCTGTGGCATGAACGACGGCTACCGCGCCCCTGTGGGCGCCCATGAGGCGCAGGTCCTGCATCGGGGCCGGGAGCTGCGGGTGATCGGTGTATCCCTTGAACACCTGACGGTCGAAGTTCCCGACGATGTAGAGATTGCCGTGGGCGATGAACTGGTGGTCGCGGCGGGTGACGGTCCGGTTGCGTTGGATACGGTCGCCAAATGGCAGAGCCTTCGGCCCATCGAAACCTTGATGACCTTCAGCGCCCGGATGCCGGTGCTGGTGGTGTAATGGCCATGGAAGCGGAAATGCCAGAGCAGCCGAATTACTTCAACCGGGTCGACATGGCCCGGTTGAGCCAGCAGTTTCCCATTGGACCGGCCTTCCTGCGGCGTTTCGAGGCGATCAGCCGCGACGAACTGCGCGCCCTGCAGGAGGCGCGCTTCGCGAGCTTGATGAAACAGGCCTGGAAGGTGCCGTTTTATCAACGCCTGTGGGGCGTCAGAGGCCTGGAGAGCGGCGATATCGGCGGTCTGGATGATATCACCAAATTGCCCACCTTCGACAAATCGGACATCATGGCTTCGATCGCGGCACATCCGCCGTTTGGCGATTTTCATGGCATGGAGACCTATGCCGAGGGACAGCGGCCGCCGGTCATCCTGCACACCACCTCAGGCACCACCGGACGGCCGCAGGTGCTGCTGTACGGACCGCGCAGCCGGGAAATTCAGAACCTGCTGGTGGCCCGGATCTATTTGCTGCAGGGCCTGTGCCCCGACGATGTGGTGCAGTCGGTCTATGGCCACGGCATGGTCAATGGCGGCCATTATATCCGGGAAGCGGTGGTGCACTGGACCAACGCCATTCTTCTGCCCGCCGGTACGGGGATCGAGACCCGCTCCGTGCAGCAGGTCAATTTGATGCGGGACTTTGGCGTCACCATGCTGGTGGGGTTCGCCGACTATCTCAAGCGCCTGGCCGAGGTTGCCCGCGAACAGGGCCTGGAGCTGGGCCGGGATATCAAGATCCGGATGATTTCCGGCCATATGGGGCGCGAGGATAATATGGCCCTGTCTCAGGCCTGGGGCGGGGCCGGGATCTTTGACTGGTACGGCGTCGGCGATACCGGCCTGATCGCCGGCGAAGGCCCGGAAAAAAATGGCCTGTACATCATGGAAGACGCTCATTACTTGGAGATCTGCGACATCGACAGCGGCTTGCCCTTGCCCGACGGCGCCACGGGCGACATGGTCAATACGGTGCTGTTCAAGGACGATATCTATCCGATCATTCGTTTCAATACCCATGATGTCTCCGCCCTGCGCACGGATGCCGCGCCATCAGGCCTGAACCTGCGCCGGATCGAAGGCTTTCTCGGCCGCAGCGACAATATGGTCAAGCTGCGCGGCATCAACGTCTTTCCCCAGGCCCTCGGGGCGATGTTAAGCGAGCGGCCGGAATTCAACGGCGAGTTCATCTGCCGTGTCCAGCGAGACGCGGAGGGCCGGGACGAGATGACAGTGACCTTTGAAATAACCGGCGGCGGCAACGAGGCACTGGCGGGCACCTACAGGGAAATTCTACGCCGCAAGACCGGCGTGGCGGTCGCTGTCGCCTTCGCCGAACCCGGCGCCCTGGCCGAACTGACCGGTATAGAAAGCCGGCAAAAACCGCAAAGACTGATCGACGATCGTTTTGCCTGACGGCTCCGGACTGTTACAGACAATAAAAAAGGCGGCGGGCCTGTAACGGGCGCCGCCGCCTGATGTTTGCACCGTGGGCCGGATTACTTCCAGTACACGGTGCGCATGTCGTTGACGAACATGGGCGAGCTGGTCCACACACCCATCAGGTCTTTCTTCCGAACCGTTGTCTTGGCCAGTTGGAACAAAAAGCCATTGACGGCGTCATTGGCCAGTTTCTTCTGGGCCATCTTCAGATATTTCGAACGCATCGCCGGATCACGGGCGCCGTCGGCCTTCTCCATGATGTCATTGAATTCCGCATTGTCATACTGGAAGTAATAACCAGGCCGGGCATAAATGCCGATATCCATGGGCTCCACATGGGAGACGATGGACAGATCATAGGTCTTCTGCTTGTAGACCTGTTTCAGCCAAACGGCCCACTCCACGTTCTCGATGGTGATCTTGAAACCAGCCTTGTTCAATTGCTGGGCCACGATCTGCCCGCCGTCACGGGCATAACCGGTTGGCGGCAGCTTCAACGACAGGGCCAGGCCATCGCCATAGCCCGCCTCGGCCAACAGGGCCTTGGATTTGGCCCGGTCCAGATTATAGGTCCCGGTCAGGTCCAGATAATCCGGGTTGTGTGGGGCGAAATGAGTGCCAATCGGCGTGCCCGCGCCGAACATGGCGCCGTCGATGATTTCCTTGCGGTCGATGGCATGGGCGATGGCCTGACGGACCTTCAACTTGGCCAGGGCCGGGTGCTTGTTGTTGGTGGAGAGGATGGTCTCGCCTTCCGTGGTGCCGAAGGTCACGGAAATATCCGGGTTGGCCTTGAGCGGGCCGAGGCTTTCCGCGGCCCGGGAGAAGGGAATCAAATCCAGATCACCGGACATCATGGCGGCGATCTGCGCCGCCTGATCATTGATAAAGCGGAACTTGACCTTATCCAGCTTGACGGCGCCCGCATCGCGGTAATCCGCGTTCTTCTCCATCACCACGCTGTCGCCCTTGATCCAACTGACGAACTTGAAGGGGCCGGTGCCGACTGGCTTGGTGGCATTCGTCGCCGCGGATTTCTCGTTAACGATAACGGCGGTGCTTTCACCCATCCAGAACAGGAACATGGGCCTGGGCTTTTTCAAGGTGACGCGCACTGTGTTGGCATCCAGTGCCTCGACCTTCGCCATGTTCACGAAACGCTTTTTGCGTTTGTTCTTGCTGCTTTCCGCGGCATTGTCTTCGAAGGTATATTTCACGTCCGCCGAAGTGAAGTCGGTGCCATCGTGGAACTTGACGCCCTGGAGCAAATTGAAGGTATAGACCAGGCCATCATCGGAGACTGACCAGCTTTTCGCCAGCATGGGGCTGACTGTGGCATCCTCGTTGATGTGGGTCAGGTTCTCATAAATATTGTACAGCGCTATCTGGCCGATGGCGGCGGCCGCGTTTGCGCGGGGGTCCAGCCCCGGCGGTTCCAGGGTCATGGCGATGTTGACGGTGTTTTTGGCTGCCTGGGCCCCGAACGGCAGGGCGGCCACGGCGGCGATAGCCGCAGCGTAGGCAAAATTTCTAACAATAGTCATCCTGTTTCCTCCCAGTGGAGACGCTTTGGTTTTTGAAGCCTTCATTACGCGAATGGATTGATGCAGCCTTTTTAGCCTGTCTTGGCGCCATCGGCAAAGGCATCTGCGTGGCTTTGCCGATAGCCGGGAAACGCGCCCAAAGGCTCAGCCGCAAAAACCGCCCGGCCGATGGCCCGCGTCAGGCAATCCGCGGCAATGCTGCCAATCCGCGCCACCGACATTTGCGCCGGCTGCGGCAATGCCATGCGCGTGGTCGAAAGGGCAAAAATGCTGTCGCCGTCAAACGGCGTGTGCGCCGGGCGAATTGCCCGCGCCATGCCATCATGGGCCATCATGGCCACGCGCTTTGCCTGGGCTTTGTCCAGGGTTGCGTTGGTGGCGACCACGGCCAGGGTGGTATTGCCGCCGATCCGCGCCTCAAGGGGCAATTCCTGTTCAATGCCGCGTGCCGGTCCGGGCGGATGCTGATGGCCCATTTCGCCCTGCTGCTCCAGGGCCCAGGACCATAGCGTGCCGGCGCCGGGCATCACCACGGAGCCGACCGGGTTCGCCACCACCAATGCGGCCACCTGCAGGCCATCCCCGGCCACTGCCGACGCGCTGCCCAAGCCGCCCTTTAGGCGGCCGGCGCAGGCGCCCATGCCGGCTCCGACGTTGCCCAGTGGAAAATCCGCGCCCGCCCCATCACAGGCCACTCGCGCCAGATCGGCATATGAGGGGCAGCGGCCCCAATCTGTCTCGCCGCCAATGCCAAGATCGAATATGATGGCGCCAGGCACGATGGGCAGACGCCATGAGCCCAGGGCAAAGCCGCGGCCCTGCTCGTGCAACCAGCCGACCACCGCGTCGCCGGCGGCCAGGCCATGCACCGAACCACCGGACAGGCAGATGCCGTCAATCCGCTCGACCATGCAGGTGGGGTCCAGCAAATCCGTCTCGCGGGTGCCCGGCGCTGCGCCGCGCACGTCGACCGATGCCACCGCGCTGTCCTGGGGCAGCACGACCGTAACCCCTGTGCGGGCCCGTTCGTCCACCGCATTGCCGACAGCGAGGCCATCGACATCGGTAATCAGATTGCGGGGACCAGGCTGGATCATCTCAATATCGGTTCATTACTTCGGGAGCCGGACGGTACGCCGCACAAATCCATGGGTCAATGCACCGGCGTTGCTCTTGACAACGTGGTCCCGGCCATCCAATACTACGATTAAATAAGTCGGAGATTATAATGAGCCAATTTGGAAGTGCGGTCGAATACGCCCTGCATTCCTTGCTGTATTTGGCGCGGGCCGGCGACGGCGCCGCGCGTAGCGCCCGCGATATCGCGGAATTCCAAGAATTGTCGGTGGACTATGTGGCGAAATTGTTCACCCGCATGGAGAAGGCCGGGCTGGTCACCTCGATCGAAGGCCTGCGGGGCGGATTTTACCTGGCGCGTCCGGCCGAAGAGATATCCATGCTGGATGTGGTCGACGCGGTCGAAGGACAAAAGCCATTGTTCGAGTGCCGCGAGGTACGAACAAATTGCGTCCTGTTCGACGAAACGGCGCCGGCCTGGTCGGGGCGCGGTGTCTGCGGCATTCATGCGGTGATGCTAAGGGCCGATGCGGCTATGCGGGCCAGCCTGGCGCAGGAGAATTTGGCGCAATTATCAAGGCACGTGGCGAATGTCGTGCCAAAGGTGCATCGGCAAGCAGCAAACGACTGGTTTCAGGACCGTGGCGCCGCCCGCGGGCAGGGCGCGCGGAATAGGGGATAATTGGATGCCGAATTTGCTGATCGTTGGCGGCGGCTACGCGGGTGTGTGGGCGGCCATGGCGGCGGCCCGCCGGGCGCAGGATTCGGTGCGGGGCGGCGGGTTGAACATTCGTCTGTTGTCGAAGGATGCCTATCTGACCCACCGCCCTCGGCTGTATGAAAGCAACCCGCAGGACATGCGCACGCCCCTGGAAGCGGTGCTTGAGCCCATTGGTGTCGGGCTGGATGTGGCGCTGGTTACCGCCATTGATCCGTCGCAACGAAGGGTCCGGGCGCAAACCGAACAGGGCGGCCGCGTGACATATGACTATGACGGGCTGATCCTGGCCGCGGGCAGTGTGCTGCGGCCGCCCCCATTGGAACTTAGCAACGCCCGCACTTGGAGCGTGGATAACCACCATGCCGCCGTGGCCCTGGATCGACATCTAAAGGAGGTTATGGCCGCGCCTGCTCCAGCGGAGAATGGCGATGGCGTGGTTATCATTGGCGCCGGCTTCACCGGCATCGAACTGGCGACGGAAATGCGCGCGCGCCTGGCGCAACATGGTGGCCGGAACCGGGCCGACCGGGCGCGGGTGGTCCTGGTCGATGCAGCGGCCAGTATAAGCGAAGACTTGGGACCGGGGCCCCGTCCCCATATTCTGGCGGCGTTGCAGGCCGCCGGGATCGAGGTTCGCCTGCAGACAAAAGTCCGCAGGATTGAAGGCGAGGCCATTATGCTGGACGACGGCAGCGAGATCACCGCGGCCACGGTTATTGTCACGGCCGGCGTTCGGGCCAATGAATTGGCCGCGGGCCTTGGCCTGGAAACCGATGCCTCCGGACGATTGGCGGTGGACGCTGAATTGCGGGTCAAGAGTGCGCCGGGCCTTTACGCAGCCGGCGATGTGGCCCACGCTCTGACCGATGACAGCCATGTGGCGCTAATGTCCTGCCAGCACGCCATGCCCATGGGGAAATACGCCGGTTACAATGCTGTTTCCGATCTGCTGAATATGCCCAGCATGCCCTATGAACAGAGCCGTTACGTGACCTGCCTGGACCTGGGCGCCTGGGGGGCGGTGTTTACCACCGGTTGGGACCGGCAGGTGGAAATGGTCAGGGAGGAGGCCAAGGCGCGCAAACATTTCATCATGAACGAGGTGATTTATCCCCCCATGAACGACCGCGAGGCCATTCTTGCCGCTGGCAGTATGGGGCCTGCCTAAAGCAACTCCACCAGGCTGCCCAAGGTCAGGCCGAGCTGCTTTGTCGCATTGCCTTGGTTGATGGCGACTTCCACCAGGCCGTTGGCATTTTCGTACCAAAAAGGTTGCCCCAAGGGCACATCGCCGAAGGTTCTGGCCGGTCGCAAATCCTTGCCGTTGACGCGAATTTTCTGCCCGGAGTTCAAGGCTACAGCACGCAGGCCGGTCATGGCGTTGCCAAAATCGTCCAGATAGATCACTTCGGGCAGCTCGTCGGGCCAGTCCGGTTGCCGCCAATTCTGCTCCGGGATGGCCGCTGTCGCTACCTCGTGGCCGCGGGCACGGGCTGCGGCGACGGGGGCAAACAGATCGCGGCCGTGAAACGACGGAGATAGATGGCCGGGACGCCAGGCGATGGCCCGGGCTTCGGCCTCCACCGCCCGTCGGGCAACGATTTCGAACAGGCCATTGCCCGGACCGACAAAATGCCGGCCATCGGCTTGCAGGGTCATGGGCGGACGATCGCCGCCGACACCAGGATCGACCACACAGAGAAAGATCGTACCTGCGGGAAATTCCGGGGCATAGGCGGCGAGTAAATAGCTGGCCGCCCTGGCATTGTAGGTGGGCGCATCGGCGAACAGATCGATAACCGGCGCTCCCGGCGCACCCTGATGCAGAACGGCCCGCATCTGGCCCATATAGGGCCCGCGCGTGCCAAAATCGGTGAACAGCACGATCATTGGCCGGGATGGCGCCGTCACCGCCTATCACCTGGCAGGTCTATGCGGAAAACAGTGCCTCCCGGACCGCTGCGCAGCAAGGTCAAATCGCCGCCATGGGCGACCAGGAGCTCCTTGGCGATGGCCAGGCCCAGGCCCGTGCCCTCCGCTCGCGCCGAACCGGTGAAGGGTTCGAACAGATGCTGGCGCGCCTTATCGGGCAAGCCCGGACCGTTATCGCCAAATTCAACAACGACGGCGGTGCCATCGCACCTGGCGGCTAGGCTGATCTCGCCGCCTTGGGGCATGGCCTGAATGGCATTTCGCGCCAGATTCATCAGCACCCGGAATATCTGCTCCCGGTCCGCCTTGACGATGATCTCCGCCGGCACGTCATTGCGCCAGGTGATGCTGCCGTCACTGGGCAAACCGGCAAAGGCAGGAAGATCATCAACCAGATCGCACAGCGCAAACGCAACAGGATTGGGCGCGGCTTCATCGGCCCGGCCGAAACTCAGGGTCTGACTGCACAGTTCGATGGCGCGGTCGATGGATTGCATCAGACGCGGGGCAACCTGGCGCACGGTCGGGTCCTGCACATCCCCCAGGCGGTCTGAAACCAATTGCGCGGTGGCCAGGATATTGCGCAGGTCATGGTTGATTTTACTCACCGCCACTCCCAAGGCGGCAAGGTGGGCCTTTTGCGTCAGGGCGGCGCGTAGGCCGTCCTGCATATGGTGCAATTCCCGCTCGGCCTTGCCGATTTCGTCGCCGCGGGTACTCTTGGCGATCATCGAATTGGCGTTTTCCGGCGCCTTGCGGAAGGCGACCAGCGAGGCCGTGATGCGGCGCATGGGCAACACCATCAACAGCTGCAGAGACAGATATACCAGGCTGGCGGTCAGCAGCGAGATGATCAAGGAAAGCTTCATGATATTGGTCGAATAGTCGATCATCGCGGCATAGAGCTGGGTTTCATCGACGATCACTTCCAGGCTGCCTTCGGACTGATCGGGAAAGCGGCCCACGACGCGGAGCGTGCGGTCGCCCTGTACCAGGGTGGCAAAGGCGTCGGCTATTAATTGCAGTGCGCCGGCGGCGCGCAGATCATAGGTCGTGTCCACCCTGGGCGGCATGTCGTCCATCAACATCATCACCCGCGCTTCCTGCCGCTTCAACACGATGCCCCGCACCATGGCATTGGCAAGCAGCTCCATCTCCAAAGGCCGGCTGACCACGTTGTCCGGCGTCGCTTTCAGGGCCAGGGACGCCAAATGCGCGTCGGCAATACGGTTCTCAAGAAACATCAGGCGAAAACGCGCGATGGACGGCACGTAAATCAACACCTCGCTGATCATGACGAAAAACATGGTCAGAACCAACAAGCGGGCCGACAGGCCACGAAGCCAGCGCGGCAGATTTCTTTTCCGTTCCTGCATTGCCCGGGAAGATAACCGATTTTTTGCGCACCGCCCACGAAATGCCGTGTTGCGATTATTTCAGGGATTAGCCGTATCGGGCGCCGAGACGGACGCCGGTGGTTCCGGCAAAGACCGGTAAACCGTCAGCTTTGGCCTTTGCGCCGCGCTTCCGTCGGCCAGATAAACCAGATAAATGCGATGACCTGGGTCGCCGTCACCGCCAGAAAAGCCCAGAGGTAGGCAATTTTGGGATAGCTGCCGTCGGCGGCAACGGGCCATTGCTCGACAACCCAGCCAACGCCCCACTGATAGGCAAACGCCATGCCGAAAACCAGGACATTGGCGGCCGTGTTGGCGCGGGCCGCCTGGCTGATGGGAAAATGATGGGAAAGCGCGGCGAAGACCAAAATCGTCAAGGCGACGACAAGACCGATATAGCCCCAAAGCAGATAACTTGAAGGAACGATATCCGAAACCAGAAGCAACATGCCGAGAATGGAGAACGCGGCCGCAAAGCCGCAAACCCCGACCATATCAAAACCCATCCTTTGCAGAACGGCGGCGAACAGGCCGGTGCCCATGACCCCGACGATCATGCCACCGGCCATGACGGTCAGATGAATTGCGGTATCGGCCTGGCTGAGACCATCCACTTCCAACAACCATGGTCCTGCCCAAAGCCCCTGAATAGCCAGATAGCTTGCCGAACAGGTGAACATCAGGGGGACAATTCGCCAGAAATAGGGATCCCGGTAAATCTGACCAATTTCCTTCATCTGCGAAACAAGGCTGCCCGTCGCGGCGCTGTCGGGCTGTTCGGGCACCACCAGCAGGATCAGGGCGGCGACAACCAGGGTGATGGCGGCCAGCAACATAAACATCTGCCGCCAGTCCATGATCTGCATGGCAAATTCCACCGGTCCGGTCGCGGCCAGGACGCCGAGGCCGCCAAACGCCATATACCAGCCGTTTATGAAGGCCACGCGGTTCAGAGGAAACCACATGACGATCGCCTTCAATGCCGCCATCAGCCCGCCTGAAACGCCAAAGCCAATCATGGCCCGGGCCAGAATCAGGGTGGCAACACTCTCACCTTTGGCGAACATCAGAGCGCCCAGGGCGGCAACGCAATACAAGGTGCCCTGTACCCGCCGGGGGCCATAGCGGTCCAGCAACAGGCCTAACGGAATCTGAAAGGCCGCGAAGGTCAGAAAATAGGCTGCCGACATCAATCCCAGGTCAGCCGGGCCCAGACCGACATCCTGGCGCAAATATGGCGCAACAATCGCATTGACGCTGCGGTAGAAGTAAGAGAAGAAATAGCCACAGGCGAACGGCATGAAAACAATCAGCATGGCGTGCGCCATGCTGGTCCCTTGGCCGGGTATTGTTTTTTCTGTCTCGATGGGCGTCACGCCTCATGACTAGAGCATGGCCGCATTTTGCGCAAATGCCGAAAAGCGGATGAAGATGATGGACGATGAATTGTTGCTGACGGCGGAAGTCAGCGCCGCCTTGGCTGAAAACCGGCCGGTGGTGGCTCTGGAAAGCAGTATCGTGGCCCAGGGTCTGCCGGAACCGGATAACCTGCGGGTTGGCCAGGCCATGCAAGATGCGGTGCGCCAGAATGGCGCCATACCGGCAATGACGGCGGTGCTGGACGGGCGCCTGCGGGTCGGTCTCGGGGCCGACGATATGGCCCGCCTGGCCGCCGCCGCGGATGGCCGTAAATGCGGCGCCCGCGACCTGGGGCCCGCCATGGCCCTGGGTCTGCCCGGTGCCACCACGGTTTCGGCGACGGTGCGGATTGCCGCGGCTGCGGGCATTTCGGTCTTTGGCACCGGCGGCATCGGAGGCGTCCATAGAATGATTGCGGGTCGCGCCGCTATGGGCCGGGTCGATGCATCGGCCGACCTGCTGGCCATGTCCCTGGCGCCGGTCGCGGTTGTCAGCAGCGGCGCCAAGTCCCTGTTGGACCTGCCGACCACCCTGGAAACCCTGGAAGCTCTTGGCGTGCCGGTCCTGGGCTATCGTTGCGATCGGTTTCCCGCCTTCTACACCGCCGATAGCGATTTGTCCGTGAGCTACCGCTTTGACGACCCGGCGTTGCTGGCCGAAGCCTTGCGGGCCCATTGGTCGCTTGCCGGTGCCGGCGGCGCCTTGGTCTGTAATCCGCCGCCCGCGGACTTGGCCATGACACCCGATGCGGTGGAAGTCCTGGTGCAGGACGCCACGGCGGCCGCGGCCGCGGCAGGCGTTTCCGGCGGCGCGCTTACGCCGTTTATTTTGTCCCATATGCGTCGGGCGTCCGGCGGCCAAACCCTGCGGGTCAACGCTGCCCTGGCCATCGCCAACGCTGCCCTGGCCGCGCAATTGGCCGTCTGTCTAAAGGAGTGAAGCGATGGAGCCCTTTCAGAAACCCGAAATCGCGGCGCTGTTTGACGCCTATCCCGAAGCACTCAAAGACAGGCTTTTGGCTTTGCGCCAGTTGATCTTTGATACGGCTTCGGCAATCGAAGCTGTGGGGCCATTGGAGGAAACCCTGAAATGGGGCCAACCCAGTTATACCACCTTGCGCTGATAGGGACCCATATAGACGCCTTGCGGAAGTTTTCGGGTAGGAGCGTGCGACGCAGCGATACGGGATATCGTCAGTCGTGCGCGACGCCATCCGAAAACTTCCGCAAGGCGCCGTTCCGGTCGTCTTCGCGCGCCCGCGGATGGCGTCGAGAAGGCTTGACGATGTCCCACATCGCCAGCCCCTTCTCTCCTACCCGAGGGCGCGCGGAGTCGATCTTCATTGGTCCCTATCAGCGCAAGGTGGTATTACCTGACCGGCAACAGCAAGAGCGGTACGACCATTCGCATTGACCGGATCAAGTCCGAGCCCGGCCAGTATGGTATGTATGTGCATTGCCAAACTTCGTTGCTGGCGACCTATCGCGAGCTTTACCCCGACGAGTTGCGTTATGACGGGGCAAGATGCGTGAAATTTGCCTTGGACGCCGAACCGCCCCGGGAGGTGTTGCGCCATTGTATCGCCCTGGCCTTGACCTACCATCTTGACAAAAAGAGCAAGTAATTGCCGATCTAGAGCAATTCCAGGAGTGCCAGTACGGCGAGGAGATCTCGGACCGATGCCGCTTGGGATTATTCAGGCGCTCTGGCTGATCAGGGTCTGCAAAAAGGGCGGCATGGCAAAGGCGCCCAGATGGATGGCGGCGTTGTAGTAGCGCAGATCCAAGGCGCGAACTTTTTGCCGTTCCTCCAACACCGGCAAGGGCACGGCGCCAGGGTCGATGCCTTGCGAGGCGCAACCAAAAGCCAGGGAACCGCCCATATACATGGGCACCGCCGCGAAATAAAAGCGCGGATAGGGAAACAGTCCCGTGAATGCCGCTGCCGAGGAGGCAAATTCTTCAGCCTGAATGAACGGCACGCCATTCTGCGTGACCAGAATGCCCCTGGGCCGCAGGCAGCGCTGGCAATTGCCATAGAATTCCCGGCTGAACAGCACTTCACCCGGTCCCACGGGGTCGGTGGAATCGACGATGATCAGATCAAAACGCCGCTCCGTCCCGGCCAGGAATTTGGCCCCATCCTCGATCCGCAACTCCGTCCGTGGATCATCAAAGGCCTGGCCACAGATCATGCCAAGATGTCGCTGCGCCAGATCGACCACACCACGATCCAATTCGATCATGGTGACACGGTCCACGGGATGCTTCAGCACCTCTTCCAGGCAGCCACCGTCGCCGCCGCCGATGATCAGCACTTCACGCGGATTTTCCAGCGCGTACAAGGGTACATGCGCCAGCATCTCGTGATAGATGAATTCGTCGCGGGCCGTGGTCTGGACAACATCGTCCAGGATTAAAACCCGGCCCAGCAGATCATTATCGAAAATAAGGACCGACTGGAATTCGGTGCGGCCGCGATGGATCAAACGATCGATCCGGATTCCCGCCTGCAATTCCGGATGCAGGGTTTCGTGAAACCATTTCGGCGTCATGATCGCCCCGCCATTGCTGCTCCGCCGATCTACTTTGTGCTCGCTGCCATTATATCAGCCCAGGCAGGTGTTGGCGCGCGGTTTGATCACACAGAGCTGGTCACCGGTGGCCTTGCGTCATTCGCCGGCGTTGCCTGGTCGCCTTGCGCCGCTGCTTCGCCGTCATCGAGGGATCGGTTGCGAATAGCCCAAAAACGCATGGCGCGCTGGGCATTCTCGACGGGAATTTGCTTGTACAGATCCAGCAACGAGGCGACTTCCTCCGGTCGGCGCAATTGTTTTTGCACCGCCCCCGAGGCACCAGGTTCAGATGCGCTGCCTTCGGTAGTGCCATCCAACAACAGCACGATGGTGGAAAAGGTGGAGAGATCGAAGCCCTTGGCGCGGCAGGCTACGGCCACAGCCTCGTGGCCAGGGCTAAAGACGATACGTTTGGCCGTTTTCTGATCGATATCCGTCAAATAGCCCAAAGCGGCGATAAATTCCGGCACTTGACCCCGGCGCAAATACTGCACCAGGGAATCCTGGTTTAACTGGCCAAGGCGCATTCGCCGGCGAACTGTCCGCTCCACCCGGTTCAGATATTCCTCATCTTCTTCGATCGCGGGCACCACGCCTGGCTCGGCTTCCGCCAGCATCTGATCGACCAGCTTCTCGTCAATGTTGGCGTCCGTCAGAATGCGTTTCTTGAGCGCGGCGCCGACCCACCAGAACATATCGTGCATCAGGTCGGGCGGTAGATCGGTGCGGTTCAATAACGGTTCGCAGAGCGCTTTGACTGTTTGCGAGCGGCCGACGATGGATTCCATGGCGACGCGCGAAATCCTGGCGCCATCGTTGTTGACCAGAGACAACATCACCTCGTCGTCGCCATTGGTGACCAGGGCATCGGAGACGCTTGCGCCCACTTCCGAACGGATCGAGATCGATAGCTGGTGGTCCTTGCCATGTTTGTTGATGATATCAATCAGGACCTGATCGCTTAGGCCGCCGCTACGCTCAAGCAATGGCCGGGCCACCTCTATATCGTCATCGGCAAGTTGGCGAATCAGCTCGACCGGCGCATTATCGAGATTGGCCAGGCGATCGCTCAACCGGGCGCGAACGGCGCGTTCAACCTCCGTTGCAACCCGGCCCAGGATATCGGCGGCAATCTTAACTTCCTGGTCATTCAACTCGGGCCCATCGTCGAGGAACAGGTCCGTGACCCCTTCCAACAGCTCGCGCCGCTTGTCCGACGAGGCCTCTTGGGCCACATCGATAAGGTTTTCAAGTTTGTTCGTATGTGGCGGCATACCTTGGTCGGGCTCAAAAAATATTTCGTTCTGTCGGTTTCAAGATTGGCTCGAATTGGTTAAGAAACAGTGATTCCGGATTAGGCGAAACAGCTGGTTTTCCCGAAGCTGCCGGCACCATCGCACGCCGATGCCATGCCCAGGGCGCCGGCCTGTCAGGGCGGCCCAGGGCGCGGGAATGTCGCAACTTCAATTCTATTGCCTTCGGGATCCCGGACAAAGGCGGCGAAGTATGTGGTCATGCTGGCCTCTCGGTCGCCGGGCGGGCCATCATCCATTCCGCCCAGGGACAGGGCCGTCTGGTGAAACATCCTGACAGCCTCGCGCGTTGGTGCGCGCAAACAAACATGCGACCCGGTGTCTTGCGATACAGCCGACATGTGGGGACGGTGATTGAGCCAGAACTCCGGGTGTTTTTTGCCGAACCCCACGGCGGCCTCCCTGTTGACCAGCCGGGTGAGGCCAAGCGGCGCGAGAACCCGTTCATAGAATTTCATGCTCTCGACAAGATCGCGTACTTCGATCGAGATGTGGTCAATCATCATCGGACCCCGGTTCCGTCTGACGTTACTGACCGGGGATCACCCTTAATCCCCGCATGGCAACTATAATTTTGCGGCGGCCGAGCAACTAAGCCAGTTTCGTACGCTTGATCATCA
The DNA here is from genome assembly GCA_021776235.1 of Alphaproteobacteria bacterium. Lineage (GTDB taxonomy): Bacteria > Pseudomonadota > Alphaproteobacteria. The sequence continues at coordinate 76,042 of JAJFGG010000098.1, read as the reverse complement.
TGATGGCGCCGCCGGCGATTAGTCCCCAGAACGCGCCTGAAATGCCGGCGACGGAAATTCCAGAAGCCGAGACGAGGAATGTAACAGCGGCGGCTTCGCGTGTCTTTGCGTCTTGAAACGCCGCTACGGTCGCCCCTGAAAACGCCGATATCAGCGCCAGACCCGCAACAGCCTGGATCAGGATGGCGGGGGCAATGGACACGAAAGCTGTGACAATTCCGGCCAGAAGGCCCAGGACGATGTAGCCCATTCCGGCAACCATGGCGGCCCAGTACCGGCGATCCGGTTCAGCATGGGCCTCTTCCCCCGCGCACATGGCGGCCGTTATGGCGGCCATATTGATGGCATGGCCGCCGAATGGCGCCGCCAGGACCGAGAATATGCCCGTGGCGATGAACCAAAGCCGCGGTTTCGCGGCAAAGCCATTGCTGGTCATGACCGCAATGCCGGGAATATTCTGCGACGCCATGGTGACGATGAACAGCGGAATGGCAATATTGAGCATGCCGGCGAGGCTGAACGCCGGGGCGACGAATTCAGCACTTGGGATTGCAGCGGCATAAACGGTACTTAGTCCCTGGGCGGGCAGGTCCACGGCAAACGCGACAATCAGAAAATACACCGCTAGCGCGGCGGGAACCGCCAATAACTTGTTAAAGGCGCCAACGATAATCCAGGCCAGCAGAATTGGCAGGCCAAGCAGCGGATCAAAGGCTATGGCCTTAAAGGGCGCAAAGCAGAGGTTAACCAATATCCCGGCCAACATGGCGTTGGCCACGGGGGCGGGAATGGCCGCTATGGCGCGCCCGAGCGGCTTCCACAGGCCGGCCAGGACAAAGCCGACAGCACAAACCAGAAACGCCCCGACCGCGACGGCAAAGCCACCGTCGACAGCGCCGGTGGTGGCCAACAGGGCGGCGCCAGGGGTTGACCACGCGATACTTACCGGGGCCCGTGTCGCCGCGCTAAGGATCACGCCGCACAAACCCATGGCAATGGCCAGCGCCATCAGGCCGGAGGCAGCTTGGGCGTCGTTTGCACCCGCCGCCGTCAGACCTTGCAGGACAACGGCGAATGACGACGCAAAACCGGCAAAGGCCGTCAGCAAGCCCATGAAGATAGCCTGCACGGAAATGTCACGAAGCATGAAACCCTCCAGGCGGAGCCAACCGACGCACCGGCACGTCGCGCGGCATCCCAATGGCTTAGGGTCGCCACCAAATGACCCAGAATAGCCCGGAAGTGCTCTATGTCCATGCGGCGGATCATTGTAAAAGGGTCTATCGATACTGTCTGAATTTTGGAAATGAGGTCGCGGTTATTCGATGCAGATCAAATACCGCCAGCAGTTGGAGCACTTGATCGATAGCGCCTGTCTGCCTGCCACCTGCCAGATTTCATACAAATCAGTGTTTGGCGCGGTCGGCGCCTATGCCAATGGCCAGATTTTCATGTCCTGCGGGACATTTGGCGTGGCCGTGAAATTGGCCGACGATACCTGCGCGTTGCTTATGGCGGAAGGCGCGGGCCGGCCATTGAAATATTTCGAGAAAGGCCACGTCAAACGCAATTACGTTGTTCTGGCCAGCGCTACTCTGAAAGACCGGACCCTCACGCAAAACCTGCTGCGGCAAAGCGCCGCCTTCGTCCAAAGCAGCTGAGAGCCTGGCCGGGATCGCCTAAGGCATTCATGTTATACGAAAATTGGAGCGGGCGATGAGATTCGAACTCACGACTTCAACCTTGGCAAGGTTGCGCTCTACCCCTGAGCTACGCCCGCGCCTGGATAGGCCCGGCATCTGCCGGGCGGCCAGATATATACGCCATTTCACCGATCTTGCAAGTGCCTAAGCTGTTCTTTACACCTCCATTGAAGCCATGCCCGTGCCGCCAACGTCTCCCCATGAAGGATAATGCCATGCCCGCCAGTCCGGAAGATTTATTCCAATGCCTGGACGACCTAGCCATTGCCCACGAAACCACCCATCACCCGGCCCTGCACACGGTTAGCGAAAGCCAGGCGGTGCGTGGGCAGATTGCGGGCGCGCACAACAAGAACCTGTTTCTGCGGGACAAGAAAAAACAGACCTGGCTGGTCTGCACCCTGGAAGACAAGCCGATAGAGATGAAGCAATTGCCCGGCCAGATCGGCGCCGCCCGGCTGAGTTTTGGTTCGGCCGACCGGCTGGCGGAATTCCTGGGTGTCTTGCCCGGCTCGGTCACCCCGTTCGCGCTGATCAACGACCCCGAGTGCCGGGTCAAGGTGGTTCTGGATACAGCGATGCTGGATCATGAGCAGGTCAATTTTCACCCCCTGGTCAATACCATGACCACCACCATCTCCAGCACGGACCTGCTGCGCTTTGTGCGCGCCTGCGGCCATGATCCTTTGATGCTGCGGCTATAGACTCTTAAGATTTGTGGTGCGCGAGACACCAAACAGAGAGACTCTTCTGTTTGGTTCGCACCACTAGGCCACAAATGGCCATATGATGGCGCCCAAATGCGCCGAAGCGCTTGACGCCGGGTGCTGTCTGCCTTTGTATGCGCAGGCGCGCGGGCCATTAACATTTGCGCCGCGAAATTAGATACAGGAAAGACCCATGGAACCGATTATTGGAGAGATGACCGCCCCCGCCGATGCGGTGAAGGATGGCGATACCGCCAGCTTCGCCCAGGATGTGATAGAGGCGAGCCGCGCGACCCCGGTCATTGTTGATTTCTGGGCGCCCTGGTGCGGCCCTTGCAAGACCCTGGGCCCAACCATCGAAAAGGCGGTCAGGAACTCCGGCGGCCAGGTCAAGCTGGTCAAAATCAATGTCGATGAGAACCAGCAATTGGCGCAGCAACTGCGTGTGCAATCGATCCCGGCGGTATTTGCCTTCAAGAACGGCCAACCGGTCGACGGTTTTGTCGGTGCGCAACCGGAGAGCCAGATAAAGGCCTTTATCGAACGCCTGACTGGCGATGCGGGGCCCTCGCCTATCGAAAAGGCGGTGGAACAGGGCGAAACGGCCTTGGCGGCCGGTGATATTGAATCCGCGGCGGATATTTTCGGTCAGATTCTGCGTGCTGATGCGGAGAATGCCAGAGCCGTCGCCGGACTTTGCCAATGTTTGATTGCCAGCGGCGAGCGCGAGGAAGCGCGGATGATGCTGGATGGCCTTGAAGGCAAGCTGGCCACCGACCCGGCGATCCAGTCGGTCCGCGCGGCGTTGGATCTGGCGGAGCAATCGGTTGAGGTGGGTGATGTCTCGGCCTTTCGCGCCCGGTTGGAGGCGGATGGCAACGATCATGAAGCGCGGATGGAGTTATCCAAGGCGCTGTTGGCGGCAGGTCAGCGCGAGGAAGCGGTGGACGAGTTGCTCGAATCTATTCGCCGCGACCGCAACTGGAATGAGGAAGCCGCGCGCAAGCAACTATTGACCCTGTTCGAGGCCTTTGGCCAGGCGGACGAAGTAACTGTCTCGGCCCGGCGGCGGCTGAGTTCGATGCTGTTTTCCTGATTAGATTGGGCGGATAGGCTGGTGATTGAGGACAGTGACGATGATCGGAATGTAGCTGATGCGCTACCGGTACGGATTCCGATTTTTCCCTTGAGCGGTGTGCTGTTGCTGCCCCAAGCAAAACTGCCCTTGAATATCTTTGAACCGCGTTATCTGGATATGGTCCGTGATGCCATGGCGGGAGACCGGATCATCGGTATGATCCAGCCGTCGCAGAAAGCCGAAGGCAGTGCCCGGCCCGCGGTTTATGATATTGGCGGCGCCGGGCGCATTACCTCGTTTGAGGAGACCCCGGACAACCGCTTTCATATTACCCTGACCGGGCTGTCGCGTTTTTCCATCATCGAGGAACTGACGGTGACCACCCGCTATCGCCAGGTTGTCGCGGATTGGGATCGCTTTGCCGCCGACCGCTGGGCTGAGGACGAAGGTCCCGGGGTTGACCGGAACCGGCTGCTGACCGCCCTGCGCGCCTATCTGGAGCTGGCCCAGATCCCGGCGGAATGGGAAACCATTGCGAATGCCGAAACCGGCTCGCTGATTACCTCCCTGGCAATGATTTGCCCGTTTGGTCCAGCTGAAAAGCAGGCGCTGCTGGAGGCGAGCGACCTGTTCGAACGCAGCCGGATCATGACCGCTTTGGTCGAAATGGCTCTGTTACACCGCGCCAGTGGCGGCGGCGCAGACGACCAGGATGACGATGATCATCAAATACATTGACCTTAAGAGCACAGATCATGGGAGAACGATGGCGCCATGAGCGATGAAAATCCCGAAAGTGGCCGTGACGGAACAGCAACCGATAGCGTTGATCCGAAATTGTTGGAAATCCTCGTCTGTCCCCTGACCAAGGGACCTTTGCGCTATGACCGCGAGGCCCAGGAGCTGATCAGCGAGCAGGCGCGCCTGGCCTACCCCATTCGCGAAGGCATTCCCATTATGCTTGTTGACGAAGCCCGCAGCCTGGATGATTGACCGCGCCGCGCGCCATGGCGCATTGACGGTCAAATGACCCACAATAGTCGGGAAATTCTTTAGACCGAATTCGAGAACGAATTACGCAATCAAGTCCGCGACTGCGGTCCGGCGCGAATGCGCCGCCGCCCCTGAAGCTCCGGGGGAGCGGTGTGCGTTGGCGCACAAGCGTGAGCGACAAGAGCTAGACCGGATTCGATGAATATCGAAACTGGTCTAACCGGCCTGATTTTGCGCCGTGACACGGTGCAGCACGCGGCCGAAACATTCCTGTTGCATGGATCTGGCGGAAGACCCCGTAGTACGGATGCCCCGTTGCTGGCGGCGAACGACGTCCACATGTGAGACCAGAAAGCGGCCCTCGGCGGCATCGTCGTAGAGAAAAATATGCAGGACACATTGTGCCGCGCTGTATTGCCAGACTTCCGCCGGTGGGTCGCTGCGCCAAAGCGTGGGTTTGCCCAGCAGCCCGCTTAAGCCACCCCGATTCATGCCGACCAATTGCTGCAAATCAGGGATTGGGCGTGGCGCCGGTTTGGCGGCCGGTTTACTAGCCGGTTCCGACAATGGCGCGGGCCGTTTTTGTCGCGGTACAGGGGAAATCGTGGCAGGCTTATCGGTGGCGACTGTCGGCTTGCTGGCAACGGACGGCTTGGCCGGCTCGCTTGGAATGGCCGGCAAGCCAGATTGATCCAGCCCATGCTCTCCAGCCTGACCGGCAACACAAGCCGCCAGCGCGAATGCCGCCAACAGGCTGTAAAGCCGGGCCAGCGACCTGCCGGCGATCAATTGCCGGATCGTCAATTATCGTCTCCGCCCGTTTGCGCAGGCGCCGGGACGGCAGTGCCCGGACCACCGGCGGGCAGCGCTTCGACCGTACCAATAATCTGTCCACCGGATTCAACACATAGCTTGCCGTAGCGGACATCCCCCTCGATCCGGCCCCTGGACTTGACGGTCAACTCGCCGCGTACGGTCAGGTTGCCCTCGAAATGGCCGCTGATCGTGGCCTCTTCAATCACCGCCGAGCCTTTGAAATAGCCGGTTTCGGATATTTCGATGGATTGTGAATTCTCGAGGGCGGCTTCAACCCGGCCTTGCACCACCAACTGATCACAGGCGGTAATTTGTCCATTCAGCACGATATCCTGACCAACGACCAATTTTTTGCCGTTGTCGACGTCATCGGCAGCTTGGGCGCCACGCAAGGGGCTGCCTGGCAAGTCCGGCAGACGACGGGTAATTTCCGGCCGGAAGGCCGACGTCGTAGGCGCATTTCCGTCTTCGTTGGCCATGGTTTCGTTCCTGTTCCTAACGTTTCAAATCCCGAGGGCGTTCTGCCTTACTGAACGCTCAGGGTACAAGTTCGCTTGTCGGCTCTGTCTGCATTGACTTGAAGATATGCAGCATGAAGGCAGTCGCCAGAATAGGCACAACAAGGTTAACGATCGGTACCGTAATAAAAAACGCGATGATAATACCAGCCAAAATAACCTTGGTTCGGTTCGCCTTGCGTAACCGTCGAGCCGTTTTTTCATCCTGATGTCTTAAGCTTACAAGCTCAAAATACTCTCGACCCAGAAGATAACCGTTTAAGCCATAGAAAATAAAGGCAAAAAGTGGAGGAAACAACAGTGCGATCACATAAAGGGGCAGCGCCAGCACATTCAGCATAATGGTTATGCCAATAAATCGCATGGAAACGGCGAATGTCTTGGAAAAATCCGCCGAACGGCCCGGTGTATCGGCCGCATAATGGCGTCTTTCCACGGCCTCGGCGATATCATCAAGAAATATGCCGCCGATCAAAGTCGCCGTGGTCGAGAATGTCAGTACCAGAAGTGCGAAAAATGCCAAGCCACCGCCTACCTCAATGACGCTGTTCAGCCATTGCAGCCAAGCTGATTCAAAAACCTTCACCTCGGGAACCGCCCAATAAAATAACACGGTTAAACCGGCGAATAAAACAACGGTGAACAGAACGCTTTTGATGACCACGGCGCGAAAGACCGGGTCGGCGACTTGTCCAAGGGTAAGAGAAATGGCGCGCAGCAGCATATTTTGACCTTTGTCTCAGTGCCCCGCCGATGCGTTTCATAAATTGAAACTCGGGCTCAACAGGCCACTAACTAAATGAATTCAGTGTGGTTTGGAACCTGAAGACAGACGCCTATATTGTGCCGAATGCCAGGACATGAACCACACGGGTGGAAATTTCGACCAAGTACGGCCGTTGCCCAGAAATGTAAGCATTCCCGCCGCAAATTGAAGGGCGGTGGATAAATTGCCGGCCGACCGGCGACCCTTCTTTTTTCAACGCGGGTTGGTATTAACCCGCGGGTCGATCGGTGTTTGCCATTCCAGGCTGCAATTCGCTTCGAACGCCGCGGCCGCCGAAAGCAGGGCAGCTTCTCCCCTGGGCGGCGCGACCAGTTGCAGACCGACCGGCAGGCCGTCCCTGGTAAAGCCGCACGGCAGGGATACCGCGGGGCACCCAGTCGGCGTGATGACAAAGGTATGCATCAACCAATCCACATAATTGTCGAATTTCACTCCGGCGACTTCGTCCAGATAACGGGTTTCGGCTGGGAACGGCGGCGTCATTACGGTTGGGGTTACCAACAGATCGTAGGATTCGAAAAAGCTGCACATGTTGGCGTAGATGCGTCCGCGGGTCCGTTTCGCCTCGGCCACATCAAAGGCCGACAGGGCGGCGCCATGTTCATAGTTCCAGATTACTTCCGGCTTCAACAAATCCCGGTGTTCCGCCATATGAGTGCGGTGCGCGGCAACAAAACTGACCCCACGCAGAGTTTGGAACATCTCGCGTGCGCCGCTGAAATCCGGACAGGCTTCTTCCACCGCCGCGCCAAGGGCGGTAAACGATTGCGCCGCGGCGGCGCAGATTTCGGCCACTTCCGGTTCCACTGGCGCGATGCCCAAAGTGGCGCTCCAACCAACCCGCTGAGGCGCCCGCGCTGCGGCTGCGGCGACCTGAAAGGCTTCGTTCGGTACTGCCAACGAGATCGGGTCGCGGGCGTACTGCCCCACCATGGCGTCCAGCATCAGGGCCACATCGCCCACATTGCGCGCCATGGGGCCAACTACTCCCATATCGTCGAACAATGCCATGGAGGTGGAGATGCCTCGGGGGCAACGGCCCGGACTGGGGCGAAAACCGACAATGGAACAAAAAGCACCAGGGATACGCAACGATCCGCCCAGGTCACTACCCGTAGCCAGCCAGGTCTGTCCGGTCGCCAGATTGACAGCTGCCCCGCCCGACGAGCCGCCGCAGTTCATCCGGGTATCCCAGGGATTGCGGGTGGAGCCGAAAACTTCGTTGAAGGTATTTGCGCCGGCGCCAAATTCCGGGGTATTGGATTTGCCAATAACGATGGCGCCATTGGCTTCCAGGGTCTGCACCAGCAAATCGGATTCGGAGGAAATGCGGTCCGCGTAGATCGGCGAGCCTTCCGTACAACGCACGCCGGCGACATGGTTCAAATCCTTGACCGATATGGGAAGACCATAGAGATAGCCTGGGCCCGGTTGCTCTGGATGACCCAGATCCTCCATTTGGGCGGCGGCATCTATTGCCCGCTCGACGCACAGGGTAACCATGGCATTGACCGCGCCGTTCGTTGCTTCGATGCGTTGGGCCGCCGCATCCACCGCCTCGGCTGGCCGCACCTCGCCCCTGGCCAGCAGGTTAACCATTTCGCGCGCGGTTTTACGCCACAACTCGGTCATTCGCTCTCCCCTTTAATCTTGTTCATTTGCACGGGCACGGCTTGCGCCCTGCGAAGCGCCTTCTATACTGCCTCAGCTTATCATCGCAATGGCGAGAAACTGAAATGGTGGATATTCGATACGACGTGCTTGGCATCGGCAATGCGATTGTCGACGTCCTGGTGCCGGCTGAAGACGCCTTTCTGGTCGAACACGGACTGGTCAAGGGGGCCATGACGTTGGTCGACGCTGACCGCGCCGAACAACTTTACGCCGCGATGGGCACCGGCACGGAAAGTTCCGGTGGCTCGGCCGCGAACACGGTGGCCGGGGTTGCCGCCCTGGGCTGCCGCGCCTGTTTTGTCGGCAAGGTGCACGATGATCAGTTGGGCAACATATTCGCCCATGATATCCGCGCCGTCGGGGTCGATTTCCATTCGGCGCCCGCGACGGGAGGCGCTCCGACCGCACGCTGCCTGATCGTCGTAACGCCGGATGCCAAACGCACCATGAATACTTTCCTGGGCGCCTGCGTCGAACTGGGACCGCAAGACGTTGACGAAGACCTGATCGCCGCCTCTGCAATCACCTATCTGGAGGGTTATTTGTGGGATCCCCCGGGCGCCAAGGAAGCCTTCATTAAGGCCATGGGCGCCGCCAGGGCGGCAGGCCGTAAAGTTGCCCTGAGCCTGTCCGATAGCTTTTGCGTTGACCGCCACCGCGAAGAGTTTCTGGATCTGGTGCAGCATCATGTTGATATTCTGTTCGCCAACGAGCAGGAAATCACCTCGCTTTATCAGGTCGACAGCTTTGATGCCGCCATGCAATCCGTCCGCGGTCATTGCGAGATCGCCGCCCTGACCCGTTCAGAAAAAGGCGCCGTGATCGTTACCGATGAAGAGTTTCATGTCATCGATGCCGAGCCGGTGGACAAGGTGATTGACACCACAGGGGCCGGTGATATTTATGCCGCCGGTTTTTTGACTGGAATGTCTCAGGGACGCAGCCTGCCCGAATGCGGACGCATGGCGGGGATTGGTGCGGCTGAGGTCATCTCTCACATGGGCGCCCGGACGGAAGCGGACCTGAAAGCGCTCATTCAGGACAAGCTTGGCTAGTCCGGTCCAAACTCAAGGCGATAAAGGGTTCTAGTCATGCGTGATTTGCAACTTCCCGGCCGGTCCACGGTTCATTCCACCAACGGTATGGCGGCGACCTCCCATCCGCTCAGCACTTTGGCGGCACTGGATGTTCTGCGCCGGGGGGGCAACGCAGTCGACGCCGCCGTTACCGCCTGCGCCGTGCAATGCGTGGTGGAACCCATGTCGACCGGCATCGGTGGTGACTGCTTTGCCTTGCTGGCCCCTGGCGGCGGACCCGAAATCATCGGCATGAACGGCTCCGGTTGGGCGCCCAAGGGGCTGACGGCGGAACATCTGCTGCAACAGGGGATTGACAGCATTGGCGTGCAGTCGCCCCATTCGGTATCCGTACCCGGTGCCATTGATGCCTGGGACACGCTGTTGCGCGATCACGGCAGCATCGATTTGGACCAGGCTTTGCAGCCCGCGATCGGCTATGCCGAAGACGGCTGGGCTGTGACGCCGCGAGTTGCCAACGATTGGGCCCGCAATGTAGAGAAACTGTCGGTAGATGCATCATCGGCGGCAAAGTATCTGGCCAACGGCCGAGCGCCAAAAGCGGGCGAAACCTGGCGCCTGCCGGAGCTGGCGGAAACCCTGCGCACCATCGCCAAGGTGGGCCGGAGCGGCTTCTACGAAGGCTGGGTGGCCGAGGATATCGTAGAACATCTGAGTGGCCTGGGCGGTTGTCATGCCCTGGACGATCTGGCCGAAATGCGCGGCGAATACGTCACCCCCATTTCGACCGACTATCGCGGCTATACCATGTGGCAAATTCCGCCCAATGGCCAGGGCATCACTGCCCTGATGATGCTGAATATTCTGGCGGACTATGATTTGGCCAGCATGGATCCGAATGGTGTGGCGCGCCTGCATTTGGAGACCGAGGCATCGCGCATGGCCTATGCCGCCCGGGACCGCTATGTTGCCGACCAGCGCCAGGCGGACGTTCCCGTCGAGCATATGCTGTCGTCGGCGTTCGCGGACGAGATGCGGTCCCAGATCAGTCCCGACAGCGCCGTTTCCGCGCCGGAGGCAACCGGCCCGGCCTACCGCGACACCATTTATTTGACCGTGGTGGACAAGGACCGCAACGCCTGTTCGTTTATCAACTCGCTGTATATGCCGTTCGGATCCGGCCTGACGGCGCCCCGTTCCGGCGTGCTGCTGCAAAACCGTGGCGCCGGTTTCCGTGTCGAACCGGGCCATCCCAACAACGTTGCCCCGCGCAAACGGCCCCTGCACACGATTATTCCCGGCATGTGCATGAAAGACGGCAAGGTCGCCTATGCGTACGGCGTCATGGGCGGTGGTTATCAACCTGTCGGGCACACTCACGTACTGACCAACATGGTTGATTTCGGCATGGACCCTCAGGAAGCTCTGGACAGCCCCCGGGTGTTTCACATTACCGGTCGCCTGGATGTGGAAAGAGGCCTGGGCGATGATGTGCTGGCCGGCTTGGCGGCTCTTGGCCACGAGGTGGGCCGGCCGGAAATGCCCTGGGGCGGCGGTCAGATCATCGCCATCGATTGGGAAAACGGCACCCTGATCGGCGGTTCCGACCCGCGCAAGGACGGTTGCGCCTTGGGCTACTAGCGCAGATCCGAATGCGGCCGCAGCCGCGCACATTAATGCGCGGCATTGAGCGGCGCGACGACTTTGGGACTGTGCCAGCAGGCAGCAAACGGCCACTAATCGTTTTCGCGCCGATGGATAGGGAAAACATCGCCGATTATTTGGCCGTCAGATACCGGCCTTCCGGTTTCACCGGCACGGCCATTCCACTAAATTGGTTTCGGCGCCGAAATGGTAAGCTAAAGCGATGATCGCGACTTGGTGTTTCTATACCGCTTCAAGCCAAGTCCGGCACACTATTATCGAAGGCCTTCATGCGGCCGTTTGGCACAGGCACCAATTTGTGAGCCGCGATCTCATCTGTGGCTTCGATCCACCAAACCTATGCAGAGACAAAACGCTTGCCGCCAAGCCGTTTGGGTGGATGAACGGCCCACCTGTTGAAGCTAACCTGAAATCTCTGAAGAACTGTTGACCAATTATCTGGCCGCCTGTCCGTATGACTGAAATTGATCGTGATAAACCAATTCAGCGGAAAGCCCAATTCTTGGGCATCAAAATCGCTGGGCGCGTGTTGGATGCTTGTTGACGACGAATGAAATTGCTGATTCTTGGCGTCGGCGCCAGGGCTATAAGTTGTCGCTGTTTGATGCCTATATACCGTATAGCGTAGTGTTGAATGAACGTCGTCAGCATGGGCGATCGAAGGCAAATAAGAACAGAAATGAACAATTTTAGAGCAAATAAAGACTTTTGCAACTTGGGCTAGCTGATAAGGCTTGACAAGCGTGTCATATTTGACAATATACCCGCATGCATCGTGATACACGACCGATCGGATGGATCAAGGCCGCGCGTAAGAATTTCAAGAAGTTTCCCAAGGCGGTCCGTGATAGGATGGGCACCGCGCTGACAATTGCCGCCGAAGGGCAAAAGGCGGACATAGCGAAGCCCATGACAGGCTTGGGTCCTGGTGTCATCGAGATTGCTTTGCGCCACAAGACCAATGCATACCGCGCAGTTTACGTGGTTGAGATCGCCGGGTCATTGTGGGTAGTACACGCCTTCCAGAAGAAATCCAAGAGCGGTATCAAGACCCCAAAGCCCGAGGTCGATTTGATCCGCGACAGGTTGAAACGCCTGAGAAAGGAGCTATTGCAATGACCCAGGAAGAGTTTGAGCTGGTCCGAGGCAGCGGGAATGTCTTCCGCGATGTTGATGATCCGGACGCCGACCTAAAACAGGCCAAGGCGATCCTTGCCGCGCAAATCATTGGCATCCTTGATGAACGCAAACTCACCGCGACCAAGGCGGCTGGCCTGACCGGATTCGCGGCCGCCGATTTTTCACGACTGCGCAATGCTGATCTTGGGCGCTTTACCCTGGACCGGTTGTTCAAAATGATCGGGGCCCTGGACGACAATATCGAGGTGAGCCTGCAGCTTGTTTCACGGCCGGCAGGGCAGAGACCTCGTCAATCGCCTCAAGAGCCTGTGTAATGGACGGTGAATACCCAGGATATGCCGCATAGGAACGCGTGGAGCGTGTTGATCGACGCGGTTTGTGCATCATTTCGTTCATCGGTTGCTTATTGGCTTTGCAGTGTTCGGACATCGTTAAAAAATTGTAAAATACATATATTTAAACTAGTTTAAATTGCATGAATAACGTTTATGATAAAGAGTTGTGGCGATGGCTGATGAATTGATTTTTAAGCGGACGTCAATTTTGGTGATTATGGACGGGAAAGGAACATTGGCCCTTTTCCCTGCGTCCAGTTTTCCTGACCATGCGAAGCCTGGCGATCAGTTTTCCACAAAAATCCATATGCCCGACATTCAAACACAAGCTGAAGGCTTTACGTTATTGATAGAGATACAACCAGATTCTACATCGGCTACGGGCGAAAAAGTACCTCAGCAAGGGCTTGGATTAATCATCGACTTTTTTGATCCTCCAGCCCTGAGAGGGACTCGATATGAAATAGGGAAACTGACTAAAATCGACAAAAAAATTGGCCTTAATGAGTATTTTTTGGAGAATAACTAATATCTGGCGTATATGATCCAATTGTTTATGCGGATATACTGCTGATAAGCAAAAAATTACCTTTAGTATTTGAAGAACAACATTCATTGTTAGGTATCAAGATGGATGTAACGCCTGAATGTCTGTTAAAACTAAAGAATCTATAAATACTATAACTGCGATTGGCGCGTTTGCGAATTCACCAACAAGAAAGAAATCATGAAAGGAATTGAGGACGTCGTTTATGTTAAAATGCCGAGCGACCCAGAGGGCCCCTGTCAGTTTCGAGCCGATAGACCAGCAAAACATCACCGATTATTGGGCCGTCAGATACCGGCCGTCCGGTGTCATCGGCGCGGCCATTCCGCCAGGTTATTTTCGCTACAGAATTAATCAGCTAGAGCGACGGCCGTGGCCCGGCGTCTCTAGGCCGCCGCCCAAGAGCAGCCGGCGCACGGCGCCCTGGCACATTGGCGGAATCAATAGGCCAGTTCTGGTTCGATAGATTTCGAAACCGGATCAAAGAAACGGTATTTTTCTTTCGATCACTGAGCAAAGCCGGGGCAAAGTCCGGTTCTTTCAGAAGGGTTCGCATGACCGACAACGTGACACTCCGTTCTGCTTATGGCTTTTTTGTGCCACTGATTTTCATGACCGAACTCAACATGATCTCGAAATCGGTCATCAATGCGGCGCTGGCGCGTTCGCCTGATCAGAATGTCACCCTGGCTGCTTTTCACGTGGCGTTTACGCTCTATTTCGCACTCTCCAGCAGTACCGAGGTCTGTGCGGTACTGACACTTGCGTTCCTGAAGACCAGACGCGCGCTCGGTCGATTGGCGCGTTTCATGGTCCTGATCGTGGCGCTGCCGTGGCTGCTGGCGCAGGCGATCGCCTTTACGGCGCTGGGGGATTGGGCCTTCGGCGATTTGTTTGGCGCCAGTGCTGCTGTCGTGACCCAGGCAAAATCGGCAACCTTCCTGCTATCCCTGAGCGCGCCAATCCTGATTACGCGGTCGATCTGTTTCGGCCTCATCCTGATGCACCAGCGCACAATTTTTATCACCTACGCCACCCTCGTACGCCTTGCCTCGCTCGGCGGCTCCCTGGTCTTGCTGCCAAAATTCCTGGAGGGAGCCGCGGTCGGCGCGGCGGCCCTGGTAATCTGCATGCTATTGGAAACGGCGGTGGCCCTGGTCTTCGCCCAGGGCATCTTCCGCAATTTGCCCCTTGGCGCCGAGTCAGGCACCCATGCGCCGCCGGGTTTCCGCCAGCAGTGGCGATTTTCCTGGCCATTGATGATGAATACCTCGGCCGAGATGGGAGTGGTGACCGCGATCAGCATCTTTCTTGGCATGTCGGCGCAACCGGATCTGGCCCTGGCCGCGTTCAGTATCATTTATGGCCTGGTCAGCCTGTTAATGAGCCCGATGCGCAATCTGGTCTCGACCGCGCAAGCCTTGGTAAAAACGTTAGCCGATCGTCGGCCGATTTTTATCTTCGCCCTGCATCTCATTGCCTTCTTCGGACTGATCGGCCTGGTGCTATTTCACACACCGCTGGAAAGTTTCGTTCTTGTGGACGCGATGGGTTTGCAGACGGAACTGCGAAACTATTGCCTGCCGGCCCTGAAGCTGGCCTTCCTGATGTCGGCTGCCTGGGCTTATTCGGCGCTCTTCCGTGGCCTGCTCGCGGGAGTCCAGAACACCACCATGCTGGCCGCGAGCGGGGTTTCCAGGATCTGTGTTGCGGTCTTGATTTCGAGCTTCTCATTGATTTTCGTGACAGCCAACGGCGCCGTCATCGGCCTGGTTGGCTGGATGGCGGGCTATGGGGCCGAGGCCGGACTTTTGGCGTTTCAACTCAGGCGTCTGGATGCGGCACGGGTGCAGCCAAAGAATGGCGCCTTGTAACCCGGTATCCCGGATGACCCGGATGCCATCTTCCCTATACCGTTAACTTGAGATCGATAGTATTATTGGATTTGCTATCAATTTCGTCCGAAGGAGGCAAAGTGTGCCCAGTCAAGCGTCAGATCCAAACAACCGTGAGCATTTGAGTTCAAGCGAAATCGACGTAGTTGTCGTCGGGGCGGGTTTCTCGGGCCTTTATCTGCTGCATAAACTGCGCGGGCTGGGACTGCGGACACGAGTCTTCGAGGGCGCCAGCGACGTCGGTGGCACCTGGTATTGGAACCGCTATCCGGGCGCGCGCTGCGATGTGGAGAGCATGCAGTACTCCTATTCGTTTTCCGAGGAATTGCAGCAGGAATGGCAATGGAGCGAACGATTTTCCGCGCAACCCGAGATTCTAAGTTATGCGGAGCATGTAGCGGATCGCTTCGATCTGCGCCGCGATATCCAGTTCGACACCCTGGTCACGGCGGCGCATTTCGATGAAGAGAGCCGTTACTGGAAGATCGAAACGAACCGCGGCGACCGTGTCTCGGCGCCGTTTCTTGTCATGGCGACGGGTTGCCTGTCGTCGACCCGCGTGCCGGATTTCAAGGGCCTGGAAAACTATACGGGCAAAACCTACCACACCGGCAATTGGCCCCATGAAGACGTCGACTTCTCCGGCCAACGGGTCGGTGTTATCGGCACGGGCTCCTCGGCGATCCAGGCTATTCCGGTGATCGCGGCGCAGGCGGCGCAGTTGACGGTGTTCCAGCGCACGCCAAACTACTCGATCCCGTCCCGGAATGGCCCGATGACGCCCGAGTACGAGCAGCAGTGGAAGTCGGATTACGCGTCGCTGCGCGCCGAGGCGCGCAAAAGCCGCAATGGTGTCCTGACCAACCCCAATGAGGTTTCCGCCATGGCCGTTTCGGAGGACGAGCGGCAACGGGTCTACGAGGACCGCTGGGAGGTTGGCGGCACCTATTTCATGGCGGCGTTCAATGACCTGGCGACAAACCAACAGTCGAATGATACGGCGGCTGCGTTTGTGCGCGACAAGATCCGTTCCATCGTGGCTGATCCGGAGGCGGCCGAGTTGCTGGCGGCGAAAGACTATCCCATCGGTACCAAACGTATCTGCGTCGACACCGACTATTTCGAGGCCTTCAACCGCGACAATGTCACCCTGGTCGATGTCAGAGAGGCGCCGATCGAGGAGATAACCGAAACCGGCCTGGTTACCGGCGGGCGCAATTTCGAGTTTGATGCCATCGTTTTCGCCACTGGTTTCGATGCCATGACCGGCGCATTGCTGGCTGTGGACATCCAGGGGCGGGGCGGCCGGACGTTGACTGAAAAATGGCGTGGCGGTCCGCGGACCTATCTTGGGTTGATGTCGGAAGGTTTCCCGAACATGTTCATGATCACCGGGCCCGGCAGCCCGTCGGTCCTCAGCAACATGATGGTTTCCATTCAGCAGCATGTCGACTGGGTGGTTGACGGAATCGCATATCTGCGGGCGGGTGATCTTGACAGCATCGAACCAACCCGCGAGGCCGAGGACGGGTGGGTCGGGCATGTCAACGAAGTTGCCCATCAGACGCTTTTTCCGCAAGCCAACTCGTGGTACATGGGCGCGAATGTTCCCGGCAAACCGCGGCTGTTCATGCCCTATATCGGAGGCGTAGGTGCTTATCGCGATAAATGCGACGAGATTGCGGCCAACGGCTACGACGGCTTCTGCCTGCAGGAAGCGAAAAACCGGGTCGTAACGGCGGCGGAGTAATACCAATGGTCCTTGATATTAACCTGTTTCATGGGTCGGTCCGGTTCGCGGGCCAGGCGCGGCGCGCCGCGCGATGTGGTGCATCGGGCAAGCGCCGCAACGCAGCCCGTGGGCCGGACCGGCCCACCGTCGGCCGGATGCTTCTTGCCGCCAGCGGCGTCGCGCCCCGCGTGAAGTGGGCCACACAACGGCGCGGCGCGCTCCAACCTGGCGGCAAGAAGCATCTCGGTGAAACAGGTCAATATCAAGGACCATTGGTATAAGCCCAGCGAACGCCCTGACAATCAATTTGGCACAACAATAAAAGGATAGCGACGGTATGAGCGCAGGGGAACGTCTGCCCGGGACGCCGGACCCGATGCACAGGTGGGAATCGGTGGACGGCGTAATGATCGCCGGGGATACATGGGGCGATCCGAAGGGACCGCTGGTCGCACTGCTGCATGGCGGCGGCCAGACCCGTCATGCCTGGAAGGGCGCGGGGGAGACCCTTGGGGGTTCCGGTTATCACGCCGTGGCCTTCGATGCCCGCGGGCATGGGGATTCGGACTGGGCCGACCCGGAGGCCTACGGCGCCGATTTCATGGTCGAGGATCTGCGCTGCGTCACCCGGGCGCTCGGCGCCGAGAACCCGATCCTCGTCGGTGCGTCCATGGGGGGTGGCGTCAGCCTGGTCGCCATCGGTGCGGGCAAGGTGGATGCGAAAGCCCTGGTCCTGGTCGATATGGCGCCGCGCATCGAACCCGAAGGGTCGCGCCGCATTCAGGAGTTCATGAACCAGAAACCCGAAGGCTTCGACAATCTGGAAGAGGTCGCCGAAGCAATCTCCAATTACCAGCCGCACCGGCCGCGCCCGCGTAACCTCGACGGTCTTGCCAAGAATGTGCGGCGCGCGGCGAACGGCAAATACCGTTGGCATTGGGACCCGGTACGCCGCCAGTTCCAGAACGCCAATACCGCCGCCTACAGGCAGCGACTGCACGAATGCGCGGACAACCTTACCCTGCCGACTTTACTGGTTCGGGGCGGCTTGTCGGACGTCTTGAGCGAGGCGGGCGCGCAAAGTTTTCTGGAACAATGCCCGCACGCGGAGTACGTCAGCGTCAAGGACGCGGCCCACATGGTTGCCGGCGACCGGAACGATATCTTCGCCGGCTCCGTGATCGAGTTCCTGGGCCGCGTCGCGCCGGCATGATAGTCGCCAT
Organism: Alphaproteobacteria bacterium; assembly: GCA_021776235.1. Taxonomy (GTDB): domain Bacteria; phylum Pseudomonadota; class Alphaproteobacteria. The sequence continues at coordinate 58,192 of JAJFGG010000098.1, read as the reverse complement.
GGGGCCTTCGGCAATTATTCAACGCATGTAACGTTTGGTCAGTCCAAGCAGGCGGTCCGCAAAGCGCCAAGTGCCTCATCGTCGAGTCCGAGAACTTCTTCGAGATAAGTTTGCACCGTACCGCAGCGCTCTTCTATCGCCGAAAAAGCGGCCTGCAGATATTCTTCCCGGGCCGAGAAGATACTGGCGACGGTTTCCGCATCCATGCCCGGACGTTCACGGCCGCCGCGGTCCCAATAGTTGTTGGTCAGCAAATAATCCTCGAACACGGTATCGCGCGGCACGCCCAATGCCGACAAAACCAGGGCGGCGCCGGTGCCCGCGCGATCCTTGCCGGCGGTGCAATGTACGATAACCCGTTCGCCGTCTGCTAGGCGGCGCATCAATGTGCTGTATCCATGGGCATAGAGAAACGGATAGTTCCGGTAGTTTTCCATTAGATAGGTTCGCGCCGTCGCCGCCGCATCCGGGGCAGTCTCGAAGGAATCGAGAAAGGAGGCGCCGGGCCGTTGATCCAGCCCCAGTTCCAGCACCTCTACCTGATCATGGTCAAGAAACCGCGAGGGCTCCAGCCGCCGCTCGTCGCCATAGCGGAGATCGACCGCTGTATTCACGCCCAGGCCGCAAACCGTTTCCACATCTCCATCGGTGAGTGAGGCCAGCGTATCGGAGCGAAAAATGGTCCGCCATTTCACCCTGTCGCCTGCATGGGTTTGGTATCCGCCCAGATCACGAAAGTTGGAAACCCCTTCGAGTTCAATTCGCCGCTTCATAAAATTCCCATCTCGGCTTTGCGCAAAACGATCAGCGCTGCGTTCTATTATCTCATGGCCCGCGCCTAAATACCCGCGAAAGCGAGGGGCGGGGTATTTGTGACGGATGGGGCCGGCAAGACCTAGAACAAATCCCTAATGGTCCGCCGGGCCAATTGCGACATGTGGACCTCGTCGGGTCCGTCGGCGACCTGGCAAAAGCGCGCCGTCATATAGATGTGGGCCAGCGGGGTATCCTGGGTGAAGCCTGCGCCGCCATGGGCCTGGATGGCCCGGTCGGCGACGCTGAGCGCCATTTTCGGCGCGATGATCTTGACCATGGAGATATAGTCACGCGCTTCCTTGGGGCCGTATTTGTCCATTTTGTCGGCGGCGGTCAGGACCAGCATCCGGCATTGTTCGATCTCGCAGCGGGAGCGGGCGATGTCGTGCTGGATGGAGGTTTTCTGCGATAGTCTTTCGCCGAACGCCTCTCGTTCCTCGACCCGGCGGCACATCAGTTCCAGGCAGCGGGAGGCCATGCCGACGAACATCATGGCATACTGGAAGCGTCCCGGGCCGAGGCGGCCTTGCGCGATCTCGAATCCGCGGCCTTCTCCGAGGAGCAGGTTTCCCGCCGGAACCCGGACATTGTCGTAATGCACTTGCGCATGGCCACCCGGCGAATGCACGCCGCCGAACACCCGCAGCGGCCGTTCCAATATAACGCCGGGCGTATCCTTGGGCACCAGGATCATGGAGAACTGTTTGTGGCGCACGGCCTCCGGGTCGGTCTTGCCCATCACGACGAAGACCTTGCACAAGGGATTATAGGCGTTCGAGGTGAACCACTTGCGCCCGTTGATGACATATTCGTTGCCGTCCCGGATGATCGTGGTCTGGAGGTTGCCGGCATCGGACGAGGCCACGGCCGGTTCGGTCATCGAGAACGCCGAGCGGATTTCGCCGGCCAGCAGGGGCCGCAGCCATTGATCCTGTTGTTCGGGGGTGCCGAAACGAGCCAAAACTTCCATGTTGCCACGGTCAGGCGCGCTGCAATTGAAGACTTCCTGGGCCCAGGGGACACGGGCCATGCGCTCCATGATCGGGGCAAATTCGAGGTTGGAGAGGCCCGGACTGAATTCGTCATACTCCTTGGACAGGAACCAGTTCCAGATGTCGGCAGCTTTCGCCTTGTCTTTCAGATCCGCGAACCAAGGCGGGTATTGCCATTGGTTGGCGCTGTCGTCCACCCATTCCCAATAGTCCAGTTCGCGCGGGTAAATGTGCTCCTTCATGAACAGTTCAACCCGGGCAATCATCTCGGCAACCTGATCGCTGTAGTCCAAATCCATGACGCTCTCCTGCTGGCTCCATATTTCCTGACGCCATGGTCGGTAAGATGGCAGGGGCAAGTCAATACCTCATTCGCGGCCGGTTTCCCGGCCCGCCGTTGTGTTAGAATCAGATCATCTTGCCAACAGCTTCAACTCTTTATACCGTTACAGGCAATGGACCGTATTGATCGCCATCGGGTATGCGGCTGAAGCAATGCCCGGCCGGCGCCATTCAGCAATCAATTTTTTAAAGGAAAGAGCAGCATCATGGACGTAGCTGGCAGGAAAGCATTGGTATTCGGCGGAACTTCGGGGATTGGCCTCGCCACCGCAAAACAGTTGCAGGACCTGGGCGCCAAGGTTGTCGCCATTGGCCGCAATCCCGACCGCGCCGGTGATCTGCCGGCGGGAATCGAGTTCAAACAATGCGATGTGCGTGACCGCGATATGCTCGCGGCCTTATTCGAGGACTGCGCGCCCTATGACATTCTGATCAGCGCGGCAACGGGCGGTGCCCGCGCCGCCGGACCCTTCATGGAAATGGACATGGACGGCTATCAGGCGTCGTTCGACAAGCTGTGGGGTTACGCCAACTGCGTTCGCCTTGGCGCCGGCCGGTTGAGCCAGGATGGCGCCATCGTCCTGGTCTCCGGCTCGCCGGCGCGCAAGGCAAAACCGGGCCAGGTCGCCATATCGTCGGTCGGCGGGGCGGTCGAAGCCCTGGTTCGTGCGGTGGCGCCGGAGATATCACCACAGCGCTTGAACGTCGTCTCGCCCGGGGTCATTGATACACCCATGTTCGGGCCGGCGAGCCAACAGCGGGAGGACTTCGTAAAGGCCGCTACGGCCAATAATCTCATCCCGCGCGGCGGCACCGCCGATGAAGTGGCGCAGGCCATCCTGTTCACGGTGCAGAATGATTTCGTCACCGGTACAACGATCGACGTGGATGGCGGCTGGTTGCTGTCCTGAAGCGATCAGCGGGCTTCAATTTCGTCAATACGGGCGCTGGGCGAGATGTGATTGAGACTGATCCGGGTCTCGATCACCGCCGGGCCGTCATGGGCCATCGCTTCAGCCACCACCTGCTCGACCTGACTTTCCGCCGTGATGCAAAATCCCCTGGCGCCGAAGGCTTCGCCCCAGGCCGCGAAGTCCGGATTCTGCAGCGCTGTTGACGTGACCCGGCCCGGGAAACTGCGGGCCTGATGCATGCGGATGGTCCCGTAGGCGCTATTGTTGGCGACGAAAATCTTGATCGGCACACCATATTGCACCGCCGTTGCCAGTTCGTTGCCGGTCATCATGGCGCCGCCGTCACCGACGAAAACGACGATCTGACGCCCCGGCGACGAAAGTCCGGCGGCCACGCCCGATGGCACACCCGGCCCCATCGCGCCCACGGTGGCCCCGATGAACATATTTTCCTGTCCAAGGTGAAGATAGCGGGCCGGCCAGCTTGAAAAATTGCCGGCATCGGTCGTGACGACGGCATCGGGTGTCAGGTGTTTGTTGATGGCGACGACGACATGGCCGAACACGACACCATCGTTGGCGGAAACCGGTTGCCAGGCCATCACAGAGCGGTGCGCCGCATTGAGCCGTTCAACCCAGGCGGACCGGGCCGGCGTAATCTCGCCCGGACCCATCGCCAGCATTGCCTTGATGAACTCGTGCGGATCACAACCAAGGCCCAGGACGGGTTCGAAAACCCGACCGACTTCGGCCGGATCAGGCCAGACATGGATCATCGGCTGGTCCGGTTTGGGCGCCCGTGGAAAGGTGAAGCCCTGGCTCATGGATGGGCCAATCCGCTCCCCCAGCACCAGCAGCAGGTCGCATTCCCGCATCACGTCGAGCAACTCTCCGGGCGCCCGGTTGATCATGCGCCCGGCGCTGTTCGGGTGGCGGCTGTCGAAGGTATGGAAGCGCCGTTGGGGTGTCGCCACGGGCAGCATAAAGCTCTCGGCGAAAAGGGTCAGGTCGGCCAGTGCCGTCGGGCCATGCAGCCGGCCGCCCGCGATCACCAAGGGCCGCTGGGCCTTTCGCAGCATGGAAAGAGCCTCGGCGGCGTCATCAGGCGTTGGCGCCGTGACCGCCCTTTTACGGGGGCCCAGCACCTCGGCGTCGCAGGCACCGTAGAGCAGGTCTTCCGGCAAGACGACTACGACCGGCCCCGGTGTGCCGGACTGGGCGACATGGAAGGCGCGGGCGACCGATTCGCTGATCCGGCCTTGGTCGATCACTTCAATGACCATCTTGGCGGTGTCGGCGAAGACCTGGGAATAGTTCATTTCCTGTAAGGTCATCCGGCCCAGTTCGTCCCGGTCGGCCTGCCCGATCAGGAACACCACCGGCTCGGCGTCGTGATAAGCGACGTGCAGCGCGATGGACGCGTTCATGGCGCCAGGTCCGCGGCTGATGATGCAGACGCCCGGTTCATTACGCAACCGCGCGTGTGCCACCGCCATGAAACCGGCCCCGCCTTCATGGCGGCAGACCACGAGCTTCATTTTGGGAAAGTCGAGCAGCGCGTCGGTCAGCGGCAGATAGCTTTCACCTGGCACGCAATAGGCGGTGTCGACGCCATGGGCCTCCAACGAGGCGGCCAAAACATGGGCGGCGGATTGTGTCACGGGCGGCTCCCTTCAGTCCAGCGCGGCAGGCGGCGCGGCGCAGACCTGATCATAGGCGAAACGTTCCGTGATGAGGCCATTGTATTCAAAAATATCGAGGGTCGCCTCGAACGCGGCTTGCCTGATGTCGATATGCGGTGTCCAGCATCCAAGTTGCTGATAGCTGGCTATGCAACTCGCGAGCACGGCTTCGTCAATGTCCGGGAAGTAGGATTTTTCAGCCCGGGCGATTTCGGCAGCCGACGCCGTATTTAAATAGACCCTGGTCTTTTTATAGGCCCGGACGAAAGCGGCGGCCATATCCGTTTTCAGCCAGTCCGGCGTCGCGGCCAGACTTGAAAAGCCGCACGGCCCGATCTGTTCGCCGACCTGGGCTACAATATGGCCGACGCCATCGGCTTCCAGCTGTTGCGGAAATGGTCCCTGCTGTTGGACATATTGCCCGGCGCCGCCGCGAAAGGCCTGGTCTATGTCCGCGGCACCACCGGGGTTAATGGCCTTGATCTTGTCATAGTCGATGCCGGCCTTGTGGCAGGCGTACTTGAACATGGCGAGGGGCTGGCCGCCGCCGAACAGGACAGCTTCGGCGCTTTCCAGCTTATCCCAGGTAAAGTCGGGGTCTGGGTCCCGGGCCGTGATGAAAAAGCCGTCCATCTCGTTGATCTGGGCAAAATGCACGGCACTTGGTGCTTCACCCTTGGAAAGCGGGCCAAACCCCTGGCTCAAGGCGGATTGGACAACATGCGCCGAACCATCCTCCAAGGCGGCGATCGCGGATTTGCCTGGCGGCGAAATGGACCAATCCGGCTCCAGACCTTCCGCCTGCAAAAAGCCCCCCGACATGGTCGAGATAAGCGGCGAGTAGAATGCCGAGAATAAGGTGAACTGGATGTTGATCTTGGTCATCTGATTGTCCGTTCGAAATTCAGCCGGCGCATCCGGCTTCCGCGATCGTGAGGTCCGGCTCCATTTATTTTTTAGGGCAGGCGGCCTGCTTTCCACAATATAGCATCGCTAGGTGGTATAGGTTGAGCATCGATTTACCTACCACATGGAACATCTGAATTAACATGCCGGAACAACCAACCTTGTTTCTCGCGGGGCGCATGACAGCGCCCCGCGTCGCCTCGCTGACCGAGGCGCTGACCACCGACTGGAAGATCCTGTCCTGGACCGAGGATGAACCATTCGCAGGCTTTGCCGAACAAGTGCAACAGGCCGACGCGATCGTTGCCGGACGGGTCCACGGCGCCTGGCCACCGGTACCAAACCTAAAACTCTATCAAATTCCCTTTACCGGGCATGACTGGATCGGGCCGCAGGATGTGCCGTCGGGCTGCGTCGTCTGCAATACCTTCGAGCACGAGATTACGATCGCGGAATACGTTCTAGGCACCATGCTGCAACGGGAAATTGGTATCGCAGCGGCCGACCAGCGGTTCCGTTCCCGTGGCTGGGACGGACGGATCGCCGGCACCGGGGAAAATCATGGTGAGCTGTTTGGCAAAACCATTGGCATCGTCGGGTACGGACATATTGGTGTTGAAGTGGCGCGGCGGGCGCGGGCCTTTGGCATGCGTTGTATCGCCGTAACGCGAACCGCGCGGCCGGCACCGGAGCCCCTGGCATGGCTGGACACCCTGGACGCGCTTGAACGGTTGCTGGGCGAAAGCGACTATGTGCTGATCTCTATGCCGCTCGCGGACAATACCCGCGGGCTGATCGATACAGCACAATTGGCACAAATGAAGCCCGACGGCGTCATCATCAACGTTGGCCGGGGCCGGATCATCGACGAAGGGGCACTTTATACCGCGCTGGCGGAAAACCGGATCGGCGGGGCGATCATCGATGTCTGGTACGACTATCCCGGACCTGACGGCGTCGATCGCCCGCCGTCACAATATCCATTTCAAAAGCTTGACAACCTGATCATGACGCCGCATTTCAGCGCCCGTAGCGCGGCCATGCGCAACCGGCGCTGGGCCTTTGTCGCCGCCAACCTGGATCGCTTTGCCCGGGGCGAGCTGCTGCAGAATATCTGTTTCAAAGGCGCCGGTTAGAGCATTATCCCTTGATGTAACGGCGCATTATCCGCCAACAGATCATAGGCCGGCGAAAACGGCGGCGCCGCGTTGCACCGTCCAGAATAGGGCGATGATGGTGCAGCCGGCGGCGATACCCCAGCGGCCAACACGCCAAGCCTGCCGGCTGAGCCGCCCGACCAGGCGGAAAAGCGGCCATGCGATCAGGATAATCAAAAGCTGGCCGGCCTCGACGCCCAGGTTGAAGGCCAACAGACTCTGCCAGATGTTGGGCGATTCCACTTTCAGGATTTCCTGCAGGACAAAGGAGAATCCGAGGCCGTGCAACAGACCGATGGCCATGGTGACCAGGAAGGTGACCAGTTGGCCGCGGTCGGGGCGCGCCACGACGGCAATGACGGCGGCGTATATGATCGACAGGGCTATGCCCGTCTCCACCGCGGGAATGAACCAGGCGCCGCTGGGCACAAAACCGAAAAAGCCGGCGCTCAAAGTCACGCTATGGCCGATCGTGAAGCCGGTGGCGCGCCATACCAGGCTATGCAGACCGGTCGCCCCGAGCACCAAGCATAGCACGAAGAGCACGTGATCCAGGCCTTCCAGAATATGCCGGACGCCCTCCTGGATAAAAGTAAAGATGGCGGCCCAGATAGACCGCGATATATTGACAGGTTCGGCCAGCAGGCCACGGGCCCGGAACACTTTGGTATCATCCGGGCCGTAGTCGAGGATCAGGTTCGCGGTTTTCTCCTGACCCGGCAGGCCGGGATCGAGTTGGCTGGAGACAGCATAATCGTAAACCGGGCCGCCAGCCTTGTAACGCAGGATGATGTCGACCACGACATCGCCCACATAGGCGGGCGCCGCGTCCGCTGGATAGCCTGTTGGCTCCGCGAATGCCGCCCTGGCTTCGTCCAGGGTCGCAAAAGCTGGCTGGGTACCCACGGGATGCGCGCGAACCCGTTCGACCGTTGCAGTAAGCGCTTTGCCGCCGGCAGTGAACTGGAAGCCTTCCGCGGCAAAATGGCCGAGCCCGTTCGGGTTGGCGCGCAGCGCATCCGGATCGATATAATGCGCCGGCTTGCCGTCCTCCAGCCGGTTGGTGGTATAGGGGGCGGGTGCGGGCAAGCCGTCCGCGCCGATGGGCCCGACGCGGTCCGCCACCAGATAGGGCATCGGCAGGCGCAGATAAAGTCTCAGGCCATCGGCAAGATGTTCTACATGGAGGATGCGGACATTGAGGTTGAGAAGGAAATGCGCCGCCGCCGGCATGGCCGCCAGCCCTATCAGAAGACAGAGCCCAATGATAAAGCCGGTTCCGCGAGCTCGCGCAGATATCATCCTGTGCGGCGCCATTGTTACGGCCGCGCCTGCGCTTCCTGCCGTGCGTCGAGCACGGTCAGTCCAGCGAGCTTCCACGCGCCGTCGATTTCTTCCAATTCCATCAATGCGCGGAACCGGATACGGCGCCGGTGAGCATGGCCCCAGTGACCGGCGCTCGCCAATGCGGTCCATTCCGCCACGGTGCGAAAGCCAGCCCTGCCGTTAATGGCGCCAATGTCCTTGACCGCCAGGCCATCGATTGCATTCACACGGGCGATGCCGCCGCCCGCGACCTTGATCGCCAGAGCCCGGCCGAGTTCGGTCTTGATGTCGGCATAACCCTTTTCGGCAACGACTATTTCCAGCGCCCGCGCCAGTTCTCCCTCGTTTCGTTCCAGATAGGCGGTGTGTACATTGTCCAGGATGGCCGTGACGATCCTTGCCGCCGCCGGCTCTGCCGGCGGGCCGGCGAACGGATTGCGGACCTCGACGACCGCCATGCGCAAGAACAAGACCGCGCCGGCAATACAAACCAGCGACCCACCGGCCCAGGCATATCGCGGGGCATATCGCGGGCGGATGACCAGCGCAGCGGCGATCAAGGCGCCCAGTAGCAGGATCAGCGACGCCACGGGGATGCCGAGCGAGCGCCCGTCGTCAAGGGCAACCGGCGTGACCGTTGGTTCGACATATTTGCGCAGATAATTCTGCCAGGTAATTCTCCGGTCCTGCTTATCGATATAGCCCTTCAGGGGACCCGCCGGATCGGTCGCTGTCGTTGGAATCCGATCAATGCGCGGGTTGAACAATTCCCAATCCACGGTCACGTTGTCGGGCAGGTGTTTGACCGGATAGGACAGGATGATGCCAATGACCGCCGTCGAATAATCAAGCGGTCTTGCCTCCTCGATCACCTGCAGGCCGCGCAGCGAGATGGTGAGAAACTCGGCCCGGGACGCGGCCGGCTTGAAGGGCTTGCCGTCTATGCGCAGCGGATTGTGGGTTTCGAAGAAAGCCCGCGCCCGTGCCTTCAACGACCTCTGTTCGTCCGGGCCGATCATGGCGCCGGCCTTGAGCCCCAGATCCGTCCACTCCTGCAGATCGCGGGCACGGACAAGCACTTCATGGCGTACCTCGCGCGGCTCAACATAGAGAAACGACATCAATGCATTCTTGTGATGACGTTTCAAGCCGGGACTGTCGAACTTGGTGTACCAGGGATCGTACCAGTCCAGAGATACCTTGGCCTGCGCAGAGAGATAGCGAAAGTCGATAATGGGGACGGCCTTGTGGTAGGCGATAAAACCAATTGTGACGGCGGCAACGCCATTGGCGTCGGTTGGCGGAATGAAGGTCAGCGCTTCAGGTTTTCCCTCGAAAGGGTATTCAAGCTCGGCATATAGAACGCGCTTGTCGGCTGGCGCCTGACGCACGGCACGCCGGGTAAATGGATTGATCATGCCGGCGTAGGGGGAAAACCGGTCCTTGCGGGAACGCGCTTCGATCCGTTTCGCCTCGGCCTGCAGCCTGGTGCCGTCTTCGGTCACGATTTGAAACGTGCCGTCGGAAAATATTTTCATGCGGTCGGCCAGCGAAGGCCGTTTCGCATCCGGCTTTGAAAGCCAGTCGTCCGGCAGCAGTGCCTCGAAGCTTTCGAGATCGCGGACATAGATCTCCAACACCAGCCGCACCCGATCATCGAGAATCGTGATCTCGGCGATATTGGGTGCTGTCTCGGCGCCGGTCAGATTGATCCAGTCCGCAGAGCCGGGATTTACGCAGACCCCTGCAATAAAGAGCGCCAGCGCCGCAACGGCAGTACGTCTCAAAATCGACATCTTGCCCCATTCAGCGGCGTAGTCGCGAAGACCGGCTCTAAACACCATCGGCCGCGCATAGGGCAACAGATCATTGGCCTTTTGCGCCAGCTGCACCCGTCAATGTCTTGCGCAGGAAGTTGAGCACGTTGATGACCGCATAGTTGCGGAAACGGTTGCGATCGCCGGGTAGAGCGACCGATTGCGCATGCTGCGCCTCGCCGATGACCAGGTTCATAAAGACCGTGCCGGCGGGTTGTTCATCCCGGTGCTGGGCCGCAACCACCGCCAAGCCGACATCGGTGCCGAAATCACGGCGCACCCGGGCGGCAGCCACTGCGGCACCCTCGGCGCCAGACTGTTCCACAGTCACCATATTGCTATCTATGGCGCTGCCCCGGAATACCGACATTCCATGATCGATTTCCGAAAGGCGCGCTGCAAGTACACCGCCGGTCAGGCCCTCCGCCACGGCCAGGGTCAGCCCGCGTTCGCCAAGCAGGTTGAGAACGACGGTTTCCATGGACTCTTCGTCAACGCCGAATATGACGTCGCCCAACAGGCTGCGGATCACCCTTTCCTCGGCCGTAATGATGGAATCGACCGCCGTTTCGTCCGTTGCCTTGGCGGTAATGCGAACCTTGATGCCTTCCATGCCGCTGGCCTGAAAGGCCAGGGTTGGGTTGCCTTGCGTATCGAGGTGATCAATACGGTCGGCCAGGCGCTCAGCGAGACCGGATTCGCTGTCGCCCCAGGTGCGCAGGACGCGGCTGCGGATCACGGCTGTTTCGCCCGAGCGTTGCTGCAGATCGGCCAGTATGGTGCCCTGCATCATCGTGCGCATTTCGTGGGGTACGCCCGGAACTGCATAGATCACCTTGTCGCCGATGGGGCAGACCAGGCCGGGCGCGGTGCCCGGCATCTGGGCGATCGGCGTGGCGCCCGCCGGTATGTCGGCCTGGCGGCGGTTGTTATCAGCCATCACCCGGCCCCGCGACTCGAACATTTGGCGGATTCTTGCCACGATTGCCTCGTCACGGTGCAGTTCAACACCCATGATTGCGGCGATCACCTCGCGTGTGATGTCGTCCTGGGTCGGGCCTAATCCGCCACAGCAGATGACCGCGTCGCTACGCTCGAGCGCGTGGCGGATGGTCATCGCCATGCGCTCGAAATTGTCGCCGACCTTGACCTGAAAATGGGAGTCGATACCGATCAGCGCTAATTGTTCGCCAATCCAGGACGAGTTGGTGTCCACGATCTGACCAAGTAGCAGTTCGGTGCCGATGGCAACGACTTCACAACGCATTTGTAGATCACCTTTCTTATTGGTATACCGTCACCTGACGGGCCTTGGGCCTGCCTGTGCGGTGGCCGCACCGACGGGAATTTTCCATCTCACGTGGTGTCAGGTTGGCGCGCGGTCGAGAATTTCACGGACTTTTAATGCGAGATCGGCGCGTCCAAAAGGTTTCACCAGTAGCTGCACGCCTTCGTCCAGCCGGTCATGATGCATGAGGGCATTCTCTGCATAGCCGGAGATATAAAGGATTTTCAGGCCGGGTATCAGTTCGCCGGCCCTGCCGGCCAGTTCCCGTCCGCCCATTCCACCGGGCAGAATGACGTCGGTTACGAACAGGTCTATCTGCCGGGATGGGCTGATTTGGGCCAGGGCGGCGTCCGCCGAGTCGGCTTCCAGAATTTCATAGCCCAATTCATCGAGGATGGCGACGGCGACGGTGCGTACTTCGGGATCATCCTCGACGACCATGATGATTTCGCCGCGGGCTTTTGTATCAGCCACAACCTGGGTGCTGGCCGCAGGCCTGGCCGCAATATCCGCCGTAGACCGGGGCAGATAGATCTTCATCGTCGTGCCTTCGTCGAGTTCACTGTAAATGCGCGCGTGGCCGCCCGATTGCCTGACGAAGCCATAGATCATGCTAAGGCCCAAACCACTTCCCTTTCCCACTGCTTTGGTGGTGAAGAAGGGATCGAAAGCCTGCGATATGACCTCTGGCGGCATGCCCGTTCCGGTGTCACTAATCGCCAAAAGTACATACTCGCCGGGAACAACGTCTTCAATGGCGGCGGCATAAGGGTCGCTGAGATCGGCGTTGGACGTCTCGATCACCAACCGGCCGCCTTCCGTCATGGCGTCCCGGGCATTGATCGATAGATTGAGAATGACATTTTCCAGTTGACCCGGATCGACTTCACATTGCCAAAGGTCAGGGCCGTTTACGAACTCGATCTCTATGGCTTCACCCAGGCTGCGCACCAGAAGATCCTGCATGCCCTGTGTCAATTGGTTGACGTCGACGGTGCTCGGGTGCAAAGGCTGTGTGCGTGAAAATGCCAGCAGACGGTGCGTTAGATCGGCGCCGCGCAAAGTGGCCGCTACAGCTTTTGCGGCGAGCTCGGCAACCCTGCTGTTGTTCTCGACCTGCTCGGCCAACAGCTCCAGATTACCCAGGATGATCGCCAACAGGTTATTGAAATCGTGGGCTACGCCGCCGGTGAGCTGACCCACCGCTTGCATTTTTTGAGCCTGGAGCAGTTGCGCTTCGACCGTCTTGCGTTCGGTAACATCGCTCGCCAGGGTGATCGTGCCGCCGCCCGGCAGACGCTGCTCGTGGACAAGCAGTACGATGCCGTCCTGGCGCGACTGTTCAAACGGCCCACTGGGGTTTCGATGCAGCTCCAACCGCTCGCGTATCCATTCATCCTCCCTGTCCTTTGCGTCTGGAGCCAAGCCTTGCGCCAATATAGCCCTAATCTGCGCCTCGAATGTGATGCCAGGGATCGATGCCTCGGGTACTCGTTTATTGAGCTTCCGAAATTTTTCATTGCAGAAGATCAATCTGTCATCAGCGTCAAACAAGAGCACAATTTCTTCGACGGCATCGACGGCATTGATCAACCGGCGTGCGCTTTCTTCGGCCTGCTTTTGCTCGGTGACATCGCTGCCGGTACCTCTATATCCGGCGAAGTCACCGCTGGCGGTGAACACGGGTAAGCCGCTGACCCTGGCGTGCAGGTAACCGCCGTCGCGGGTCCTTAAAGCGTATTCAAAATTGCTGAATGGTTTTCGGGCTTGCAGCAGCGCCAAATGCGCACGCCATTTATTCTCATCCGCCGCCAGTTCGTCTGGATCCACATTTTGCGTCCGGGTGATGCCGATTTTGTCTTCTGGACGAAATCCGGTGATTTCATAAAATCGGTCGGAATAGAAGGTAAACTTCAGATCGGGGCCCATTTCCCAGAACCAGTCGGAGGCAGCGTTCGCGAAATCCCGGAAGCGATGTTCGCCCTCTCTCAACGCCTCTTCAGCACGCCTGGTTTCGGTGATATCGGTGCTGGAGCCACGAAACCCTGCGAATTTACCACTGCCATCGTAAAATGGCATGCCGCTGGCGCGTATCCAGGTCCGCACCCCAGTCGTCGCGTGGGTACGCCAGAACACAACATCCCGATACGACTGACGGGATTTCATGCAATCGCGGATGAAACACAGGGATTTCTGCTGTTCAAATTCCTCGCCCAGCATTTCCCACAGGGTTTTACCGTAGAACTCCGTAATTTCGACACCGACGCCCCCGATCACATTGCTGGACAGCAAGGTGTAGCGGAAATCGGCATCCATTTCCCAATACCATTCGGCACTGGCTTCGGCGAAATCCCGGAGCCGCTCGGCGTTTTCCTGCAATTGGCGCTGTATCAGCTTGAGTTCGGTGACGTCGCTGCGAATCGATACAATTCCATTCGATGACGTCCGGTTTTCACTCAGCCGGATGACACGCCCATCCGCGAGGATTTGTTCTGTCGGTGTGCCATCGGCAATTTGAAGCTGCCTGATGCGATCCTCGATCCATTCATTCTTTGGTCCAAGCGTTGCATCGATCTCGCCGCTCTCGAATTGTGCCGCAAGCAATTCCCGATAGGGCATGCCCACGGCGAGAACTTCGACGACCGAGGGGAATAGTTCCAACTGCTTGGCATTGAAGGCGATGACACGGTCATCCGCATCAAGCAGAATAAATCCATCCGATATGGCGTCCAAGGCATCCCGAAGCATGGTGATCTCGTCGGTCGCTTGAGCCATGGCGGTTTTAGATTGTTCCATAGGTCGGATTTTTCAGTTCGTGTTGTCATGCGTTACCGCGTCATCCCAAACCGTCGATAACCGCCTGAATTCTGTCCATGGCCCCGACCGGCGCTACCAGGTCACAGGACCTGAGGCGCCCGCAAAATGCCAGGATGAAGCACTTGCAATATATAACGATCGTACTCCGGGTGTAGCAAGGAAAAGCGCCACTGCAATATCAGGCGCCCATGACCCGCAGGACCATAATTGTAGTTCAGGCATTCTCGAAACAGCTCCTATTCGGCCGAATGATTGCGGCACGTGGAACCCGCTCGGACACGGCAGCCAATATCTGTTAAACTGTATTCCGGCCGCGGCAGGTTACCACTCAGCGCCGGGCCGTCGCTTAGGCGGACAGACCAACAGGTTTGGGCTGGCGTGGGGACACCGGGGCCCAAGGGGAATAGGCGGGACATAGCATATGTATCTGGATGCGCGACTTTGGCGCTTCATGGCGGGCTTGCGCCAACGTCTGTTGGGTGCGGTGGCGCTTGGCCTGCTGGCGGCGGCGGTCGGGGTCCTGCGGCTTGTCCTGCTGGGCTGGTTGTTGGGCCTGGTTTTCGCCGGCGCATCATTGCCGGAACTATGGGCGCCGGTGGCCCTGGTCGGTGGCGCCATGCTGTTGCGCAGTGCCCTGGAATACAGCCGCAACATGGTCGCCCACCGGACCGCGGCACGGGTGCAGATTATCCTGCGCCAACACCTTTACGAAAAAATCGTCCAACTGGGGCCGGCCTATTTCGGTCTGAAACGTACCGGTGACGTGCTGGTTTCCCTGGTCGAAGGCGTCGAACAGTTGGAGACCTATTTCGGCCAATACCTGCCCCAACTGTTCGTGGCGGCCCTGACGCCGTTGCTGATATTTGGCTTTATCGTCTTTCTTGACCCGGCCATCGCATCCTGCCTGCTGGTGTTTGCGCTGTTGACCCTGGTGGCGCCGTCGGCCTTTCATTTTTGGGACCGGCAAAGCGCCCGCGCCCGGGCCCGTGCGTACGGCGCCTTCGCCGCCGAATTCCTGGATTCCCTGCAAGGCCTGGGCACACTGAAAGCTTTTGGCCAAAGCCACGTGCGGGCGGAAAGCCTGAGCCACAAGGCCCATGATCTGTTTCGCAGTACGATGTGGGTGCTGGCCACCAACGCCCTGGGCCGGGGTATCACGGATACCGGCATCGCGTTGGGTGCGACGGCGGCGTTGAGCCTGGGCGCCTGGCAGGTCAGCCAGGGGCAAACCGAATTATGGGTGCTGCTGGTGGTATTGATGCTGGGGGTCGAGGTTTTCCGGCCCCTGCGGGATCTGCGCAATCTGCTGCATCAGGGCATGGTCGGGCAATCTGCTGCAGAGGGTATTTTGGCTATTCTGGCGGCGACCCCGGGCTTGCCGGACGACGGCAAAGGCACACTCGAGCTGGACCAGGCCGCTTCGGTGCAATTCAAGGGCGTGCGGTTTGCCTATCCCGGCACCCGGCGCGCGGCCCTTGATGATCTGGATTTCACCATTCAACCGGGCCAGCGGATTGGCATTGTCGGTCCGTCCGGCGTGGGTAAAACCACGATCCAACGGCTGTTGCTGCGCCTGTACGACCCGGATGCGGGACAAATCCTGATCGCCGGCCAGGATATTCGCGGCCAGTCCCTGGCCAGTTTGCGCCATCAATTCGCCGTCGTACAGCAGGATACCTACCTGTTCTTCGGCAGTGTCGAGGATAATATCCGCCTGGGCAAGCCGGACGCGACCTGGGACGAGGTGCGGGCTGCGGCCAAGGATGCCAATGCCACCGAATTCATTGCCGGCCTGCCCCAGGGCTATGCCACCATCGTGGGCGAGCGCGGCCTGAAACTATCGGGCGGGCAACGCCAGCGTATCGCCATCGCCAGGGCCCTGTTGCGCGACGCGCCGATCCTGGTGCTGGACGAGGCTCTATCCTCGGTCGATGCGGAAAACGAGGCGGTGATCCAGCAAGCCCTGGACCGTCTGATGCAGGGCCGCACGACCTTGATTTTCGCCCACCGCCTCTCCAGCGTCATTGATGCCGACCGCATTCTGGTTCTCGGCGACGGCCGGGTGGCGGAGCAAGGCCGCCATGGCGAACTGATGGCCCTGGGCGGCGCCTATTACCGCCTGATGGCGGCCCAGGCACGGGACAAATCAGCGCCGGAACAGCGCCTGGACGAACCCACCGAACCGCGGGCTGCCGTCGAAGAGAGGCAGACGATAGCGGATTTGTCAGGCGAAGCGGGCGACAGCAATGCCATTCTGCGTGCCCGGCACCTGGGCTGGGCCGGCGCCTTTCGCATCTTGTTGGGGCACGTGGCCCCATGGAAGGGCCGCCTGATCCTGACCTTCATCTTTGGCGTCAGCCGCGTCGCCGCCTTTACCGGAATTGGCATCGTTGGGGCCCTGGCCGTGATTGCCGTCAAGGCGGAGCTGCCCTATGGCTATCTGCTTTGGATTCTGGCGGCCATGGCACCGTTGGCGGGCATTCTGCATTGGCTGGAATCCTGGATCGCCCACGACATGGCCTTCCGTCTGTTGGCGGAAATGCGTATTGCCCTGTTTGAAAAACTGGACCGCCTGGCGCCGGCCTATCTATTGGGCCGGCGGACGGGCGATCTGGTTTCCGTGGCGACTCAGGACGTCGAAACCGTCGAGTTTTTCTTCGCCCACACGGTGGCCCCGGCCTTCGTTGCCGTGCTGGTGCCGTTGTTGGTGCTGGCAACCCTGGGCTATTTCGGGGCTCCCATGGCCCTGGCGCTGGCTCCGTTTCTATTGCTGGTGGGGTTTAGTCCATTCCTGATGCGTGGCCGGGTCGACCGGCTGGGCTCGGCCGCGCGGGAAGCGCTGGGAGAACTAAACGCTCATGCGGTGGACAGCATCCAGGGACTGACCGAGGTTGTGGCCTTTCAGGCCGAAGAACGCCGCGGCGAGAGTTTCATGGACCTGGCGCGGCAACAGATCAAGGTGCGGCTGCCGTTCTTTCGCGAGTTGACCTTGCAAACAGTGCTGTTGGAACTGGCCACGGGCCTGGGCGGGCTGGCCGTGGTGGCGGTGGGCGCCCATCTGGTCAACGCCGGCGACCTGCCGGCCGGATTTTTGCCTTTGCTGACCCTGTTGGCCATGGCGGCCTTTTTGCCCATATCTGAAATCGCCAACATTGGCCGGCAACTGGCGGACACTCTTGGCGCCACCCGGCGTCTGCATGCCGTTCACGAGGAAGAGGTCCCCGTTCAGGACGGTCCCGGCGTCGTCCCCGCTGCAGCCGCCGGTTTGTCTTTCAACGACGTGGACTTCTGTTATGCGGGGAGCACGACGCCGGCGCTGCAAAATGTCAGCTTCACCGTGCCCGTGGGCAGCACGATGGCCCTGGTTGGCCCGTCCGGGGCCGGAAAAACGACAATCGCCCATCTGTTGATGCGGTTCTGGGATCCCGGCAAGGGCGTGATCCAACTGGATGGCCATGACTTGACCGAATATCACCTGGACGAGATGCGCCGGCGCATCGCCCTGGTGGCCCAGGATACCTATCTGTTCAACGATACCCTGGGCGCCAATATCCTGATCGCCCGGCCCGAGGCCAGCGCGGCCGATTTGGCCCAGGCGATCCAGCGGGCCGCGCTGGATGAATTCATCGCCGGCCTGCCCGACGGCCTGGACACGCCGGTGGGTGAGAGGGGTATGCGTCTGTCGGGCGGCCAGCGTCAGCGGGTCGCCATCGCCCGCGCCTTCCTGAAAGACGCGCCGGTATTGATTCTGGATGAGGCGACCTCGCATCTGGATGCGGTCAACGAGGCCCTGGTGCGCGGCGCCCTGGACGACCTGATGACGGAGCGTACGACCATCGTCATCGCCCATCGCCTGTCCACGGTCCGCGACGCGGACAACATCGTTGTCCTGGATCATGGCAAGGTGATGGAGCAGGGCCGCCATGCCGAGCTGGTTGCGGCGGGAGGATTGTACGCCCACCTGGTCGCCCGCCAGACCGCGGCCGAACGGACAGATGCCGCCGAATGACGGGATCCCATGCGCGTGGCGGTTTGTGCCCGGGGCCCGTCTCGTCTACCTTCATCGCCAGCTTTATGTGTGGAAGGGAATGCGGCCATGGCGCTGAACACGGAACAGATTGAGCAATTCAACCGCGACGGCTATGTCTACCCCATAGAGGTATTGGACCGCGATGAGGCCGGCGCGCTGCGCCGCCGATTGGAGGCCCAGGAAGGCAAGCAGGGCGGCCGGCTTGAACCCGGCCAACGTAGCAAATCCCACCTGCTGTTCAAATGGCTGGATGATTTGATCCGCGATAAACGCATCCTCGATCCGGTCGAGCAATTGATTGGCCCCAATATACTTTGCTGGAATACCATCTTCTGGATCAAGGACATTGGTTCCGAAAGCTTCGTGTCCTGGCATCAGGATACCCGGTATTGGGGCCTGTCCAGCGATCAGGTTGTCACCGCATGGTTGGCGTTGTCGCCGGCCAGCATTGAGAGCGGCTGCATGCGTGTCATGCCAGGTACCCACGAGGGCGCGGTGCTGCCCCACGAGGACCGTTACGACCAGGCAAACATGCTGACCCGCGGCCAGGAGATCACGGCGGGTGTTGACGACAAGCGGGCCGTCTACATGCCGCTGGAGGTGGGCGAAATGTCGATCCACAATTATCGCCTGGCCCATGCCTCGGGGCCAAATCACGCCCCGGACCGGCGCATTGGTGTTTCCATGCATTTCATGCCGACGGATACCCGGCAGATCGTCGGCAGCTGGGATAGCGCCGCCCTGGTGCGCGGCTCCGATTCCTATGGCAACTTTACGCCAACGCCCGTACCCGCCGCCGATTTCGATGCCGAGGCGATGGCTTTTCATGCCCGGGCGGCAGAGGCGGTCCGCGAGGTTCTGTACGTCGATGCAGCCGTGAATACCCAGAAACTGTAAATATCCGTGTCCGGAGTTTGACCCCCATGGCCCAATGGAAGCTGCCGGGCGAGGCCCGCATTGCCGTCTCTATTGTCGTGAACGTCGAGGAAGGCTCGGAAATGAGCATTGCCGAGGGCGACCGCGGCCCGGAAGTGGTCGATGAACTTGGCGTGGCGATCCACAAGCCGATCCGCAATTATGCCAACGAAAGCAACTACCAATACGGCCTGAAAGCCGGTGCGCCGCGGATCATGAAGCTGCTGGACGAATTCGGCATGGTCGCCACCTTCACCGCCGCCGCCCAGGCTTTGGAAAAGGCCCCTGAATTGACCGGGGCGATCATGGCGGGCGGGCACGAGGTCTGCAGCCATGGCTGGCGCTGGGTACATCAATTTCAAATGGACGAGGACACGGAAAGGGAATTCATCCGCAAGGCCATTACCTCGATCGAGGCCAGCACCGGCAGCCGTCCCCATGGCTGGCTGTCCCGCTATTTGTTGACCGATAACACCCGGCGCCTTCTGGTAGAGGAAGGTTTCACCTATCACATGGATGATTTCTCCGACGACCGGCCGTTCTGGGATGCCAGCCATGGCCGGCCCATTGTGATCCTGCCTTACGCTCTCGATTCGAATGACATGAAGATGTGGACGGCGCCGTCGCTGACTCCAGGCGATTGGCTGCAATATGCCATCGATAGCTTCGATTGGCTGTATCGGGAGGGCGGGTCGGACCCGCGCATGATGTCTTTCGGGCTGCATCTGCGGATTATCGGGCGGCCCGGCCGCATCGGCTATTTGGAGAAGTTCCTGCAACATGTCGCGGCCAAGCCCGATGTCTGGGTTGCGACCCGGTTGCAGATCGCTGAAAACTGGGCCGCGCAGAATCCGCTTTAGGTGTGATGATGGCTAAAATCGTTGCCAGCTGTCTGACCGATGATCCCTGGGATGAAGTGGCGCGCGCCGCCCGGGCCGCCGCGAACGCGGAAGACGCCGAGGCGGCATTGTGTGAAGTCGTCCATGCCGCCTTGCGGATCACTGGCGATGCAACGGCCCATCAACATCCCGGTGCCCTGAAGCCGGGCGAACGGCATTTCCACGTCTCAGGCGTCTTTATGGTCAGTCCGGACGAGACCGCGCACATATTGCTGGCCGAATGGGGTTTCCCACCAGAGCAACATCGCCTCTACTATCCCCTGGATACGGGGCATCCCGGTTGGGTTTGGAAAAATGAACAGGCGCTTATCCTGGAAAACACGGACGAGCATGCGGATTTCAAACAGATCTTGAAGACTGCGCGCATGGGCTCGGCTATCTATGCGCCGATGATCTGGCAGAATAGGTTTATTGGCCATCTTATCTGCGCCGCGCAGGCCCGTAACACCTATGCGCCATCTGATCTGGTTCGTTTGCGGGTTCTGTCCGCCCTGGCGGCGGCGGTTTACATGGCCAAGAGCGGCCCCGACCAATTGCTGCAAATCTGGCGCGAGGCAACCAACGCCGGCATAAATGAGGGAGATCGACCATGAACAGGGAATATCAAATCGATGGCAGCGATGGTGTGCGCCTGTGGGCCGGTGAATGGGGCAACCCGGAGGGCCCTTCAATCCTGTTTATCCATGGCTTCATGCAATGCCATCTGTCCTGGCAGGCCCAACTTGAAAGCGATTTGGCCAAGGATTTCCGCTTGATCGCCATTGATGCCCGGGGTCACGGCCAGTCGGACAAGCCGGATGACATGGCCGCCTACCAGGATGGCAAACACTGGGCCGGCGATATTGCCGCCGTCATCAGGCAATTGGATTTGCACCAGCCAGTCTTGGTGGGATGGTCCTATGGCGGCCTGATCATGCTGGATTATTGCCAGCGATACGGCTGCGATGATATTGCCGGGATCAATTTTGTGGCGGCCGCGGTGCGACGGGTCTCGGACAGAAATTCGCCACCGCCGACAATTCCCAAAGCCAGGGCTGATTTGTTGTCGGATCATCTTCTGACGCGAATTTCCGGCACGCGGGCCTTTCTGCGGGCCTGCACAGCCAAGCCCGTGGCGCAGGAGACCTTCGAGACCTGGCTGGCCTTCAACATGTTGGTGCCGCGCCATGTCCGCCAGGCGATGTTCGACCGGGAGTTGGATTTTGACCCAGTTCTGGAGACCTTGTCGGTACCCGCCCTGGTAACCTATTGCCTGGCGGATGCTCTGGTCTTGCCGCATATGGGCGAACACGCCATGGCGCATATTCCCGATGCAGAGGCGTCGGTCTATCAAGACATCGGGCATGCCCCATTCTTTGAAGACAGTGCCCGTTTCAACGCTGAATTGGCGGAATTCGTTCGTCACACGCGCCGCCCCGCCTGATCGCGGTAGTTGACCCGCCCCGCCTGGCGTGATGGATTAGAGAAAATCACGCTTTTAGAAAGACGGAAAGGAATGCCAAGATGCATGTTGGAATGACGACGTTTTTTCAGAACTTGAGCGGCAAGCACACCGACCGCGAGGTCTATCAGCATGAATTGTCCCTGGCGGATATGGCCGAACCACTGGGGTTCGAAAGCATCTGGACGGCCGAGCATCATTTCGACAATTACACCATGTGCCCCAACCCCTTGCAGTTCCTGACCTATATGGCGGGCCGGACGGAACGGGCCCTGCTGGGCACCATGGTCATGGTTCTGCCCTGGCATGATCCGGTGCGCGTGGCCGAGGAAATCGCGGTGCTGGATCATATGTCCAACGGGCGCGCCATCCTGGGCGTGGGCCGCGGCCTGGGCCGCATCGAATTCGAAGGCTTCCGCGTCGCCATGGGCGAATCCCGGGAACGCTTCGTGGAGTATACCGAAGCGCTGATCCAGGGTCTGGAAACCGGCCACATCGAATACGAAGGCAAATTTTACAAACAGCCGAAAATCGGCGTTCGCCCATTCCCGTTTGCCTCCTTCAAGGGCCGCTTTTATGCCTCCGCCGTTTCGCCCGAATCCGCCCGCATCATGGCCCGGCTGGGCATTGGCATCATGATCATCGCCCAAAAGCCCTGGGATAAAACCCTGCATGAATTAGAGCAGTACCGCGAGATCTACCGGGAAATGAACAATGGCGAAGAGGCGCCGCAACCCTTGATGGTGGTCTTCAACGGCTGTCATGAAGACGAAAGCATCGCCAACGAGATGCATAAAAAATACATCCGCGCCTACAGCCGCTCGGCCCTGGATCATTATGAATTCCATAACGAAGGCCTGGCCGATATCAAGGGCTATGAGTACTACGGCGGCCTCTCGAAGAATATCAACAAGCACGGCATCGACAGCTTTGTCGATTTCCTGGCCGATCTGCAAGTCTGGGGTACGCCGGACCAGGTCTTCGACCGGATGCGCGAATATCAGGAAATGACCAACTGCGCCGGTTTCATAAATGGCTTCAGTTTTGGCGGCATGCCCCATGAATTGTCCAAGACTTCCATGCGGACCTTCGCGGAAAAAGTGATGCCGCGCCTGAAAGCCCTGGATGTCGGCTTGCCCATCGGCGGCGGCCAGCCTTTAACCATCGCGGCGGAATAATTGGGTCGCCGGCCTGCCTCTCCGGCAACATAAGGGAAATGCTTTAGACCATTTTCGAGATTGACTTACCCGCCCGCTCCCCCTCCCGACCACCCATTGATCATAATCCTGTGGGCGGTCGGGAGGGGGAGCGGGTGGCACGGCGACTCGATGAATATCGAAAATAGTCTAGGCGCGGGATTGATCGATGCGGGCGGCAAAGCCACCGATCAGTTGTGCCAGATTCGCTGCCAGTGAGGCTGGGGTTTCGTGGCCCATGCCGGCGATGGCATGAAATTCCGCGCCGGGAATGTTGGCCGCGGTATCTTCCCCGCCGGCGATGTTCAGTAACGGATCATCGACGCCGTGGATGACCTGGCTGGGCACCGTAATGGTCCGCAACATCTCGACCCGATTGCCTGACGCCACGACCGCGGCGCGCTGCCTGGTGCGCCCGTCCGGGCAGTAACAGCGGTCATGGGCCTGTTCGACCAGACGCCGGCGGTCCCTGTCGGGGGTGGGATAGCCGGGACCGGCCAGCACCTTGGAAGCCTCGAATGCCGCGTTGATAATCGCCTCGCGGTCATTCGGATCGGCGCCGCTCGGCATCAAGGCGGCCATCGCCTCGGGTGTTCCCGACGGCAGGCCGGGATTGCCGCTGTGCGACATAATGGAGGCCATGGAAAGCAGGCGTTCAGCATGCCTGGCCGCCAGGATCTGCGCCACCATGCCGCCCATGGAGATGCCCGCCACATGGGCCTGTTCGATGCCGAGCCCATCCATCAGGGCGAGGACATCCGCCGCCATGTCTTCCAGACGATAAGGTACTTCCAACGGCGTGCCCGCCGCCGCCCGGGCCATCAGTTCAGGGATATCGATGGCGCCCGCCGCCTCGAACTTGCTGGACAGACCGGCATCCCGGTTGTCGAAAGTCACGACAAAATATCCAGCGGCGGCCAGGCGTTCCATCAAGGCCGGCGGCCAATTGATCAGTTGTGAACCCAGCCCGCGCAGCAAAACGATCGCGGGGTCGCCGGCCCGGCCGTGAACCTCGTACTCGATGGTGATGCCGTTCGCGCTGATTGCCGTCATGCTGCCGTCTCTACCGCCATGTCCAGGTTGATAGAGCATAGGGACCATGCACGGCACTGGCAAATAAGGGCCCGGCCAATGGCCCCGATTGTCCTGGCCCGGGGATGCTGTTATAGGGCAGCAGCACCCCGCAAATAATCCACTGGGTAAACAATGCTGCGTTGGCTCTACGACCGTACCATGGCCCTGGCCGGACATCGTCATGCCAATTGGGCCTTGGGCGTGGTCTCGTTCATTGAAAGCTCTGTCTTCCCCATCCCGCCGGACGTCATTTTAATTCCCATGGTGCTGGCGCAACGGCATCGCGCCCTGTTGATCGCCGCGATTTGCACCGTCGGCTCTGTTTTGGGCGGCTTGCTGGGTTATGCTATTGGATTGTATCTGTTTGATGCCGTCGGCCAGCCCATCCTGGCCTTTTATGGCTATGGCGAGAAATTTGCTTCATTTCAAAACCGCTATAACGAATGGGGTGTCTGGATCGTTTTGATTGCCGGTCTGACGCCCTTTCCATACAAGGTGATCACCATCGCCTCGGGCGTGACCGGATTGAGTTTTCCGGTTTTCCTGCTCGCCTCGATCGTTGCCCGGGGCCTGCGCTTTGCCATAGTGGCCGCCCTGCTATGGCGGTTTGGCGAACCGATCCGCGACTTCATAGAGCGCTATCTGGGCCTGTTGTTCGCCCTGTTCATGGTGTTGTTGATCGGCGGTTTCGCCGTCATCAAATTTGTCTGGTAGAAACGAGGATTGGCGATGCAGCAACTGTTTACGACAAGAACCGCATTGCTTCTTGTGCCACTGGCATCCCTCACGGCCCTGGCACTGGCCTTCATCGGTCAATATGGTTTCGAGTTGCAGCCCTGTGTCTTGTGCATCTATCAACGTTGGCCCTTCGCCATCGCCGCGCTTTGCCTCGTCGCACTGACCCCGTGGGTCCGGCCGGCGGCTACTTGGTTGTTACTATTTTCGGCGCTTGTGCTGGCCGTAAACGCCGGCATCGCTGTCTACCATGTGGGGGTCGAGCAATATTGGTGGACCGGCAGCGAGGCGTGCGTGGGCACGACCGGCACCGCCCGGACCCTGGCCGAATTGCGGGCCCAGGTCATGGCCACGCCCGTAACGCGCTGCGACGAGGTGGCGTTTTCCCTATTTGGTATTTCCATGGCGGGGTACAACGTCATATTCTCGGCCGGTCTGGCCCTGTATGCTGGATTAGCCGCCGGGGTCGGTTTCAGGAACAAGCATAGGTAATGACTGTCGAGATCAAAGCAGCGTTTGAAAAGCGCCCCGCGCGCCCGGCAACCCTGCCCGGTGACCTCCAAGGTCCGGCAAAGGTTGGCCGGATGATCCGGGTGGACCAGGCTGGCGAATTGGGCGCGGCGGAAATTTACCGGGGCCAATTGGCGGTGTTGGGCGATCGGCCTTGTGCGCCGCTGTTGGCGGAAATGGCCGCGCAGGAAGGCGAACACCTGGCCGTCTTTGATGAAATGGTCGCCGCGCGCGGCGTCCGCCCCACGGCGCTGTCACCCGTCTGGCGGGCCGCCGGCTTTGCCCTGGGTGCGGGCAGCGCATTGCTGGGCGAACGGGCCGCCATGGCGACGACGGTAGCGGTGGAAGAGGTGATCGAGACGCATTACCAAAGGCAGCTTGATGCTCTTGGCGAGGACGAGATGGAATTGCGGGCGGTGATAGGGCAATTTCGCGATGACGAGATCAAGCACCGAAACGTGGCGCAAGAATACAATGCTGAAACTGGCGCCGATGACACTCATGCTTACGAAATATTAAGCCGAAGCGTGAAAGCTGGCACCCGCTTGGCAATATGGCTGGCCGAGCGGATATGATTGGAAGGATGACCTCAGGATCATGACCTGGCAAAAGCGATTTACCAATCATTGCGGTCTAAATTCGCGCCTGGTATTTCCGGCGCTGCTGCTATTGCTAACTGCCGTCATCGGACTGCAAAGCCCGGGCTCTGGCTTGGCCAAGGGCACCCAGGAACTGATCGCAGAGCTGGCAGCCCTGCAGGATATTACCCTGAGCGAACAGGAATCCGCCGTGCTGCGGCGCGCCCTGCCGATCGTCGGGCGCCGTTATCTGCGCGAACTTGATCCCCTGCCGCTGTTGCAAGGGACCATGCAGGGTCTGAAGGAATATGATGCCGCCCTGGCCGCCGCCGAGAAAAAGTCCATAGCGGAGCGTGAGGCAAGAGATGGGCTGGATAAGGACGACCAGGCCTCCAAGCCGCACAGCAAGTTTCGCCGTATTGCCTTGGCGCTGAACAAGGGACTGAACACCCTGGACGCCCATAGCGCATATCTTGATCCCGACACCTATGGCGAACTGAAAATCCGTATTAGCGGCAAGTTTGCCGGTCTTGGCCTTGAAGTTACCCTTGACGACGGTTTGGTCAAGGTAATCGCGCCCATCGATGATACCCCCGCCCAACGCGCCGGTATCCGGACCGGCGACAAGATTAGCCATGTGGACGGAACGCCCATCAAGGGTATGACCCTGCGCGAGGCGGTAAGCCGCATGCGCGGCCTGGTCGGCACCACCATTCGCCTGACCGTGTTACGGCCGGAGGTGACGGATCCATTCGAAGTGATGATTGTCCGCGACATAATTCGCGTTCCCGCCGTGCGTCACAGGGCAGAGGCGGATTATGGCTATGTCCGGATCTCCGCTTTCAGCCAGCAGACGGAACCAAGCCTGCGCGATGCGTTGAGCAAAATCGATGACGCCTTGGGCCAGCACAGCCTGGGACTGGTAATCGACCTGCGCAACAATCCGGGCGGCCTGCTGCGTCAGGCGATCCGGGTATCGGACGTTTTCCTGGACACCGGCACCATCGTGTCGGTGCGCGGCCGCATGGATGAAGACAATGCCCATTTCCGGGCCCACGATGACGGTTTGGCAACGGCAAAGACCATTGTTGTGCTGGTCAATGAAGGCACGGCGTCCGCCGCCGAGATCGTCGCCGGCGCCTTGAAGGAGAACAACAGGGCCGTCATCGTCGGCAACCGCTCGTTCGGCAAAGGCTCGGTTCAGACGATTTTCTCTATGGGGGACTCCGGCGCCCTGCGGCTGACCACGGCCCTGTATTACACACCCTCCGGCCGCACCATACAGGCCTGGGGGATATTGCCCGACCTGTTGATCGAGAGTGACCGTCAGGAAGCCGGCCGGCGCGAGGAAGAATTGCAGGGTGCCATAAGCCGGGGCGAGGCCACCCCCCATGTGGCCGGGCCCAAAGCGTCGATTACCGGCGAACGTTGCAACGAACTATTGGCAAAACCCATGGATGACCAGAACCTGGCCTGCGCCGTTGCCTTGCTGCGGGCCGGCGGACTGGACCGCCTGATCCATCTTGCCAACAGCCTGGCGAACGGGGAAGCCGGCGGCGCGGCGGCGCGGTGAGTGCCGGAATGCTTTAGAAAGCCGCGCCTATTTCGATGATAATGTCTTGGCCAACGTGGAATGTTGGTGTAAATCCTTGGCAGTAATGCGGAAAGGGTCGGTTATGCATGAATTATTTCTACTGATCGCCGTGATGGTGGCCACGATCATCCTCATGGGCGGCATGATGTTCCTGTTCAAGGGCTATTTCAACGAACGCGAAAAGATCGACCGCGAAGCCGGACGGTAGCCCGTTAACCGAGGGTGTGCGCCTGCAATGAGGGATGACCAGCTGGCGTTTCTGGATGCCACCGCCCTGGCCAAACTGATCCGCCAGGGCGAAGTGACGGCCGCCGAAATGGTCGAGGCGACTATCGCCCGTATCGAACGGCTGAACCCAGCCCTGAACGCGGTAATCACCCGGATGGATGATCAGGCGCGCGGGTATGTCAAAGACGGGTGCGACGGGGTTGGGAAAGATGCGCCATTCGCGGGCGTGCCCTTCCTGTTGAAGGACCTGCTTGCCGAATATGCCGGCGTTGCCATTGCGGAAGGCAGCCGGTTTTTGGCTGGCCGGTGTGTTTCCGCGCAGGATAGCGAACTGGTGACCCGCCTGAAACGGGCTGGCGTCATTATCGCGGGCAAGACCAACACACCTGAATTCGGCCTGTTGCCCACCACAGAACCGGCCTTGCATGGCCCTACCCGCAACCCATGGGATACCACACGCACCACTGGCGGTTCGTCCGGCGGCTCGGCCGCGGCGGTGGCGGCGGGTATCGTGCCCATGGCGCACGCCAATGACGGCGGCGGTTCTATTCGCATTCCGGCTGCCTGTTGTGGCCTGTTCGGCCTGAAACCGACCCGGGCGCGGAACCCAATGGGCCCCGAATATGGCGATGCGGGCAGCGGCCTGGCGGTGGAACACGCGGTCACCCGCAGTGTCCGCGATAGCGCCGCGCTGTTGGATGCCACCGCCGGCCCGGCACCCGGCGACCCATATTATGCACCGCCCAAGGAACGCCCCTATGTGGACGAAGTGGGCCGTGACCCCGGCGCATTGCGTATCGCGGTTTCCACCAGGGCCCTGACCGGCGCGACTATTCATCCCGAATGCCAGGCCGCGGTCGAAGCCACGGCCAAGTTGTGCGAGGATTTGGGCCACATTGTCGAATGGACCGAGCCGGAATTTGACGAAACCCGGTATCTGAAGGCCTTCGCCTCTGCCTGGACAGCCTTTGCCGGTTGGGCCATTCTCGATTGGTCGAAACGTTTTCAGCTTACGCCCAGTGAAGACCAGTTCGAACCCAATACCTGGCGCATGTATCAAAGCGGTGAACGATGCTCGGCGGGTGCTTATCTGGGCGTGATGCAGGACATCCAGCAGGTCGCGCGGCAGGTCGCCGAATTTTTCAGAACCTACGATCTGACCTTGACCCCGACCATTGCCCGGCCGCCGGCGCCTCTCGGATACTTCGCCTGGGACGGCGGCAACCGCGACACGTTTTTGGAACATATCGGTGAATATTCGGGCTTTACGTCGATTGCCAACGGGACGGGGCAACCAGCCATGTCCGTACCATTGCACTGGACAGCAGACAACTTACCGGTCGGACTGCATTTCATGGCCCGTTTCGGAGCGGAGGACACGCTGTTTCGGCTCGCCGGGCAACTGGAACAGGCCCGTCCGTGGTCCCACCGCCGGCCGGTCATCGCAGCTTGAGTTGGGCGTTGCGATTACGTGCCTATAATCGCAACGCCTATTTTCTGACGAAAGCCCGCAAAAGACAGAGATTTTCAGACCTTGTTATTTTTTCTTGGCACGGAACGGTTTGTGGCAGCCACCGCAAGCCTTGCCGACGGCACCAATGCCACCCTTTAGGCCCTCAAGGCCGGTGCCCGCGACTTTCACCAGGCTTTCGAGGGCCGTCTCCAAGGCTTTGGCTTTGTTTGCGACATCCGGATAAGTACTCCAGATTTCCGGTTTGGCACGGGTTTTCGTGCCCAGTTTATCGTTGCCGGAATCCTTGAGCCACATCTTGCTGGTGTCCAGTTTAGCCAGCGCCAGCAGCCCGTTAGCCGCCCCCTGGGCCACCTTCGCATCGTATGCCATCTTGCCCTTGGCCATGCCGCCAAGCTGGCCCATGTAGAAACCGTTGACTTTCATCACAGCCTTTCGGGCCGCCACCGGTTTCGACATGTCCGCCGCCTGAGCGGCGATCGCGGGCATAGCCACGATGGCGATCACGATCCCTGCTTTCCTTAATGCATTCAGCATTTTTTCCCACCCCCTTGTGTTTGACTTGTATCGGATTTGGTCTTTGCGGTTTCACCTTAGCCTGTGCAAAAATGTCCTGCTATTGGAAAAATTTGCACATAGTTTTGTGCAATATTGCACAGGCAATAGATTGAATCGGGGACTGATTTGGCATGG
Organism: Alphaproteobacteria bacterium; assembly: GCA_021776235.1. Lineage (GTDB taxonomy): Bacteria > Pseudomonadota > Alphaproteobacteria. The sequence goes on along the minus strand of JAJFGG010000098.1, from coordinate 28,771 downwards.
GATGATTTACGGTATGTATTGGCAGTGGCCGAGCAGGGCACACTGAGTGGTGCTGCCCGTTTACTGGGGGTCAATCATTCCACGGTTCTACGGCGGATCTCCGCATTCGAGGACGAAAAGGGCGTGCAGGTGTTTGAGCGTTCGGGCGCAGGCTATGCCCTGACGCCCGAAAGCCACCATCTGCTGACAACCTTGCGGACCATCAAGGAACGGGTAAACGATCTTGACCGGGCCATCGCCACCCAGGGCCTGGAGCTCGACGGACCGGTTCGCATAACGACCAGCGACAGTCTTGCGGCCGGGGGATTGACCCGTCATGTTGCATCTTTCCAGGCACAACATCCAGGCGCTGTGGTCGAACTCAACATCACCAACAGCTATGTAAATTTTTCGACGATGGACGCCGACGTCACGGTCCGCCCGGCGCCAATGCTGCCGCAGGAACTGGTTGGCGAGCGTGCCTGTGAATTGTTGTTGCACGTTTACGCCACACGTGGGTACCTGGATCAGAACCGCGACAGACATTACGACGGCCATAAATGGTTGGGCGTCGCGCCGCCGATCGCGTCGACAATGGTTGGTGACTGGCAGCGGCAAAACCTGCCGGAAGCCAACATTATTCTGCGATCAAATTCCTTTGTTGGTTTGCGCGATGTCGCGGAAACCGGGCTGGGTATGGCGTTGCTCCCCTGTTGTGTCGGAGACCTGTCGCCGCATCTGGTCCGCGCCGATCTGTTCCCGGAAACATTGTCGACCTCGGTTTGGGTCGCAACCCACAAGGATATGATTGGTTCGGCCAAAGTGCAGTCAATCCTGTCCTGGATTATCGGCGCCATCCGTAAGGACGCTGATGTATTTGAAGGGCGGTTCGCAGCGAAAAACCCGGTCGCTCGCCGGGCATAGAATAATTTTGCGCATATTTTGTGAACCACGCCGCATCATGCTCTAAACTGGCGGCGATGTATGACACCTGGCGGGGAGGGCCGGTCCCATGAGCGATCTTCAGGCGCAATTTGCCGGCACTCAGGATGTGCTGGAACAGCACAGCTTCGATATCCCCCGCCTGCAATCCTATATGGAAGAACATGTAGAGGGCTTTTCGGGCGCCATAGGGCTGAGCCAGTTCAAGGGCGGGCAGTCGAACCCGACCTATCGCGTTGACGCCGGCGGTCAGTCCTATGTCCTGCGGCGCAAGCCGCCGGGCGAATTGTTGCCGTCGGCCCATGCCGTCGACCGGGAATACCGGGTCATTACCGCGCTGGGGCAGACGGATGTGCCGGCGCCCAGGACCTATTGCCTGTGCGAAGACGAAACGGTGATCGGCACGGCGTTCTACATCATGGAAATGGTACAGGGCCGCATTTTATGGGATTCGACCCTGCCGGACATGCAGACCGAGGAACGTGGCCAAATTTATCAAGCCATGAATGAGGCCATGGCCGCCTTGCACAAGGTGGACTATGAAGCCGTCGGATTGGCGGATTTCGGCAAAGTCGGTGAATACCGCGAACGGCAGATCCATCGCTGGAGCAAGACTTACCGTATTTCCGAAAGCGAACCGATAGCGGAGATGGATCGCTTGATCGAATGGCTGCCCCGGAACATTCCGGCGGGCGATGAAACCACCCTTATTCACGGTGATTTTCGCATGGACAACATGGTCTTTCACCCAACAGAGCCCAGGGTTATCGCGCTCCTCGATTGGGAATTGGCCACCCTCGGCCATCCGGTAGGTGATTTCACCTACACCCTGATGGGTTGGCGCCTGGGCAAGGATCTGTTCCGTGGCATCGCCGATGCGGATCTGCCTGGCTTGGGAATTCCCACCGAAGAGGCGTATATCGCGCATTATTGCAAGTTGACCGGGCGCGATGGCATTCCGCATCTGGAATGGTATCTGGCCTACAACATGTTCCGGCTGGCGGCAATTTTACAGGGTATCGCCAAACGGGCCCAGGACGGTACAGCGGCCAGCCCACATGCCGTCGAACAAGGCCGCCGCGCCCGCCCTCTGGCCGAGGCGGCCTGGCAACAGGTAGAACGTCTGGCCGGTTGACCCGGGTCACTTTCAGTATTGTTTGAGGCGCCGCGCCACTGCTTTGCGGGCCGCGTGCAGGGCATTACTTTTGGCCGTCCAGGGGCCTTGGCGGGCGCGGGCGCGGGTGTTTCAGTCGATCTGGAAAATAGTCTAAGGTAGGCCTCAGGCCTGAAGGAACGAGTATGAGCGAGATGACCGAATATCAAAATGAAACCATTCCCGTGCGCGAGGCGCATCGACTGGATGAAAGCAAACTGCAGGCTTATCTGGCCGCCCATATGGAGGGCATCGGCGATGATTTCAGTTTGCAGCAATTTGCCGTGGGTCAATCCAATCCGACCTATATGATCGCGACCGGGGGGCGGGAATTCGTCCTGCGCAAGAAGCCGCCGGGCACCCTGCTGCCCTCGGCCCATGCGGTGGACCGGGAATACCGGGTCATGACCGCCCTGGGCGACACGGATGTACCTGTGCCCAAAACCTATCTGTTATGCGAAGACGACAGCGTTCTGGGCACCGCGTTTTTCGTCATGGACAAAGTGCCCGGCCGGGTCCTGGACGATCAATTCGCGCCGGCCTTCCGCCCGGCCGAGAGAAGTGCTGTCTACGATCATTTGCTGCAAGTCCTGGCGGCCCTGCACGCGGTCGACTACGAGGCCGTGGGACTGGGCGATTTCGGCCGCCCGGGAAATTACTATACGCGGCAGATCAGCCGTTGGACAAAGCAGTATATTGCCTCGCAAACCGATGAAATTCCGGCCATGGATCACTTGATGCAATGGCTGCCGAAAAACATTCCCGTTGATGATATGACCACCCTGGTGCATGGCGATTACCGCCTGGGCAATACCATCGTGCATCCGACCGAACCGCGCATCAACGCGGTGCTGGATTGGGAATTGGCCACTTTCGGCCATCCCCTGGCGGATCTGGCCTATTGCTATGTATCCTGCTTTATGGGTGCGGGGGAGACCCTGGATTTACTGCCGGGCCTGCCGAGCGAGGATGAATTCGTTGCCCGTTATTGCGCGCTGACCGACCGGAGCGGCATTCCCGACTGGACTTTCTACAAGGTGTTCCAATTGTTCCGCCTGGCCGCGATCGTCCAGGGTGTCTACAAGCGCGGACTGGACGGCATCGCCTCGTCGGCCAAGGCGGTGACCTATGGCGAGATGTGCCGCAACCGCGCCACCGCCGCCTGGGACATGGTTACGGGTTAACGGCCCGGTGGCGCTATGCCGCCTCGGCCAGTTGAAAATCCATCGCCTGACAGGCCTGATCCAGCGCCGCCACGCCGTCTGCTGAAAGGGGCATGATTGGTGGGCGCATGTTGCGCCAGGCGCCGTCACCGGTGTGTTGCGCCATCAATTCCTTCATGGCCGGTACGGCACCATGGGCCTGCAGCATCAGGCGCGTTGCGGTCGCAATCTCCTGGGCGGCTTCAGCGCCTGCGGCATTGCCGGCAAGGTGGGCGGCATAGACCGCCTGGCACAAATGCGATGTGGCATTGCCGGTGGCGGTGATACAGCCGGCCCCGCCTTCCTTCAGGGCCGCCAGCAAATACTGTTCGGTCCCGGCAAAGGTTCGGAAGCCGGGTATCGCCCGGGCCACGGCCTGCATATCTTCCCAGTTGCCGGAAGAATCCTTCACACCCACAATGGTCTTGGGATAGGCCGCGTTCAGGCGCACCAACAGTTCGGTGCCGATATCCAGGCCGGTCATGGCGGGGAAGTCATAGACCACGATGCGCATGCGGTCATCAGCCAGTTTCTGGACAACATGGTCGTAACAGGCAAACAGGCCGTCGTCGCTGACGCCCTTGTAGTAAAAGGGGGGCAGCATCAGGATCTGGTTGAAGCCCGCGTCCAGGGCCGCCCTGGTCAGGGTAATGGTATCGGTCAGGGCGCAACAGCCCGTGCCGATCATCAGGCGCTCCTTGGCGATGCCGCTACGGGCGGCGGCCTCGATTACCTCCAGGCGCTCCGAGGTGGAAAAGGAATTAGCTTCGCCTGTGGTGCCCAGTACGGCGATACCGTCGCAACCGCTGTCGAGGAGCCATTTATGGTGCGCCACCATGGCATCAAGGTTCACGGTCAGGTCGTCATGCAGGGGCGTAACGGCAGCGCTCCAAACGCCGGATAGAGGATCGCTCATTCTGTCGGCTCCACGAATTAGGGTTCTTGATCGAGGACGTGATGTTCCAATGGTCCCGCATGCCGTTCGCTAATGCAACGGCCACGTACGGAAATGCCGGCCCGGTGTACACTATCAGGGTCACCGCTGACCAGGGGATGCCAGTGGGGCAGCGGATTTCCTTCCGCCAACAGACGGTAGGCGCAGGTCGAAGGCATCCAGACCAATTCCGAGACATTCTTGGGGTTGAGCACTACGCAATCAGGCACCAGGGTGGCGCGCTGTTCATAATTGCCGCAACGGCAGGCGCCTATGTCAAGCAGCCGGCAGGCTACGTTGGTAAAGGCCAATTCGCCGGTATCGATATCTTCCAGCTTGTGCAGGCAGCATTTGCCACAGCCGTCACACAGGGATTCCCATTCCTGCTGGGACATTTGATCGAGTTTTTTGCGCTGCCAGAATACCGATTCGCCCCCGGGGCCGTCCTTAGCCATTGTGACGGGCGATGAAGGTTTTTAAGCGCGGCGCGATTTCAGAACGCCAGCGGCGGCCATTGAAGACGCCATAATGGCCCACATCGGGTTGTTCCCAATGCCCGCGCGACGCTGCGGGCAGGGAGCTACACAGATCATGCGCCGCCCTGGTCTGACCGACCCCGGAGATGTCGTCATTGGCGCCTTCCACGGTCATCAGGGCGCAATCGGTGATGGCCGACGGGTCGATCAGTACGCCCCGGTGGTGGAATGTACCCGTCGCCAGTTGATGTTCCTGGAAGACCCGCTGCACGGTCTGCAGATAATATTCCGCCGGCAGGTCCATGACAGCGCGATATTCGTTGTAAAAGGCCCGATGCTGATCGGCGCTATCGCCGTCGCCGCGCAGCAGATTTTGATACAGCCGCATATGGGCGCCGACGTGATTATCCAAATTCATGGTCATGAAACCGGACAACTGCACAAAGCCTGGATAAACCCGGCGCATGAATCCCGGATTCGGCGCGGGCACCCGCTGGATCACAGTTCGTTCGAACCAGTCCAGGGAATGGTTTTTGGCCAGTTCATTCGGGGTCGTCGGGTTGATCCGGGTATCGATCGGCCCGCCCATCAAGGTCATGCTGCGCGGCGTGGCCGGATCTCCTGCGGCCGACATGATGGCAACCGTCGCCAGAAGAGGCACGGACGGCTGGCAAACGGCCAGAGCGTGGCTGCCCGGGCCGATGGCGGCAAGGAAATCCAGCAAGTAGTCGATGTAGTCGTCCAGATCGAAAGCGCCCTGCCGCAATGGCACTTGCGCCGCATCGCGCCAATCGGTGATGTAGACGTCATGATCGGGCAGCATGGCCCTTACCGTATCCCGCAACAGGGTTGCGAAATGGCCGCTTAAGGGCGCCACGATCAACAAACGGGGATGGCCCAGGGCGCCGTCCTCGTCGCCGGCCCGGACGAAACGCTTCAATTGACCAAATGGCAGGCGCGCAACCACGTCTTCATGAACGGCTACCGTTTCACCGTCGATTGTCGTGCTGTTCAGGCCGAAGGCCGGTTTTTGATAATGCCGGGTGCCGGACTCGAATATCTCGCAGGCCGCGGCCATGGCCCGGCCGGCAGGCGTATGGCCCAAAGGGTTCAAGGGATGGCGCAACACCAGATGGCTGGCCTCGGCGGCGAAACGAAGCGGCATCATCGCCGCCTTCTGAAAATCGTGCATATGATAGATCACGCAACATTACCCATGGTAACCCGCCAGCACCCGAAGACCGGCGACGACATCTAAACAGTGATTATGCTGCATTGCAATAAAAAGCGGTCCGAGAATGATGCAACGCAATGCGGGCCAGGCAGCAGAGGACGATGCGGATAGCACTGTCTTCCGAAGCCGGATCCTGGATTGGTTTTGTTCAAATATTTTCCAGCACCGCCAGCAGTTTTTCTTCGAACTGCTGCGGCGAGTACGGTTTCCGAATATAGGCGCTGACCTCGAACTCGCTGGCCGCCTTTACGGATTCCATATCCGCATTACCGGTAACCATGATGAATGGCATGTCGGGACTGGTCGCGCGAACTTTTTCAAGCAGTTCCAGTCCACTCATGCGGGGCATGCGCCAGTCGCAAACGATCAGGTCGACCTGGGCACCGGAGGATTCCAGAAATTCATGAGCTTCGAGACCATCATTTGCCGTAAAGACTTGATGCACGCCCAACCCGGACAGGACCATTTTCGTGAGGTTCCTGGCGTGATGGACATCATCCACCACCAGGACCGTCAATTCGTTCATGTTTTTTGCCATACAACCAGTCCTATTTCATCCGAATAATCCCAGCGGGACTCAGGCGCTCAATCGCGCCTCATATCGTCTATCAAGGGCATCGATGGCCTTTGTCATGGCATCTTCGATGCTTGGCACCAATTCCAGTGCAGCGGTTCTATGCCCTTCTCCGCAGGCCGCCTCAAGACCGGCGGAGACCGCTTGAACCTGGGACATGCCAAGGCTTCCGCCCGTGCTTTTCATGATATGGGCCAGTTCTCCGATCTCGTCCAACGCACCATTCTCCACCGCGAGCTTCAGGTTTTGCAGGCATTCCCGGGCCCCCTGGACCTGGGCATCAATGACCTCCCGGAACTGATCCGCGGGTAGAAATTCCTCCCAATCATCCAGCACCTTGCCGTCAAGGACGATGTCCGCGCCCGCTTCCGCCGCGGCCACGCCGTCCGCGGCAATTACGGCATCTCGGTCCTTGTTTTCCCGGCCGGACGGTTCCGGGCGGGCCTGGTGCCGCCGTACTCCCCAATTGTTCACCGCAGTAATCAATTTGTCGCGATCCAATGGTTTCGAGACATAATCGCTCATACCTGCGGCGAGAAACCGTTCCTTGTCACCCTTCATGGCATTGGCGGTTAAGGCGATAATCGGTATTTGCCCTCGCTTACCTTGCATGCGGCGGATCGCCTTGGTCGCCTCGAGGCCCGACATCACCGGCATATTGACGTCCATCAAAATCAAATCAAACGGTATGGTTTCAACAGCCTGGATCGCCTCGACACCGTTGCAGGCGATGTCGGTACGGTGCCCCAATTTTTGCAGGGTTCGGGTCGCCAGCAGCTGATTGACATAATTGTCCTCTACAATCAGAATCTTTAACCGAGGCATCTCACGCGCCTCTTGCTGGACCAAGGGCGTGGCCGGAGATAGATTGACGGCTTCCGATTGCCTGCCGAACTGACCGGTGAACCATACGGTGGTGCCGTCGCCAACGACGCTGTGCATGCCGATCTCGCCGCCAATTACTTCCACAAGCTGTTTGCAGATTGCCAGTCCCAGGCCGGTTCCGCCAAAGTCCCGGGTCGTCGAGGCGTCCGCCTGGATGAACTTTTCAAACAGCTTGGGCTGAACATCTTCCGGTATCCCAATGCCCGTGTCAGTGATTTCAAAGCGCAACTGCACGCCTGTGTCGTCGCAGTTCTGCATACCTACCGAAATGCCAACCGCACCATCATTGGTGAATTTAAGTGCGTTTCCCGTCAGGTTGAGCAGAATTTGGCGTAACCTGCCGGGGTCACCATTGATAATGTCCGGTATGTCGGGTGCGATTGAGGTGTTGAAATCAAGGCATTTGGCCGTTACCTGGGGGCTTAACAGATCCGCTACGCTTTTTACGGCGTGGCGCACATCGAAATCGACGAGTTCAAGCTCCAGCTTTCCGGCTTCAAGCTTAGAGAAATCAAGGATGTCATTGATGATGATGGTAAGAGAGTCAGCCGATTGCCTGATGGCATCAACATATTGCGATTGATCCATGCTCAAGTCGGTTTCGCTCAAAAGGCTCGACAATCCGATAACGCCGTTCATGGGCGTTCTGATCTCGTGGCTCATTGAAGCCAAAAACTGTGATTTGCTCTCGTTGGCGGCGTCCGCCGCAGCCTTGGCTTCCAACAGCATCACTTCGTGCTGTTTGATCTTGGTGATATCCAGGTAGGTCAGCATTCGGCCGCTATCGGGCAGGACCGTACACTGGATCAGCAGTGTTATCCCGTCTGCCCGTTCAAGTTCTGTCGGCGGAAAACCACCAGCCTGCAACGGCAATTCGCGGTTCTCCAGCCAGTTATCCCAGTCTTCATCGGCGACATCGTAGACACCTTTGTAGCGATTGAATTCCATCAAATCGCGGCTCGGCCGGCCCGCCACCAGTATTTCAGATGGAATGCCCCAAATGCGTTGATAGGCGCGATTGGCCAGGCGGAAATTCAGCTTCGAATCCAAGAGCAATATGCCGTAATCGATCGCGTCCATGACGGCAATCAGTTCCGCCGAAATGGCATCCTTGACACCAAGCTGATACTCGGCTTCCCGCTTGGAGCGAACCGCTGTTTGCGCCTGTCGCAGCAACTCGGACTTGGCCCGGTTGGCGGCCTCGGCATCGTCTTTTGCCGAACTGATCCGTGCGATCGAAAAATCGTAAAGACCGATGTAGGTAACCGCCATGGCGGTGACGTATCCGGCGGCACTGATGAACAGGATCAAGGTGATCCCACCCGTGTCGTCAGCGCCGAAACTGCTGGGGAATTCATGGCCGGAGACATAGAGAGCGCCCAAAACCACGAAGCCGAAGGCATAGCACAACAGGCCAATAAGGCGATAGACTCCATCGACGAAGAACATGGCGACGATCGGCACCGTCAACGTCCATGACAGGGCCGGGGACTGAACGCCGCCGTATAGGTAGGAACCAAAAAATATCAGGGCCACGAAATGCAGCAGCGAACCCAGGCCGACTTCGCGTTTGGCTTTGGTCCATCGCAGCAAAAACGGGAAAATCAAAAACAGCAAAACGGCGATCAACATGCTCCATGCCGCCGGGCTGGGATATTGTGCGATCAGCGACAATGCAACGAAGGCGCCGAAGGGCGGACCGCAGACGTGGCTGACCACGAAAGCCCGCAGCCGGAGGTGCTCCTCCTCTGTGTCCCTCAGCTCCTCCGGGATGAACCAATCCAGAAAAACATACAAGTACTGAAATATTAAACCGTCAAACGCCATAATGCGGCCTGATCGCATGCGTAGAATTATCAATCAAATCCATAGTTGCCACGGAATTACTCACAAAATATTAATCTTACAATCTGGCTTCTGGCGCAAAAGAGAAATGTAATATAAAAATTATTATGACGCTGTTTAGATTTTATTAAAAATGCATAGAATTTTCTGGGTTTGTGGAATTGTTATTGCTGACATGCGGTGCCTACCCGAAAGCGGGCCGCAGTATCTCAGTGGCTCTCCGCCAGCGTTCGTTGCTGTTGTTTTCCCGTGCACAACCCAGAAAATGTACGCCAGGTAACCGGGAATGCCGCGCTCGTGGTGCCCGGAAATGCGTTAGCCGCCGGAAATTACCGCCTGGATTTTGTCCGCCATACTCTCTGGCGCGGTGGTCGGAGCGAAATGGTGCAGATACTTGCCATCGGGGCCCATCAGATAAATGAACGCGGAATGGTCCATGAAATAGTCACCCTCGTCGTCGGGCGGGGTCTTGGCATAGTATACGCGATAGGCCTTGGCCGCCGCCTTGATCTGTTCCGTGCTGCCGGTCAGGGCGACGAACGAGGGGTCAAAATTGCCGATATAATCGGCCAGAGCCGCGACCGTGTCGCGTTCCGGGTCCACGGTAATCATCAATGGTTGCACTTTAGTCCGCGATTGGCCCAGTTGCTCCATGGCCTCTGAAATCACCTGCAACTCCGTAGGGCAGACATCCGGGCAATAGGTATAGCCAAACATGACCAGCAGATACTTGCCGAGAAAATCGCTGTCCCGCGCCACCCGCCCCTTGTGATCCACCAATTCGAATGGACCCCCGATGCTGGGCAGGCCGACGCTGGCCGTTTTCGGGCGTCCCTGGTCAAGAAAAAAGGAATTGACGATCAAACCCAGGGCTACCGCGATCGCCGTCGCGGCGACAAACAACATTACACGGGATATTGACATGTTTTATGGGTACCTATCGTCGCAAGGTGGTAAAAGCCGCCCCAGCGGCGTCTTAACCTTCCAGCATGCGGCGCAGCAGGTCGATATCCTCGGCCAGGGTTGCGTCAGTTTGACGCAATTCCTCGATCCGCTTTACCGCGTGCATGACCGTGGTGTGATCGCGGCCGCCGAACTTGCGCCCGATCTCGGGCAGCGATCGCGTGGTCAATTGCTTGGCCAGATACATGGCCACCTGACGGGGCCGGGCCACGGCGCGGGCGCGGCGGGCGGAATGCATGTCCGCCAAACGAATATTGAAATGCTGCGCAACTTTTTTCTGAATTTCCTCGATCGTGACCCGGCGGTCGTTGGCCCGCAACAAATCCTGCAGGGCTTCCTGGGTCATCTCAAGATTGATTGGGCGGCCCACCAGATGTGAATGGGCGATCAGGCGGTTCAGGGCTCCTTCCAACTCGCGAATGTTGGACGTAATGCGATGGGCCAGGAATTCCAGCACCTTGGGCGGAAAATCCCCCACATTGGCGCGGGCCAGTTTCGCCTCGAGTATGCCCAGGCGCAACTCAAAATCAGTTTGATGGATATCGACCACCAGGCCCCAGCCCAGACGCGAGCGGATCCTCTCTTCCACGTCTTCCAGATCCGAGGGCGAGCGGTCGGCCGAAATGACGATCTGCTTATTCTGATCCACCAGTTCGTTGAAGGTATGGAAGAATTCCTCCTGGGTGGAATCCTTGCGCGAGAAGAACTGCACATCGTCGATCATCAACACATCCGCTGATCGGAAAACCTGCTTGAAGGCCATGGTTTCCCGATCGCGCAGGGCCCGGACGAACTGATACATGAAACGTTCCGCCGACAGATAAATCACTTCGCGGCTGGGGTCACGTTCGTGAATATGCCAGGCGATGGCGTGCATCAAATGGGTCTTGCCGAGGCCGACGCCGCCGTAGAGAAACAGGGGATTAAAATTCACCGGCGCCGTATCGGCGACCCGGCGGGCGGCGGCATAGGCCAGTTCGTTTGATTTTCCGACCACGAAGGAATCGAACTGATAACGCGAATCCAGCGCCGAACCCATTCGTAGCGCCCGTGATTCCGGGGCGACCGCGCGAACAGGGGCTTGCCTGCCAATATTCACCACGTTCTCATCAACCTGGTCGGCCATGCTGGCCGCGGCCGGGTCGGCACCTGAATGCACGGCAATCTTGATCTCGCGCACCGTCTTATCTTCCGCCTGCCAAAAGGCGCGAATTCTTTCGCCATAATGGGACAGTACCCAATCCCGCATGAACCGGGTCGGCGCCTGCAAATGGGCCATGCCGCCGTCGATCCGTTCGAACATCAGCGGCCGCAACCAGGAATTATACGCGGCGTCGCCAAATTCGGACCGCAATCGGGTGCAAACCCGTTGCCATTGACCGGCATACTCTTGGTCCATGAACTCGCCCTCTATGCAAACCTATTGTCCGGCCGGAAAACGCCCGATCCGAATATTTATAATTTCAATTGTGCTGCCGCGTGTGCCGTCGCGATACAACGGGCTTGTTATCTGCCATCGCAAACCGCGAGGAACGTGGTGGCGTGATCCGCCAGCCATATCACGGTCGAAAATAGCGTAATGAACCCGTCGTCGATGTCTCTGCGCCAACACACCCCCCGTTTGACCACGGCTCCAAAGTACCGCGCATTTATCTTACGCTTCGTTCCGCCGTGACCCGGATCTTATTTATAGTTGAACTTGAAATCTTAAGGAATACATAAATGTGATAAATTTTTATTTAACTATACAGTATTGTAAAAATGTCACGCAGTTACATCTTGTGCAGACGCACAAATAAACGCAACTATTCTTGCTGTAGTAACTTGAGGCCCTGTCTCTACGAGGACAGCTTACGGTACTTGGCCCAAGCCATGGGCGCAATGGGGGGAAATGGAGAACAGCGCAAAATTCTTCTTGCCACAATGTAGATTGGGCCGCTCCACCTACCAGATATAGACAAGCCTCTCGTATAGCCATGGGGCGACGAAAATCGACATGACAAAACCAGGGCCGCATCGATCGGATACGGTCTTGCCAGAGCTCATTGTGAGGTCAACGAGGCCGGCTGCGGCGATATTGTTGTGGCGAATCGTTCGACCAAATTGGCGCCAGCGTCGTGCCAATCGCCTCCGCCCTTGCCATCGCCAACATGGGGCCATGGCCGGTGATGTGATCTTATTCGGCAGCGCCCATGGCGCCGACCAGGCGGGTCAGCCGGGAGATTCGCCGGGCCGCGGTATTGGGCTTTAAAACACCCAATTGGCTACTACGCGAAAGCACCGGTTCAACCGCTTTCAAGGCGGCCATGGCGGCATCCCGATCACCGGCGGCGAGGGCATCTTCCACCCGGCGCACAAAGGTGCGCACGCGGCTGCGCCGGTTTCGGTTGACTGTGGTACGCCGTTCAGCTTGCCGCAGACGTTTTCTTGCTTGTTTGCTATGGGCCATGTCTGATTTTCTATATCCGTATTACCCGCAGTTCGGGACGCGCGCGGTTATAGACGCGGCATGGTGCGGGGTCAAGCCGGCTTCAGTCATCTATCCGGCGTTCATCAGGATCGTAAATCGAACGGCGCCGCCACCATAACAATTCGCCGCGCAAGAAGGCCTGGGCCAGGTCATTCTTGGGGCCGGCGAAAAATGCCGCTGCTGGTGCCTGCTCCTTCAAACGGCCCCTGTGCAGGAACAAAACTTCATCGGCCAATCGCCGGGCCTGATGCAAATCATGAGTGGTCATGATCACCTTGGTGCCCTGGGCCGCCGCTTCGCTGATGATTTCCTCGATCAAGTAAGTCGCGGCGGGATCAAGATTGGCGCTGGGTTCGTCCAACAGCAGCAGTTCGGGCCGTGTCGCCCAGGCCCGGGCCAGGGCCAGACGCTGTTGCTCGCCAAAAGACAATAAGCGAGCCGGACGCTGGGCATAGCGGCTCAAGCCCGCTTGCGACAGGGCCTCATCGACCCGCCGGCGGCGCTCGACTGCGGGTAGTTTTTGCAGCTTCAATGCGAAGGCGACATTGGCCTGAACCGAGCGGCGCAGCAGTACGGGCCTTTGCAGGACCATGGCCTGATGCTGCCCGCGCAGACCGGGGTCCGCCCCGCCGGCCCAGCGTACCGTGCCCTGATCGGGCGTGATCAGGCCGTGGCACATTTTCAGCAACAGGCTTTTACCGGCGCCATTGGGGCCGATAATAACGCTGCAGCCCGCGGCCGCGGTAAAGCGGCAGCTTAAATCCTTGATCACCTGCTTGTCCCCGGCGGTCAACGAGACGCCGTGGAGTTCAAGGGGTAATGTTACGGGGGCAGACCTCATGAGGCCCATTTTGCCGTTAAAATGCCCATTGGTGAAGGGGTGCCTTTCCCGGACATCAAAGCTATGCTGGCGCCAGAGGCAGCAGGGGACCGTCATATGACCACAATTTTGATTTCCTCGCGTCAGGATCCGATCGACCTTTGGCGTGAGGCCCTGGCGGTGGAAATGCCGGAACTGGAAGTCCGGGCCTATCCCGATATTGGCGACCCGGCGGAGGTTGATTATGCCCTGGTCTATTGGCCCCCGCACGGCCTGATAGCCAGCCTGCCCAACGTGAAAGCGGTGTTATCAATCGCCGCCGGTTGCGACCATATTCTGGCCGATCCACAATTGCCCCCGGATCTGCCTATCGTGCGTATGGTGGACGACTATCTGACCGCCATGATGGCCGAGTATGCCGTCTATGGTGTGCTGCATTTCCATCGGGATATGCACCGTTACCGCCACGAACAACTGGCCCAGCGATGGAGCCGGGGCTGGCCCCTATACACGCCCGATACGGCCGTGGGTATACTGGGGTTGGGCGCCATTGGCAGTGACTGTGCGCGCAAGCTGGGCGCCCTTGGCTTTCAGGTCCATGGCTGGTCCCGTGGGCCGAAAAGCATCGACGGCGTACTCTGCCATCATGGCGCCGACGGCCTGTTGGCGATGGCAGCCCGCTGCCGCTTTCTGGTCTGCGTCCTGCCTCTGACCGGGCAGACCGAGGGCATCATTGACGCCGGCCTGCTGTCCGCCATGCCCACGGGGGGCTTTATCATCAATATCGCCCGCGGTGGACATCTGGTCGATGACGATCTGCTGGCGGCTCTGGACAGCGGCCAGCTGGGGGGCGCCTTTCTGGATGTCTATAACGAGGAACCATTGCCGCCCGGCCACCCCTATTGGCATCATGACAAGGTATGGATGACCCCCCATGTGGCCGGCGAACTGGTGCCCCGATCCTGCGCCAAGTCCGTTGTCGCCAATATTCGCCGCATCGAGGCCGGACAGCCGGTACCTGACCGTCTGGACAAGGTGCGGGGCTATTGAAGCGCCTTTTCCGCCGGCGAAACAATTCGCCTAATCAGACAAAGGAAAGACCATGATCGTGATCTCAGGCTGCTTTCGTTTTGCCCCCGAACAGCGGGCCGTGGCGCTTGCCGCGGCCCTGGCTATGGCTGCGGAAACCCGAAAGGAAGAGGGCTGCATCACCTACGGCTTTTTTGCCGATGTCGAGGACGAATACATCGTTCGTATCTTCGAGGAATGGCAATCCCAGGCCCATTTGGACGCGCATTTTCAAACCGCCCATATGGCCAAATTCCGCGCCACGCTTGCAACCCTGAGGCCGTTTGACCGAAACGTCAGCCGCTATGTCGTAGCAGAGGTTACCGCGCTTTAGGCGCCACAATCCGAAACACGCCGGAGGCGCTAAGAACCAGTTCGCCGTCGGCGAAAGCCTCGGCCTCGGCGAAGGCCATGTTGTCTTCCCGGCCTGTCAGCCAGGCCCTGCCCTCCAACCAGGCGCCGGCATCGACGGCGCCGATCAGGTCGCAGACCATGCGGACCGTTACCCCCCGCGCCTGGGTCCCGCGCGAAAAGGCGGTGGCCAAAAGACCATCGGCAAAGGCGGACATCATGCCGCCGTGCAGACTGCCATGGACATTGCAGTGGCGCCGCCCCACCCGCAGGCCATGCCAGAATTGCCCGGCTTCCAGTTTGTGGAAATAGGGGCCATTGTGGGTCGTATAGGGCCCCCGGTTGCGTGAAAGCGTGAAGCCTGGCGGTGGATTGGCCGTAAGTTCATCTTCCATACCGTCATTATGACGGCGTCCGAGGCGCAATGACCAGTACGCCGGCCAAAGATACCTATGTTTTGCGGCGGGAATTGAATGCAAAGTCAGGGGCGAACCGGATATTGCTTTGCCCCAAAAACAGATACTGATAGCTTGCTGGCCAGCACCGCCCTGCTGGGGTGTGGAGGTGATTCGTAAGATGTTTTCGCGATAAGGGAGAGGACAATGATAAACCGCAATTTGGTCGCATTCGGCGCGGTGTGCGCCGTGGTTGGTATTGCGCTCGGAAGCAATATCTCCCCTGACAACAGTTTCAAGGTGCCGCTGGTCGCGGAAGCCGAGGCGGCCGGTGGCGTCATCAAGGGGCCTAATGTGGTGGCGCCGGACCGCTATGTCTATTATCCGGGTACGGAAGTGCTGGCGAAGGACGAAGTGCGGGTGATTGCCTGTGGAACCGGCATGCCTGATCAGCGCCGGGGCCAGGCGTCGGCCTGTTTCATTTTCGAGTTCGGTAATGGCGAGAAGCTAATTTTCGACATCGGTACCGGATCCATGCGCAACATCAACGCGTTGATGATTCCCGCGGAGTACCTGACCAAGTTTTTCATCAGTCATCTGCATACGGATCATTGGGGTGATCTCGACGCGCTTTGGGCCGGTGGCTGGACTTCGGGCCGGCCGGTGCCGCTGCAAATCTGGGGCCCGAGCGGCAGGTCCGAGGACATGGGAACGGCTTATGCCATCAAGCATTTTCTCAAGGCCTTCAACTGGGATTATCAGACCCGCGCATTCAAGATCACGCCCGTGCCAGGTAAGATCGAGGTGCATGAATTTGACTACAGGGCCGAGAATGCGGTGGTCTACGACCAAAACGGCATCGTGATCCGCTCCATTCCCGCGATCCATGCCGGTGACGGCCCGGTCAGTTTTATCATCGAGTACGCCGGAATGAAGCTCGTCTTCGGCGGCGATTCCTCGCCGAACAAATGGGTCGTGAAATACGCCAAGGGCGCCGACTTCATGATTCATGAGGCCTTTGGCACGCCCGAGTTTTTTGTCAAGGACTACGGCCAGCCACCCCAATTGGCCTGGCGGGCCTGCTGCGAATTCCACACTTCGGGGCCGTCCTTCGGCAAGATTATGAGCGCCATAAGGCCCCGTCACGCCGTTGCCTATCACAGCATGGAGGAAGCTCTATCCGAGGTTCGTGACGGCATTCGTCAGACTTACGACGGCCCGCTGTCCATGGCGGTCGATATGATGGTCTGGAACATAACCAAGGACAAAATCATCGAGCGTATGGCAGTCTCAACCGACCGCGCCAGCGGTGTTCGCGGCCCGACCCGCCAACCACCGCCCGACCGGAGTATTCCAGACCCGATGAGCGACTTCATCAAGGGCGGCGAATGGGGCCCGGGCTTCAACGCCCAGAACGATCTGCTCGACGGGCATGCAAAGAAGTATGATCTGCAAAAGCAGGACTGGCGAAAACAGAAACCCTGGTACAAGCCCAACAAGTAAAACCAAGGCGTGCAAGCAGGAAGTCGCACTTGCGATGCTTGTACGATGCCTGAAAAGGGACAAAAACAGTCCCGTGACCGAATTTGGGGTGTCGCGTACACGCCGTTGAGGGATGGGTGGCGGCAGCTTTCTTTGGCCGCCTGCTTTGCCGATGCGGAATATCCAAGCCTGCAGTGATACGCGTTGATATCAACGACCATTGGTACAAGGGTCAGCTTTTGTGCGGATTGTCCGCCATCAGCAGATTTTGTTCTTAGTGGTCCGACAGAACCAACAGTTTGACCGGCATCAGCAAAGCCTGCGCCCGCAATATCACCGCATGAACAATGCCAAGCGCATCGACCGCGTGATAATACAGCCCGCCAAAGAAGCCCAGCTCGCCGGAAGCCATCCGGTCGTGGCTGTCGGTATAGGCATTGGCGATGCATTTGCTGCCGGGCGGAATTCCATCGGCCTGGCCTTCGTAAAGCGTGGCCAAAGTAACCAGGATGGTCCCTGGCCGTGCCAGGTCCATGGCCTCGACAAGCCGATCGCCCGGTCTGAATTGTCCTGCCGCGATGACATCCTGGATCGCCACGACGACCATGGGGATGACCGTGAAAGGCTTCGCGGCACAAGTTATCTCGGCGATCATGCCAACTTTCACGACCGACACGGAGATTTGCCGGAACCCGGCCAGGAAGCGTCCGCGTCCCGAGTCAGTGGGAACCAATATGCCCGCGGGCCGTAGCATCGGATTGACGATGTCACCGGATTTGAGAAGGAACTGATCGACCCTCCCGGCCACACCGGCGTACACGGACTTTTTGGCAAGTTCGGCTTCCGCTTCCGACAACTCCGCCTGCGCGCGTGCCTTTTGCGCCGGCAGTTGCGTGGTAATCCGGGCCAGAATGACGTCCTTGTCGGCGATCGCCGCATCAAGTGTACCTTGTTTGCTTATGGAGAGGTTTTCGAGGGAATCGAGCTTCTGCTGCGTGACAACGTTTTTGTTTCTTCGCCGTAGTTCGCGGGTGCGTTCCAACTCGTTGATGGCCTGGTCGTAGGCACCCTGCGCTGCGCCAATCAATCCGTTTGCGGCGGCCAATTCAGATTCGGCCAGCACCAGTTCTGCGTCCACTTCGGCGATCCGCCGCCGCGCGGTCTCGCCCTTCGCGCGTTCGATGCTCGAATCTATCGTGAAGAGCAGGTCGCCGGCCCGGACAAGTTGATGGTTTTTGACGTGGACTCGGTCTACACGGCCGCCGCTTTCCGGCAATATGGACACGGTGCGGAACAGGGAGGAGACATTGGATGTCGTTGGATGGTAGAAAAATATCGCTGTGATCAGCGCGACGGTAAGGATTACGCTGGCTGAAATACCCCAGCGCAATTCGAACCAGAGGGTGAACAGATCAATCTCATGGCCCAGGCGTTTCCCCTGGACATAACGGCGAATAAGGAAATCCGGGAGGATTGTTATCAAAGAAACGGCGAGAAATTCCAGCACGTCCTAATCCCCC
The DNA here is from genome assembly GCA_021776235.1 of Alphaproteobacteria bacterium. Taxonomy (GTDB): domain Bacteria; phylum Pseudomonadota; class Alphaproteobacteria. Next base: position 10,478 of record JAJFGG010000098.1, on the reverse strand, counting down.
CTTTCCCGTCTCATTTCCAAAGACCTGGCAATAGATTCAAGCGGCGTGAGAAAGTTTGGAAACTTGATGGCGGCCAGCAGGAGTGCGGCGATCCAGAAGTAATTGTTGTGCGTCAAGAGTGCGATCAGCGAGAGGAGAGCAACCAACTGTAACTGTCGGCTGTCGACTTTGTGCGCCATTTTTTCAGGCACGGCGTGAAGGGCAAAGTAAAACACTCCCACGAGCATCATAACAACGAGCAAAATTATCACGACGACAATGAAAATGGTATCCGTCTCGCCAGGGCCGGCGATGAACATCGGCAGTTGTTCGGTAGCCAGAGGATGCGGTTTGATTGCTGCCATGATCTGCTCCAAGTATTTCCAATTACAATTTACGCGGTGCGTAAGGTTTGATGGGCCCTGCGGCAGTCAGGCTTTTGGACATGAGGTACCCGACCGGCAGCCCGCATTTCATCCGTACCGGCCTGGCATTGAAACTTATTGGTCATGCCAGAAGCGCAATCCGAGATAATCAGCATTTCTAATCTTGCAAATATTACGCTATCAGGTTCAGCTTGCGCGAACCAATACCAATTCCGGCTGTTGAGGACAAAGGAGGAAGAAATTTCGTGACACAGACGGTGGATGTCGTTGTCCTTGGCGGCGGCCCAGGCGGCCTCAGCGCGGCGACGGCGCTGGCCCTGGCCGGCGTGGACGTCGTCGTCGTCAATCACGGCCACCTCATGGGTTACGGGATTGAGGGGGCATTTAAATCCAAGGCGGCTTTTGAGATCGCCCGGCTGTACGCCCAGGTAACAATTCGTCGAGATTTGTTTGGCATCGAGTCTGCGCCAAGTTACCGCGCCGTCCAACGAAATATAAAGGCAGCCGCTGAGGATCTACGTTCTGGCATTGAAACGCGGCTGCAACGGCTGGGCATCAAACTGTTGACCGGTAAGGGCCGCTTCGGCGGCCCGAATACGGTCATTGTCGGAGAAGAAAGCCTGCGGGCCCGGCATATCGTGATCGCGACCGGATCCGTGCCAAGGGTATTTCCCGGTGTCAGCGTTGATGCCAAGCGGGTTCTCACCAGTGACGAGGTCGTTCGCCTGAGTTCTCTCCCAAAATCACTGCTGATCTTGGGGGCCGGCGTAATCGGCTGTGAATTCGCCAGTATATTCAGCGAATTGGGCTCGAAGGTTCAGCTGGTCGATACCCAGCCCCGCATACTGTCCAGTGAAGATGAGGATATCAGCGATTTCCTGGCGCGCGCCTTTGCGCTACGGGGCGTCGAAGTCATTCCATCCAGCCGGTTCGAAGGGCTGGAGGTCACCAATGACGGCGTCCGCACTACGCTTTCGAATGGCCACCAAGTACAAACCGAAAGCGTGTTGTTTGCGGTCGGGCGCAATGCCAACACCCACGATCTGAACCTAGACGCTGCCGGCGTTGAAATCGATGACCGGGGATACATTCCAACAGGCCCGGACATGAAGACAAATGTGTCCCATATCTATGCTGTCGGCGATCTTGGTCACCGGGACACGCCGACAGACATGGCTCTTGTGCATGTCGCGGAGGCGGAGGGCCGTTGCGCCGCCTACAGCATTTTGGGGCAAAAGTTCAGCCAAAACATGGATCATGTGCCCTATATCATATTCACAATCCCCATGATCGCCGGGGCCGGGCTTAGCGAAACGGTGGCGCGCGAGCGCTACGGTGATGTTCGGGTCGGAAAATATCCGTATGGCCGAAGTCATCGGGCCCACGCGGCATTTCCGCCGCTTGGATTTGTCAAACTCATCGTTGGACCGGCTGGAAACGACAGAATTCTTGGCATTCGGGCGATTGGAAGAGACGCCGACGGGCTCGTCTCCGCGGCCTCAATCATGATCGAGCAGGGCTTGCCCTATACCTACCTCATGGACTCCATAATGCCCCATCCGTCGATCATGGAATGTCTCCAGGGCGCCGCGCATATCGTGGCCGGCGACGCGTTGAGTTACGAAGAGGGCGAGGAATTTTTATACAGCGATTTGCTCGACGATGACGCTGGTCAAGTGTGATCTGTCACGAGGTTGTTCATTCGACCTTCTTCCACCAGGTTGAGCAGGCCGGCTCTATGTTTGATGATATTGTCATTACTGTGAAGCATGAGGATTACCTTTGATTTGTGTTTCGATGGCCGGGTTTGCACCTCCATCAAAACCGGTAACCCTCGTCCCGTTCACCGGTAACTCTCGTCCCGTTCAAGGGACTGTGTCAGATCAGATCGAAACCACTTCAACTTGCGGAATTTTACATGTTGATGGTGCTGCATTCACCAATGCACATGCCAACCAGCCGACGATACATTTGCGGCTTTAAATCCATCCATGCCCCTGGAATATCCTCTCCAGTTCCTTGGCTATCTCGTCGGCTGTTCCGTCAGCCGCACCTTCCCAAGTCTCGCCGCCACCCTTTTTCTCGCCCTTGACGGTTAAAACACTGTTGACGATCAGGCCGACCGGACTGTCTGTTGCCACGGCAACGATTGCCGGCAGTGCCAAGCCTGGCTTTTTCCCGCCTTTCGTTTCGATCTCGCGCGAGCCCAGCTGGCGGTGTCCTTTCGGCGTGACCAGCACGCCTTCGATAAGTGTCAGAAGCTCGCCGCTACCTTTTCCGAACCCGATGACAACCCGCTTCGTACGGTCGCCCTTGTCGATCGATATGAACTGGCCGGTGATCAGGGCATCACCCACCATCGGCGGCGACCCTCGTCCCGCCCGCTCGGCCGAGAGCCCCATTGCGCGAATTTTGCGAACGAGGCCGGCCGCGACACGGTCACCAATTTGGCGGCCGAGTTGAATTTCCTGTGCCGTCTGTGGGGATTGCCGTTGGCTGTAGGAGCCGGTTATGGCGGCTGTGGCCGGAACATCGTTTGGCGTCGCCTGGATGTCGTAAACGATGATCCGGCCAGGCCGGGGTATCTGTTCTTGCGCCGCATACGATTGACGCTGCGAGATCTCGCTGGACGCACAATTGCCAAGAAATGCTATTGCGAGCAAGCAGATCACACCCCGAATAAATATAGCCATTTCAGCCTCCCGTTCGTCACATCCCAATTGCCGTCATTCGAATAACCATGGACCGCAATTACTGGAAATAACACTTACTGCGAAAGCCGGCTTGATTTGCATCAACTATAACAGCTCCCTGACACTTCGTGCGACGAATTTCGGCTCCGGGATTACCAGTATCGCTGCCATGACATAATCGCAACGTTCTCTATGGGTTCCTATCAGCGTGGGTTGGTGTAATATGAAACCAGCTATTCTTTGCCTATTTTTGACGCGCCAATCTGACACAACGGATCGTCGCGGGCGTTGATTGGGCTACATTGCTTCACGGTTCAGTCAGAAACTCCTCCAGAGCTTCTTGTTTTGTTGCCGGGCAGAGTTTTGCCGTCAGTTGGCGTTGCAGAAGGCGCGTCACGGAGCCGTTCTACAGCGATGCGAATGGGTTGCATGTCGCGAACCGCCTTGAACGACTGTGCGAAGTAGCCAAAAATAAGTAGCAGCAAAACAAGTACCAGTGCGAAACTGAACTTGAACTGCCAAGGTTTCTGTTGTTTCTTCTTTGCCATCGGTATCTATCTACGCCCCAAGATCTCGGGGATCATTAAGTATTTCCTTGGGCTCTTCCCGATTTCTCATTCCCACGAACCGACTACGGATCGAGCGCCGCAAGCGAACGGTTTCGTTGAGATAAAGGCCAACCGGACAAAAAAGCCGGCACCAAAAATTAGGCACAAAAAACGCCCCGATAATTGCCGCGGGCAGGATGTACCATTGAATGCCCAGCCCTTCGAGTGAGAACATCATGGCGAACGGCTCGTAAGAGCCAAGTGCAGGATGGGCTGAGAGGAAGATCAGCATCAGCGCCACCCAGCTTAGCGAAAAGATCATTGTCCGCGCCTGACGCTGCACCTGCGGCTTGATCCTCAGTTGAATACCGCTGATTTTCTGCAGCAGATTTTGCACCACGCCGAAAGGGCAGATAAATTGGCAATAGATGTTACGCCCCAGGACGATAACACTGCCCAGCACCCCGATCATCATAATCCACCACAACGGATGTTGCTTCAGGGGTGGAATATAACCCATCACAATGCCGGCTAAACTGCCCAAGCTTATCGAGGTGTTGGCGTAAAATCCAACGAACACCAGCGCCCCGGCCATGACCAAATACCGGGCGTACTTTGCTGCTTTATCGCGACGATATGCAGCGTAAAATGCCAGCGCAAACAGAATGACAAGAATAGCGTCATTGGGACCGATATTCCAACTTGGCTGTTGCCAAGTGGCGGCCAGATCAAGATGCTGGACGGCGCCCAGATGCACAGCCTCACGCACAGCCGCGGTGAATCCGATCGAAGAAACCGAGGCGCCGGAAATCACATCGACATCGTCACCGGCAATAAAATTGTCCGAAACGTCCTTACCCGCGAATTGACGAAAAAAGTTTTTCTTGTTGAGGCGATCAAGAAACGGCGGCGTCTCCTTGTGACGTAGGACAATAATTTCTTTGATCCGCGCGCCATTATCAGTACGTTCGGCCCGGATTCCAACCACCAACGGCCCGCCATACCCTTCGCCATCGGCCATGACCACAACATCTGATGACGCCTTGCCGTCTTCTTCAGTTTTGTAAACAACGGGGAGTTCTCGGTTCTCCGGCGAAAGAGACAATACCAATTCCGGCATCTCGCGCTTCAACAACCCATCGTAGTCGGTCCGCGCGGCGATTTGACCGATTATAAACGCGGCAACCAACAACGCATAAGCCAACGCCTGTATCACGCGCTCCCAGGGGAACGGTTTTGTCAGATCGGCATTCATCTATAGCCCGGAATTGCTCTGGTTTGCCGGCCTTGCATCACTAGTCGCTCTGTTTGCTCAATTCCGGGGCGACCAGGAAACGCCAGGTCAGGGTCATCAACACGACGCCACTGCCGCAAAACAGGATCAGCGCCAAAGCACCTGACTGGGCGATACCTTCGAGGAAAGATGCACCGGCCCAGCCAATGCCGAACAGGATCAAGAAAGCCCCAAGCGCGAGGCTTGCCAAGGTATACCATTTGAGTTTCACGACGACTGAGAGATAGCTCAGGGCGGCCACGCTCAGCACGAACAGGATACCCATGCAAAACCACTGAAATAGTTCCATTCCGCAATCCTTTCGTTAGCTCTTATTTGAAGTGCCGATGTTGTTCTTCATCGATGAATTGACCCGCATACCTTCGCCGGTCTTCCAGAACTTCTCGGCCTTCGCCGGGTCGTTCGTATGGCCGTAACCAAAGGCCGGATGCATCTGCGCCATCAAAGCGTGTAGTGGCTTTGGTGACGCCGGCGTGATCCCCAGGATAAACTTATGATGCCAAAAGTCCGGTTCGTTGAAAGTGCAACTGGCAATGCAGGCACCACAACCACCTCCATTTTCAACCCAGAAATTGTAGCATTTCTTGGCATCGCTATAGAATTTCTTGATCCCATGATGGTTGTTCCAGGTATAGCCGGGCTCATCACTAAATTCATAACTGGGTTCAAAGCCATAGCCGCCGTTCTTATCGCTTGGCAAGGGGATGGCATCTGCTGGGCAGGCCTCGGCGCATTTGCCGCAACTGAGACAGAAATCGGTAATCCCCCAGGTGTGCGGTTGATCGTATTCGACAAAATCGAAATCCGTATAGACTTTACAAATCCGAATACGCGGACCGACCAGCGGTGCTATTAGCGTGCCGTTTCTGGCCCCTTCGCCCAGACCAGCCATGATCGCATAGGGGACACTGCTGCCAAGGTCATTACCGGCACTCACGGCGTGATAGCCCATCGCACGCAGGAATTTGGCCATCTGATCCGCCTGTATACCCATTTGTGTGTAGCCAGCCCCGTAGGTGCCGTCGGCAGTCCATGCGGGTGCTGTCGCCACGCAGTCGTAATCCTGCGGCGTCAGCATGACGATCACCGATTTAGGCTTGAACGGAAAATCTTCTTCCCAGGATAGCTCCTGGTTGGTTTCAAGATCATAAAGGGGGTCATAGTCCCAGCGCTTGTCCTGCCTAGCGATGCCGCACTTGACCGCGCCGAAGACCCGCGCCGCGGACTTAATCGCGTCACTCGCCGCCTGTTTATCGTCGAACTTATACTGCTCTTCTTCAACGTCTGATTGGTCCCAGCTGTGCAATGGCGTATTTGGTTGCAGGTTTGCAGATTTCCGGCTTCCCGCAACTCCCAAAGGGTGCCAACCGGCCAGCTGCAGGGCCCGGTCCATTTGCGTGTAGCCGGGCTTATTATTGTCCCACGGCTTCGCGTACATGTCGCGGAAGCCGGCTACGAAGTCGAACTCCTTTTTTTGCAACCGGTTGTACTGCTCGTTGCGCTCGGGGTGTTTTTCATTCAACGCTTTGCTGTTAGCGAAAGTTAGTACGACATCGCGCTGGTCTTTTGGTTTGAAAATGGCTTCATCAATCTCCGGGTAATTCTTGGACGGGCGGCCTTGAACCGAATACTCAATAGCGCCATAGCCCGCCGCCAGACCCGCCAATGCCGCACCGCCGCCGACGGCAGTGCGCGTCAAAAACTTGCGCCGTGCCGGATTGTCGAGTCCAAGAGCGTCAACTTCCCGGCGATCCCCACCGCCGGCTGGTTCCAGCTGGTCATTCGCATCTCCAGCTTTGGTATCGTCATGTTCATTGCTCATCTTGTATTGCTCCCTAATTTTCGCGGTTCAAGCGCGCTATGTCTGCGCCTGCCAATCGCGAATGATGCCTTCGGAATTAATCGTGAGAACCCGGTCTATGCCCATGTGCGGGCTAGGTTCAATGGAAAGTGGCTCACGCGCGGCGAGCAACGCTGTCGAGAAAGCATCCGCGTCAACCGCCCGGCGGGCGATCACGCTGGCCGAAGCCAGTCCGCTACTTGGGCGGCCCGATTTCGGATCAAAAAGATGATGCTGGATCCCGGAAGCATCAAATACGGTTCCGGTAACGGCGGATGTGGCGATCGCGCGGTTGGCCAGGTCAACCTTTGCCGCCAGTGCCGAACCATCATAGGGATCCTTGATGCCGACCTGCCATGGCCGCCCCATCGGATGCCCGTCCAGTGCGCGCATTTCACCCAGATCAATGAGGCTTTCCGTCAACCCTTTGCTGCGCAACAAATTGGCCACCTGATCCGTGATTTCACCTTGGGCAATGCCATTGAGGGTCACCGCCATGCCGGATTTGGCAAATGAGATACGGTCTGAATCCACCTCTAATGACCGAAAATCGACGAGGCCACGAGCCTTGGCGACGGCCGCCTCCGACGGACCCAGTGGGTCTGCCGCCGGGTTCGAAAAATGGTCACTATAAAGCCGCCAAAGAGGCTGAACCGTCACGTCAAAGGCGCCGCTGCTGATCATGCTCCATTCTTGGGCGCGTAAAAGCAACGCGACCAGTTCCGCCGGTGGATTGTCGAGCCGGCCCTCTCGATTCATTCGAACAAGGTCCGAGTCCCGGCGTTTCAAACTATAGATCTGTTCCAGCCGCTCAATCTCAGCCCGCACCAAGGCCAATAAACGCGCGGCTTCGGCAACATCTTGGTGATGAATGAGCAGATGCGCTTCCGCGCCCATTGCGCTACCGCGCCATCGGTGCAGGGAAGAAGGGGGTTTCCCGGCGTTGCCGGTTATCGCGCCCACCGCACTTGCCAGGCCCGCACCTGATGTCGCGGCCAATAGCTGAATTACCCTACGGCGAGATTGAGTCGGTATCGGAGCACTGTCTGAGTTTCTCATCCAAAGCCACCAATCTGGATTTACTTGCCTGACAACAATCTAGGCCAAGCTCGACATTAATCAATCCTGACAAATGGCGAAAGCCGTCACCGAGATATGGGTTTTATCCCACGACGGGACGGTGAGCGAGCACTGCAGCGACAACCTATTTGATGTTACAGGCTTTTTTGATCTTCGCGATCTTGGCCTCAAGCAGATCATTGTATTCACCCGTCGCAACTTCGGCCTTGTCCCCCGCGGTGCCGCTTACGAGGCCGGATACGAGGCCGATTGGCAGGACCGAAGTAACGCCCATGGCGACCTGTTTCGCAGTGTTTGCCTTTTCTTTCTCGAGAATTGCGAGGTCGCTTTCCGCCGTGGAACAATTGATCGGCGCACTAATCTCGCGCTTTGCTTCATCCGAAATGGGAGACGCGCAAGCCGTCAGCAGAACCGTTGACGCAAGTATTCCGGCGCTGAAGCGCTTCTTCATGAATTTGTCCCTTCCTGGTTGTCTGAGCGATGCCAAGCCAATGTTGCTAAGATTTGCCGGCTAACGGCAAATACAAATCCCGGGCAAGAATGGCGATCGCGACAATAGGGACCTTACGGCGCAGTGTCACATCTTTTCCTGTTTGGAGGGCGTCGTTGCTCGGGATCCGAGGGGGCATGAAGCTCCGCCGCGCCAACCAGGTGTTTATCGTCGCCGATACCAACTAGCAGGTCTCTAGCCAAGGCCGTCAAACTATGGCAATCTCGGCTCGAGGCCTAGGTGGGTCCAGGGATCAGACCAGATGATTTAGCCAAAGGAAATCGAAGAATGAAACTTTTGACAGGCACCGTCACCGCGCTGATCGCAATCTGTTTTGCGAGTTTTTCTGTGGCAGCGAAAACGCAAAGTTGTGATGAACGCGAACTCGTTAAGGCGGGTACGTTTACGGCGGTTGTAAAATCCGTTGGCCTGATCGTTGGCGCCAGGTGGGGTGACGGTACAATGACCTTGAACGATGGCAGTAAGCACAACATTTCATTGAGCGGTGGGAAAATAATGGAGATCGGTGCTGCCAAACAAACCCTGGAGGGTACCATTTATAATTTGGATAACATGCAAGATTTCCCGGGTATGTATTATGGTGTTGGCGGGGGCCTAACTTTAGTGACGGTCGGATTGGGTGGCGTGTCATATACGAATTCGAAGTGTGTCGTACTGAATGCCGTCTCGAAAGATGCCGCGGGCCTTAAGGTCAGTAATCCAATTGCTCCAGGCGGCGTCAGCGTCGAATTAGTTAACTAATGACCCTATTCTAGCGGATTGTTCCTATCCGTAAGGATCGAAAGACCATTCGCCGCTTGAGATTGGTTGTGCGCGTCGTGCCCCCAATCGAATACTGACTTACCCATAGCCGAGTGACCAAATTGATACGCATGGTTCAAACCCGAACTGTTTGATACAACCGGCGAAATCGTGTGCCTTTTGTTCAAAGGCCGGTGATGTTACGGAACGGTGTAGGGATCGATACCGAAGCCTGACCGGCCAGTGCCTGAACAGTCATTTTGTACACGATTTCCGATGCGACACAAGACCATTGCCCATGCATCAGCTATGCTTTCCACGGCACAAGCTTCAGGAAAGGGCAGCATCATGGGCCGTTTGGCGGGCAAGGTCGCGATGATAACCGGCGCCACCTCTGGTATGGGCGCGGTCACCGCGCGGCGCTTTGTGACAGAAGGCGCGCAGGTGGTCTTGACGGGCCGGTCGGCGGCACGGGGCGAGGCGGTCGCCGGGGACATCGGCGAAAACGCGCGCTTCATCGCCATGGAGGCCGGCGACGAGGCGCAGATCAAGCGGGCTGTGGATTTTACCGTGGAAACCTTTGGCCGTCTGGATTGTCTGTTCAACAATGCCGGCGCGGTGACCCATTCCAGCCGCCTCGAGAAGATCACCACGGATCAATTCGATTATGAAATGTCCGCTCTGGTCGGTGGTCCCCTGTTCGCCATGAAACACGCCATTCCCATAATGCGGCAGCAGGGCGGCGGCGCCATCATCAACAATGCCTCCACCGCCGGGCATCGTACAGGCCATGGCCCGGTGCTTTATTCCATTGCCAAGGCCGCCGTGCTGCATCTGACCCGGGTCGCGGCCCTGCAAGTCGCCAGTACCTCGATCCGGATCAATTCCATTTCGCCCGGCTGTGTCGCCACGCCGATTTTCTCTCTCGGCACGGACATGACCCAGGAACAATCCGCCGCCTCCATGCCGATCATCGAACGGGAACTGGCCAAGATCACGCCCCTGGGCCGGGCCGGAAACGGGGAGGATGTCGCCGCGACCGTGGTCTTTCTGGCCAGCGACGAAGGCCGCTATATCACGGCCCAGGACATCGCCGTGGACGGCGGCCTGATCGCCGGTTACACGCCGGCGGAAACCATGGAAAAATTCGGCGGCATGCATGCCGCCCTGCAGGCGGAACTTGCCAAAATGAACGAATAGCCTGGAAGCGCACTGAAATTGCGTTAGAGCACTTCCGGGTTATTCTGGGTCATTTGATGGCGACCCTAAGCCATTCGGGTAGGCGCGTCGCGCAGCGCGATGTGGTTCATCGGGCAAGCGGCGCAACGCATCCGAATGGCTTAGGGTCGCCACCAAAGGCCGCCCACCAAGGCCCCGTGGCGGCGTTGCGGTTTTTGGACGATGTC
>JAJFGG010000097.1 GCA_021776235.1 Alphaproteobacteria bacterium | reverse complement strand
AGCCGCCAGGGCCGTAATCTGATGCCGCCAGGAATACCAGGATTCCGGCCAGCCATGGATCAGCAGCACCAATGGGCCCTCACCTGAAATAGCAACTCGAAGGTTCAAGCCATTGGTTTCAATCAATTTTGTTTCTTGCTTCATAGCTGTACTTCCTAAAACCGGGCGACACCGAAACTGTTGGGGTTCAGGCTGCGGCGATCGGCATCGTCACAGACCGTCAACAACAAGCCAAGCGCTATGCGGCTGTCGCGGGGGTCGATCATGCCGTCGTTCCACATCCGCGCGCTATGATAAAAACCCGAGGCATTGCTGTCATACAGGGCGACGACCTTGGCCTCCAGGGCATCCAATTCCGCTTCGTCCAGGGGCGCGCCCTGGCGCTTGGCCTTGGCCTCGTGGACGATGCGCATGACCAGGCCGGCCTGCTTTCCGCCCATCACGCCGCATTGAAAATTGGGCCAGGCAAGAATAAACCGCGGCTCGTAGGACCAACCCGACATGGCGTAATGGCCGGCCCCGAACGAGGCCCCGATCATCAGTGTTATGCGCGGCACGGAGACGTTCGAGACCGCCTGGATCATCTTGGCGCCGTGCTTGATCATGCCCATTTCCTCGACCTCGCGGCCGACAATGAAGCCGGTGGTGTTGTGCAGATAAATCAGCGGCGTGCCCGATTGATCGCAAAGCTGCATGAATTGCGAGGCCTTGGTGGCGCCTTGCGGCGTAATGGGACCGTTGTTGCCGATCAGGCCGCAGGGCAGGCCCATGATAGAGGCCTGACCGCAGATCGTCAGGTTATCGTATTCCGCCTTGAACTCCAGAAAGTCGGAGCCGTCGACCAATCGGGCGATAACCTCGCGCACATCATAGGGTTTTTGGTATTCCACCGGCACGATGCCGCACAACTCGTCAATATCGTAGGCCGGCTCCTGCCAGGTTCGCGGCTGTGCCGGGGCCAGCCGGCCGGGCCAGTTCAGGCGCGAAACAATATCGCGGCAAATGCTCAACGCCTCGGCATCGTCCTCGGCGACATGTTCGGTCAGGCCCGAGATCGTGGCATGCATATCGGTGCCGCCCAGATCCTCCGCCTCGGCTATTTCGCCGGTGGCGGCGCGCACCAGCGGCGGCCCGGCCAGAAACGCCATGGCCTGTTTGCGCACCATGACCACATAGTCCGACATGCCCGGCATATAGGCCCCCCCGGCCGTCGAGGCGCCATGCACCACGGAGATCACCGGACAACCCGCCGCCGACAATTTCGCCTGTTTATAGAACATGCCGCCGCCGCGCACCAAGGTGGCGGGCACATAGTCCAGCAAATCCGCGCCGGCGGATTGCACAAGGTGGATCGCCGGCAGCTTGTTCTCCAGGGCGATATCAAACGCCCGGACCATCTTGTCCACGCCATGGGTGTGCAGGGCGCCCGCCAGAATGCCGGAATCGTCCACGATCACCATACAACGCACGCCCGATACCACGCCGATACCGGTAATAAGACGGGCCCCGGAGATATTTTCGCCGCCGTCGTCGTCATAGGTCCCGTAGCCCGCCAGGGTGGAAAGCTCGAGCCAGGGCGCGCCGCGGTCCAGCAACAGGTTCAACCGATCCCGCGGCAGCAACTGCCCGCGGCTTTCGAACCGTGCCCGGCTCTTTTCCGAACGCGCCCGGACCTTGCTTTCCAATTCGCGCAATTCGGAGATCTGGGTCAGAAAGTCAGCCCGGTTTTCCTTGAAGGTCGGGTCCTTGGGGTCGATTTCAGAGGCAATCTTGGGCATGGCAGAGAAACCTGTACAGAGTAACTGATGCTGCGGCGACTATCGGCAGTGTGGGTTCATTCGTCAATATGAAGCGCCTCACAATTAGAAGGGGGGCACTGGCCGTTGATCGGCATTTTTGCTATGTTGGGGAATGGCTTTTCTGTTACGGCATATCGTCCGCTATGCGGCGCAAAAAATTGCCTCCGACCCGGCGGCCCGTGATCAGGCCACCCGGGCCGCGCGCGGCCTGGTCAAAGAAGCCAAGCAGATTGCCGGCGACGAAGATCCCGCCAAGGCCGCGGGGCGGGCCGTGCGCCGGGCCATGAACAAAATGCAGGGCAATTGACGGGCCCAGGTTCTGACGGCGCCAGGTTGGACTAAATGTTCACCTGTCCGACAAGGTGCGCGCCGCGCGCCGCCATGAAATATAAACCCATATGGTGGGTCGCCCCCTGAGGATGGGCCGCGGCAGCGCCCAGTTCCAGTTCTTCCGCCATCGCGCGGGGCAGATCATAGGTTGCGCAACCCCGGTCGTGGACATGAATCTCCCGCAACGCCGGCGCCAGACCATGATTGCGCGCGGACAGCAGGGTCAGCACCATATCCATGACACAGATATCCGTACAAATACCAACCACCAGCAGATCCGTTATTTCGTGCCGGTTCAGCCAATCCATAAAGCCATTGGAGCCGTCCGGCTGAATGGCGCCGACAAAACCATTGATGCAATCCTTGCGCAGCAGGGTCGCGTTGGCTTCCCCCTCCAGCCACAGCAGCTCGGGCACAAGGTTCTCCTCCCCCGTACCGATCTCGCAATGAGGCGGATAGGGCGGTTCCGGCTTGCCCGGCTCGTGGCTGTCCAGAAAGGCCAGCATGGGCCAACCCTGGGCCGCGAAGGCGCGGGCCAGACGGTCCGCTTCGGAAACCATCTGGTCGACCTGGGCGTTTGTCGTAGGCGGCGCCAGGTTGCCGCCGCCGACGGTCGCGAAGCCGTTGACGATATCAACCAGGACCAGACCGGGCTGCCCCGTCACGGAAGCCGCATGGCTGAGCTGCAATGTGTCCAAGGCCAGCGGCATGGCCTGTTCGATCTGCGCCAATAAGGTATCACCCATGTTCAAAGCCTTTTTCCTGCCAAATTGAGCGGTGCTGGCAATGCCGCCGTATTGCGCCATGCAGTCACGATTCTACATTCATGGATACCCGTCAAGCGTAATCGGGCGGCCCGTTGAACAGCGTGTTGCATTGCGGCAATCTACCAGTATTTGCGCTGACGGCGACCAGGCCTGGATCTGCCTGCGGCCAAGCGGCATCGAAGTCCGGCGGCAGACAAATGGCCGCACGCCGCCTTCCCCGAGCGCTCCGATCAGTGTATGAATGCCCCCCTGCATTAATCTTGGTCAACCGTAAGGATCCTGCCCATGATCCCGCGCTATTCGCGCCCCCAAATGACCACCATCTGGTCGCCTGAAAGCAAATTTCAAATCTGGTTCGAGATCGAGGCGCATGCCTGCGATGCCCAGGCCAAGCTGGGCGTGATCCCGGAGGAGGCGGCCAGGGAGATCTGGGAGAAAGGCGCCTTTGAAGTGGCCCGGATCGACCAGATCGAACGGGAAACCCACCACGACGTTATCGCCTTCCTGACCAACCTGGCTGAACACGTGGGCCCCGCCGCCCGTTTCGTGCATCAGGGGATGACCTCATCGGACGTGCTGGATACCACCTTCAATGTGCAACTGGTGCGCGCCACGGACATATTGCTGGGCGACATGGACCACCTCTTGGTGGTGTTGCGCCGCCGGGCCTATGAGCACAAGAACGATATCTGTATCGGCCGCAGCCACGGCATTCATGCGGAACCAACCACCTTTGGCCTGAAACTGGCCCAGGCCTATGCCGAATTCGACCGTTGCCGGGACCGTTTGCGCCGCGCCCGGAGAGAGGTTGCGACCTGCGCCATATCCGGCGCGGTAGGCACCTTCGCCAACATCGATCCGGCGGTAGAGCAACATGTAGCGGAGGCCCTGGGACTGACGGCAGAGCCGATTTCGACCCAGGTGATCCCCCGCGACCGCCATGCCATGTATTTTTCCACGCTTGCGGTCATCGCCTCCAGTATCGAGCGGCTGGCAACCGAAATCCGCCATCTTCAGCGCTCGGAAGTTTTGGAGGCGGAGGAGTATTTTGCCGAAGGGCAAAAGGGGTCCTCGGCCATGCCGCACAAGCGCAACCCGGTGCTGACGGAAAATCTGACCGGTCTGGCCCGCCTGGTGCGCATGAGCGCCGTACCGGCCCTGGAGAACGTCGCCCTGTGGCACGAAAGGGACATCTCCCATTCCAGCGTCGAACGGGGCATTGGGCCGGACGCCACGGTGACCTTGGATTTCGCCCTGAACCGTCTGATCGGTGTCATGGACAAGTTGACGGTTTACCCGGAAAACATGCAAGCGAACCTGGAGCGCCTTGGTGGTTTGATCTTCTCACAACGGGTGCTGTTGGCCCTGACCCAGGCGGGCGTCAGCCGCGAGGACGCCTACACTTACGTCCAGCGCAATGCCATGCCCGTTTGGCGCGGCGAAGGCAATTTTCTCGATTTATTGCAGGCCGACGGGGACGTCATGGCCGCCATATCAGCGGCGGAGTTGGAGGCCATGTTCGATCTGGGCTATCACACCAAACACGTTGACACGATCTTCGCGCGGGTCTTTGCCGAACGCGACGACTACCCGAAGCCCTACGATTAAAGCGACCTGCGTTCATTGGAACGCAGGCCGCGCTTACGCGTCAAAATTAATCGCAAAATCAGCCGAAAATTTATTCCATCATCAGGCTGTTTGATCTAAGGCGCGGCGTGCGAAGGATGCTTATTCCGAGGTTACCTGCTCCCGGGCCACTTCCAACAGTGCCTGCATCTGCTTGCGCACCTGGTCTTCGCTCAAATCCAGGCCTTTGCTCTGGACATCGCCCCAAACCTTTTCAAAGACATCCTCGTCGCCTGGTTTCTCAAAATCCGAGGCGATTACCTGTTTGGCATAGGCATCCGCATCCGCCCCTTCCAAACCGAGATGTTCAGCCATCCAAAGGCCAAGCAATTTGTTACGCCGGGCGCCGATTTTAAAGACGGTTTCCTGATCATGGGCGTATTTCGCTTCGAATGATTTTTCACGCTTGTCAAAGGTGGTCATGGCGACGCGGCTCCTGCGCTTGGATTATCCACTGGTTGCCCCACCCATAGCTGGCCAAAGCAGATGAAGCAACCTGATATCTGGGTCTTTTCGCCCTTGATTACCACCCCATCAACCCTGAACCGTAAATTCCGGGAATGGGTGCGGGCGGTCGCCATGGGTCTCAATCAACGCACATCGCCAAATAGCGCTTCCAGTTACTGTAAGCTCAAGGCTGATTCGGGAAATTTTCGGTGCCGCCCGGATGGTGCCACGGGCCTTGGCCGTCAACGCCCGGCTGACAACACCACGGCCCGCGCCAACCCTTGCCAAAGTCCCAGGACGGCGTTGTTTTGCCGGCGCTTATCGGCTATACGTCGAAGCCTACGGTGAGGGGCTGAACGCCCGGCTGAGAAACCACCGCCCCTTAACATTGAGGTTACTATGGCCAGGCGTAGAAAAGTCTACGAAGGCAAGGCGAAAGTCCTTTACGAAGGACCGGAACCGGGCACGCTGGTGCAATATTTCAAGGATGATGCCACCGCCTTCAATAATGAAAAAAAGGGCTTGATTACCGGCAAGGGCGTCCTGAACAACCGGATTTCCGAATATATCATGCTGCGCCTGGCGGAGATCGGCATTCCGACCCATTTCGTGCGCCGCCTGAATATGCGGGAACAGCTGATCCGGGAGGTGGAGATCATTCCGGTTGAGGTGATCGTGCGCAATGTTGCCGCCGGTTCCATGTCCAAGCGCCTGGGCATTCCCGAGGGCACGCCCCTGCCCCGCTCCATCGTTGAATTCTGCTATAAATCGGACGATTTGGGAGATCCGTTGGTCAGCGAGGAACATATCGCCGCTTTCGGCTGGGCCAGCCCGCCCGAAATTGATGACATGATGGCCATGGCGCTGCGTATTAATGACATTCTGTTCGGCCTGTTCGCCGGCGTCGGCATCCGCCTGGTAGATTTCAAGATCGAATTTGGCCGGCTTTACGATGAGGAAGACATTCGCACCGTGCTGGCCGATGAAATCAGTCCTGATAGCTGCCGCCTCTGGGACATCCGCAGCAATGAAAAACTGGACAAGGACCGCTTTCGCCGCGATCTGGGCGGCGTCGCCGAGGCCTATCAGGAGGTCGCCCGCCGCCTGGGCATCCTGCCCGAGGGCGGGCCCAACGATCTGAAAGGTCCGGCGGTAATGCAATGAAGGCACGGGTGCATATTTCCTATAAAACCGGCGTCCTCGACCCCCAGGGCAAGGCCATAGGCCTAACCCTGGCAAATTTGGGATTTGCCGGCGTCGGCGACGTGCGGCAAGGTAAATTGATCGAACTTGAACTGGCCGAGACCAATGCGGACAAGGCGCGGGTATCGGTCGAGGCCATGTGCGAAAAACTACTCGCCAATACGGTCATCGAAAATTACGCCATCGAATTGGATAATGAATAAGCGGCCATGAAAGCTTCGGTGATTGTATTCCCCGGTTCCAATTGTGACCGCGATATCCAGGTAGCCCTGGCAAACAGCATGGGCGGCCCCGTCGATATGGTTTGGCATGGCGAGACCGAGATGGCCAAAACCGACCTGATCGTGCTGCCGGGCGGCTTCTCCTATGGTGACTACCTGCGTTGCGGCGCGATGTCGGCGCGCTCGCCGGTGATGCGCGAAGTGGTGGCGCGGGCCGAACAGGGCGTCGCTGTGCTGGGCATCTGCAATGGCTTTCAAATCCTGTTGGAGGCCGGCTTGCTGCCCGGCGCCCTGTTGCTTAACGCCGGCCGTAATTTTGTTTGCCGTGACGTCAATATCCGGGTCGAGAACAGCCAGACTCCCTTCACCAATGGCTATGAACAGGGCCAGGTCCTGCGCATCCCCGTGGCGCATCATGACGGCCAGTACTTCGCCGATCCCGATACCCTGGTGGAATTACGCGCGGCAGATCGGATCGCCTTTCGCTATTGCGGTGTTGGCGGCGATGAAGACGGCGCCGCCGGGCCAAGGGATAATCCGAATGGCTCCATCGACGACATCGCCGGTATCTTCAATGACCGCAAGACCGTATTGGGCCTGATGCCCCACCCGGAACGGGCCGCCGATCCCGTACATGGCGGCACCGACGGCCGAGGCCTGTTGGCCAGCCTCGTCTCGGCCCTCGCTTAGGATTGCCGCCGTGCGTAACGAACCAAGCATTACGCCCGCCCAGGTCAGCGAACACGGCCTGTCGCAGGATGAATACCAGACGATCTTGAATGTTCTGGGACGGGAGCCGAACCTGACCGAACTGGGCATCTTCTCTGTCATGTGGTCGGAGCATTGCTCTTATAAATCATCAAAATACTGGCTGAAAACCCTGCCGACCGAGGCGCCATGGGTGATTTGCGGGCCCGGCGAGAATGCCGGCGTGGTGGATATCGGCGATGGCAAGGCGGCCATCTTCAAGATGGAAAGCCACAACCATCCCTCTTTCATCGAACCCTACCAGGGTGCCGCGACGGGCGTGGGCGGTATCCTGCGTGATGTTTTCACCATGGGCGCACGGCCCATCGCCAATATGAACGCCTTGCGCTTCGGTGCGCCGGAAGACGCCAGGACGCGCCATCTGGTGGCGGGCGTGGTCGCCGGTGTCGGCGGCTACGGCAATTGCGTCGGTGTGCCGACGGTGGGCGGTGAAGTGAATTTCGACGCCGCCTATAACGGCAACATCCTGGTCAACGCCATGACGGTCGGGCTGGCGGATGCGGACCGGATTTTCTATTCCGCCGCCGCCGGGATCGGCAATCCGGTGGTCTATGTGGGCTCCAAGACCGGCCGTGATGGGATCCACGGCGCCACCATGGCGTCGGCCGAGTTCGACGACGCCACGGAAGAAAAACGCCCGACCGTCCAGGTTGGTGACCCCTTCACCGAGAAGCTGCTGATCGAGGCCTGTCTGGAGCTGATGGCGACGGACGCCATCGTAGCGATCCAGGACATGGGGGCCGCGGGACTGACCTGTTCCTCGGTGGAAATGGCGGACAAGGGCGGTGTTGGCATCGACCTGGATATCGACAAGGTACCCCAGCGCGAAACGGGCATGACCCCATACGAGGTCATGCTTTCGGAAAGCCAGGAGCGTATGTTGATGGTCTTGCGCCCCGGTGCGGAGGCCACGGCCAGGGCGATCTTTGATAAATGGCAGCTGGATTTCGCGGTGGTGGGCCGGGTCACCGACTCGGGCCGTTTTATTGGCCGGGTTGCTGGCGCGCAGGTATTTGATATTCCCGTCCGCCCGTTGGTGGACGAATCCCCCGAATACGAACGACCTTGGGTCAAGACACCTGCACCCCAGCCGCTGGCCTCCGTAACCGCACCTATGACCCATATGGCAGCCTTGCAAGCCCTGCTGAGCGGGCCCGATTTGTCGTCGCGGCGCTGGGTGTGGGAGCAATATGACAATAGCGTGATGGCCGATACGGTGCGCAAACCAGGTGGTGATGCCGCCATTGTTCGTATCCATGGCAGCAACCGCGGACTGGCCATCGCCACGGATTGCACGCCGCGTTACTGCCTGGCCGATCCCCACCAGGGCGGGGCGCAGGCGGTGGCGGAAGTGTGGCGGAATTTGACGGCGGTGGGCGCCCGGCCGTTGGCGGTCACCGATTGCCTGAACTTCGGCAATCCGGAACGGCCCGAGACCATGGGTCAGTTCGTAGGTTGTATCCAGGGTATGGGCGCGGCCTGCCGGGAGCTTGATTTTCCAGTGGTCTCGGGCAATGTCTCGCTTTACAACGAAACCCATGGGCAGGCTATCCTGCCCACCCCGGCCATTGGCGGCATCGGTGTCCTGGATGATCTGGAAAGGTACGCCGATCTGGCCTTGTCCAGGCATGATGATCAGCTGATCCTGATTGGTGAGAGCAGTGGCCATCTGGGCCAAAGCATCTATGTGCGCCAGCTGTTGCAGCTTCAGGACGGGCCACCGCCGCCTGTTGATTTGGCCACGGAACGGCGCAACGGCGATTTTGTGCGCGGACTGATTGCTGACGGCACGGTCGATACCTGCCATGACCTCGCGGACGGCGGATTGCTGGTTGCCGCGGCCGAGATGGCGATGGCGGGTGATATTGGCCTGGATCTGGAAGGGCCTGACGAAGCCGGCTTTTGGTTCGGCGAGGATCAGGGCCGATATTTGCTGGCGGTACCTGGCGCAATTGTGGACAGCATTTTGCAATTGGCGGAAAAGCGGCAGATCCCGGCCCGCACGGTGGGCCGAACGGGCGGTCAGGCGTTGACCCTGAACGCCGGGGCACCTATATCTCTAAGCGAACTGCGTCGATCACACGAAGCATGGCTTCCTGATTATATGCAAAGCGCCTAGGCAGATTAACCTAATGGCGATATTGCGCTAGAGGATAGGAGAGACGTCCATGGCCATGGATGCCATAGAGATCGAGCAATTGATCAAACAGAGTATCGCCGATGCCCAGGTCACGATCGAGGACCTGCGCGGCGACGGCGATCATTACGCGGCCCTGGTGGTTTCCGCCGAGTTTGCCGGCAAGTCAAGGGTGCAACAGCACCAGATGGTTTACCAGGCCCTGCAAGGACGCATGGGTGGGCAATTGCATGCATTGGCCCTGCAAACGGCCGTGCCGGACGCTGAAGCGTCGTGAAATTTTTGTTAGCTTAGTCCGATGAAATTCAGGTGGTGGCCGTGGGGAGCCACCCAAACACAAAGGAACCGAACAATGAGTGACAATCCAGTATTCGACAGCATTCAGAGCGAAATTGATGCCAATGATGTGGTGTTGTTCATGAAGGGCACGCCGGTATTCCCGCAATGCGGTTTTTCCTCCATGGTCGTTCAGGTCTTGAGCCATGTCGGCGTCAAGTTCAAGGGCATCGACGTCCTGGCCAACGATGACGTGCGCAACGGCATCAAGGAATTCTCCAATTGGCCGACCATTCCGCAGCTTTACGTTAAGGGCGAATTTGTCGGCGGCTGCGACATTATCCGCGAAATGTTCGAGGCCGGCGAGTTGCAGGAAACCCTAAAGGCCAAGGGCGTCGAAACAGAAGCGGCATAGACACGTCGCCGCCATGGCCACGCCAAACACACCAGAGCCGGTCCAGGACTATCACGCCCACGTCTATTTTGACGCCGATAGCCGGGAGCCCGCCCAAGCCTTGCGCGACGAGGTGGAGGAAAATTTCGATATCGAAATGGGGCGCTGGCATGAAAAAACGGTCGGGCCGCACCCGCGGTGGAGCTATCAGATCAAGTTCGGCACTGATTTGTTTGCCGAATTGGTACCCTGGCTCATGCAAAACCGCCGCGGCCTGACGATCTTTCTGCATCCGAACACCAGCCAGGATCTGGAGGACCACCGGGACTGGCCGGTCTGGATGGGTGAGATGCTGCCGCTGAAATTGAGTATTTTCGAGGATAAGTCCTAAGCGGGATCAGCCTTCAACCATAACAATTGCCGCCTGCCACGCCTGATCGCGTGGCGGGCGGTTTTGTTTTGTACAGGGCAAAATCGGCCCACTGGCATCTTCATCATGGTCATTCCCTTCGCAAGCCTGGATAATGGCGGAAGCATCGAGAGGGAATGTCATGAAAGTTGGATTTATCGGGTTGGGGCATATGGGTGGACCGATGTGCCGCAACATCATCAAAGGCGGGCACCAAGTCGTTGTCCATGATCTGGTGGCGGATGCGGTCCAGCGCTGTGTAGACTTGGGCGCCACCGCGGGCGGCTCCATCGCCAACACCGTATCGGAGGTGGAGGTCGTGATGACCTCTCTGCCCATGCCAAAGGACGTTGAGGCGGTCGCCCTGGGCCCGGGCGGCATTGGTGAAAATGCCCGGCCCGGCACGATCTATATTGATCTTTCCACCAATTCTCCCGCCATGATGCGCAAAATCGCGGCGGAACTGGCCAAAAAGGACATTATCACCCTGGACGGCCCGGTCAGCGGTGGTGTGGTGGGGGCGGAAAAAGCCACTATCGCCATCATGGTTGGCGGCGATAGGGCCGCTTTCGATACCTGTATGCCGGTTTTTGAGTCGTTTGGCGCCAACATCATCCATACCGGCAAATTGGGTAATGGCTGCATCGCCAAACTGGTGAACAACATGGTGGCTTTCACCAATATGACGGCTGCGGCCGAAGGCCTGATGCTGGGCACCGCCGCCGGTATCGATCCCGATGTCCTGGATCAGGTGGTCCGTAACAGCAGCGGCAACAGCATGGGTTACCGCGGCGTCGCGAAAAGCGCCCTTGAAAGGGATTTCGCCCCCGCCTTTACCGTCGATCTGGCTTACAAGGATCTGCGTCTGGCCTTGGAACTGGCGGACGAATTGGACATGCCGCTGCTTTTGGGGCCGCAGGTTCACAACGTCATGCGCATGGCCCGGGGCAAGGACCAGGGTGGTGAAAACGTCACCGCGGTTTTGAAAGTCTATGAAGACATCATGGACCAGCAAGTTGGCCCCGCCGGCAAGAACCGGTAGGACGGCTGTCAATGGGCGAGGGCGGGAGGCGCCTTAAGTCTTTGGTTTAAAATATCTATTTACGATTACCTGGACACATACAGATTGCCTAAACTTTAGAACAACGTACGGAGAAGAAGCAGCAATGAATACGGACAAACAATCACATGGTCCTCTGGCAGGAATAAAAGTCATCGAACTGGCGGGCATTGGACCCGCGCCTCTTTGTTGCACCCTGCTGTCGGACATGGGCGCCGATGTTCTGCGCATCGACCGCAATGTGCCTTCGGGCCTGGGCAGCCCCCGGACTCCACGCACCGATCTGTTGCGCCGCGGCCGGCCCTCGGTCTCCATCGACATGAAACACCCGTCCGGCATCGCCACCCTGCTGCGCCTGGTGGCGCAAGCGGACGTCGTCATTGACCCCTTTCGCCCCGGCGTCACCGAACGCCTGGGCCTGGGGCCTGAAGACTGCATGGCGCGCAACCCCAAGCTGGTCTATGGCCGCATGACCGGCTGGGGCCAGGATGGCACGCTTAGCCAGGCCGCGGGCCATGATCTCAATTATCTGGCGCTGACCGGCGTACTGCACGCCATCGGCCCCAAGGAACTGCCTGTCCCACCCCTGAATGTGGTAGCGGATATGGGCGGCGGCGCCATGTTCCTGGCCGTCGGTGTCCTGGCCGGGGTCATCGAGGCCCAGCGTTCTGGCCAAGGCCAGGTGGTCGATACGGCCATGACCGAAGGCTCGGCCTTCCTTGGTACCGGCGCCTTTGGCTCTCTCGCCGCAGGTGATTGGGTGCACGAGCGGACTTCCAACATCCTGGATGGCGGCGCGCATTTCTACCGTTGCTACAAGACATCAGATGGTAAATTTGTCTCGATTGCCTCTATCGAGGCCAAATTCTACGCCATCCTGCTTGAAAAACTTAGCCTGGACCCGGCCGATCTGCCGGCCCAGATGGACCGCCCGACCTGGCCTGACATGGCCTTGAAATTCGAGGCGCTTTTTGCCGGGAAATCACGCGACGAATGGTGCGCTATCATGGAAGGCACGGACATTTGTTTCGCCCCGGTCCTGACCTTTGATGAAGCCTTCGAACATCCCCACAATCGTGACCGCGGCAGTTTCGTCGAGGTTGATGGTGTGAGGCAGCCTGGCCCGGCGCCGCGCTTTAGCCGCACACCGTCGGCGATCAAATCACCGCCGCCCGAGATGGGCGCCGATACCGCCGCCGGGCTGGCCGCCTGGGGTCTGGGCGCTGACGAGATTGCCGCGTTGATGGAAGAAAAGGCCGTGGGCTGGCAGGGCTAAGCCGCGCCCTGCGGCCGCAGCCCCGGCTGGCAGTTCGAAAAGACGGGCCGGCTGGTATCGATCCTGGATCTGAACCAGGTGTCAATCAAGAGCAATTTTCAATTAATTGGAGTCGCTGGCGCGACTCAAGTGATTGGTTCAATTGCTCTATCTTAAAGAGTCTGAGCACATTTAGATTAAATGTGCTCTAGCAGTCTGTCGGATTTAGGTGGTTTTCGACAATTTTTTGAAATAATTAGAAAGCATGTCGTCAAAAAACATCAGAATATGATAAAAAATGCCGATATTTCGGAAGATTATTTCAAAACTCCCCTAAATCCGACAGACTGCTAGGACGACAATGAAGGAATACGGATATGACCGCAGCGCTTGACGGCATTCGCGTTATCGACATGACCCATAATCAGGCCGGTCCGGCCTGCGGACAGATTTTGGGTTTCCTCGGCGCCGACGTAATCAAGCTGGAGGAACCGACAGGCGGCGACGTGGCGCGCCGAAACATGGCTGACGAGCACGGAGACAGTCTGTTTTTCCTGGTCTTGAACGCCAACAAGCGCAGCCTGACCCTGAACCTGAAGTCGGACGAGGGTAAAGAAATCTTCAAGAAGCTGATTGCGGAATCAGACGTCTTGGTGGAGAACTTCGCACCCGGCGCGCTGGACCGTCTGGGCCTGGGGTACGATGTGTTGAAGGAGATCAACCCCGGCCTGATCTACGCCACCATCAAGGGTTTCGGCACTTATGGCCCCTACAGTACCTACAAGAGTTTCGAGCCGATTGCCCAGGCCATGGGCGGCGCCATGAGCGTTACCGGCTTCCCGGAAGGACCGCCGACTTATATCTGGCCGTCGATCGGCGATTCCGGGACCGGCATGCATATGGTGATCGGCATCCTGGCGGCACTGCAACAGCGCCATACCACCAGCCTCGGTCAGCATGTGGAGGTCTCCATGCAGGACGCCGTGGTAAACCTTTGCCGGGTCAGTCTGCGCGACCATCAGCGCCTTGGTCAGGCCATGCCGCGCCAGGGCAATCAGCTTGGCCGCAACGTCCCCGGCACCATCTATCCCTGCCACCCGGGCGGCCCGAACGATTACATCTTTATTTTTGCCCAGCCGCAGATGTGGCCGGCCTTTCTGGAGGTAATCGGCCAGCCGGAGTTGGCCGGGGATACACGTTTCGCAACCCTGGAGGCCCGTTGGGAGAACCGCGAAGCCTTGGACGCCATCATCTCTGAGTGGACTTGCCAGCGCGGCAAGCACGAAATCATGCAGGCGATGGGCGAGGCCGGCGTGCCCTGCGGCGCCTGCCAGGACACCGGCGAAGTGCTGTCCGATCCGCACCTGAAGGCGCGTGAAATGATCGTCGATCTCGAATACGGGCAGCGCGGTGCCTATCAGACCGTCGGCTGCCCGATCAAGCTTTCCGCGTCGGCGGTCGAGATCACCCGTCCGCCGGAACTGGGCGAGCATACCGACGACGTGCTGCGCGAATTGCTGCAGATCAGCGACACCGATATCGCCCGCCTGCGCGAGAGCGACATCGTCTAGTTCCGGCGGCCGGACAGATCGATCCTTCGATGCCGTCGCACGAAGCCGAAAATTTCGACGAAAAGACGGGTAGAGCCCAGCAAAGGGCCCGCTTCCAGGCCGGGTGGTCGGAATATACAAATACCTATCGATCTGTGCGCGGTATACGTGTTGTATCCAGCTGCATCACATCAATTCGTGTGCGTATTATATATATTCACTGATTACTTCGAAACCCCCGGTTAATATTTTTGGGTTAGTGTGAATTCTTCCGCATAGGACCAATGCAGGATCGCCGAAAGTTGTCTATCGGCAGGTCAACATTGATGAGGAGTGGGATGGCTGAGCTGAAGAAAATCACGCAGGCCGAACTGACGGAAATTGTCCGCGCGCATCAGGGCGCGCTGAATCAGCGCAGCGGTGTACCGCGCGCCAACCTTTCATTTCATGACCTGGCCAATAAGAGATTATCCGGTCTCGATTTTTCCAGTTCAGACTTTTCCGGCGCCGACCTGCAACATGCCGTCCTGAGCCGATCCAATTTCACGCGGGCGACAATGTTTTGCACCGATCTTCGGGTCGCCAATCTGCGCCGGGCCAACATGACCCGCTGTGATATGCGCGGCGCCTGCATGCGCGGCACCGATTTGACCGACGCCATCATGATTAACGCCGATCTGCGCGAAGGAGTGTTGGGCATGCACGAGGGAAGGGATTCGGCATACGGACACCGTGTCGCCGAAATCTCCGCGGTCATCGCCCTACGCGCTGATTTCACCGGCGCCAAAATGTCTAAAAGCTTCGCCGTGCAGACCGATTTTACCGATGCGAACCTGCGCAATGCCAGTCTGGTAGGCGCCGACATGCGCAATTGCCTTTTTGTCGGGGCCCAGATGGAAGGCGCCAACCTGTCGGGGTCAAAAATGACCGGCGCCGATCTAAGCGGCGCCAACCTAAGCGGTGTCGTCCTCGACAAAACCGATCTCAGCGGCGCCAATTTGACCGGCGCCATCCTCGATGCAAGAACCCTGCTCGCGCCGGAACTTCAAAAGGCCAATTTGCCGAAACCCGACACCACGGTTGCGGCTCGTCTTGATGAAATTTTGGCGGCCCACCGAAAATGGGCCAATGGCGAAGGCGGCGCCCAGGCCAATCTCTCCAACGCTGATTTGTGCGGCCTGGATTTACATGGCATCAACCTGGGCGCGGCGATCGTGACCAGCGCATTCCTCAAGACGGCGAATTTGTCGGGCAGCATACTCAGCATGGCCGATTTTTCCGGGACCGATTTGCGGGTCGCTGACTTGCGTAAGGCGGATATGCGCGGCATTCGGATGGAGCGGGCCACTTTGAACGGTGCAAAATTGGCCGGGGCCAATCTAGGTCTCCTTAAAAGTACCGGTGCCTCGGGTCGGATCTGGCATAGCGCCCTGTCGTATGCTCGTTTTCGCAAGGCGGACCTGACCGGCGCCAGACTGATTGGCGCTGAGCTGAAAGGCGCAAGCTTTGACGACGCCAACTTGCGCGGCGCCGATCTGTCCGAGGCAGATGTAGCCGATGCCTCGTTCCGGGGCGCCGACCTGACGGATGCGAAGTTAGAGGGAACAAATATGTCGGACGCCCATTTAAAATGAGCCGCCGGCAACCTGCTATTGCGCATATAGTCCGAATTTACACTCGCTGCCCCGTCGCGGCATCAGATGTTACCCTTCGCGCCCCAGTGTCGCCATAAGCTCGCGCCATTCGCGCATTGATAATCCGCTATCCTTGGCCGTAACCGCCTCGCCGGCCAGCATCCGCTTAACCGCATCCAGCCCAGCCTTGGAGAGATGAGTGCTGCCCAGGCGGTAATCCTCGAACGCCTCCGCCGTCAGGGGCACCCAGGCGCGCAGGGCCTGCATCATCGCATCGGCGTACACCCGTATTTCATATTGTGCATGAGAATCTGCCCGTAACGATAGGAAATGCAACAGATTATGCAAATCGCACTTCCAGTACCATTCGGTATAAATGTTCAGAGGCAGGTTCATTCGGGCCAATTCCCGCGCCAAGCCCTGACGGTCAGGGTCGAGAACGGTGCCCTCGTCATCCTCGTTCAGCATTTCCTGATAGTCGGCATAATTGCGGGCCGCGTCCTCGCGCAAAATCGCCAGCACACGGGCGGCTTCATCACCCTGCAGGACATCACCGCGGCCCTGGCGGTTATCCTTTGACTGGGCCGACAATTGTTCCGGGGCCGGAATATAAAACTCGCGATTCAGAATAGAATAACGGGCAGAGTATTCGTTGACCGAGGCTGTGCGGTGTCTGATCCATTGCCGTGCCACAAAGACCGGCAGTTTGACGTGAAACTTGATCTCGCACATCTCGAATGGGGTGGTATGGCGATGCCGCATGAGATAGCGCAGTAAACCGCGGTCCTCGCTTACCTTGCGTGTGCCACGGCCATAGGAAACCCGGGCGGCCTGCACCACCGCGGCATCGTCGCCCATGTAATCAATGACCCGGATAAAGCCTTGGTCAAGAACCGGCAAAGGCCGGTACAGCATCTCTTCAAGGGCCGGAACCGTGGCCCGCAGAGTCTTCCTGGCGCCGTCGCGAAGCTGTTCTATTTCCTGTTGTTGCGCCTCGCTTACCGGCATCGAAATCTCCCTGTTGACGAAAAGCCGCGTACACCGGCCAAGGGCAAGATACCCCGTCGGCGCCTGAGGGCCAATCGCGGCGCCCGGGAAATCGGGTTTTTTCAGGCAGATTGCCCGAGGCCCTTTAAAAATGGGGCAAAATTGCTTATATTTGCAGTGCCGGCTTGTCCGGCTATGGCGCTAAACGCCTTGTGGAATAAACGTAGCGGACCCGGGGGCAGTACCCGGCGCCTCCACCAGGAGTGCATGAGTGGTCGAATCGCCGCAGATCGGTGTTGATATCGGCCCTTCGGTGCATTGCTGATGGGGGCGAAACAGGATCGACGCGCGTGGTAAAGACAAGGTTTGCGTTCGGTATGGCTCCACCGTTATCGGGCCATTTCTACAAGTGCCAATGATAATGAAATGGTGCTCGCTGCCTAATTAAAAGGCAAGCGCGGTTCGGGGGGCACCGGGCAACAGAAGCCCCCCACTAATTCCTGGACCCACCCACCGGCCCCGGAGTATGTACGCGATGTGACAATGGTGGCATCGCAAAAATGCGCTTGTATAGACAATTTGTGGGGCCGGAATGGCGCAAGATCTCATGCAGTATGGCCAAATGGTCGAAGACAGCCTGCGCGGCGTGGTGCGCACGGCACTTAGGCGTGCCGCCACGGATGGTCTGTTGGGAGATCATCATTTTTATATCGGCTTTAAAACCCAGGCACCGGGCGTCGACATCCCGGCGCATCTGCGGTCACAATACCCGGAAGAAATGACCATCGTCATACAGCATAAATTCTGGGGCCTGGAGGTCCGCGAGGATGACTTCGAGATTACCCTGAGCTTCGGCGGTCAGGGTCAACGGCTGCTCATACCCTTCCAGGCCTTGACCTCGTTCCTTGATCCCAGCGTGCAATTCGGCCTGCAGTTCGGCAAGCCGGAGGATCAGGGCCTGGAAAAAGACCACCCGGGCGGCAAAAGCGCCAACCCCATAGCAGCTACGAAGTCCGAATCCGCGGCGGAGACAGCGCCTGAAACCGGGGCCAAAAGCCCGGCCGATGAGATGGCCGCAGCGCCGGAGAAAAGATCCGATGACGCCGATTCAGTCGATAACATCATCACCCTGGATCAATTCCGCAAGGAATAGGCTGCGCAATAGTTCAAGCTACCGTCAAGGTGATGTAAATGACCTTGATGTCCGGACCGAAGTCGGGATTGTCCGGCAGATAGGCCTGCGGTTCGCTTATGGCAACATCGGTAAAAACCCCGGCGTCGGCCAGCGCCTGAACCTCGGCGCCGAAATTCCGTTCCCTGTAAAGATCATTGCGCTGGCTGAGCAATACCGTACCGCCGGCGCGAACCAGGCGCGCGAACTCGCACAGCACCCCTTTGCTGTCGGGTACATATGTCAGTACACCGATGCAGATCAACGCGTCATAAATGCCGCTGGTAATGTCCAACGGCAGCGTTTGCAGATTGGCGGTTGCCAAATTGCGGTAGACGCCGCGTATTTCCGCCCTGCTGAGTGACGCCGCCGAGATGTCGAGGCCGTCGATGGGGCCGGTAAAGCCCGCCGACCGTAACGCCGCACCGGTGAGCCCGGTGCCACAGCCGGCATCGAGAATAGTTGAGGCCCGAGGCATCCGGGCCGCCAACAGATCGGCGGCCTGTTTCGGCGCCCGGTAATCCCAGTCCGCCAATGTGACGTCGTAGGTGTCCGCCCAGTCGTCGTAAGTTTTGGCCACCTCGGTGCTGGAGGTACTGCCTTGCTTTAGCCAACCATGATCGTCCGTGTCCTGCATGGCTGCATAGTCGTACCTGGCGACCGGTGCAGTCAACGTATAATGGCTCTTGCCATTCAGGGATGTAACACTGTGGATACTACCCGGGAGGGTCGCCCTGAACCACCGCGCGGCGGACGATGCGCCGCTCCTTGGCGGCGTCATAAGGCATGACGCAATGCATGGTGCAGCGGTTGTCCCATAGCAGAACATCGTTGTCGCGCCAGCGGTGGCGATAGATGAATTTGTCCTGGGTCGCATGGCGTTCCAAATCCGCCAGCAGCGCCTCGCCTTCGGCCCGGTCCATGTCAAGAATATGCGACGCGTGATTGCCCATATAGAGCGTCCGGGCGCCGGTATCGGGGTGGGTCCGGACCAGGGGGTGGTCAACGGGGGGTGCCGCGGCGATCTCCGCTGCCGTGGCTGGGCGTTCGTCCGATTTTTCCCGGCTGCGTTTCCAATCGTGGACCGCGCGCAGGCCGTCGAGGCGTTGCACCGCCGGCCCAGCGAGCGCCCCATAGGCCCGCGCCATGTCAGCGAACAGCGTCTCGCCACCGGTTTTTGCCACCGAGGGCGAGCGCAGGATGGTAAACAGCGAAGGGCGGGCGACATAGGATTTATCCGTATGCCAGACCAGGGTGCCGCGTTCCGGGTGGACGCCCGTCGGTTCGCCGGCCTGATCGACGTTTTGGAAAACCTGGATCTTCGGCAAACGGTCGTGGCGGGTTGCGGTATTGATATGGCCTTCCAGCGGCCCAAAGCGCTCCGCGAAGGCCAGATGAGCATCGTCATCAAGATGTTGATCGCGAAAAACCAGAACCTTGTGCCGGGTTATGGCGCCGCGGATCGCCCGGAAGGTCTCCTCGGAAAACCCGGCGGCAAGGTCCACACCGCCAATTTCAGCAGCAAAATCATTTGCCTCGGCCTTGACGTCAATCTGTCCGTTTTGCATCTGCACCCTCCTTAGGCCCGCCCGTTCATGGTTACCGCCCGAACAGGGCCCGGTAGCGTTCTTGAAAGACCGGCCAGATTTCCGGATTAAGCAGCCGGGGCGGGCGGCGGCCGGCGAAGATATCCAACAGCTGCTCGCCGGCGTAGCTGGCCACCTGGTGGCGGGATTCGTGGGTTACACCGGCGGTATGCGGGCTGGCCAGGACATTGGGTAAGCTTAGCAGCGGGTGATCCTTGGATGGCGGTTCGACGGCCCAGACGTCCAGACCGGCCGCGCCCAGATGGCCCCTGTGCAGAGCGGCGAACAGGGCTGCTTCGTCATGTATACCGCCGCGCGCCGTGTTGATGAAAATTGCGCCAGGCTTCATCTGCTCAAAAGCGCGGGCATCCAGCATATTCTCCGTTTCCGCCGTGCGCGGGCAGTGGACGGTAACGAAGTCCGAGTTCGCCAGCAGACCGGCAAAGGCCGTGGCCGTGGCCCCACGCTCGATAAAATCATCCTCCTCCAGGTAAGGGTCGTAGGCCAGGATCCGCATACCAAACAAAGCGCCGCACAGTTCCGCCATGCGCCGGCCCACATGGCCCAGGCCGATGATGCCCAGGGTCTTGCCCTGAATATTGCGGCCCATGTAAGTATTCCGCGCGATACCGTCCTGGCTGCGCATGAACTGATCGGTCTCGCCAAGCCGCTTGGACAGCGCCAGCATCATGCCCAGGGCATGCTCCGCCACCGCCTCGGCATTGCCCCCCGCCTGGTTCACCACGATCACCCCCGCCACCGAACAGGCCGCTAGATCGACCGTGTCAAAACCCGCGCCCATGGAGGATATCGCCAGCATATTGGGGCAGCGGGCCAGAAACTCGCTGTTGGCAAAAAAATGTCCCGGCAATTCGTCCCGCGCCGCCCGGATCTGATAGCCGTGCGCCGCCGACAAGGCCTGCCAATTCTCGGCGTCGCTATCGCTCAGGTGCAATTTCTGCACCGCGATTGAGGGATCCCGGGCCAGGATGGTTCCGGTCACCGGGTCGGCCCATTTCTCAAAGAAGACAATACGTTTTTCGCCGGTCCGGCCGGCGCCTGTTTCCGCTTGCGACATGGTGTCTTGCTGTTCCCCCAATGAATTCACGCCAGACGTAATATGTTGCCGCCAAGGATACATGCCAACGCCCAGATGTCACGCCGTGCCTTCAACCCTCTGGCGCCCCACAACTTCCCCACCGCGCCCCGAAATACGCCCGGACCGCGGCGACAGGCGGCTACGCCGCCCGCTGGCTCAGCCGGTCCAGGGGCCGGTCACTGATCGGCCAGTGCAGGGCCGCCGCCACCAGACCGAGGGCGACCGAGATGGCCCACATCAGATCGTAGGAATTTGTTACATCATAAATGACGCCGCCCAGCCAGGCGCCGGTAAAGCCGCCGATCTGATGGCTCATGAAGACCACACCAAACAGCATGGAAAAGTGCCGTGTGCCGAAGACCTGGGCCACGATGCCGCTGGTCAACGGCACCGTCGCCAACCAAAACAGGCCCAGCAAAGCCCCGAACACCACGGCTGTCACATCGTTGATCGGCATCAGCAACAGGACCGTCATCAGAACGGCGCGCAGCAGATAAATCAGCGTCAATAGATTCTTCTTACGAAAGCGGTCACCGGCGGCGCCAAAGGCGTAGGCGCCGATCACATTGAACAGACCTATCACCCCCAGGGCATAGGCGGCGGCGATGGGCGAGACATTCTCGTCGGCCAGGAAGGCCGGAAAATGCGTGGCGATGAAGGTGACGTGAAAGCCGCAAACGAAAAACCCGGCGGTCAGCAGCAAATATCCCGAATGCCCCCGCGCCTCTTGCACTGCGGCCCGCAATGATTGCCTGGCACCGCCGTCACCGCCCGATTGTTCAACCCGCAGCCCAATGGACAGGAAGGGAATGACGGCAATGAAAATCGCCATCAACACCAGGGTTTCGCGCCAGCCGAAGAGGTCGAGCAAGCCCTGTACGCCAGGTACCAGCAAAAACATACCAAGCGACCCGGCCGCGATCACGGTGCCGAAGACGACGCCGCGGCGTTCGTTCGGCACCACCTTGCCGACCGCGCCGAGGATGATCACATTGGTGGCGCCGCTCAAGCCCAGGCCGATCAGCACGCCAAGCGAGAGGTAAAGGTCGAGCGCGTTGGCGGCACTGCTCAACAGCCATAATCCCGCCGCATACAACAGCGCGCCCGTCACGATCACCTTTACCGCGCCGAAGCGGTCCGCGACCATACCGGCGATGGGCTGGAACAGGCCAAATAATAGGGTCTGCACAGCAATGACCAACCCGAACACCTGCCGGCCGATGTCCAAATCGACCGAGATCGGGCGCAAAAATATGCCAAAGGTCAAACGCAGGCCGTTGCTCGCCAGAACGATCAAAACGCCGCAGAGCAACATTATCCAAAGCCGCCGTGTCACTGTTTTTGTCCTTTGGTGGGTAAACGGGTGTTTCTTGAGTTACCCGCCGGGTGACACGGGTCCGCCGAACATACGCCCAATACAACGTTGATTGCCAACAAGGTATTTTCCTAAGCGTGGGCGCGACGAGACCGACATTCAGGCGACTGTCCTGGCCGATACCGGCTAACGGCGATTTTCGGTCAGGAACGCCTTGACCTCGGGCCAATGGCTCAGCACCAGATCATGGGTCACGCCATTGCCTTCGTAGATGGATTTTCCATTGTCACGACGCAGCACGAAGGCGCGGCATTCGGATGGATAGGTCCGAAACCAAGGGTCCCGCCCAGTATCGAAGGTCAGCAGGGCCTCGTCATCGCGCAGGCCGTTACCCCATACGTCATTGCAATAGCCGTTGAGAATGATACGGCCCCGCACTTTCATGGGCCCGTCGTAGGCGGCGACCACGCCGCCGCCCTGGGAATGGCCCATCAGAAAAATGTTGTCCTTGTCGACCCAGGGCAGCTTGGCGATCTGGGCCATGGCGTTTTCCAGTTCCGCCAGGCGCATCTGCCTGACGTCGTGCCGGATCGCAAGATTCACCGTGAAGTTCCGGAAACAATACTCCGGCCGCTGACGGGCAAAGGAATCCGGTGCGATGACGGCAAAATCATCCAGTGTCGCCAACCAGCGCAGGTGGCCGATACTGGCTCTGACTATGCCGGCGCAACCATGGAAATAGACGATCAGCGGCAGTTTAACCCCGGGCGGAACATTGCTTGCCAGAAACTGCAATCGACCCTCGGGATAGCGGGGCCGGCGGCGCTGCTCGAAGGCGGCGTCTTCAGCCCGGAATGCGGCCTGGTCGATTTCGCGCCCGGCTTTACCCAGCAGGTTTTCCGGCGCGCGGACGGCTGCCTTCTGAAATGTCGCCGCCACCGGGCCGGTCGGTGGGCCGGCCGTGACGCATGCACCAAGCAAAAGCCCGGAAAGCAATGCCAGACAAAACCGCTGTCGCCGGCGCATGGCCCTAGGTCCCGTTAAATGGCCCGGGCGTGGGCCGGTTTCTCCGGGTCGGGCGCGTGATATTGATCAAAGGCGGCGCAGGCCATGCGCACCAGCATGCGGCCCCGGGGCAGCACATCGACGCGCCAGCCGTCCACCGCCACCAGATCATCGTCGATCAGGGGCCGCAGCTTGTCCATATCATCCGCGAGATGCCTGACCGGCACGTTGTATTGATCGCAGATCGCTTCCAGGTCGATCTGGAAGTCGCACATCAAACGCTCGATAATATGGGAGCGCAGGCGGTCCTCGTCGCTGAGGCCGACGCCGCGGGCAGTGGCCAGACCGCCGTCCTTGATGGCCTGCATATAGGCCCTGGCGGCGGATTTATTCTGGATGAAGCCGCTGGGCAGGGTGGAAATGGCCGAGGCGCCAAAGGCCAGAAGGGTCTTGGCGGTGTCGGTGGTATAGCCCTGAAAATTGCGGTGCAAGCGGCCTTCCTCTTGGGCCACCGCCATTTCCGAACCGGCCTTGGAAAAATGATCCAGACCGATGTGGATATAACCGGCCGCATTCAGCCGTTGCAGGGCCTCGTCGAACAGGGTCAGGCGCTCTTCCGCATTCGGCAGATCTTCATCCTTGATCAACTTCATGTGCGAGAACATCCAGGGCACATGGGCATAGCCGAACAGGGTCATCCGCTCCGGCGCCAGACCAACCGCCAGGTCGGCTGAGGTGCCAAAATTATCCTGGCGCTGAAACGGCAGGCCGTACATCAGATCCAGATTCAGATCGGCAATGCCCCCGGCCCGCAAATTCTTCACTGTCTCGGCCACCAGTTCATAGGGCTGTACCCGGTTCACCGCCCGCTGCACCTCGGCGTCGAAATCCTGCACCCCGATGGAGGTCCGATTGACGCCCATGTCACGGGTCAGCGTGACAATATCATCGGCAGAGAGAACCCGGGGGTCCATTTCCACGGCAATTTCCGCATCGGGCAAAAAGTCGAAATGCTGGCGCAATTTGGCCATGATCCGGGCCATGCGCGCGGGCCCGATGCTGCTGGGCGTGCCGCCGCCCCAGTGCACTGCCGCCGCCCGTGGCTTGGTGTGCAGGTGCGCCGCCGCCATGTCAATTTCCCGGCAGACCAGATCGGTATAGTTTTCGAACGTATTCTGATGCCGGCCCACCTGGGTATTGCAGCCGCAATACCAGCACAATACCTCGCAAAACGGGACGTGGACATATAGTGAAACCGGTTCCTCCCGGCCCACTTCACCCAACCATTGGGCGTGTTGCTCCGGGCCCACCTGATCAGTGAACTGGACCGCCGTTGGATAGGAGGTATAGCGCGGTACACGCTGGTCATATTTTAGAAGGACAGCAGAATCCATGGCCCTCAGGTCTCCATAATCCGGTGCCGACACATTCCACGCCGACCGGCCAACTGCAAGCGATTATCAAGTTTACCTGCCAATGGTAAAGAAATCTCCCTTTATGGGAAGGGGTGGGGCGTGACGCCAAAGGCCCATTGATGCAACAGCAACAGAATTACCAGGTAGAGCGCCACGCCGCCGGCGATCCGGCCCCATCCGATCTCGGCCATGGTCACCCTGGTGCGGCCCTGCAGAATGGCGGCGAACGGCAGCCAGGAGGTCTGGGCCAGGAACCGGGGCCAGTCTTCGGGGAATTTGGCGGCCCGTTTGGCATCGATCTGAGGCGGGCCAATCAGGGACAGGGCCAGGAAACCGCCAAAGAATATCAACGATGCCAGGTGGCCATTGGCCAGAATATGGGCCAGGGCCCAAAAGCTGACCCCGACCAGAAAGGGATGCCGCGTAACCTTGATGATGCCCCTGGCCGCCTGTTCCCGCTTCAAGGCGCCGTCACCCCCTGTCGCCGTGGGGTTCGGCGTACTGAAAGCCAGCACTGCCAGGACAATGGCGATCAGCATCAACAACATGGACAAATGCTGCAGGCCGGTGATATCGGCCCACAATTCCACATGGGGCGCTGCGCCATATGACAAAATCAGCCAAAACAGCGCGCCCGCCGAGAGGGTGGCGAAGGCTGCCATATAGAGCTTCTCGCCCAGTTTGGCGACCAGCTTGGCGCGCAGAGAGGTGCCGGAAATAAAGGCGTGAATTGCCAGGAACAACAAGCTGGCCAAAAACAGGCTTAACATGGCAAAATCCCATTTGCTTGCCGTCACACGCGCGCTTGCGCCCAAACTGGGCGTCGCCGCGCCATAACGGCATCCGCATCAGACCAAACGAAGGAACCTATAGTGTCCCATGTAAAATATATCGACAAAACGCGGGAATACTACCTCGGTCAGGGATATGAAAAGCCCTATGTGTGGGCCCATTTTGACGAAGTCCCCTTTACCAGACTGGATAAGCCTTTATCGGAGGCCCGAATATCTCTGGTCTCGACCTCGGACGTTACCGTGCGCGGCGAGGGCGATGACGAAAATCACGCCGAGCAACTGTTCGTTGGCAACGTCTACTCCATTGCCGCCGACACGCCCCTGGATCGGCTATACAGCCGCCAGGAGCATTACGACAAATACGCCACCAACCTGGATGATGTCGACAGCTACTTCCCGATCACGCGCCTGCAAGAGGCGGCGGCGAATGGCCGAATTGGCAGTGTGGCGCCGCGGCTGCATGGTGTCTTTACCGCCTACAGCCACCGCCGCACCCTGACCGTGGACGGGCCGGAAGTGCTGCGCCGCTGCCGCGAGGACAAGGTCGACGCGGTTATCCTGACGCCGGTCTGACCGGTCTGCCACCAGACCGTGAGTCTGGTCGCCCGGTACCTGGAAGAAAACGGCATTCCCACGGTCTTAATCGCCAATGCCCGCGATATTGTCGAATATTGCGGTGTGGCCCGCCTGGTCTTCGTTGACTATCCCCTGGGCAATCCCTGCGGCCGGCCGTTTCAGGTGGCCGAACAACAACAGGTCTTTGAGCTGGCCCTGGCGCAATTGGAAAACGCCACGGCGCCGCGCAGTACCGTACAAGCCCCCCTGCAATGGCCCGGCGGCGACGATTGGAAGCGGCTGATCTTCTCGGACGAACAACCGTTCCTGGAGGGCGATGCCTACGATGACTGGATCGAAGCGAAAAAGCGCTACAAGGCCTTGAAAGACGAAGGCAAGGTTTAAGGCCGGCTGGTCGATTTTCACGATGGGAGCATAAATGAGCGACGCGGCGGGCGAAACGGAAACGAAACAATTTGATGCCGTGATCCGCGGCGGCCAAGTCCTCGACGGCACCGGCGCCCCGGCCCGGGCAATGGATGTCGCCATAACGGGCGAGCGGATCGCGGCGATCGCGGCACCGGAAGACAGCGCCAATTGGCATGGGCTGCTGGATATCGATGCCGCCAACCGGGTGCTGGCGCCGGGCTTTATCGATGTGCATACCCATGACGACAATGCAGTATTGATCGATCCCGCCATGCCGGCGAAGATCAGCCAAGGTGTGACCACGGTGATTGTGGGCAACTGCGGTATCTCGCTGGCCCCGATCACCGACATCGATCCGCCGCCGCCCCTGAATTTGCTGGGCGGCCGCGACAGCTTTCAATTTGGCAGCATGGCGGGGTATCTGGCGGCGGTAGAGACAGCCCGGCCCAGCGTCAATGTTGCTGCCCTGGTCGGTCACGGCACCCTGCGGGTCGGCCGCATGGATGACGTGGACCGGAGCGCGACGGCGGTTGAAATCGCCGACATGCGGGACAAACTGGCCGCCTCACTTGCCGCCGGCGCCATCGGCCTCAGCACCGGTCTGCACTACAAAACCTCCCACGCCGCCGATACGGCGGAAGTCATCGCCTTGGCCGAAGTTCTGGCGGAAACCGGCGGCATTTATACCACCCACATGCGGGACGAAGCCGATCAGATAATGGCATCCCTCCAGGAAACCCAGACCACGGCCCAGCGTGCCAATGTCCCCGTGGTGGTCTCGCACCACAAGTGTTCGGGGCCCGCCAATTGGGGCCGCAGCGGCGAGACCCTGGCATTTATCGAGACGGCGCGCGAATCCGTCACCATGGGCCTGGACGCCTATCCCTATGCCGCCGGCTCCACGGTGCTGGATCCCGATTGGGTCAGCGATCAGATCCGCATCATGATCACCACCTCGCAACCCTATCCGGAGGCCAAGGGCCGGGACCTGAGCGACATCGCAGGGGAATGGCAATGCTCTCTGCAAGATGCCGCCGCCAGGCTGGCGCCGGCCGGGGCCATCTATTTTCAGATCGACGAGGCGGATATGCAGCGGATCCTCGCTTATCCGCCCACCATGATCGGCTCTGACGGCCTGCCCCATGATGAACATCCCCATCCCCGCCTGTGGGGCACATTTCCACGGGTCCTGGGCCATTATTGCCGTGATCTGGGTCTGTTCGATCTGGCGACCGCAATCCATAAAATGACCGGGCTGCCCGCGAAAACATTTGGCCTGAGGGATCGCGGCGTTATCCGCGAGGGCGCCTATGCGGATCTGGTGGTGTTCGATCCCGAGCGGATCATCGACCTGGCGACCTATGAAGATCCGGTGCAGCAAGCCGCCGGTATTGATTATGTGCTGGTCAACGGCGCCCTGTCGTTACGGCAGGGCGATCTTGGCCCCGGACGGTCGGGCCGGGTGGTCAGGAACCATTAAGCCGGTTGGGAGTTCTCTTCATGACGATAGACCAAATCGACACCCCGGCCGTGGTGATCGACCTGGATGTGGTGGAACACAATATCCAGACCTATCAGGCCTATTGTGACGAGCATGACCTGGCCTTGCGGCCGCATATCAAAACCCACAAGTTGCCCAGCCTCGCCAAGGCGCAGATGGAAACCGGCGCGGTCGGCATCACCTGTCAGAAAATTGGCGAGGCGGAGGTCATGGCTGCCGCTGGTTTGGACAATATCCTGGTTACCTACAATATCCTTGGCGCCGCCAAACTGGCGCGGCTGCGCAAACTGCACGACGAGATCAAACTGTCCGTAACCGTGGACAACGGAACCGTCGTCGAAGGCTTGAGCGGCGCCTTTGCGGACGCCGAAAAGCCCCTCGCGGTGTTGATCGAATGCGATACCGGGGCTGGCCGTTGCGGCGTACAAACGCCCGAGGCCGCCGTCGAACTGGCGCAACAGATCGGGCAAAGCATGGGCCTGCGCTTCGCCGGTCTGATGACCTATCCGGCCACCGGTGGAACGGCTGATGTACAGACCTTCATGACGGCGGCCAAGGCCCAGCTGGCCGAGGCGGGCTATGCCTGCGGTACGATTTCCAGCGGCGGCAGCCCCGATTGCTGGCAGGCCCACCTGGCCCCCATCGTCGATGAGTATCGCGTCGGGACCTATATCTACAACGATCGCAGCCTGCTGCTGCGCGGTGTCTGCGGATTGGCCGATTGCGCGCTGCACGTCCTGGCCACCGTGGTCAGCGTACCGACGCCGGACCGGGCCATCATCGATGCGGGCAGCAAGATTTTGACCACGGATCTGTTCGGCCTGGAGGGCCATGGCCTGGTGGTCGATCATCCGGACGTGGTCATTGCCGCCGTAAGCGAGGAACACGGCCATCTCGATTGCAGCCGCAGCAGCGGCAGCTTCTCGGTCGGCGACCGCATCAGAATAGTGCCCAACCACGCCTGCGTGGTCAGCAATATGGTGGACCAGGTGCATCTGATGCAGGGCGATGCCGTCGTCGCCGTTCAGGACGTCGCGGCCCGGGGCAAGATCAATTGAAGGTCAACGGACTGCCGGAATTTCAGGGCTATGCCCTTAGAGGATGTCGGGGAAGCCCGGTTCGGATTTTATTATTCTGGGAGAGCCCGCCATGTCATGGCAAGCAAGCGCATCAGTGAGTGAAAAACCGGCCACGGAATTCGATGCCATCGTGGTCGGTGCGGGGGTCGGCGGGCTTTATGCGCTGCATCGCCTGCGCGGACTGGGCCTCAACGTCGGGGTCTTCGAGGCCGGCGGCGACGTGGGCGGCACCTGGTATTGGAACCGCTATCCGGGCTGCCGTTGCGACGTCGAAAGCATGGAGTATTCCTATTCGTTCTCCGATGACCTGCAACAGGAATGGCATTGGCCCGAACGCTACGGCACCCAGCCGGAGATCCTGCGCTACGTCAACCATGTCGCCGACCGCTTCGATCTGCGCCGCGATATCCGCTTTGACACCCGCGTCATTTCTGGCCACTTCGATGCGGCAAGCAACCATTGGACTTTGCAGACCGACCGGCACGGTGCGGTATCGGCCCGGTTCTGCATCATGGCGACCGGCAATCTGTCTACCCCCAGGGTGCCGGACTTCCCCGGACTGCAGAGCTTCGCGGGCAAGTGGTACCACACCGGCCTGTGGCCCCATGAGGGCGTGGACTTCACTGGACTTCGGGTCGGTGTCATCGGCACCGGTTCGTCCGGCGTACAGTCAATCCCGCTGATCGCCAAGCAGGCCAAACATCTGCACGTTTTTCAACGCACTGCGAACTTCATCCTGCCGGCCCGCAACGCAGCCCTGGACGCCGGCACGGAACAGCGGCAAAAGGCGGAATACGCGGAACGCCGCCGGGCGGCCCTGGCGACGCCGTTCGGCATCGCCGGCCATCCGCCGCCGGTGAAATCGGCGCTCGAAGCCACCCAAGAAGAGCGCGATGCCGCCTACGAGGCAAAATGGGCCGAAGGCGGCTCCATTAGTTTCCTCTACGCCTATAATGACCTGTTGCTGAACAAGGCGGCCAACGACACAGCGGCGGAATTCGTGCGCAGGAAGATCCGCGGATTGGTCAATGACCCTGCGGTGGCCGAATTGCTGC
Source organism: Alphaproteobacteria bacterium (assembly GCA_021776235.1). Taxonomy (GTDB): domain Bacteria; phylum Pseudomonadota; class Alphaproteobacteria. The sequence continues at coordinate 35,633 of JAJFGG010000097.1, read as the reverse complement.
TGCCCAGGGATCATCCTATCGGCACCAAGCGTCTGATCCTCGATACCGGCTATTACGAGACCTACAACCGCGATAACGTCACTTTGGTCGATGCCCGCAGCGCGCCGATCGAGGAGATTACGCCCGCGGGCCTGCGCACCACCGAGGCGGAGTACGACTTCGACGCCATTGTCTTCGCCACCGGCTTCGATGCCATGACCGGCGCCCTGCTGGATATCGACCTGCACGGTGCAGCCGGTGCAAGCCTGAAGGATAAATGGGCTGACGGCCCGCGCTCCAACCTCGGCCTGATGATAGCGGGCTTCCCCAACATGTTCCTGATCACCGGTCCCCAGAGCCCTTCGGTCAAGGCCCAGATGATCCTCGCCTGCGAACAGCACACCGACTGGATCGTCGATTGTCTTGGTTATATGGAGAGCCATCGCCTGGTGCGCATCGAGACCACCCAGGCGGCAGAGGACTCCTGGGTGGCGCACAACAATGAAGTCGCCAATTCAACTCTCTATCCCCTGGCAAATTCCTGGTATATGGGCGCCAACATTCCGGGCAAACCGCGTATTTTCATGCCCTATGTGGGCGGCTTTGACCGCTACAAGCAAGTTTGCGACGAGATCGCCGCCAAAGGTTATGAAGGCTTTACACTGACCGCCGCCAAGACTCTGGCTCTAGAGCCAATTTAGAGCACCTCCGGGCTAAATCATTGCCCAACCAATTTCGACAGGCTATTTTGTAGCCACCATGACCCACAGGCAGGCAAAATACCGAAGCAACAGCCTTCGCCGGCGCGTGATCGTTTTGATTGCGGCGTTTTCGCTTTGCCTCAACGCCCTGCTGCCGGCCATGGTTATGGCAAAGGCCGCCAATGCCAGCGAGTCCGTCGTAATCTGTACCCCGGACGGCTACAAGACCGTTCGCCTGGATCAGGACGGAACGCCGGCGCAGCAAGGCCATGAAGGTTCAGGTTGCGCCCATTTTTTTGGCTGCGGCATGTACATCGGCCTGACCACCACCGCCAGCGCCGCCACGGCGCCAGGCGTCCCGTTCGCAATTATGCCCAAAAGGGCCCCGCGGTGCTCGTCCACCGACAAGTGGGGCGGTGAACCGCGCGGACCACCCCTGCTCGTGTGATGCCACGGAAACGGCGGTGCGCCTGGGCGCGCGGCCATGATATTTGCCATCATACGAGGTTTTGGGATATGAGAAGTTTGTTCACGGTCGGCGCTTTCGCGCTGACACTTGCCGCGATCGCGCCCGCCACGGCGGCGGAATACAAAATCGGCGATATCACCATCGTCGATCCCTGGGCCCGCGCCACGCCGGGCACGCCGCGCAACGGCGGCGCCTATCTGACCATCAAGGGCGGTGCCAGCGACGATCAACTAACCAGCGTCGAAAGCGATGTCGCCAAACGGACCGAACTGCATGGTCATAAAAACGAAAACGGCGTTATGAAAATGCACAGGGTCGACGGCGTGGAAATACCGGCCAGCGGCATGGCCATGCTGAAACCGGGCGGCTACCACATCATGCTGATGAAGTTGAAACACGCCCTGAAAGAAGGCGAAAGTTTCCCCGTGACCCTGCACTTCGCCAATGCCGGCAAGGTTACCGTGGAGGTTAAGATATTGGGCGTTGGCGCCATGGGCGCCGGCAAAGACGCCACGCACGGCGGTCACGGCAAAATGAAGATGAAGATGAAAAACTAGCAGTGACAATTGCGTTGTCCCTTGTCTGGGCCGCGAATTGACATAGAGTTGCGTTTCTGAGCTGGATCCCGATCCCGGCTAACGGCATCGGAGCGTCGTGACGTTGAAATGGTAACAATGCCAGATCTCTCAATGCGCTGTGCCGCCGTCATCTTCCTGGCGGGGATCGGATTGTCGACGCTACAAACCTCGGCGTACGCCGATGACTCGAAGACCAAAGAATCGGGCGGGCCCGGCGAGGCAGCGACCGACACGCTCATCGGCGGGCCGTTCGAGCTGCTTGGCCACACGGGAAAAGTCGTGCGCAGCAGCGACTTTCGCGGACGCTATATGCTGATCTATCTGGGCTACACGTTTTGTCCGGACGTGTGCCCAACGGACCTTCAGGCCATATCAACGACGCTGGAATTGATGGGCGAAAAGGCTAAGCGAGTACAGCCCATTTTCATTACCATCGATCCGGCCCGGGATACGGTGGAAGTCCTGGCGGCGTATGTGGCCAGCTTCCATCCCCGGCTGATCGGCCTCACTGGTAACGAGAAACAAGTGGGCGAGGTTGCCCGCGCCTTCGGCGCGAAATACTACAAAGTCATGACGGAGACGCAGACGGATAGCGGCAAGAGTGGGGCAGAAACGCGCGAAAATGAGGGCGAGGAAGAGTATCTTTTGGTGCACTCGACAGCGATTTATCTGCTAGGGCCGGACGGCGAATACATCGGCCATTTTTCGCAAAGCGCCGAACCGGACTCCATGGCCGAGGACCTTGCCAGAATCGTCCAATAGTCCAAAGCCGGCTTGGAAACCCGCCTGGTCCCACTACCATAACGTTCGCCGGTCATGCGGGGGACTGCCTCCGTTGGGGCAATGTTGCCCCGATATCACGGGTTCCTGCTGTCGATAACGAACTTAAAGCACTTGACCTTCCACCGGGGGGAAGTGCCATATCGTTTTCATGGAACGGGGAACTCAGTGAACAACGCGCGGCAACTCTTCGTAGTGGGATCGGTTTTTTTGAGCCTCGTATTGGCCCTATGGCCTATGCACGAGACGAATGACAGCAACGACAGCGTTTCTTTGTTCACAATAGCCAGCACCCCAATGTTCCAGCATTACGGCAGCGAAAACGGCACCGCCGAACACAAGCATCGACACGAACCTGCCGATTACAGAGATTGCCAAGCCGAAGCCGGCCATTGCGCATCGGGGGTCCCAGCGATCGGCGTAGATAATGCAGGTCTCATTGTGCTTTCATCGGCGCGGGCTAAGCGAATATACGGAATTGCATTTCCTGCCGGTTTGCAGCCCCTGCCTCTTTTACACCCGCCTGAACGAATTTGAATTCTGGCCGCCCGGGCTGCGGCCTGGGCGTCGTGACGGCCGACGTCTCGGCGTGACAAACCTGGCAATCGATATCGCATTGCCCGGCCAACCGCGGCCGCCAAAGATACTCAAACATCAGTTTCAAGAATTCTGATTATGACCGTCTTCAGCAGACACTGATCAGTTGTTCCGCCCGCACTGAAAGTGCCCCGAATAGGAGAAATAAAATGACTTCAAACGCCATAAAGACAGCGGCGCTGGCCGCGCTAATCACCTTTACTATTACCGCATATGGCGCATTGGCCGCCGGTTCACATTCCGGCGGCCACGGTGCCCAAAAGGGCCATGGCCACGCAACGTCTATTGGAGTGCCAGGCGATCCAGCAAAAGTTGACCGTACGATCGCTATAACCATGAGCGATAATTTCTTTGAGCCGGAAGAGATCAACATCAAGGAAGGTGAGACCATTCGTTTTGTCGTCACAAACAAGGGTGAGTTCCTGCATGAATTCAATATCGGCACGGCGGCAATGCATGCTGTCCATCAAAAGGAAATGGCTGAGATGATGGAACACGGCATGATCACGTCCACAGGCATCGACCACATGATGATGAAAATGGACCATGGTGATGGCAAGAAGATGATGGAGCATAATGATCCCAACAGCGTGTTGCTGGAGCCCGCCAAGCAGGCCGAAGTGATTTGGCGTTTCACAAAAGCGGCTGAACTCGAATTCGCCTGCAACGTACCGGGTCACTATGAATCCGGTATGACGGGTCCAATACATATGCAGCATGGCCGCTAGCCTTGAATCCCAACGTATACGGAGACTAATTTTATGCGCGTAGCAATTTGCGCGGCGTATCTTGCTGCCGGCATTCCCATGGCCGCGATCGCCGATACCTACAACCTGACAGTGGATAAAGTCACCATCGACACCGGAGCCTTCCAAAAGGAAGGCGTCGGCTACAATGGTGCGTCACCCGGGCCCGTGCTTCGCTGGAAGGAAGGCGAGGACGTTACCATCAATGTCACCAATAACCTTGATGTCGCAACCTCTGTACATTGGCATGGCCTGATCCTGCCCTATCAACAGGACGGCGTGCCGACTATCAGCTACGACGGCATCAAGCCGGGCGAAACCTTCACCTACCAATTTCCTATTCGCCAATCCGGGACCTATTGGTTTCACAGCCATTCAGGATTTCAGGAACCTGATGGCGCCTATGGCGCCATTGTGATCAAGTCCAAGAAGCGGGAGCCATTCCGTTATGACCGCGAGTATGTGGTGCAGCTGACAGACAGTCACCCTCACGCTGGCGCCCGCATCATGCGCAACCTCAAGACCATGGCGGACTACTACAACCGCCAGCAGCAAACAGTTGGCGACTTCTTCGACGACGTCGCCAAGAACGGGTTCGGTGCGACGGTGGATGACCGCATGGCATGGGGCGAGATGCGCATGATGCCCGCCGATATCGAAGACCTGCAAGGCTTCACGCCTTTGATCAATGGCAAGGGGCCGAAACAGAACTGGACGGGTGTCTTCAAGCCGGGCGAACGCATTCGCCTGCGCTTTATAAATTCGTCCGCCATGACCTACTTCGACATCCGCATTCCCGGACTGAAGATGCTGGTGGTCAATGCGGATGGCAACAATGTCCAACCGGTCAAGGTGGACGAATTCCGCATTGCGGTGGCGGAAACCTACGACGTGATCGTGCGCCCCAAGGCCGACAAGGCCTTCACAATATTCGCCGCTTCCATGGGACGGTCGGCATTTGGCCGCGGCACCCTGGCGCCGCGCCAGGACCTGGCAGGGGATATGCCTGTACTTGAGACGCGACCACTGCTGACCATGGCGGATATGGGCATGGCCCATGAAGGCATGGATCACGGCACAATGGCTGGAATGGACCACGGCAACATGAAAAAAATGGACCATTCCAAAATGCCAGGTACGAAGCGTGGCAAGCCCGAAAAAATGGATCATTCACAGATGCCGGGCATGAAACACGGCAAGGCAGCGAAAATGGACCATTCCAAAATGAAAGGCATGGATCATTCAAAGATGTCCGGCATGAAGACGTCGAAACCGGACCCGTTCTATGCTCCCGGCAGCGGCCTGGCACCAAAGGCCGCCAATGGCGGCAAGTTTTTGTCCTACAAAGATCTCAAGGCGCAACGGCCACTTTACAAACATCGCAAGGCGACCCGGGAGATCGAACTGCGCCTGACGGGCAACATGGAGCGGTACATCTGGTCGATTAACGGCAAGAAGTATCAGGATGATGAGGAAATCCGCCTACGGTTTGGCGAGCGGGTGCGCTTCAAGTTTGTCAACGAAACCATGATGAGCCACCCCATGCATTTGCATGGCATGTGGACCATTCTGGACACCGGGGCCGGCAAGTGGAACCCCATCAAGCATGTGGTCAGTGTTGCCCCCGGTACCACCGTCTATACGGAGACCGAGGTCGATGCACCGGGCCAGTGGGCTTTTCACTGCCATCTCTCCTACCACGCCGCTTCCGGAATGTTTCGCAGGATCGTTGTCGAAGGTGGCCCCAAAACCGCCCAAGCAAGACCCGCCGTCTCATCCCAGTCGATGACGCAGTAAGGAGTAACGAAGATGAAAAGATTATTCACTTCGCTTGCGTGGATAGGCGTGGTGGTCTCCCTGGCCTTGGTCAATCCGGCCTGGGCCCAGGAAAAAGGCCTGCTGTTTTATGGTGCGCAGTTGGAGGAGTTTGAGTATCGCCTGGGTGATCAAGACGACGACTTTCTGGCTTGGAATGGCGATGCCTTTGTCGGCACTGATGAGATGAAGTTGCGTTGGCTGGGTGAGGGTGAGTACGACCTTGATAAAGACGATTTCGAGACGCTGGAGAACTGGTTGGTTCTGCAAGTGCCCATTTCGACGTTCTTTGATGTGAAAGGCGGCGTCCGCCTCGACACACCAAAGGATGCGGACCGTTGGTACGGCGTCGTTGGCCTAGCGGGGCTGGCGCCGCAATGGTTCGAGATCGATGCAGACCTGTTCATAAGCGAAACCGGCGACACATCGGCCCGGCTGGATGTGGAGTATGAGTTGTTGCTGACAAATTACCTGATCCTGACCCCATCAGTGGAAATCAATGCCGCGTTTTCCGATGACCGTGAAATCGGCGTTGGTTCAGGTATCAGCGATATGGAAGCGGGCGTGCGTCTCAGCTATGACCTCATCGACCGGACCTTCTCGCCTTACCTGGGCTTTGTCTATGAACGGAAATTTGGGCAAACCGAAGATTTTGCAGAAGCTGAGGGTGATGACATCGACGGCTGGCGCTTAGTGATCGGGACAAGACTGATGTTCTAGTCCCTTGTTTGTTGCGGCGAGGCAGCGGCAATGCTCACGGCCTCACTCTCCGCAAGCATTGCTTGGGAGACAGCCCTCTAAAGATAGGGAAACGAAAATGATGCACAGATTAGCAAAGGCCATTCTAATTTCAGCATGCGTTGCAGGTTCCATGACCGTGATAACGGTCAACGAGGCAAAGGCAGATACATTGCGTCCGGATGATCCCACGGCCATTGCAATTGGAGGGCAGCTTTACACCAAACATTGCGCGGAATGCCATGGCGCCAACCTAGAAGGCCAACCTGACTGGCGTGAGCGCCAACCGAATGGCCGCTTGCGGGCGCCGCCCCACGATGCGTCCGGTCATACCTGGCACCACCCTGATGCCGTGCTCGTTGCCATTACCAAGTCAGGACCCGCCGCCCTCGCCGGTGGTGGGCACGAAAGCGATATGCCGGGTTACGAAGGTGTTTTGTCGGACGGTGAGATAATCGCGATCCTGTCCTATATCAAGAGCAGATGGCCGCTTGAAATCCGCCAATCCCATGATCGCATGAATACGCAGCGCAGATAACAGCGGCTGCGCCGTGGTCATCGCCCACAAGGCAATATGCCACATGCTGTAAAACGTAAATTTGAACTGCAATCTAACCCTTGACCTTCCAGTCACTGGAATCCCTATGTTGAAGAGTGAGCTCGCCTCTACACTGGGTGACGGGGTTCTGGGTCGGGAGTGGAAGATGACCGAAGCGGCGGCGTATCATGGCGAACAGGCGATTGATCCGGTCTGCGGGATGAAAGTTTCATTGCCGACCGAAAAACCCTCGTTCGAACATGCCGGCGAGATATACTATTTCTGTTGTGCCGATTGTGCTGGAAAGTTTGAGACAAACCCCCAAGGTTATTTGGACGGCACCGCACAGGCCGCCGCAAAAGCCGAAAAAGTGAAGCAGGCAGGCGCGTCAAGCGATACGTCGGGTCGGGGCGGTTATATCTGCCCCATGTGCCCCGCCGTTTGGAGCGCCACGCCAGCAAGCTGCCCGGACTGCGGCATGGCGCTGGAAGCCGACGTGGTCATCGGCGCAACACAAACCAAATACACCTGTCCCATGCATCCGGAGATCATTGAGGATGAACCCGGAGATTGCCCAATTTGCGGCATGGCGCTGGAAGCGGTCACGATAACGATAGAGGCTGAACCGAATCCGGAACTGATCGATATGACCCGTCGTTTCTGGATCGGCGCAGCCCTGACCGTGCCGGTATTGGTGCTGGCGATGGGTGAAATGCTCCCTGGAATAGCCAGCATCGTTGGGGGAACCTGGAACCCCTGGGTACAACTTGCCCTGGGCACTCCGGTCGTCCTGTGGGCCGGTTGGCCGTTTTTCGAGCGCGGTTGGAAATCACTTTTTACCATGAAGCTGAACATGTTCACCCTGATCGCTATCGGCACCGGGGCTGCCTACGGCTACAGCGTCATCGCCATATTACTGCCCGAAGTCTTCCCAGAGGGCTTTCGCGATGCCGAGGGCCGGGTCGCGATCTATCTGGAAGCCTCGGCGGTCATCATCACCTTGGTGCTGTTGGGGCAGGTCATGGAACTCCGCGCCCGTGAGCGCACCTCCGGCGCCTTGCGGGCTCTGTTGGATCTGGCGCCCAAAACAGCCCGGCGCCTGTCCGAAGATGGCGCGGAAGAGGAAATCGATCTCGCCAAAGTGCATATTGGCGACCGGCTGCGGGTACGCCCCGGTGAAGGGGTTCCGGTGGACGGAGAGATCCTGGACGGCCACAGCGCGGTTGATGAGTCAATGATCACCGGAGAGTCCATACCGGTGGAAAAATTGGCCGGCGATACGGTGATTGGCGGCACCCTCAACGGTACTGGTGCGTTAATCATGCGCGCCGACAAGGTCGGTTCGGAAACCATGCTGGCCCGCATCGTGCAGATGGTGGCAGAGGCGCAGCGCAGCCGCGCGCCTATTCAGCGCGTTGCCGATACGGTCGCCGGATATTTCGTCCCGGTCGTTGTAGCCTGCGCCGTTGCCGCATTCATCGCCTGGGCCATCTGGGGGCCCACGCCGCCGCTCGCCTATGGCCTGCTTGCCGCTGTTTCGGTGTTGATCATCGCCTGCCCCTGCGCCCTGGGCCTGGCAACGCCCATGTCGATCATGGTCGGGACCGGGCGCGGCGCCCAGGCCGGCGTCTTGATCAAGAGCGCGGAAGCTCTGGAGCGGTTTGAGAAGGTCGACACGCTCATTGTTGACAAGACTGGTACGTTGACCATGGGCAAGCCGGCCTTGACGAAAGTAATGCCGGCGCCCGGCTTCGACGAGAACGAGGTTTTGGCGTTGGTCGCCAGCCTGGAGCGCGCCAGTGAACATCCGCTGGCGGAGGCGGTCGTCTCGGGCGCGCGGGCGCGGGATCTTGCCCTGGTCGAACCGGCCGGGTTCACGGCGATCATCGGCAAGGGCGTCGCGGGAGACGTGAACGGCCGTGCGGTCGCCTTTGGCAACGCCGCCATGATGGCTGAACAGGGCGCGGATATCTCCGCTTTTCCGGCGGACGAACTACGCCGCCAGGGGGCGACCGCCATGTTTGCCTCCGTTGACGGCAGCGCCGCCGGGTTGATCGCCGTGGCCGACCCTATCAAGGACACCACCCCGGGCGCCATTCGGGCGCTGCATGCCGAGGGTCTTCGGATCGTGATGTTGACAGGCGATAATCAGACGACGGCGGAGGCCGTGGCCAGTCAGCTCAATATTGACGAGATCGTCGCCGATGTCTTGCCGGACGAAAAAAGCGCCGCGGTGCGCCGGTTGCAGGATCAAGGCCACGTCGTGGCCATGGCCGGCGACGGTGTCAACGATGCCCCGGCCCTGGCCCAGGCCGATATTGGCATTGCCATGGGAACAGGCACCGACGTGGCGATGGAAAGCGCCGGCGTTACCCTGGTCAAAGGCGACCTTAACGGCATTGTGCGGGCCCGCCGGATCAGCCGCGCAACCATGCGGAATATCCGGCAGAACCTGTTCTTTGCGTTTTTCTACAACGCCCTTGGCGTGCCTTTGGCAGCGGGCGTGCTGTATCCCATCTTCGGGCTGCTGCTTAGCCCCATCATCGCGGCGGCCGCGATGAGCCTGAGTTCGGTATCGGTAATCAGCAATGCGCTTAGACTGCGATACATCAAGACCTAGCAGGCTGTTGAAAAACTGTTTGATGATTTGATAGGAGGTTAGATCATGAATATCGGTGATGCGGCGAAGGCGACAAATTTATCTCCCAAGACCATTCGCTATTATGAAAGCATCAATCTTGTCATTGCCGATCGATTGAGCAATGGCTATCGCGATTACGCCGATGCGCATATTCACAAGTTACGGTTCGTGCAAAGAGCCCGCGGCTTGGGCTTTTCAATTGAAGATTGCCGGGCGCTTCTATCACTATACGAGGATCGGAACCGGGCCAGTGCCGAAGTGAAGAACATCGCTCAAAAACACCTCGAAGAGATCGAGGCAAAGATCAACGAACTGCAGGACCTGCAGGAAACACTGTCCCATCTTGTGGCGCATTGCGCCGGCGATCACCGCCCGGATTGTCCGATCATGGACGGGTTATCCGGGACAGTTCACGAAACGGCCAAGGGAACCTCGAAATTGCACTGATAACCAGTCGGTGCCGCTCTGGGCCGCTCCAGCGAGAGATGAGAATTCCACCGACTGGAAGGTCAATACCGCATCATGTCGAAAGGCCCGCGGCATTTTGACCATCCCTCGAAATTCACGAGAAAACAGCTTTACCTTCCAGTGGCGGGAACAACGATACTCGTTGTGGAAGCATGAAACCTATGGGCCCGTGAATTTAGAGCTGCATGTCATGAGCAAGAAATCAGTTGAGACCAAGGACATCACGGAACGCCTGAAGGAGAAGCTGCCGGCATTGCTGGTTCTGGCTGTTGTGGCTGGCGGCGCCTGGGTCATGATCAATCAATCATTGGACAAGAGCGGTTCAGTGTCGGTCATCAATGTCAAAATTCCGGCGCTTTCGATGATTGGCCAGAAAGGCGAGAAAGCGTTCGCGGCGAATTGTGCCTCTTGCCATGGCCAGAACGCCGCCGGCGGTGACGGCGGACCGCCACTGGTGCACAAGATCTATAATCCCGGACATCACGCAGATGGTGCGTTTTCGCTCGCTCTGCAAAGGGGCGTAACTCAGCATCATTGGCGGTTCGGTAACATGCCGCCACAACCCCAAGTCAGCGCGTCGGACACCAAGGCGATCATAGGCTATGTCCGTGAATTACAGGTTGCGAACGGCATAGGCTATCAATCCCACCGCATGCGCTAGGAGACAGCGCCGCCAGGAGCGCAGTGAATAGAAAACACGCGGGAGACTAAAATAATGAACGCGCAACAGCTTGATCAACTGTCGATTGCTATTACCTGCCCGGATTGCGGCGGCGAAATCGAAAAGACATTCGAATGGATCAAGGATAACAAGGCGTATTGGTGCCCGATGTGCCACGTCGAGATCCACCTTGACAGTAGGGCGACGCATCAGGCCGTGGCCGAGATCAAACTCAGACTCAAGGAAGTCCAGCGCGCCGTGCTTGATTTTCAACTCAGCATCAAAGGTTAGAACGCTGATGGAAAAGGAGACGAATATGTCCATATCCGCGTCGGGAATACGGTGTGTGAGTGCCGCGATGGCTGTTTCGATAACGTTGGGATTCACTTTGACGGCTTTAGCCGATAGTCAATCCAGCGGGTTCGGTCATCATCATGGATGGGGTGGAGGCTGGCCCATGATGTTCATGGGACCTCTCATGATGATCATCATCGTTGTTGTTGTTGTCGCCGTCGCCCTTTTTATGGCGAGATGGTTCCTGCCCACATCAGCTTCGGCCAATTCGGCAATTTCAAACGCGCGCGGGATACTCGATGAACGCTTTGCCCGTGGCGAAATCGACGCGGACGATTATCGAGCCAGGTGCGCGGAACTTGAAAAATAGCCGCGCAACGGACCTTTGGAACTTTCGCATTCTTGCCTGCCAGCGCGGACGCCACATGCGCTGCATCCACTGATGGCTCCATGTTGATTGTAATTCGGCCTTAGCGCAACCATGGGAAAAGGATCGAATCCGTGCATATTCAAGTAAAACCCATTTCAGAATATCCTTGGTTTATTCGCGCGTTCTTTTGGAAACAGAAGGAGACTTACGGGAAGGTTCTTGAACCAGGCATGTTGTGGGGTCGGTCGCCGTGGGTCTTCGCTACGCTGGCGCTTCTGTATGGCGCCTTGAACCGGAAGCTCTCGCCCCTTGATGCCGCCCTTCGGTCCCTCGTCACCGTCCGTGTTTCTCAGATCAACGACTGCGCGTTTTGCGTAGACATCAATGCCTCGTCGCTATTGAAACGCGGCGTTTCAATGGAAAAAGTCGAGGCTCTTCACGGTTGGCGTGACAGCAAGCTGTTTGATATTCTTGAGCGTGATGCGCTCGAATATACCGAAGCCATGACTCACTCGGACCGAAAGGTCGACGATGAACTCATTGCACGGCTTAAGCAACATTTCGACGATGACGCTTTGGTCGAGTTGACCGGCCTCATCGCGTTTCAAAACATGTCGAGCAAGTTCAACAGCGCCCTTGATGTGCCGGCACAAGGATTCTGCTTGCAGAGGAGGTATTCGCCTTAGCAATGCAGCATCCAGTTTTGCCATCGCCGGCGGTTGGGTTATATTGAGGGCATGGAAGACAGGAATGCGAATTACGCCATAATTGGTGGCGGTGCCGTATTTGGCGGCGTTCTGGTTGCGGCAGTGACCGGCGCCTTGACGCCTGTCTGGTCTTTCTTCATGGATGGCTTGATACAGCATTTCATGGCCATGCAATGGGACCGGTTTAGCTGCTTCTAGACTATTTTCAAAGTTCGCCGGATTGCCAGCCCCTATCATCGCAAGGTGGTATTAGGTAATGCGCTGACGGATCGCCGCTGATATGAATTCGCCAACGATGACCACGGCGAAGATGGCAATCAGCATGATGCCGACCTCGCGCCAGGCGAACTGATTGATCGACGAATAGAGCATGATGCCGATGCCGCCGCCGCCGACGAAACCAAGCACCGTGGATTCCCGGATATTGATGTCCCAGCGATAAACCGTGGTGCCCCAGATGACCGGCAATACCTGCGGCAATACGCCCAGCCAAAGCACCTGAAGGCGCGAGGCCCCGGTCGCTTCGATGGCTTCAATGGCGCCTTCGTCAGCCTCCTCGATCGCCTCGGCGATCAGCTTGCCCAGGAAGCCGATAGAGCGTGCCGCGATGGCGCAGATGCCGGCCACCGGTCCCGGCCCGAATATGGCGATGAACAACAAGCCCCAGACAATGGTGTTGACAGAGCGCGACGTCACCAGAATGAAGCGGCCCAATAACCAGGTCGCGGTGTTGAAGGTGGTGTTGCGGGCCGACAGGAAAGCGATGGGGAACGCCATGAAGAAGGCAATCGCGGTGCCGAGCGTGGCGATGTGCATGGTCTCGATCAGCGGGTCGAGCACCTCTTCGAAAAACGCCCAATCAGGCGGGAACATGCGGACAAACAAATCCGCCGCCTGGACATGGGCATCAAGAAAATAGAACCACGGCACTTCCAACTGCTGCACCGACCAGACGGCAACGAATACGATACCCACGTACCAGGCATAGCGGATCAGCGTTTGGCGTGGCTGGAAGCGGCGCCAGACCTCCGGATAGCGTTTGGCATGTTCGTCAAGGGTCATCGCAGCCGGCCCCTGATCCAGGCGCTGAAAAACTCGCCGATGAAGACCAGCGCGACGATGGAGATCAGGATCGCCAGACTGAAGTCATAGTCGTAGCGGTTGAAAGAGGCCTGCAACACCTGGCCAATACCCCCCGCGCCCACGATGCCGACCACGGTCGAGTGACGGATATTGGCGTCGAGGCGATAGATCGAGAGGCCCAGATAGCGCGGCATGATCTGCGGCGTGATGGCGTAGATCAGGAATTTTGGAAAACTGGCGCCGGTGGCCCGGACCGCTTCCATTGCGCCCGGCGTCATGTTCTCGATGTCCTCGGCCAGCATTTTCGAGATGAAGCTGACGCTTGCCACAATCAAGGTCAGCACACCGGCAAGGGGGCCGAAGCCGAAAATCTTGACGAAGATGATTGCGATGATGACTTCGTGAAAGGTTCTGGTGATGACGATAATGCCCCGCGCGACAAGATAGACCGGCCTGGGGGCCAGATTGCGCGCTGCGCAGAGACCGACGGGGATAGCCAGGACCATGCCAAAAAAGCTCGCCGCCAGAGCCATTTGGAGGCTCTCGCGAAACCCTTTCAGCAGCAACTCCCAGCGCTCGAAACTGGGCGGAAACATGCGCCCGAACAAATTGCCGGCGCGGTCGAAACCCTGGGCGATGCGCGACCAGTCAATTTCCAACGAGCCAATTGACCACAATATGTACAGCACGGTCAGGGCCACAACACCGCGCTGCATCAGGGGATTTGCGATCAGCCCCGGGGGTTTCCAGGTTGCCGGGTAGCTTTCCGTCGAGGGTGCGCTCATCCGGCCACGGCCGCACTATCCAGATCGCCGGGCCGTCCCGAACGCCCAGGGGCAGCGTTCCCACCGCCATCGTCGTCATCGTCACGGCCGACGGTTTTGCTCCAATCCTCTTCGCCGTAAATCTCGGTCAGGACCGCTTCGTTCAAGTCATCCGGTTTGCCATCAAACACGATCGCGCCGGCCGTCAGGCCAATGATGCGGTCGGCATGGGAACGCGCCAACGGCACATCGTGGATGTTAAGCAGCGCCGGCGTGCCTCGCTCATGGGCCAATTCGACGATGATGCGCATGATTTGACGCGAGGTCTTGGGATCGAGGCTCGCCGTCGGCTCGTCGACCAGCAACAAATCGGGTTGCTGCATCAACGCTCGGCCGATGCCCACCCGTTGCCGCTGCCCACCGGACAGTGCGTCCGCGCGGGTGTTTTCGTAACCATGCAGGCCGACACGGTCCAGCAACGCATAGGCCGCCTGTACGTCGGCAGCCGGATAATTGCGCCGAAAGGCGCGCCAAAACCCGACATAGCCAAGCCGGCCGGACAGCAGGTTCTCCATCACCGTCAACCGGTCCACCAGATTGTATTCCTGGAAGATCATGCCCATACGCCGGCGCGCCCGGCGCAGCGGGCCGCGGCCCAGTTTGGTGATATCCGTGCCGTCGAGTAGCACAGATCCGCTGGTTGGCTCGACCAGCCGATTGACGCAGCGGATCAACGTCGATTTGCCGGCGCCGGACGGACCAATGATGGCCACCACCTGCGGTTCATCGACGGTGAGGCTGATGCCATGCAGGGCCTTGAGCCCGGTCGGATACTGTTTGGTCAGATCGGTGATTGTCAGCATGGCCTACCCGATACGTTCGCCCGATACGTTAGACTGCGGTGCCCGCGTGACATGCCCCGCACGCCGAGACATCACGGACAACCGCAACCAGATTCGTAATACGTTCCGCGTTTTGCTCGCTATTTTTTCTTCTTTTTCTTCTTCTTCAGTTTCAGGCCCTTCAAAGCGGCATCCGTGTACTGCACGCCGTTGGTTTCCTGGATGGTCCGAATATCCAACCAGTTGTCTTTAAAGCTGATCGAGATGAAACGATCCGACTTCTTGCCGAACTCTTTCTTCAGGGCCGTGCCGGTCCAGTCAAAAGACAGGAAAGCATGGGTAATCTGGCGTTGCAGGTCCGGCGTAAGGTTATGGGCAAAGCCATAGGAGGTGGTCGGAAACAGCCGCGACTGCCAGATAATACGCAGTTCGTCCTTGTTGACCACGCCCTTGTCGTGCATCCGTTCCATCACGACATCGGCGATTGGCGCGGCATCATAGTCCTTGTTGGCAACACCCATGATCGAGTTATCGTGCTTGCCGGAGTAGATCACCTTGTAATCCTTGTCCGGCACCACGCCCATGGATTTGAACAGGGCGCGCGGCGCCTGATTTCCAGAGTTGGATGATGGCGTGACATGGGCGATTTTACGGCCCTTGATATCGGTAACCTTCTTGATGTCGGAACTCTTATGGGTGATCAGCGCCAAGCGGTAGCCGAACGAGCCGTCGGCCTTGCCCATCATCGCAACCGGCACGTAACCGGCGAGGTTGACGCCGAATACGGTTGGACCGGTCGAGATGCCGGCCACATGCAGTCGGCCGGAACGCATTGCCTCGACCTGTGCCGCATAGGATTCGGCGCCATACCATCTGACCTTCTTGCCGGTTTTTTTGGCCAGGTAGTCCATGAATTCGGTAAACACGTTCTCGTAGACCGAAGGATCTTCGACCGGCGTGTAGGAGAAAATCAAAGTATCGGGATCAATCCACTTGCTCGCGTCGGTCGGCGTATCGGCGACGAGATCACCGTTGTCGTCGCAGTAACGGGCGTCAAGATTGCCGCGGCTCTGACAAGCCGCGAATGCCGGGCTGGCGGCGACGATCGAGAACGCTACGCTAGCGGTGGCGAGAAGAGCGGCCATGGAATAGCGCCGTGTCGTCGGAAATAAAGTCATAGTGCACCCCCTGCAGTTTTGTTTTCGCAGTTTTGTTGTCACGGTTTTGTTGTCACAGTCTTGTTGTCGTTGTGCCTTTTGACCGCTTGGCGGCCAATGGCATGTTATTCAGGCCCCTTACGACAGCCACTGGGGTCTTTCGAGTTTGCCCCAATCCGACCGCCCCCCGGCAAGATTAATCCCATCAAGCCGGAGCAGCGCCAAAGTCAACTGTCGCACGGATAACCCTGCAAATCAATTTGCGGCCGTGGCGGCCAATTAGCTGCGCCGGGCGGCGGCGGCGGTATTGGCCGAGGGTCTGCCGTGCATAGGCCGAGCCGTTCATAAATCCGTGAGGTCGTGCCGCAGGCCCTAGGCAGGCAATGGTGACGGCACTAGAATTTTCAGCAAATTTACCATGGAAAAGGACGCCACAATGAAGATCAGCAATGGATTTACTGCGTTTGGGGCCGCCGCGGGGTTGGTGCTTTTGCTCGGCAGCCCGTCGGCGCTGGCCGGGGATCACTCCATGGGTTTCTTCGTCACCAGTGTCGGCGTCGGTGATGGCGCCAATCTGGGCGGCCTGGCGGGTGGCGATGCCCATTGTAAAAAGCTGGCCGAGGCGGCCGGCTCAAACGGCCGCACCTGGCGCGCCTATCTTTCCACCCAGGTTGAAGGCAAGCGCGGCATTTCCGCCCGGGACCGGATCGGTCAGGGGCCCTGGTACAATGCCAAGGGCGATTTGATTGCCAGCGATCTTGATCAGCTGCATATCAGCCCCAACCTGGTGAAGCGCACGGCGGTGGATGAAAATGGCAAACTGGTCAATGGCCGCGGCGACAAGCCTAACCGGCATGACATTCTGACCGGCTCCAAGGATGACGGCACCGCCTATTTCCCCTGGGAAAAGGGCGATCATACCTGCAGCAACTGGACCAGCAACGACAAGGGCAGCGCCAGTGTCGGGCATCATGACCGCCATGGCGGCGGCAATATTTCCTGGAACGCAGCCCACGGCTCGCGCGGCTGCAGCCAGGCCAATCTGGTATCGACGGGCGGCGCCGGCCTGCTCTACTGCTTCGCCGCCGATTAAAGCCCATGTCCGTTTGAATCCGGGCTGTCCGCTGAGGTCCAATGCCGTGCCCATGTGGATTTTTTCGCTCCGCTGAAACCACCTGCTTCGGTTATGCTGTGGCGCATGAATGACAAGAAAATTTTCACAGCATGGCGATTGCCCCGGCCTGGAGCCAATCGTTCAATCGGCCTTGCGTTGCTGTTGCTGGCAAGCGCCGTATTGCCGCAATGTTCGAAGACCATGCTTGATGCGCCCGCCATTCTTGGCGGCAACGAAAACACGGTCAGCATCGAGGCGGGAAAGATAACCGACCCCTATGACTTTGCGCAAAAATACTGCGAGAGATTTGGCAAGCATGCGGTCAAGATCGGTTCCACGGCAATAACGGAGTCCGACATCACCCGCCTGTACGGTTACGACTGCATTTCGGAGCATCGCTGAAATCGCCACGAAACAACGCTCAATGCACCCCTTCGATACCATCATCGTGATATCCATCGCCTGCTGCATCGGCTTTATTCCCGCCGTCTTTGTGAAAAAGGACCTCCTGCTTGCGGTCGGCTATTTCGTTGCCAGCACCGTGGATGCTTTCGGCGGCAGCTATCTGGCCCTGTGGATTTATCCCCAACCCAGTAAACTTGCGATAATTTTCGGCGGCATTTTAGGCGCCGCTGTGCTGGTTGCCGGTTGGCACGCCGCGAGAAAGAAAAAAGACCAGGACCATTGTTAGCCGGTGATCCGGCGAGATCCGGGTCGGACCCTGAAAATATTGGTCGGGGAGAGAGGATTCGAACCTCCGACCCTCTGCTCCCAAAGTAAGTCTAATCTCAATGCAATCAATGGGGTTTGCCAAAGTTCGCGCCCTGTTCACCTTTATATACCTCAATGACTTAGCGCAAAGTGGCAAACTTTCCTAGTAAGAATAATGGTCGCTTAAACGCCCGACCAGGCCGCGTCAAAATCGTCGCACCTGGCACGGAGGAAGGCTTTAGCTTTGATATCGTGCCGCGCGGTAGCGATGCGGCCACGGCGCCGGCGGATATCAACGACGCAATATTGAGAACCCGGCTTAACGGCGCATTCTTGAATCAGGACGCGAAATGCACAATTCAAGACGCGACCCCTTGCCTGTTCGTGGCTCACCGATGTTCTGGGTCGCATCGCCGAGCACAAAATCACCAAGCTCGACGAACTCATGCCTTGGCGTTACGTTGAAGCCTCAGCCTAACAGGGCCATCCGTCCCGAGATAGGGCGGCAACGCCGGACGGTTACAACTTAGAAGACATCGCCGCGCTTGCAGATAATTCAAACTGACCCACTACCCACCACTTATCGTCACTTGTTGTTTTAACGACGCACATTATTATCGAATTGATGATTTGTCTTGATAAATGGCGGCTAGACTATGCTTCACAAATTGAGGATGGCTGCGGAGCGACAACGGCTCGGCCGTTCTAGGAAGATTTTTATCCGACAACGAAAGCCGGCATCACTTAAGCTTGGATTCGCCATGCTGGTGTGCGTGGTCCTCGTGGGTTGTGCAGGAATTCCGGTCCGGACCACAAATTTTGCTGAGAAATCCCTCAGTTGCGACGAGACGTATGTCGAGGCGGCCCGTATCAGGGCCGAAATCTATGACCGCAAAAGACCTGTTTCTCTTTCCTTGGGCGGGTTGGAGCAGACCCACGCAGGTTTTGCGGTCACTATGGTGCGAGCCATGGACGCAAAGGCTGGTCACGACGAAGCGGATCGTCTTTGCAAGTTCATTGACGAGAGACTGAAACCTCAGGCAGTCGCGATGGGTTGCGACATGGATCGCTTCGCCAGAGCCTATTTCTTGGAAGGCACGGTGAGGTACAGGGCGGATCCGCGTTGGAAAGATCCGACCTGCGGCAAGGAACGCTAGATTTGATCTCTCACTAGGTTGTTCATTCGATCCTCTTCTGAAAAGCTGATCTTTGTGAAGTACGTCTAATCTCAATGCAATCAATGGGGTTTGCCATAGTTCGCGCCCTGTTCACCCTTATATACCTCAATGACTTAGCGTATATACCTCAATGACTTAGCGCAAAGTGGCAAACTTTCGAAAAGAATAAATCAAGAACGCCATAAGTGATTGTAAATAAATAGAAATTTGGTCGGGGAGAGAGGATTTGAACCTCCGACCCTCTGCTCCCAAAGCAGATGCGCTACCAGGCTGCGCCACTCCCCGATGGCGGTTTTCTCTACTATTCCACATATCACGTCAACAGCAAAAGCGGCCTCCAGCCTGCAGCCGTTTCATTACATTGTAGTGCTGTGGGCCACGGTAATCGGTTACACGGTTTTCGGCGATCCGCCGGACCTTTGGACCGTACCGGGCGCCGCCGTCATCGCCAGTAGCGGCCTGTACGCGTTCCATCTGGAGACGCAGGCGGAAACCTGAATTCTTCAAAAACACCGACGATCTGTGGCAGACTGCTGCCATAACATCTGTACAGAGGAGGCGCCATGTTAGCCGAAGCCATGCCAACCCCCGAAGATGCCGCGCGCTTCAGGCGGGACGGTTTTTGGACCGATCAGACCCTGGTCGAATTCTTCGATGCCGCCGTTGCCAGAGACCCGGAAAAAATCGCGGTCATCGATCCCCTGGGGCGGCGATTGAGCTATGCTGAGATGTCCAGGCGGGTCGATTGCCTGGCCGCAAACATGGCGGCGCGCGGCATCGGGGCCGGCGATGTCATCGCAATCCAGCTGCCCAACTGGGCCGAAACAGCCACCGTCCACATGGCCGCCAGCCGCATTGGCGCCATCACCAATCCATTGCTGCCCATCTATCGGCAAAAAGAGCTTTCCTACATCCTGAAGTTCGCCAAGACCGCTGCTGTCTTTATTCCCAATCACTATCGCAATTTCGATTTCCCCGCCATGTACCGGGAGATGCGGGCTGACCTGCCTGATTTACGCCATGTCTTTGTCGTCGATGAGAACCCACCGGCGGATTTCGAAGCGTTTTCCGAGCTTGAGACCCCCTGTGACAAGGTCGCCGATCACAAGGCGGAGGGCGACGACGTGACCGCGTTGATTTTCACCTCCGGCACCGAATCCACGCCCAAAGGCGTCATGCATAGCCATAACACCTGCATGTATTCCACCCTGACCATGGCCAGCTTGCTCGGCCTGAACGCGGGCGATGTGATCTGGATGGCCTCGCCCGTAGGCCATGGTACGGGCTTTATCTGGGGTATCCGCCAGGCTATCACCCTGGGCGGGACCCTTGTTCTGCAGGATATCTGGGATGTTGAGGAGGCCCTGCACCTGATTGAGGCGGAACGCTGCAGCTTTACCCTGTCGGCGACGCCCTTCGTCTCCATGCTGTTGGAAGCGCCCGGTCTGGCCGAGCATGACCTGAGCAGTTTTCGTATTTTCGCCTGTGCCGGCGCGCCCATTCCCGAACAGGTCGGCGCCGCCGCCAAGGACAAGATCGGCTGCCAGCTGATCGGCATGTGGGGCATGTCCGAATGCTATGTGGGTACGGCATCGGGCCCGGACGAGCCGGTGGAAAAATTATACAATACAGATGGCCGCGCCATGCCCGGATGCGCGGCAGCGATCTATGACGAAGACCGCAGCCGTCAGTTGGCGGTGGGCGAGGTCGGCGAATTGGCCGCCCACGGGCCGCATGTGGCGTTGGGCTATTTCAACGACCCGGAGCGAACACGCGGCGCCTTTGCAGACGATGGCTGGCTGTTCAGCAATGATCTGGCGACCATGGATGAAGACGGCTACATACGCATTGTGGGGCGTAAAAAGGACATCATCAATCGCGGCGGCCTGAAAGTCAGCGCCCGGGAGATTGAGGAGCTATTGCTCAAACATCCCGCCATCATTCAGACGGCCCTGGTGCCGATCAGCGATGCCCGGTTGGGCGAGCGCAGCTGCGCCTATGTGATCACCCGCGACGGCCACGACTTCACCTTCGATGAAATGACCGACTATCTCGATGCCGCCGGTGTCGCCAGGTACAAATACCCCGAACACTTGGCGTTGCTGGATGAAATGCCCATGACGCCGAGCGGTAAAATCCAAAAATTCAAACTTGTTGAAATGTTCGAAAACGCGGCTGATTAGGGCCCGCCCCTAAAGGGAATTGATCAGCATTGTCCGCGGGTCTTCCAGCTCAAACGGTTTCATGAGCAACTGCACGTCCGCCAACCCACTGGTCCAAACCTGTTCGGCCGCATTGGTATCGCCGGTCATCAAGATAATGGGAAAACCAATACCGTTTGTCCGCAGCTGATTGACAAGATCAGTGACCGTCCGGCGATGCCGCCCTATCTCGGGATGGATAGCCCTGTTGCGCTGAGGCTTCAGCGCAACGCCAAGGCATGAGTTCATGGAGCCTGGTGATCTTGTGCTCGGCAATGCGGCCAAGAACGTCAGTCAGCCAGTCTTGGGGATCGACACCGTTGAGTTTCGCCGTTTCGATCAGCGTGGAGGCGATGGCGGCCGATTTGCCGCCGCCCTCGGACCCCATGAAGAGATAGTTCTTACGACCCAGGGTAATGGGCCCCAAGGACCGCTCGGCGGTGTTGTTGTCCAATTCCAAAAATCCGTGATCGAGTGTGTTCGGCGGTGACAAACCAGACCACGGCAGCGGCCCATCTGAACTGGGTGTTGAGCGCAGCGGCTACGCCGAGAGCGTGTACAGTGGCGAGGTCCAACCCAAATCGCAACAAGGCAGGTCCAGCGCGCCAGCGGGCGGAGCTTAGACCAGTTTCGATATTCATCGAATCAGGTCTAGCTATTGTCGCTCACGCTCGTGCGCAAATGCGCACCGCTCCGCGAGGGCGGCGCATTAGCGCCGGGCCGCCGTCGCAGCCTGGTTTGCGTAATTAGAAATCAAAACTGGTCTAGCATGCGGTAAGAACTCCCACGAATGCTCCGAGCGCCATTGTATCATAAATCGGCGAAGTGCCTCGCCGACCCCAAGCGTCAATTGTTTCGCCAGCCAATCTTAAAGGCCGTAAAGGTCGGCCATCTCGTCAATCAGGCCACGCTGGAAAGCGGCGAAACGCGCCGTCGGCTGCTGGGCTTCGAACAGTTCCAGGAATGGATCCTCGACGCCCATGTTGTGGCCGGACATCACTTCTATAAGGGCATGGCCGCAGAACGGTACGCAGGTCTCGGCATAGCCGCCCTCGTGGGTCACGGCGACGCGGCCATTGCAAAGCGCGTCGGCCATGGCCATGACCATACGCATCATCTCGCGGTAGGACTCGCTGTGCAGCAGCATGCGGGCCAGCGGATCGACCCCGTTGGCATCGAAACCGCTGGCAACGACGATCAGGTCCGGCTTGAAGGCCATGACCGACGGTTCGACGATCCGGCGCATGGCATACATGTAGGCATCGTGGCCGCCGCCCGGTACCAGCGGCACGTTGACGGCCGCGCCTTCGCCGGCCCCCTCGCCCCGTTCCTCCACTGTGCCGGAACCTGGCGGAAAGCAGTTTTCCTGGTGCAGGGACACGGTCAGCACCTCGGGCCGATCGTAGAAGATCGCCTGGGTGCCGTTGCCGTGATGAACATCCCAGTCGATGATGGCCACCCGCTCGGTCAGACCCGCCGTCAGCGCCGCCTCGACGGCAATGGAAATGTTGGACAGCAGGCAGAAGCCCATGGCCTGGTCGGGCAGGCAATGATGGCCGGGGGGCCGGGACAGACTGTAGGCATTGCGGAATTCGCCCTTCAGCACGCCTTCCACGGCGGCCTTGGCCAGCCCGGCGGACAATTGGGCGATCTCGTAGGAACCCTTGCCGAAGGGCGCGTAGAAGCCAACCTCGCCGCCGCGGTCGTCGCTCTGGGCCTTGAAGCGTGCCAGGTAGTCCCGGTCGTGCACCCGCAGCAGGTCTTCTTCAGTTGCCGGCTCGGCCGTCCGGTTTTCCAGCTGCCGGGTCAGGCCCGAGACATCCATCAGCGCCTTCAGCCGGCGCTTGCTTTCGGGCGATTCCGGGTGGCCGCCGGAAGCGGGCGGCTGCACCCAGCCGCCGACCGGCAATGTCAGCGCGTGTTCCCCCGCCGTGTGCCAGAGGCACCGCTCGTCATGAAAAAAAGCAGTTGTCATTTGGCTCACTCCTTGTCGCTCGGACCGGTCTCACACCAAGGGTTATTGATCGTACCCTTTGGTACTAGTTGTTTGTAACGACCAACGTCACCGTCCGGCGCCGCCGCCCTATCTCGGGATGGCTATCCCTGTTACGCTGAGACTTCAGCGTAACGCCACGGCATGAGTTCGTCGAGCTTGGCAATCCAGTGCTCGGCAATGCGTCCAAGAACGCCGGTCAGCCAGGCTTGGGGATCGACACCGTTGAGTTTCGCCGTTTCGATCAGCGTGGAGGCGATGGCGGCCGAATTGCCGCCGCCCTCGGACCCCATGAAGAGATAATTTTTACGACCCAGAGTGATGGGCGCCAAGGACCGCTCGGCGGTGTTGTTGTCAAATTCCGAAAATCCGTGATCGAGTGTGTTCGACGGTGCCAAACCAGACCACCGCAGCGGCCCATCTGAACCGGGTGCTGAGCTCGGCACCGACGCCCCCAACCGGGCCATGAGGTTCTTCCCGGATGTCCTGCGTCTCAATGGCGGCAAGTTCGAGGGCAAGCCGTTCGTGCTCCTGCCGTGGCAGGCGTTCGTGATCGGCAGTGTGTTCGGGTGGAAGGCCGCGGACGGCGCAAGACGGTTCCGTGTTGTCTTCGCTGAAACGGCCCAGCGTAAGACACCAGGTCAAATCTTGAAATATGTGCCGTAATCCAATGAACGCCGGCTATGCGGCCTCGTCGCTGGAATATTTCTGGATGGCTTGATTTAAGGATTCGAGCAATGCCTGGCCGGTTTCGCCGCCGTCGCCGCTGATGCGTCCGTTTATGACCGCCTTCATGCCGTCCACGTGGGCCTTTACCAAGGCGACCAGGTTGTCGCTGCATTCTTCGGACTTGTGCGTACACTTGTACAGTGATTCACCAAAATTGGTAATCAGCGGATAGCCGAAGGTGCCGCCCTGGCCCTTCATATCATGGGCGATATCGTGAATGGCGGCCATTCTTTCGTGCCGCAGTTCGGGCGTATCGATGCAACGGCGATAACTTTCCATCAATTCATCAACCAGGCTCTGCACCCAGTCGGGATAATCCTCGGACATTTTCTGAAATTCCGCCTCGGCGGCCTTGATTGCCTCGAGGGAAATGCCGCCGGCTTCGCCCGGCTCGGAGTCGGCGCTGCCGGCTTTCTCCTTCAGCACATTGCGGATCACGTAAAAACGAACGCCGGGAACCTTGTCTGCCTTGCCCTTGGTTGCTGTATTAGACATGGACCACCTCTACATCCCGTTCGTTGATTTTGCGCCGGTCCTTGTCCGGCGGTATCTCGCGCTGGGTACGGCGCCGGTCGGGCCCGAAGTATTTCGAGGTATGGACGAACTTGCGCGGCCGGTCGACCACCTGCAAAAGCCGTTGGCCCAAATTGACCACGGAGAATGGTTTCGCCAGCATCTCGGTCACGCCCATGGCGCGGGCCTCGCGGACTTTCTCACGATCGGCATAGCCGGTGACCATGACAAAGGGGACAAAGCGGTTCGGGCTGTCCTTGTGCCGGCGCACCCAGCGCAGCAGCATCATCCCGTCAACCGGGTTCATCTGCCAGTTGGAGAAAATCAGGTCTACGTTCTGCATGCCGGCTTTCATGGGGTCGTCCCGCACGGCCTGCAGAAACTCGATGCCCTGGCCGCCATGATCAACGGTTTTGATATTGCCAACACCAATGGCCCGCAGTGATGATGAGATCAGCGTCCGCAGATAGGAGCTATCATCAACCACCAGACAGGAAAACAATCCAAAATTATAATCGGCCATGCTCGGCCCTCCGCTCACATTGCAAGCGGAGATTGCCGGAAAATGATTAACGGCGCGTTACGGGACTGGCGCGGCCGTTGTGATGGCGGCGCGGTATCCGTCAGCTTTTAGCCGGTTCGGATGATGCGCCGCCGCCCCACAGGGCTTGCGCTTCGGCGGCACTGTAATAGCCCCGGCGCAGATCCGTTTCGATCAACGCCGGATCGCGCAACCGGGCCTCGCCATAGCCGCCGCCGCCCGGGGTGGAGACCCGGACGATATCGCCTTCGGCGACCTCGATATCCTGAGCCTTGGAAAAATGCGGCGGCGCATATATCTCGCCATCGCGTTCTATGCGCACCACGTTCACGGCCCCGTCCTCGCCGCCCAGCACTCCCTGCGGGCCATAGCGGCCGTGATCCATGACAAACGAGGCCCGGCCCCAGCCCTGGCGCAACTGAATGGTGTAGTTGACGCCGAAACCGCCGCGCTGCCGGCCGGCGCCGCCCGACCCCTCGCGCAGGGCGAATTCCTTGAACAGCACGGGATAGCGCTGTTCCAGTACCTCTATGGGCTGCATGGTGGAAATGCCGATGGTGGAACAGCCATTGGTCAAGCCGTCAAGCCGGGCACTGCCGCCATAGCCACCGCCTGAAAACAGATACATGACATAGGGCTTGTCATGGCGTTGATCGATGCCGCCCAGAGCAAAATTGCCCGAGGTTCCCGCCGGTGCGGCAAACAGGCGGTCGGGCAGCGCCGCGACCAGGGCGGCGAATACGGCCTCGGCGATGCGCTGGCTAACCTCGGCCGCGCAGCCGGAGACCGGGCGCGGATATTCCGCATAGAGGAAGGTTCCGACGGGATCGTCGATGTGCAACGGCTCGAACGTACCGGCGTTGATGGGCACCTCGGGAAAGATATGCTTCATGGCCAGATAAATGGCGGACCGGGTCGTGGCAATCACCGAATTCATCGGCCCCTTGCAGGGGGGCGAGGAGTTGGACAAATCGAAATAGAGATCGCCGTCGCGTTTTTCGATGGTCAGGTCGATCTTCAGGGGCTCGTTCACAACGCCATCTGAATCCACCCAGGACACGCCGGGATACCGGCCATCTGGGATTTGGGCGATGCAGGCCCGCATCTGTTGCGCCGATCTCTGGCGCATTTCGACAATGGCCGCCTCGACCAGATCGCTTCCGTAACGGTCCAAAAGCGCGCTCAGGCGTCGCTCACCAACCCACAGGGCTGCCGCCTGTGCCTTGATATCGCCAATGGTTTCGCCGGCCACGCGTATATTGGACATGATGATGGCCTGAATTTCTTCATCCACCACGCCGCCCTTGTAGAGTTTGACCGGGGGCAGGCGCAGGCCTTCCTGCTCCACTTCCGTGGCCGTGGCGGAAAAGCCACCCGGCACGGCGCCGCCCGTATCCCGCCAATGGCCCGTATTGGATAGCCAGCAAAAGATCTCGCCTTTATGGAAGAAGGGCATGGCCATACGCACGTCCATCAGATGGGTGCCGCCCAGATAGGGGTCATTGACGATATAAATATCACCCGGGACCAGGTCCTTGGCCTGGGCAATCACGTTGCGGGTGGAATATTGCATGGTGCCGACGAAGATGGGCAGGCCCAGTTCGCCCTGGGCGATCAGGGCGCCATCATCGCGGTGGTAGATGCCGTCGGAGCGGTCCATGGCCTCGGCGATCACCGGGCTGAAGGCGGCCCGTTGAAAGGCCAGATCCATCTCATTGCAAACCTGATTGAGACCGTTTTGCAGCACGGCCAGTGTGACGTGATCGATTTGCCGGTTTTTTATCTGTTGCATGCATTCAACTCCGAAAGGCCGGGGCCACGTCGATCACCAGATTGGCGGCATCATCCACCATCACCTCGTTGCCCGGTTCAATGATGATGGTGGTATCGAGCTGTTCCAGAACCGCCGGTCCCGTAAAGCGCGCCCCGATGGGCAGGGCGTCGCGCGCGATGACGGGGGTTTCCTGCCAGCCGCCCTGAAACCAGATCTGGCGGCTGCCGCGCTGGGCCCCCGCAACATCCGCCGCGCGGATCGCGGGGTCCATCAGTGATGCCAGGGCAACCTCGCGCCGGCGGCCGATGACGGCCGTGTGCAAGGTGACCAGGACGGCCCGTATTTCGGGCAGTTGCAGGGAAAAGCGATTAAAATAAGCTTCCTCGAACGCCGCCTGGATGGCGTCCCGGCCGACGACGGCGCTGTCCAGGGGTATGCGCAGCATATGGCTTTGGCCCTGGAACTGCATTTCCGCCGCATGTACCAGAACTTCGTCCTCCACCTCGACGCCTTCGCCCAGGATCGTGGCCCGGCCTTCGGCGATCTGCGCCGCCAGGATCTGATGCACCCGGTCCATATCCACATCCGCCATGGCCTGGTTCACGGTGTTGACATAGTCGTGGCGCACATCGGCGACAACACAGCCGATGGCGTTGGTGATGCCTGGCCTGGCCGGGATCAGGACCTTGGGAATGGCCAGTTCAGCCGCCATGGCCGTGGCATGCAGGGGACCGGCGCCACCGAAGGCAAACAGCGCGAAATCGCGGGGGTCATGGCCCCGGGCCAAACTGACCATGCGGATCGCGCCGGCCATCCGGTCGTTGGCGATTTGCAGAATGGCCGCCGCCGCGGCCTCGGCATCCAGGTCCAAAGGCGCGCCCACCGTATCAACCAGGCACTGGCGCAGCCGCGCCATGGAGACGCTGCTGTCCACGGCCAGCATGGCCTCGGGATTCAGGCGGCCCAGGACCAGGTTGGCGTCGGTGATGGTCGGTTCCTCGCCGCCCTTGCCATAGCAGATCGGGCCAGGCACGGCGCCCGCCGAGCGCGGACCGACCTGTAGCATGCCCGCATCATTGATAAAGGCGATGGAGCCGCCGCCCGCACCAATGGTATGCACATCCACCATGGGCACGTGGATCGGCATACCGTACTCAAGTTGCAATTCCGACGAGGTTGCCGGAATACCATCCTGGATCAGCCCCACATCGGACGATGTGCCGCCCATGTCGTAGGTGACGATATGCTGGAAGCCAATGCGCGCGCCGGTATATGCGGCGGCCATGACGCCGGATGCCGGGCCGGACATCACCGTGTTAATCGCGCTATCCGCGACGATCGCCGAGGATACGGTGCCGCCATTGCCCTGCATGACCAGCAAATCGCGGTCATAGCCGCCGTCCATCAGTTCCTTCCGCAGGCGCGCCAGATAACGCGCCAGCACGGGCTGCACGGCGGCATTGACCGAGGCCGCCACGCCGCGCTCGTATTCCCGAAATTCCGCCAAAACAGCACTGCCGACCGTGATGTGGCCATTGGGCCAGACCTCGGCGGCAAGTTCCGCCGCCCGGCGCTCATGGGCGTCATTGGCATAGGCGTGGAGAAAATGAATAATCAGGCTTTCGCAGCCCTGATCGGCCAATTGCCGGGCCGCCCGGCGCACGCCGTCTTCGTCCAGCGGGGTAACCACATTGCCCCCGGCGTCCATGCGTTCATCCACTTCCAGGCGGTATTCGCGGCTGACCAATGGTTCGAACGAACCGATCAGGCCATAGGCATTGGGCCGCGTCCGCCGGCCCAGTTCCAGTACATCGCGAAATCCAGCCGTGGTGATAAGACCGCACAGCGCGATCTTTTTCTCCAAAAGGGCATTTGTGGTTGTCGTGGTACCGTGCACCAGCAAGGATAAATCCCTGCACTCGGCGCCGGCGGCGGCCACGGCCTGCATGACGCCGATGGCCTGATTGTCCGGCGTGGTGGGAACTTTGGCAATTCTGACCTCGCCGGCGGCCTCATCCAAGAGGATCAGATCGGTGAAGGTGCCGCCAACGTCGCAGCCTATAACCTTGCTCAATTCCTATATCCCTTCACTCTGATCCTGGCGCGAGGCGCCTTCCAGAACACCGCCCGCGACGGAACCGACGGTGGCGACCTGGTCACCCAGGGTCAACATGGCGCCCTGGATAAGGCCGCGGCCCAGCAGCCCCCGGGCATGGTCCACGCCGGACAGCAAAGCCGCGCGCCGCACCCCATGCGGCAGCGGGGCAACCGCTACGGTCACGGCAAGGTCACCAAGATCACTATCAGGATCGAGACTGTTGGCCGGTGCCCGTTCGATACCCGGATAATCCATGTCGACCCGATTGGCGATCATCGTGGCCGCAGCATCGGCCTGGGCGGCCGTGGCCGCCAATACTGTCACCGCGTCGGCGATCCCGCGCGAATGGCTGCGTCCCCGCCAGCCCGACGTGGCAATGCCCCGGGCGGCCATGGCGTGCTCCAGATGCACCCGGCCCGATAATCCGCCATGCGCCAGGTCCGCAACCACACCCGCATCCAGAGTGGCGCCGGGTGCGAGAAAAAACGCCAGATCGCCACCATTGTTGACATAGCCCTTTTCCAGGTCCCGCCCCAGTACGCTGGCGGCGAGCACCCCGTCGGCGACGGCGCCGGCAACGGCGGCCATGGGCGTAATAAAGTCTTCAGCATGGGGCCAGACCGCCCGCGCCATGGCCCGGGCAACCGCACCGCGAAACATCGGATAAGCCGCGCCAATGGGCCGGCGCAACAAAGCCAGCTCTTGCACCAGTTCGTCCAGCAGGCCGTTGAAAAACCGGCCGGCCTGAACCTGGGCCTGGGCCACCTCCGCAGCCGGGCCGAACATCTCGACAATCAGATCGATGGGTCCGTGCTGCAGAAACAACCGGCCGTCCGGGCCCCGCGATATCTTTGCGCCGGGCATCAGCGCGTACCCGGCGTCAGGGGCCAGGGGTTGCCGTCATGCCAGGGCAGGCTTTTCGCCTTGACCGTCGCCAGGACATCCTCCACGGACCGCACCGCGCCCATATAACCGCCAATAGCCTCATAATCCGCCAGCGGCAGGGTAAACTCTATGGGCGCCACCAGGGCCGGCGTGGGAACATAACCGAACGAGCCGGCGGGCATCCGGGTCACATCGACCATCAAGGTGATGCCACCGCCAGGCCAGATATAGACCGGGGCCCCGCCGCAGCTGACCCGGGTGATATTTTCGCGCACGGAGCGGGTCAGGCGCACCGGGTTTTCCGTTACCCCCGCCCGCAACGAGCCGCCGGCGCCCGCCATGAACAGAACACTGCATAATGCCGGTTCGCAATTCTCTGCGATCCGGTCGACCACCAATTGCAGAGCGGCCGGCATATCGGCGGCTTGCGGCACCAGATCGTCGTCGAGGGTGAAATAGGCGGAGTCTTCACCCGTCGTGCTGACCATCAAAAGCCGCAATCCCGGCCAGGCGTTTTTCGCCTCGACCCGGTCGATGATGGAAAGCGGGTCTCTGACGTCCGTACCGCCCCAGCCCTGGCCATGACCGGCGACCTGAAAATAACGCCCCGGCGTGGACCGGCGGCCGCGCACCCGCACCCCGGCGGCGGGCATATCGAGGAATTTTCCGGCCTGGTGTTCACTTAAAACCCCGGTGATATGGTCGTCCACCACCACCACTTCATCGGCCAGACCGTGCCATTGCGGCGCGAACATGCCCAGGGTGGCGGAACCGCAACCGACCCGCATCAGGGTTTCCAGCTCACCATCGACGATCGGCGGCTGGCCGGCCTGAACGATCACCGCGGCGCCATCATCGACGCTTAGCTCCACCGCCTCGCCCTGGCACAATTCCAGCATCATCCGGCAGGTCACCGTACCTTCCTTTTTCGAACCGCCCGTCAAATGGCGGACCCCGCCCAGGGCCAGCATCTGGCTGCCGTACTCCGCCGTCGTGACATGGCCGACCTGTTCGCCCTGGCAGCGCACCGCTTTTTGCTCGTCGCCCAGAAAACGATCCGTATCGACCTTCACCTTCAGGCCGCAGTAGCTGAAAATGCCTTCCGAGACCACGGTGACCATATCGACGCCATCGGGCTTGGAGGCAACGATGAAGGGTGCCGGTTTATAGTCGGGATAGGTGGTTGTGGCGCCAACCCCGGTGACAAAGCTTTCGGCGCCTGCCACCAGGCTGCCGTCCCAGCCTTCCGCGTTCTGCAAAAACGGCACCATGACGCCGTCCTGATCCAATGTCCGCTGCGCCACCTGCAACGGATCCAGGCGCACCAGTTGGCCCGCCTGATTGGCGTAACGGTCACAGGCCCCTGCCCGGCCTTCGCGGATACGGCACAGCACCGGACAGGCATCGCAGCGCACTAGATCGCTCATGGCTCGGTGCTCCCATAATCCATGTCCCCGACCGGATTGTCCGCCAGCAGGGCGGCGCGCACACGATCCGGCGTTGCCGGGACCCGATAGATGCCAACCCCGGTGGCAGATTTGATCGCCGCCAGGATGGCCGGCGCCGTCGGCACCAGGCCGGGTTCGCCCACGCCCTTGGCGCCCTGCGGACCATTGGGATCGGGGTCCTCTATCAGAATTACTTCGATCTCGGGCATATCGCCTACTGTAGGGATCAGATAGTCGTGCAGATTCTCGGTCCGCCCGGGCAGATATTCTTCCATCAGGGCCAGACCCAGACCTTGTGCGATGCCACCCTGGATCTGCCCCTCGACCAGACCGGGATTGATCGCCTTGCCCACGTCGTGAGCCGCGACAATGCGGCGTACCTTGGTGGTCCCCAGTTCCGTATCGACCTCCACCATCGCCATCTGGGCGGCGAAAGCATAGGTGCCATAGGGTTCCCCCTGGCCATGGGCATCCAGCGCCGTTATGGGCGGATCAAATGTTCCTTCCGCCTCCAGAACCATGCCGTCGGCATTGGCGCTGAGACGGGACAGGGTAACCTGTGTCTCGCCTACCTCCAACCGGCCGTCGGCCAGCGTGATGGCCGCGCCGGCCTCGGCATTGGCCAGGCGCAGGATTTGCTGGCGCAGGTCCCGAGCCGCCAACTCGGTCGCCTTGCCCGTGACATATGTCTGCCGCGAGGCCGAAGTCTTGCCGGCGTCCGGCGTCAAATCCGTATCGCCCGTGACCTGGTCGATGACATCCACGGGCAGCCCCAGGCCATCGGCGCAGATTTGCCGCATGATGGTGTAGCTGCCCTGGCCGATATCGACCGCGCCGTTGTACAGGGTGATCCGGCCATCGGCGGAAAGAGCCACCCGAACCCGGGACGGATTGCTCATACCGGTGTTGCCGCAGCCGTACCACATGCAGCCCAGGCCGACGCCAAGACGCATTATGGGTTCACCCTTGTTGTGGTCGCGCACCGCCGCCTGGGCTTGCCGCCAATGGGGCCGCAGAGCCAGTAGACATTGATCCAGACCGGCACTGGCCAGCAGCAACTGCCCGGTCGCCGTGCGGTCACCCGCCCGCAAGGCGTTGGCCAGGCGAAATTCCAGAGGATCCAGACCGGCCTGGGCCGCCAGGTCATCCATCAGGGCCTCGTGGGCCAGGGCAATCTGTGGCACGCCAAAGCCGCGAAAGGCGCCACTGGGCGGCGCATTGGTCAGAATGGCCTGGGCGTTGATGGTGATGTGAGGGATCTGGTAGGGACCGCTGCCATGTACCGGCACCCGGCCGGCCACGGTCGGGCCCCAGGAGGCATAGGCGCCGGTATCGAAGTCCGCCGTCAATTCCGCCGCCAGCAGGCGCCCGTCCTGGTCACAACCAAAGCGCGCCTGGACCCGGGCGGGATGGCGTTTGGTCGAGGCGGCCATGCTCTCGGGCCGGGCATAGACACAGGCCACGGGTCGGTCCAGCAACCAGGCCGCCACCGCCAACATGGGCTGTACCGATTGGTCCAGCTTGCCACCAAAACCACCGCCGCAAACAGTGGGTACAATGCGCACCTGCTCCGGTGCCAGGCCCATGATCAGGGCGACCTCGTCGCGGTCCATATAAGGCGTCTGGGTGCTGACGTGAATTTCCAGGCGGTCATCGCGCCGTCGGGCAAAGCCGGCCTCCGGCTCGATATAGGCGTGTTCCACGAAACTGGTCTGCCATTGCCCGCTGGCAGTGTAACGACAGGCGGCCAGGGCCTCCGCCCCCTCGCCTTTGTCCAACGCGGCCGCGATCAACAGATTGCCCGGCCGGTCGGCATGCAGTTGCCGTGCACCCTCGGCCATGGCCTGATCCAGGCCGATCACCGGCGCCAAAGCTTCGTAGGTTATGGGTATCTCGTCATCGCTGATGGCCGCCAGCGCCTCCCTTTCGCCCACCAGGGCAAGAACCGCTTCACCACGGTAGCGCACCTGGCCATCGGCGAAAACCGGTTGATCCTTCAAATCGGGATAGATGCCATAGCATTTGCTGCCCGGCACATCGGCCGCGGTCAGGATTTTGATCAGGCCGGGATGGCGTTGGTACAAGGGCGATAAATCACCGATGGTGCAGTTCGCCGCCGGGTGTGGCGAACGTACCGCCCGCAGCCACAAGGCGTCAGCCGGAATGCCATCGGCGCCAAATTCCGCCGCGCCGGTCAGTTTTTCCAGCGCATCCGTACGCGGCAGACTGGCACCCACCGCCGGCCCCGGCACAACTTCAATGGCGCTTGGCTCACGGCCTGCGTCCAGCACCGCCGCAACGATATTCTCGTAACCGGTGCAGCGGCACAACACGCCGCCCAGGCCGTCCAGAACATCCTGCCGGCTTGGATGATGGTTGGCGGCGGCGATGTCCGTGGCGGCGGCCAGCATGCCGGGAATGCAGGCCCCGCATTGCACCGCGCCGTGGCGCAAAAAGGCATGCTGCACCCGGCTTAGATAGCCGTTTGCCATCATGCCCTCTGCGCTGACCACAATGGCGCCGTCGATCCGCCCCGTCGGCACCAGACAGGCGCACACCTGCCGGCCATCCAACAGAACCGTACAGGCGCCGCAATCGCCGGCATCGCAACCAACCTTCACGCCGGTATAGCCAAATTCGTCCCGCAAGGTTTCCGACAGCCGCGACATGGGCCGTAACCTGGTGTCGCGCCGTTGCCCGTTGAGGAAGAAACTCAGCGCCACCTTGCCATCGTTCATCCGCTCAACTCCCGCAGCAAACGCCGGGTCAAGGTCGCCGCCGCATCCAGCCGATAGACCGCCGTACCCCGATGATCGTCCAGCGGCGAAAGATGCGCGAAATGCTCGGGCCTGACGACTTCATGGGTTGGCCGTTGCCCGGTCAGTTCAGCCTCCAACGCTGGCAGCCGTTGGGCAACCTCGGAGCAGGCCCCGACCGAAAGATTGGCCTGGGTTACCCGGCCCTCTTCATCCAACATCAACAGGCCCGCCACCATGACAATGGAGATCACCAGATAACTGCGCGCGCCAAGCTTGAGGAAGGCGGAACGGCCCTGCTGCAAACTCTGCGGTACCAGAATCGAAGTCAATAATTGCCCCTGTGCAAGGCAGGTACTCCGATTGCCCCGGATGAAATCCGCCAGGGGCAGCAACGTCGTGCCCGATTGATCACGCAGTTCCACCTGTGCATCCAGGCTCAATAGAGGCGGCACACCATCAGCCGCCGGCGACGCATTGCACAGGTTACCGGCGATGGTCGCGGTATTCTGAATCTGCTGTCCGCCAACCTGGCGGGCGGCAGCTTTCAGGCCGTCGAAACAGCGAGGCAGATCGGCGTCCATCAGTTGGCGCCAGGTCGTCATGGCGCCAATACGCCAATAAGGCCCATAGGGCTTAATACCTATCAGAGCCTCGATGGCGCTTAAATCCAGTATGTCGTGATCGGATTTACCGCCAACCTGGGCGGGAAAATAGTCCGTCGCGCCGGCGATCACCGTCAGCTCTTGTTCGGCCAGGGCCGCCAAGGCATGGGAAAGTTCCGTGGGGCGATAATAGCTTGCCATACCTTTAGGATACGCGAGGTCCTAGGCGCCGTCCAGAATCCCCAGCATGGCGGCGACGGTAATTTCTTTCTCTCGCGGGGCGCCCTCGCGGGCACGGGCCTTTTCATGCGCATCCAGGCGCAGCCAATCGTCATAATCAACGACGCGGGCGCCCTTCTCCGCCAGGGCTTTTTCCAATGCCTCGCGGCCCGGCTTTTGCCCCATGGGAATGTCTGCCAGGATCTGTTTCGCAGCCGCCTGACCGTCCGGACGGTTGGTGCCGATAACGCCTGTAGGTCCGCGCTTTATCCAGCCCACCGCATACAATCCATCGTCAACCCGACCGTCGTCGCTGAAAACGATGCCGTTGTAATCGTCAAAGGGAATGCCGTCCATACCGCTGGAGCGATAGCCCACCGCGGGCAGCACCAACGAGGTCTCAATATCGAAAAATTCTCCGGTGCCCACGGCCCGGCCATCCACGACCTGGGTGCGTTCCAGGCGAATAGCTTCGACACTGGCGCCGCCCAAAATTTCACGCGGCGCCGCATAGAATTCGAAATGCACCCGTTTGGGCAACGCGTCCGGCGGACGGCCGACGAACTCCCGCAGAGTGGCCAGGTTCCGCTCGCGCAGGCGGCGGTCCCGATCGGACATCTCCAAATCCTCGGGCACGCCATCGGGTATCACGGCGGCATCAATTTGCGGTACGCATTGTTCCAGCTTGCCCATCTCGCGCAATTCCACGTTGGTGAACTTTGCTTCCACCGGACCGCGCCGGCCCAGCATGTAAACATCCGTGACGGCGGAAGCGAGTATCGCCTCCATGGCGTCGTCGGTGATATCCGAGGGGGCGAGTTCCTGGCGGCTTTTTACCAACAGACGCGCGATATCAATGGCGACATTGCCGTTGCCGATGACACAGACGTTGGCAGAATTGAGATTGGGGTTCAGCTCGACGAAGTCAGGATGGCCATTG
>JAJFGG010000096.1 GCA_021776235.1 Alphaproteobacteria bacterium | reverse complement strand
GGTGGTGCCGGAGGTGTAGAACAGCCAGGCCAGATCTTCGGGGGCGCAGTCCACCATTGTCCCGCCGGTCATTGTAAACAGGGCCTCGTAATCCGCGCCGCCGGCCGGGAGCACGGCCTCAAGCCCATCCAGTTCGCGCTGCAATGGCGTGATGCTCTCGACCAGGTCATCCGTAATGAAACAGACCCGGGCGCCCGCGTTCTCCAGGATGTAAGCCGCTTCGCGCGGATGCAGCTTGGCATTGATGGGGACAGCAGCCAGACCGGCATGCCAGGCGCCGTACAGGACCTCGAAAAATCCCGGCGCGTTCTTCATCATGATAGCGACCCGGTCGCCTTTGTTCAGGCCAAACCGGACGCGCAAGGCGGTGCCCAGACAGGCCGCCCGGTCCGCCAGCTGACCATAACTAAGCGGTTCGTTAAAGCCGGACGTGACCGCCGGCCGGTTAGCGAAACTCAACGCCGCCTTGCGCAGCAATGACGCCTGATTCATCTATCGACTCACCTCCAAACAATCATCACGAGGGTTATCTATCGCCCATTCCGGCTGTCGGCGCCAACCTCACGGTGCGTCAAAAAATAACTGGTGGTGAATATCGCGATAGACATCGCTGACGTCCGCACCGAAACAGCAAAAAACAATATGCCGCAGGCTGCCCGGTGCCGCCTGATAGGTCTGCGCGGCGCTAACCGCAATTCCCGTTGCGGCCCGCAGGGGATAGCCGAAGATGCCGGTCGAAATGGCGGGAA
Organism: Alphaproteobacteria bacterium; assembly: GCA_021776235.1. Lineage (GTDB taxonomy): Bacteria > Pseudomonadota > Alphaproteobacteria. Next base: position 84,735 of record JAJFGG010000096.1, on the reverse strand, counting down.
AGGCTATGGAGGACAGTCCCGCCTCGTCCGCCAGTTGGTAACAGACCTGATAGGCCGAAGCCAAAAGAGCGGCTTCGTTGCGTTCGCCGCCGTGCCAAACAGGGCCCACCGCATGGATTACGTGGCGCGCGGTCAGATCATGCCCGGCGGTGATGCGGGCCGAGCCGGTTGGACAACCAGCCAGCTGGCGGCATTCCTGCGCCAGACCCGGACCGGCGGCGGCATGAATGGCGCCGCACACGCCGCCCCCCGGCAGCAATTGCTCGTTTGCCGCGTTGACGATGGCATCCACATCCAGCGTCGTAATATCGGCCTCTATGATCTCCATGGATACCGTCATGGCGCGCCCGCGTCAGCTTCGGATCTTGGCACGATGCCACGTCGGATCAACAACCACAACAAGGCCAGCCCCGGCAGGGCCGCGATCGTGGTAATCAGGAAAAAGGCCACCCAACTGGTGCTTTCCGCCACCGCGCCCCCCGGCGCCGAGAGCGCGGTACGGGCCAGGGCCATCAGCGACGAGAGCAAGGCATACTGGGTCGCCGTATAGGCCAGGTTGCACAGCGACGCCAGGTAGGCGACAAAGGCCGCTGTGCCCATGCCACCGGCCACATTCTCGACCGCGATGGTCACAGCCAACATAGCGATGTCGTGGCCGACCAGAGCCTGAACGGCGAACATCAGGTTGGAAAACATCTGCAAAAAGCCGCAAAATAACAGGCTTTGCATGATGCCGCGGCGGACCACAAACAGGCCGCCCAGGAAGCCGCCGGCCAAGGTGGCGCCAAGGCCGAATATCTTGGATACAGAGGCGATCTCGGCCTTGGAAAAGCCGATCTCCACATAAAACGGATTGGCCATGATACCAGCCAGACTGTCGCCGAATTTGTAGAACACCACGAACAGCAAAATTAGCAGGGCAGGTTGCCAACCGCCCCGGCGCAGAAATTCCGCGAACGGTTCCACCACCGCCCGCCGCAGCCATTGAATGGGATCCGTGCGTTCCTTCGGGCCCGGGGTATCGGCCCGGCTTTGCGCCGGCTCCGGATTCAGCAAGATCGTCAGCATGCCCACCAGCATCAACCCTGCCATGGCCGTGTAGACCCAGAACCAGCTTACTTCCTCGGCCAGATACAAGGCGCCCGCGCCGGAGGCCAGCATACCGAGGCGATAACCCGCGACGATCATCGCCGCACCGGCGCCAAATTGCCTCTCTTCCAGAATTTCCACGCGGTAGGCATCGATCACCACATCCTGGCTGGCCGAGGCGAAGGTGACGACGATGGCCCAGGCGGCCATGGCCCAGGCGCCGTTTGCGGGGTCGTTGCTGCCCAGACCGATGATACCAATCATCAGGGCAACTTGCGTCAGAATGGCCCAGCCCCGGCGCCGGCCAAGCCAGCGGGTCAACAGCGGCAGGCGCAACTGGTCGATAAACGGCGCCCAAATGAACTTCAGGGAATAGGGCATGCCGACCAGGGCGAACAGACCGATGGCGGTTTTCGAGATGCCTTCCTCCGCCAGCCAGATCGACAGGGTGGAAAAAGTCAACAGCAAGGGCATACCCGACGAAAAGCCCAGAAACAGAATGGCGACGACCCGGCGGTCCGTATAGACCCGCATAGCGGCCAGCCAGCCCGGCCGGTCTTCCGCCACGGCTTCGCTGACGGTTTTGTTCACGGCCGGGCCTGAAAATTAGGCGCGGCGGGGCCGCCGTGGGATGGCCTGATTTTGCTTGGGGCGCCGGCCTTCATGGCATGCTTTCGCGCGCCAGGCTCATGATGCGGCGGATTTGACAAAGGGAATGTTGCTCCACCGCGCGATCAGGCGCTGCAATTCCTCCACTTCCACAGGCTTGGCGATATAGTCGTTCATGCCAGCCGCGGCGCAGCGTTGCCGGTCCTCTTCCATGGCCGAGGCGGTCATGGCAATGATCGGGATTGCCGCCTTTTCACCTTCCAGAGCGCGGATTTCGCGGGTTGCCTGCAGGCCATCCATCAAGGGCATGTTGACATCCATCAAAACCAGGGCGAAGTCGCCCTTTTGTACAGCCTCAACCGCCTCGCGGCCATCGGCGACGCATTCCGTGTCCAGGCCCAGATGTTCCAACAATGCTTCCGCCAGCATCTGGTTGATACGGTTGTCCTCGGCCAACAGCACGCGGACCGGCCCGTCGGTTTCCTTGGTGCTTGGTTCGGCAATCGTTTCCGGCAGACGGGCATCGACCCAGCCGCCCTCCTTGTTGTGAACCCCGGTCAAGACCTGCACCAGGGTGCCGCGGCGAATAGGCCGCACCAGAAAAAATTCAAAGCCATTTTCGCGATAAGGTTCCAGGCGCGAATGCTGATCAACCCACAACAGCAGAACCAGGCGGCAAGCCGCGCCTGCCGCACTCTGCCGCAATTTTTCCCCCAGTTCGGTGATGGTTTTTTCCGGCAACGCACCATCTATCAAGGCGGTATCGAAGATTGCACCATCGCTCTCGGCCTGGGCCAGGGATTGCAGGACTTGTTCCGGAGTCCCGTTGTCGCTGACTGCCGCCCCCAGCGCTGTCAGACTGCGGCGAATGACTTCGCGCGAGGAAGCATTGCCATCGCACAGCAAGATGCTTTGCCCGGCGAGTGCGTCCCGGGCCACGGTTGCTTCGGGCGCCGAGACATCAAAGGCCAGGTCAACCATGAACCAGAAGGTACTGCCCGCGCCCAGGGCGCTTTCCACCCCAATCTGCCCTTTCATACGCTGTACGATGCGTTGTGAAATGGCCAGGCCCAGGCCAGTACCGCCATGGCGGCGGGTGCTGCCGGAATCGACCTGGCTGAATTCCTCGAACATCTGTTCCTGCACAGCCTCTGCAATGCCGATGCCCGTGTCGATAACTTCGAACAGCACAACGACCCCGGCCTCGTTCTCGGCGGTCACGGAAACCGCAATCATGACACCGCCGTGATCCGTAAATTTGATGGCGTTGCCGCCCAGATTCAGAATTATCTGACGCAACCGGCCGGCATCGCCATACAGATACTCCGGAACTTCCGGCGCGAACGTGGCGCCAATGGCTATGTCGCGCTCCACCGCACGGGCGGCCAGCAACTCGCAGGCCTGTTCCACGGTATGGATCAAATTGAAGGGCTGTTCCTGCAAGTCCAGTTTTCCGGCCTCGATTTTGGAATAGTCCAGAATGTCGCTGATAATGGCCAGCAGGGCCTCGCCCGACTGCCGCACCGCGCCGGCATAGCCATACTGCTGATCCGTCAGTTTGGTATCCAGCAACAGACGCGTCATGCCCAGGATGCCGTTCATCGGTGTGCGGATTTCGTGGCTGACCGTGGCCAGAAAGCTGGACTTGGCGCGATTGGCGGCTTCGGCGTCGTCGCGGGCAGCCTTCAACTGCCCTTCCGCCAGCTTGCGGGCCGTGACATCCCGGCCGATGGATTGGACCTCCTGTATGCCGCCGCTTTCGTCACGGATGGCGTAATCGATCCAGGCGATCCAGCGCCAACCCTCGCGGGTCAGGACACGCTGGTCGTAGCGGATACGGTAGGGCGGCACCAGCAATCCAGGTGCCAAGCTTGCAGCGATACCCTGGTCTTCGGGATGTACATCAGGGGTAAAATCGCTGCCTTCCAATTCCGCTGGAGCCACCTCGAACTGTTCACGAAAAGCGCTGTTGACGAAGGTAAGCAGCCCATCGGCCGTGCGCCGGACGATAAAGGCATCCTGGGTTTCCACCAGGCCGCGATAGCGTTCCTCGGACTGCTGCAAATCGGCATTGACGTGATTCAATTTCTCGATTGCCACGGTCAGGCGGTCGGCCATTTCCGAGACCCGCTCGGACTGATTGTTCAGGCGGGCAAACTTGCCTCGGGTGTCAAAGAACAGAAATGCCAGGACCACCGCGATGGTCATGGCAATCACCGTCAGCGAAGTGGGCCCGAGATTGTTGCTGGGCTCACCCGACAAGGTGTCAATATTGAACACCAATACAACAATGGCCATGCCCAGGGACACCAGCAACGGGCCGAAGTATCTGTTCTGCAGCAGAATCCGCAACAATTCCATTCAGATAACATGGCATTTTGCAGCCGCGACGGCAATGTAGCCAGCTTGGGGCGGCGGCGGTCAGGCCGTCAGCGGCGGCGCAAAAAAGGGCCGTGAATTCCTATGCATTGATACATCGAATATGGACATTAATTCTCCAAAAGAACACGAAATAAAAAAATAAGAGTGAGGTCGAATAAAGCCAATCAATATAGACATCAGGTACACTGTATTCCCGCATTACTTCCAAAACCACACCTAGGGCGACGCCTAGTAAAATAAATTTCAAATATAGTGGGAATGATATTGAAATGTATCTGTTTAAATATTCCTCGCCCTCATCACCGCCGTTTGTTCTGAAAATTATATTCATTCCGAACACAGTCATCAAAATAGTTCCGGCCATCTCAAATAGTAATGCGTACAAATTTTCTGTATACTCAAGCAAAATCCCATAGAAACTAACAAATATTATTATGTTTCCAGCAATTAGGTAATTCTTGAAATCGCTCTGTTTCAGGTTATCGGTTTTTATGTTCTCAGCTAGAATTTTTGTTTTCCAAAAGTACATTTTCAGCCTCAATGTTGATGCACAAGATGATTGGATGGAATCGCATAAAACGCGGAATTCGGTTTACAGCCCAAATAAGCCGATGGGTGCCCATCCGGTTCAGAACTTTGGACAACGCGACCACTTCGGGACCCCCCTCGCGGGCTCGGGGTCTCGATGGCACAGGTAGAGACGGAGTGTCAGGATCGGTTCATCGCGGCTCCAAACTGGATTCCTGGGTAACTTCCGGGTGTCGTCGAGCATCGGCATCGGTCCGGGTTGCATGGGGGCACCGTTCAGGTCGCGCCGCGCAGGCGCCGGTAGCTCAAGGCCTCGGCCACGTGCACGCGGTGCACCACCTCGCTGCTTTCCAGATCCGCCAGGGTGCGGGCGACACGCAGGACCCGGTGATAACCACGGGCCGAAAGGTGCATGCGCCCGGTGGCCTGGCGCAAAAGTTCGCGGCCGCCATCGTCGGGGGTGGCGACCGCCTCCAGCAATTTGCCGTCGGCATGGGCGTTCAAACGTATAATGTTATCATTCGGCTGTTCGGGCGCCTGGTTTACATACCGCTCCCGTTGCCGGTTACGGGCCCGGGCGATGCGCGCCGCCACGGCCGCGGTGCCTTCACTTGCGGGGGGCAGGTCCAGATCCGCGGCTGACACATTCGGCACCTGAATATGCATATCGATGCGGTCCAGCAGAGGGCCGGACAATTTGCGCTGATAGTCTTCGGCGCATCTGGGGGCTCTGCTGCAGGCCAGGTCCGCATCGCCCAAATGGCCGCATCGGCAGGGGTTCATGGCCGAGATAAATTGAAAACGGGCCGGATAGGTTACATGGGCGTTGGCGCGGGCGACCACGGCGCGGCCGGATTCAATGGGCTGGCGCAGGCTTTCCAGAAGCTGCCGGCTGCATTCGGGCAATTCGTCCAGGAACAACACGCCGCAATGGGCCAGGCTGACCTCGCCCGGACGGGCCCGGCTGCCGCCGCCGATCATCGCGGCCATGGAGGACGAATGATGCGGATTGCGAAACGGGCGGCGCCGGCGCAGGCGGCCATCGCCCAGTTGCCCGGCGATGGAGGCGATCATGGAAACCTCCAATGCCTCCCGCGCATCCAGGGGCGGCAAAATGCCCGGCAGGCGTTCCGCCAGCATGGATTTGCCGGCCCCGGGCGGGCCGGTCAACAGCAGGTTGTGGCCTCCTGCGGCCGCGACTTCCAAGGCCCGCTTGGCGCTTTCCTGGCCCTTGATATCGGCCAGGTCCAGTTGCGGGCCGGTTTCATCGGCCAATTCGGGGGCCGGTTGCGGCAGCACCTGGCTGCCCTTGAAATGATTGATCAGGGCCAGCAAATTGCCCGGTGCAAGAACCCGCAGGTCGCCGGCCCAGGCCGCTTCGCCGCCCTGTTCCAAAGGGCAGATCAGGCCCCTGCCCTGGCCCTGCGCCGCCACCGCCGCCGGCAGTACGCCGGCCACCGCGGTCAGCGCGCCATCAAGCGACAGTTCACCAACGGCGTTATATTCCGCCAGTTCATCCTTGGGCAGCACATCCATGGCCAGCAGCAGGCCAAGGGCGATGGGCAAGTCGTAGTGGCTGCCTTCCTTGGGCAGATCAGCAGGCGCCAGGTTGACAGTGATGCGTTTCGGCGGCAGCGCCAAACCAATGGCGCCCAGGGCCCCGCGTACCCGTTCGCGGCTTTCCGCTACCGCCTTGTCCGGCAGGCCGACGACAGTGAAGGCTGGCAGGCCCGAGGCCAGTTGTACCTGCACATCCACTGCCAGGGCATCGATGCCCAGAAACGCCACCGTACCCACATGGGCCACCATGCCCCGCACTCCCGCTCAATCGCCGCATCAAAACCAGCTCCAAGACCAGCCGCAACCATGGCCGGGCCCCTGGCCGGTCAATCCAGGTTGCAGGAAACTATGGCAGAACGACCAAGAGGTGTCGAGAAAAAAGAACAAAACCAAAACAACTGGCGGCCGGGCGCTGACCGCGAGGTATGGCGCACATTGGCAACCAAGTCTCTGGCCTCATCCGGCTCAGGCTGGCTTTTCTTAATGCCGCCCGATTGCAATGGCCTCCTTTACCTGGGCGCGGGCACAGCCAGGACGGCGGAAGCGATCGGCAACTTCCAGCCGTCGGCGATTTTGTCCAGATTAAGCTTGCCGGCCAGATAGTAGAGCCGGTCGCGGTCATCCCCCTTGGCGGTGCAGAACCGGTCCTGCAGATAGAACGGCGGCGTCGCCTGGTAATAGATGCTTGCGCTGACCTTCGCGGGCGCACCGGCAATATCACTCAAGGGAATGGCGTAAGTGAACGTGTCGCCGCCGCCATAGGGCTTGTTGTCAACGGAAGTATAATCCGGATCGCTGCCAACGCCCCATGAGCCGCCTTCCTTGGCCAGTTTTTCCGCCATGGACCCGGCGTTGACCCCAGCCTTCGGGTCCGATGCGCCGGTAAACATTTTCGAGATTGCCACCCGGTCCGCCAGGGGCAGATAGCCCTGGGGCAGCAACCGGTTGTCTTTGGCCTGGGCACAGATCGACAGGAAGCTCGTGGTCAGGCTCCACCCCGGATACTGGATGGATTGATTGTCATCTGAGCCAAGCTGGGTGCCGCACATGGTAACCGGCTGGTTTGCCGTCTTCACCGGCGCGTGGCCCGGTGCTTCCGGCGTGATGTCGGCGTTTGGTGGCGGCGCCATCACCAGTTCCTGGTAAATCTGCGCCTGGTTCTGTTTGGATATTCTCTGGAAATGCGGCTGGAATGCCAGGCGGTCTTCGACCGGATTACAGTCCTGGTCCCACCACAATTCACCGTCGATTGGACTGCCGAACGCTGGGTTCGCGCCATTGTCCATGATAACGCCGGCGCCATTGGTGACGCCTGACCCCCAAAGCGTGTTGTTCAGCGCATCCAGCACCTTGAATTCGACAAAGGCGCGGCGGAAGCCCACGCCGGAGGGGAATTTGTGCGCCACGCCACTGACAATTTTGACCTTAGCATTCAGAACACTGTCGGTAATTTCCGCCGACTCCAATGCAATTGTCGCCGTCTTGGTTTTTGCACTGCCCTGCATGCGCCGCAAAGTTCGGTCGATAAACGGCAGATTGGTGGTTTCCTTGGTCGGGTCGAGGCCCATATAACCCTTCGCGTCCTTGGGAATACCCAAGACATCGGGAAACTGTTTGGCCATGGACATGAAGAATACGTTGAGGCCGACCAGGGTATGCCGGGCAAAGCCTTCGCGCCGCTGCAGATCGATTTCTTTGGCCGGCAGAGTGTTGTCAGAGGCAGGGAAATTTGTCTTTTCCTGAATGGTCGCGATTTTGCTGATATAGCGATTTTCGGGCGCCAGATCCGGGAATACCAGACCGTTGGGAAAGCCCGCCGTTTTTACTGAGTTGGAACTTTCCATATGGCAGCGTTGGCAGGAAATCTGCAGTTTGCCTGCGCTTGGCGCACCGCTTGGCAATGTACCGCCGCCTTTGGGATAATTGGCCGTCTTGCCGGTGCGGAATTCGCTGAAGGCCCATTCCGGATAGGTGGTCTGTTCGAACACCGTACCCACGGTCTTGCCCTTGTGCAGGATCGGCAAATGCACCGTGTGACAACTGCCGCAAATATCGGATTTGCTGAAAGTATCGTCCTGGTGCGGGGTCAGGCCCAGGGCGTTCTGCATGGGCTTGGGCTGTGGTTTTTCCATGGGCGCGCCAATCCTGCCAGGATCGCCGACCAGGTAACTGCCGGTAAAGGTGGCGGCCAGGGTATCGTGATCGACGCCTGGATTGAGGAACTGCTGCCGCGCTACGACGCATTTGTTCTGCGCATCCGGTTTGCCGGACGGAAAATGCTTGGCAATATCGTTTTTCTTGAAAATTGCGTGATGGCAAGACGTGCAGGAAATGCCATCCCTGGCAAGGGCGCCGTAATTGGGATGGCTACCCGCCGGCGCCGTACCATTGGCGAGCGGTATCTGATCAACCATGGCCCGGCTGAACTGGCCGCAATCGCCGCTATTCGTCTGGGCATGATCCAGGGTGTATTGACGCTGACCCTGGATGCCGTGGCAGCCAAGGCAAACATTTTCCACAATCGCCGGGGTGCCGGGTGCATTGTGAAAGGTCTGCGTCTCGCTGGCCAGTTGGGCAAAAAAGATCGGGTCGCGTCCGGCGAGCCCCATGGGCGAGGTGCGCCAGGTGCCGTAGGGCGCCTGATCGATGAAATGCTTGTTTACCGGGTCGATGGTGGACATATCATACAGCAGGCCGGTCTGGCCCACATCGTGACAGCCGACGCACTGATCGGACGTCACATATTGGCTGGCGACACCGGCTGCTTTGTGCCCGTCATTCGGTTTGACCCACACCGTGTCGAAGCTGGCCGACGGCATACGGAGGCCGGAGGCATCGATTGGCGCAGTCCCATCAGCGAAAATTCCGGCCGGGGCAAAGGTCTTCAGGAATGCCGCGTCGTAAGGCGTGATCACCTTCGTGAGCGGCGGCGCGCTGCGTTTTTCAGCGTCCGCCGTATGTTTGGGCACGGCCGGATCGGCGGCGGTCGGGAAATTCATGGAGAGATAGCTGTTGATGGGATCTTCCGCCGATCCGCCAGTGATATTCTTTAAATCGGCAAAGGTCTGATAGGACTTTGCCGAGGCGTGGCAGTCAATGCAGGCCGGTGCCCAGCCCGTACCAACGCCGAAAGTTACGCTGGCCGTGCCCGGGATGCCGTCGGCGGATTGCCAGGATTGATTGGCGGCCAAATTGGTTTCCAGCCCCGCAAAATACCTGTCGACCGCGGCCTGATCGCTCAGATCGCCTACTTCTTCCGGGTAGTTTTGCCAGCCGAAATAACCCCAGTACCAACCATCCATCGAGATTGCGCCGTGGCGCACGAAATATGCCACACCGTGCTCGGAGGGCTTCAGACTGATCGGATCTTCGCCCTCGCAGTCGGATGAGGGCGGGTCATACATCTCCTTTACCGACATCGCGCCCTCCGGCATGGGGAAGGTATCGTCGCCGGCGGCGCGTTTCTGAACAAATTCATAGAATTCCGGCGAATACCAGATCACCACCGCATTGTGGGTGCCGAACTCGGTGCCTTGCCAGGCTCCGTCTACGATTTGCTGGATGTAGGGGCCGGTATCGCGCAGTTGGATATCGCTTCGCCAGCCGCTTGCCTGGTCGCGGTGGCAATAGTTGGAGAAGAATTTGTTCAGATTGCTTTGGTATGCGGGCAGATCGGCCAACGTGGCCGGCCCCGAGGCCTGCACCTTTTTCAGCAGCGCCGCACAGGTCGATTTTTGCGGCGGGCCGTCCAGTTCCCTTTCAAGCGGCGTAATCGAAGTGAACGGTTTGCGATACAGCCCGTCCTTTTTTGCGACCAGATTAAGGGCGCGGCAAGTGTTGGCCGCTTTGATCTTTTTATAGACGGCCTGAACCCATGTCTGGTTGGCGCAGGCGGCGATTGTCAGTTGACCCGAATCGGTCTCATTCGTGCTGAGACAGCCATTGTAGCGGCGTATTGTTCCATTGCCACTCCAGAGCCATGCCTGGTTTATCGCAAGACCACTACAATTCCATATGTTGACATTCTTGGGCGTGAGACTGGCTGAATCGACATCAAGGCAAAAGTCCGGACGGGAAGCCCGGCCCAATCCGATCCGGCCGTCCGCGAGCTTTTGCCAAACCGGCGCGCCATGGCAATCCGTGAGTGTAACAGCGACACTGGCCGCGGCGGGCCCGGAGAGACCCAGACATTTCGGGCCATTTTCCGTCGAAATTGAAACCGTTCCAGGGATTCCGGCTTGCGCTTGAATTGGCGCGCCGATCGAAATGACAAAGACGGTCAACGAGGCAACCAGAATACGCAGTTTCATAGGAATATTTTCCTTATAGCAACCTATACTTCCCAGATAGCATTTTTGTCGCGGGCTGATCTTAGTCACTCGCCCACGTTAATGGAACCGTGATTCTATACAACCAACGCCGCGGCAGTTGTTGCAGCTGAAGGCGTCTTCCCAGCAGTTTTATCCTGGAGCCCACCGGTTGTCCGTTGCGGCCACGCCGACCCGGTCGGGATAGTTGTTATCCAGGCGGTTCTGAAAATAGTCCCCATAACGGATGGGGGGATGCATGACCGGTTGCCCGGGTCCGGTGAAGCGGTCAAGGCAGCGGATCTGGGCCTCAATATCGGGATCAAAGAACAGGCCCACGGAATAGCGGCTGCGGCGGGTCGACGGATTGATCACCCGGTGTGGCGTCGAATTGAACACCTCGTTGGTCCACCGGGCCAGAATATCGCCAATATTGACGATCAAGGTGCCTGGCACGGAGGGCGCCGGCATCCAGCCGCCGTCAACGGCCTGTATTTCCAGTCCGCCCACATCGTCCTGGGCCAGAATGGTAATAAAGCCATAGTCCGTGTGAGGGTAAATACCGTACAGGTCCTCGGACGGGCTCTCGGGTGCTGCTGGATAATGGATCAGGCGCAGTGCCGTCGATGGATTGCGAAAGAATTGCCGGAAGAAATCCTGACATTCGCCCACGGCCAGGGAAAACACCGGCAACAAACGCATACCCAATTCACACACGGCCGCATCATATCTGCTGACCACATCGCGAAACACCGCAACGTCCGGCCATTGGTTCGGCCCCATCAATTCGCGTAATTGATAGCCGGGGTCGTCGGGCGAGACCTCATGACGCAGGAAAAACGATTCGAGCTGGTTGGCCGCGGCGGCCGGCGCGAAGCGGGCGGACGAGACCAGGGTCGAGGTGGCAAAAGGCTGATAGCCGCGATGCCACCGGTTCAACTTGATATGCAGTTTCTGCGCCAGCGGGAGGGCGTGAAAGGCGCGGTTGGCGGAAAACACCTCAGCCAGCAGATCCGCCGCGATGCCGTGGCCCGAAAGATAAAAGAAGCCGCTATTGAGGCAAGCCGCCCGCACTTGCTCGGCAATGGCCGCAACGGCGGCGCCGTCATCCGTAATCAGCCCGCCAATATCTATAATGGGAATGCTTTGCCCCGGCTCCATCCCTCATCGTCACCCGTACAGGGGCCGGTGTCGAGGCAATTCACGCGAGGCCGGACCACCGCTATGCTTTGAGGTAGTCAGGCTCGTAGGAAACTTTTTTCATGCCGATGAATTTGGCGTGCCGGTTGAGTTCCGCAATCAGACCTTCGCTCCGGGCCCGGGTCGGCTTGACCTTGGGTTCGTGCCATAACCCGGTTACGTGCAGTGTTTCAACATCGCGTCTTGCCTTCATATCGATGCGGCCGATCATTCGGTCTTTCTCCAATATGGGAAAGACGTAATAACCATACTTGCGCCGGGCCTCGGGCACGAAAATTTCGATGCGATAGTCAAAATTGAATAGGCGCCGCAACCGCTTGCGGTCCCTGACCAGGGGATCAAAAGGGCTAAGCACCCGCAAACGGCCGGGCGGCATGGCGGCGTTGCCTGTTTCCGCCAACAATTCAGGGCGGGCAAAGGCCGGTTTTGCCGGGCTGCCATCAGCACTTTCGACCAGCACCTCGATTAGATCTTCGCCAAGGTTCCCGGCGCACCAGGACTTGGCCTCGGCAGCGTTGACCGAACCCCAATAGGCCGCCAGCTCACCTGCGGTCGCGAATGCCAGGCGGTCCAGGGCATTGTTGCAGGCCCAGTCAATAAATCCGTCTTTCGACTGTCCTGCCTTTTGCCGCACCTGCTTCGGAATGACGCGGGCCGACAGGTCATAGACCTTCTGGAAACCCTCCCGCCGGCTAACGGATAATTCCCCGGTGCGCCACAAGAATTCCAAAGCAGTTTTAGAGGGATGCCATTGCCACCAGCTATTTGCGTCTTTTTGTTGCCCGCTGCTTTTTGTCTTCAGCTCCCGCGCCAGGGTCGGTCCGTTCTGTCTGACGTGGCGTTTCACTGTTTCCATCATGTCTTCGAAGCCAATGCGCCGCCCGCCGTCCGAATCGGTTGGCCTGGACTTGCGCCAGCGCTCGCGCAGGTGAACTTCGGCCAGCGCAAACCGGTGCCGCCAGTGATGATAGAACTCCGTGGGGATGAGGGCGGCATCGTGGGTCCAGTGCTCAAACAGATGGCGGTCTTGCTCCAGTAATTGGCGCAGGTGTTCCCGCCGATAGTTCTGATTGCGCGCGAAAAGCACCATGTGATGAGCCCGTTCCACGGTGCGGATGCTATCCATTTGCACGAACCCCAAGCGATGGATCAGGGCCTGCAGATCGGCTTTGCTTTGCGGCTTGTGCGGCGGCAGGCACAAGCCCTGCCGCGCCATGAAGATCCGCCGTGCCTGTTTGTTGCTTATGACGGGTCGTGCAGCGCTCATTCAGCCGCCATTTTTACTCAGAAGAGTCTTGTCCCAATGGTCGGTGATATTATGCCTGGGTATCCACGTTGTGGCCACCATCCGGCGCCGTGGCTTCGCCATGGGCCTCGGCGGCCGGTTTTGCCGCGGGCTGTCCCTTGGCGACGCCAACCATGGCCGCGCGAAGCAGGCGGTCCTGGATCACATAGCCGGGCTGCATGACCTGAACGACGGTGCCGTGGGGCGCCTCGGGATGGTCAATCTGCACCACGGCCTGATGCAGGTTTGGGTCCAGCTTTTCGCCCAGGGGATTGATTTCCTTGATACCGTGTTTGTCGAAATGGCCCTGCAGTTCGCGCTGGGTCAATTCCACGCCTTCCAGCAACTGGTCCAATTCGGGGCTGCTTTTTCTGGCTTCTTCATCGACGGACGACAGGGCCCGCTGCAGATTGTCGGACACTGCCAAAATGTCACGGGCGAAATCAGCAACGGCGTATTTTCGCAGGTCGTCTTTTTCCCGCTCGCCCCGGCGGCGAAGATTCTCGGTCTCGGCCATGGCGCGCAACAGCTTGTCCTTCAAATCGGCGACCTCGCCATAGGCCAATTCCAACTCGTCCGGCTCGTCGGCCGGATCGGCGCCACCGGCAGCCGTCTCCATTGGCCCGGGGCCTCCCGCTTGCCCCGCTATGCCGCCGCCCCCGTGATCGCCGCCACTGTGATCGCCGCCCGCGGCGGCTTCGGGGCCAACCTCTTCCGAATTCTCAATTTTTTCGGCTTCGTCCATCTTGTCCTCGGTTACAGGCGCTGATTGTGGGTTCTTACACAGTATATAGGGTTTCCAGACCGCCTTTTGAACCCATTCACCGACGGGGTCAACCGATCAGGCGGCCGATTACCCGCGCCGTGTAGTCTACCATGGGGACGATGCGGGCATAGTTCAGGTGCATGGGCCCGACCACGCCGATGGCGCCGATGACTTCCTGGCTGCTGTTGGAGTATGGCGCCACGATCATGGAGGAACCGGTGAGGCTGAACAATTGGCTTTCCGAGCCGACAAAGACCCGCACACCGGGGCCCTCGTTGGCCAATTCAAGAACTTCAATCAGGGCTTCCTTGCTTTCCAGATCAGCGAATAGATGGCGGACCCGTTCCAGATCCTCCGCCGCCGAGATATCCTCCAACAAATTGGCCCGGCCACGCACGATCAAAGTGGGCTTTTGTTCGCCGCCGCCCCAAATTGCCAGGCCACTTTCCACGACCCGCGCCGTCACCTCGTCCAACTCGGCCCGATGTTGTTCGATTTCCTCCAGAATGTCGCGCCGGGCCTCGGCCAGCGTGGCGCCGCGCAGACGGGCGTTCAAATAGTTCGAGGCCTCGACCAGGGCCGAGGGCGGCAGACCCGGGGGCACCTCGATAATGCGGTTTTCCACCGCCCCGGATTCACCCACGATGACCACCAGGGCCCGGCCGTCGCCCAGGGAGATGAACTCCAGATGCTTCAACGGCGCTTCCAACTTCGGCGCCATGACCAGCCCGGCCCAACCTGAAAGACCTGAAAGCATCTCCGAGGCATGGATCAGCATATCCTCGAAACTGCGCCCGGCGCCGGCGCAATGGGCCTCGATCTCGGCCCGTTCCTGTTCCCCCAGATCGCCAAGTTCCAAAAGACCGTCGATGAACAGCCGCAGACCCCGGTCGGTCGGCAATCGGCCGGCCGAGGTGTGGGGCGCGTGCAGCAGGCCCGCCTCCTCCAGATCCGCCATGATGTTGCGGACGGAAGCAGGCGAAAGACTGCTGTTCAGGCGGCGGGACAGGGTGCGGGAGCCAACCGGGCTGCCGGTCTCGAGAAAGGATTCCACCACCTCGCGAAAAATTTCACGGTTGCGCTGATCCAGGGCGCCGATTTCAGGCATATGGGTTGGTCGAAGAGTCATTGTCATAGCAATGTAGGGACGGGCCCCGGACGCGTCAACGCGGCCCTGGACGGCGACGCTCTGTCCCGCTAGATAGGGCAGCAGAATTTGACCCCCGGATTTTTAGGAGTACTTACCATGCGTCCATCGGGCCGCGCCACCGATCAGTTACGTGAAGTCACCCTGGAGCCAGGCTTTGCCAAGTATGCGGAAGGCTCGTGCCTGGTCCGTTTTGGCGATACCCATGTGCTCTGCGCCGCCTCTTTGGATGACCGGGTACCGCCCTTTTTGCGCAACAGCGGCCAGGGCTGGGTAACGGCGGAATACGGCATGTTGCCGCGCTCAACCCATACCCGCACGGGGCGGGAAGCGGCGCGCGGCAAGCAATCGGGCCGGACCCAGGAAATTCAGCGTCTGATCGGCCGTTCCCTGCGCGCGGTAACCGACCTGAAGGCCATGGGCGAGCGGCAAATTCGCCTGGACTGTGATGTCCTGCAGGCGGACGGCGGCACCCGCACCGCCTCCATCACCGGCGCCTGGGTGGCACTGCATATAGCGCTCGCCGGGATGTTGAAACAGGGACTGATCGAAAAAATGCCCTTGACCGACCACGTCGCCGCCGTCAGCTGCGGCCTGTACAAGGACACAGCGGTGCTGGACCTGGATTATGCCGAAGACTCCAACGCCCAGGCTGATGCCAACTTTGTCCTGACCGGCAATGGCGGCATCGTTGAAATCCAGGGCACGGCGGAAGAAGACCCATTTACCAGGGCCCAGTTCGATGATCTGCTGATCCTGGCCGAACAGGGCATCGGCAATCTGGTCGGGTCGCAAAAGCGGGCGATCGCGGCGGTTTAGGTCCATGGTCCGCCACTTCACCGCAGCGCGTCTGGTTGTGGCCTCCCATAATGGGGGCAAGGTGAGGGAGATCGCCGATCTGTTGGCGCCTTTTGCCATTGATATCGTTTCCGCCGCCCAGTTGGATTTGCCGGAACCGGAGGAGACCGGTGATACCTTCACCGCCAATGCGGTGTTGAAGGCGGCCGCGGCCACTCAGGCGTCCGGCTTGCCGGCCCTGGCGGATGACAGCGGTCTGGCGGTGGTGGCCCTGAATGGCGCGCCCGGCATCTATTCTGCCCGTTGGGCCGGACCGGGACGGGATTTCCAGATGGCCATGGCACTGGTGCAGGAGAAGCTGGGGGAAAATGCTGACCGCCGGGCCTATTTTGTCTCGGCCCTGGCGCTGGCCTGGCCGGACGGACATGTGGAGCATTTTGAGGGCCAGGTCCACGGCAAACTGATCTGGCCGCCGCGGGGCGAAGACGGCTTCGGCTATGATCCAATGTTTATACCCGACGGCTACGGCCAGACCTTTGGTGAAATGCCCTATGATGAAAAGCAACGCATGTCCCATCGTGCCGTGGCTTTTCAAAAGCTGATTGATGGCTGTTTCAGCGGATCATAGGCGAGGCGGCAGCCAAGCCAGGGCGCACGAATTCGCCATCTATCTGCATTGGCCGTTTTGTCTGGCCAAATGTCCTTATTGCGATTTCAACAGCCATGTGCGCGATCAGGTCGACCAAACGGCCTGGCGCCAGGCCCTGTTGGACGAATTGGACCAGGCCGCCGCGCGGCTACCGGGGCGCACCGTCAGCAGTATCTTTTTTGGCGGCGGCACGCCTTCCCTGATGCCGCCCGAAACCGTCTCTGCCCTGTTGGACCGAATTTCCGGCCACTGGTCGATGGCGGGTACTGCCGGGGAAGGCGGGGGCGTGGAAGTCACCTTGGAAGCCAACCCCACGTCGGTGGAGGCCGGCCGCTTTCGTGCCTACGCCACCGCCGGGGTCAACCGCCTATCCCTGGGCGTACAAGCGCTTAACGATGGTGATCTGCGCCGCCTGGGCCGCAATCATAATGCCAAAGAGGCCATGGCCGCCCTGGAACTGGCCCGCGCAGTCTATCCGCGCTGCAATTTCGACCTGATCTATGCCCGGCCCGGCCAGGATGTCGGACAGTGGCAAGCGGAGCTGTCCCGGGCCTTGGCGCTGGGGCCGAACCATTTGTCGCTGTATCAATTGACCATCGAAAAAGGCACCGCCTTTGACGGCACGGTAGAGGCGGCGGATGGCGATCTGGCGGCCGATCTGTATCAGGCAACCCAGGAAAGCTGTATGGCGGCGGGCCTGCCGGCCTATGAGATTTCAAACCATGCCGCGCCAGGCCAGGAAAGCCGCCATAATCTGGCTTATTGGCGCTATGGCGAGTATCTGGGACTGGGGCCGGGCGCCCATGGCCGGCTGCTGATCGATGGTCAACGCCTGGCGACCAGCCAGCGCACCTCGCCCGAGCGTTGGTTGGCGGGTGAGCGGCGGACGACGGAAACGACCCTGTCGGTGGAAGAACGGGCAACGGAGATGTTGATGATGGGCCTGCGTCTGACCGAGGGCGTTGACGGCACGGCCTTCCTGGCCGAAGTCGGCGAGCCTCTGGCGGATTGGCTGGCCGGTCCCGGCCTGGAACGCCTGTTGGACGGCGACCTGCTGACATGGCGGGGGAACAATCTGGCCGCCAGCCCAGACGGCCGCAGCGTCCTGAACGCCGTGCTGGCAGAATTGTTACCTTGACCCTTGTACCGAGACTGGGGCAAGACCAGTAGATGACGAGCCCGGATACGCATCGATCAGCGCTGATCACCGGTGGGGCCAAACGCGTCGGTGCGGCCATGGCCCGGGCCTTGGCCGCGGACGGCTGGCATGTCGCAATCCATTATCATGCTTCGGGCCGCGAGGCGGAGGCACTGTTGGCGCAAATCAAGGCCGACGGCGGCCAGGGCCACCTGCTGCCCGCGGACCTGAGGGATGCGGACGCGGTGGCCGGATTGATTGCCGCCGCCGCCTGCAACGCCCCGCCGCTGGGCTGTTTAATCAACAACGCGTCATTGTTTGAAAACGATTCAGCGCTGAACATGACCCTGAACAGCTGGCAAGACCATCAGGCGGTGAATTTGCGCGCGCCGGTTTTTCTCGCGCGCGACTTCGCCCGCAACCTTGGCGCCCGGAACCCTGACGACGAAACCCCGGGCGTGGTGATCAATCTGCTGGACAATAAATTGTTCGCTCTGAATCCTGACTTCTTTTCCTACACCATTGCAAAATACGGCCTGTTGGGAGCGACCAAGGTTTTAGCCATGGAACTGGCGCCACGGGTCAGGGTTTGTGGCATCGCCCCCGGCATTACCTTGCCCAGCGCCAATCAATCCGAGCAAGGGTTCCGGACCGCCCATGCCCTGAACCCCCTGGGCCAGGGCAGTACCGTGGAACAATTGGTGGCGGCCCTGCGCTTCATCCTTTCCGCCCCCGCCCTGACCGGAGAGGTCATTACCATAGATGGCGGCCAGTCCCTGTTGCACCTGCCCCGTGACGTTGCCTTCCTTACCGATGACTAATACCACTTTGCGCTGATAGGGACCCATATAGATCGTCTCCGCGCGCCCTCGGGTAGGAGAGGAGGCGCAGGTGATGTGGGACATCGTCAAGCCTTCTCGACGCCATCCGAGGGCGCGCGGAGACGACCGGAACGGCGCCTTGCGGACGTTTTCGGTTGGCGTCGCGCACGACTGACCATACCCCGTATCGCTGCGTCGCACGCTCCTACCCGAAAACGTCCGCAAGGCGTCTATATGGGTCCCTATCAGCGCAAAGTGGTATTTAATACCTACCCGCGCTGGCGGAGGGTCCATTCCACCGTACGGCGCAGGACTTTGCCCAGGGCTTTATCAAAGGCCAAGATCACCTGCAGCATATCCTTGCCCTCGGCTCTGATGGCGGCTTCGAATGTCTTCGAGGCAATAATGGTACGCAGAGGCTGTTGGACAAGCTTGGCGTTCCAACGCACACGTATGGTCGGAATGCCATCGGCGTCAAAGTATTCCGCCTGGAATTCCCGCAAATCCACTTTCAGATTGAAGTCGGAACGCAGGCCAATGGCTTTGCGACCAACAGCGACAATGGCGCCGCTGTTCTCGAAACTTTCCACCAACAGAGTCTGAACCATTCGCGGGGCCCGTTCCGTCCAACGGGCGCGGGCGAAATATTTCAATTCCGTGGGCAAGGCGCGCAGGGCAATTCGTTCGACATTCAAGCCACCGGAGGCGATCGGTTCCTCCACCACCAGCTGCCAGGTAACCCGCGGCAGCCCTTTGCTGAAGGTGCTCTTTGGCGTCAAGGTATAGAGATTGGGTGCCGGCCCTCCGAGGTCCTGCAGCAGACCTGTGCAACCTGCCAGTGCCAAGGCCAGGAAACAAAGCCAGGCCAGCCACCCCATTCTCGACATCGGCAACCTATTTACCATCATCTCGCCTCGAAGCCTTCCTGCTGATCGCCAAACAGGAACTGCGCTGGATCGTCCTCCAAATCTTCAATCAAGCGGGTCGCAGCCGCGATCAAGACCCTCGCTTCTTCCAGGAACCGGGTCAATTCCAACAAGCCGTCATTGGAAAATGCCGTCAAACCTTGACGGTTGTCCGCCACCAGAGTTTGCAGATTGTTGCCCACCACCTGAAATTGTTGCGAGGCGGCGCCTAGTTCTTGCAGGACCTGGCGCACATCGCCCTCCATCAAATTGTCTGCGGTGCTCAAGGTGCCCCGCGCCACCGACAACGTGGCATCGGCGCTGTCCAGCAAACCGTTCAAGCGGCCCAGCAACTCGTTGCTCCGGTGGGCAATTTGCTGCAGATCGACCAGCGCCTGTTCCAACGCCGGCCCGCGCCGCGCCAGGCGCCCGCTTAGATCGTCAACATTGGCCAGGATCTGGCCAAATGCCGTACGGTTACCCTCGTTGACCAGATTGGTGATGGCATCAACAAGAATAACGGCCCGGTTGATCAATTCAGGAGCACCGGCGAAGAAGGCTTGAATGGCCGAGCGCTCCGAGCGGATCATCGGCGGTTCACCATCCGGCCCCGGCTCTGGCGGTCCGGCCGCGGTTGTGCCGCCGCGCAATTGCACGAACGCCACGCCGGTGATGCCCTGCAGCTCCAGCTTTGCCACTGTATCGGCCCAAACAGGCGTGCTGCGAGCAATCTCCAAAGTGACCCGCACCCGGCCGGGATCCTCCGGGGCAATTTCGATCATTTTCACAGTGCCGACCGGAATGCCGCTGTAGCGGACATCACCGCCGATGGACAGGCCCGAGACGGCCTCATCAAAGGTTACCCGATAATAGGCGAACTCCCGGTCGATCTCGATCTTCGCCAGCCACAAAACAAAGCCGAACAAACCAGCGACAATTACCAGCACAAACGCCCCGATCACCACATGGTTGGCCCGGGTTTCCATTTTCAGCCGCTAACCTCTTCATCTTTGCGCCGCGCCGCGCGAGCCCGCGGGCCGTGAAAATATTCGTGCACCCATGGGTGCTCGTGGTGCAGCATGTCCGCCATCGAACCGATGACCATTATACGCTTCTCCGCCAGCATTGCGATGCGGTCACAGATGGCATGCAGACTGTCGAGGTCGTGGGTAACCATGAACACGGTCAAGCCCAGATTGATCTGCAAACGCCGGATCAGTTGATCAAAGTTGGCCGCGCCGATGGGGTCCAGACCAGAGGTCGGTTCGTCCAGGAAGATCAGATCCGGGTCCAGGGCCAGACTGCGGGCCAGGCCGGCCCGTTTACGCATCCCGCCTGAAAGTTCGGACGGGTACTTCGATCCCGCTTCCGGCGGCAAGCCCACCATGGCAATTTTCAGGGCTGCGATCTCGTCCCGCAATCGGGCCGGCATGTCTAAATGCTCCTTCATGGGCACTTCGATATTCTGCGCCACGGTCAACGATGAAAACAGGGCGCCGTCCTGAAACAACACGCCCCAACGCTGTTCCACCGCCATTCGTTCGGCGGCAGTAATTTTGGCCATATCCTGGCCAAATACCTCAATCCGGCCAGCTGCCGGCCGGTTCAGGCCAATAATCGTGCGCAGCAGAACCGACTTGCCGGTACCGGAGCCACCGACGATGCCAAGAATTTCACCCCGGCGGACATCCAGGTCCAGGTCCTGGTGGACAACCTGATCGCCGAATTGCGTCCGCAGGCCCCGGACCCGGATGATCGGCTCCACCTGCGCCGCCATCGCCTATACGCCCACGGCGGCAAAAAAGACCGAGAACAAGGCATCAGCCACGATGACCAGAAATATTCCCGTGACCACGGAACGGGTGGTTTGCTGGCCAACGCTTTCTGCGCTACGGGCCACGCGAAGCCCTTCAAGACAACCAACCATGGATATCAGAAAAGCGAAAAACGGCGCCTTTATCATGCCCACCCAAAACGACCATGGCGAAACCGCGCCCTGCAGCCGCTCCAGAAACAGGGCCGGAGAAATATCCAAAACGGCCCAACACATCATCATGCCGCCAAACAGGCCCATCATGTCAGCGAAGAAGGCCAACAACGGCAGGGTAATGACCAGGGCGAGAACCCGGGGCAGCACCAGAACTTCCATGGGGTCGAGGCCCAGTGTGCGCATGGCGTCCACCTCTTCGTTGACCGCCATGGAACCGATCTCGGCCGTGAAGGCGCTGCCCGAACGGCCCGCCACGACGATCGCGGTCAACAAAATGGCGATTTCGCGCAGGACCGACACGGCGATCAGATTGACCACGAATATCTCGGCGCCAAAGCGCTGCAATTGCACCGCGCCCTGATAGGCCAGCACCACGCCGATCAGAAACGAGATCAGCCCAACGATCGGCACCGCGTTAAAACCCACCTTCTCCATATGATAGATCAGGGGCACCAGGCGCAGCCGGCCGGGATGGCGCAGCGTACCCGCCAAGGTCAGCAACAACAGCCCCAGAAAGGCGATCTGTTGCCGCCCTTCCAGCACCACGTCGACGGCGCCACGACCCAGCCGATCCAGCACCGCCAGCAGTGCCGGTTGGCGCGGCGGCTCTATCTCGGCCGGTTGGTCGTTTGCAGCGACCTGTTCCAGCATCGCCTCATGAGCCGGCGTCAGGCCGGCATAATCGGCCCGCCCGCCATGGGCCCGGAGTTCCTTGCGGGTGCGGTACAACAGCCAGGCCCCGGCAGTATCCAAACGGTCCACCTGGGCCAGATCAAGGGTCACCGCGGCACCGGTGCCGGCGGCCAGGCCGCGCAACTGCTGATCCAGCCGTGTCACATTGCGGGCATCCCAATGGCCGCCCGCCTGCACCAGCACCGCACCGCCCGCCTCCGTCGCCACATTTATCCAAGCATCTACCATCATTGCCCGCAGTTGATTGGGCCATTCCAAGCCGCAATGCGCCAGCGTGGCACGTGGCAGGGCTGCCCGGCAAGACGCCCGCCGCAATATGGCTGCTTGTGGTCCTGGCGCCCTTGATGACAAACTGGGGAAAATCGACGCCGCTTAAAAAGTTTTGCTAAATCCGAGAACCCCGATGCCCAAATTCGCCGCCAATTTGACCATGCTATTTACCGAGATGGAATTCCCGGCGCGCTTTGCCGCCGCCGCCGAGGCCGGATTTAAGGGTGTGGAGAGTCTATTCCCCTATGTCCGCAGTACCGACGAATTGTCCAATTGCCTGGGCGCAGCCGGTCTTGAACTGGTGCTGATCAACATGCCGGCAGGTGACTGGGCGGGGGGCGAACGGGGTCTGACCTGCCTGCCCGACCGCCAACAGGAATATCGCGACGGCATCGACCGGGCCATCGAATATGCCCGGGCCCTGGACTGTAGGAATATCCATTCCGTGGCCGGGCTAGCGCCTGCGGCGGGCACGGAACGCATCGCCTATGAAGATGCCTATCGCGAAAACCTGGGCTGGGCAGCGGACCAATTGGCGCCTTTGGGTCTGAACCTGATGATCGAACCAATCAACGGCAAACGGGATGTGCCCGGCATGTTCCTGCAAACCACCAGCCAGGCACGCGCCATCATGGCGGAGCTGGACAAGCCCAATATACGACTGCAATTCGACGTCTACCATGTGCAGATCATGGAGGGTGATTTGGTCCATCGCTTCGCCGACTGCCTGCCGGATATCGGCCATGTCCAGATTGCCAACCCACCGGACCGCCGGGAGCCGGACGAAGGCGAGATCAATTTTCCCTATTTGTTCGACGCCATTGACGCGGCCGGCTACGACGGCTGGATCGGTTGCGAATATATGCCTCGCGCCGGCACCCGCGCCGGCCTGGGATGGGGTGCCGATTATGGCTTAAAGGCTGGCTAAAGGTCCAACGACGAAGACCAGCCCAAATGCCAGCCAACGGAACTTAGTCCTATGCGTAAATCGATCATTTCGCGGTATGACCATTATCCTGAAGAAAACCGCGGCGTGGCCGGCCATGTGGCGATGATGATGGATTTTGGTTGCATGGGACGAGATAAAACCCAGGCCAGCGTGGGCCTGTTCGCCGAGCGTGTGAGCCCCGCTCTGAACGGTGGATGAGCCGCGCCCATTTCATGTCCGGTCCGGTGCTGATACTGCTGCCATCTTTCTCTGCCGCATTGTTGTTTTTGTTGACCCGGCATCGGGCGCCCTATCCGGGCAGCGCGGTGATCAAGGCCCTGGGTTGTGCCTTGTTGGCGGCCCTGGCTTGGCCGGCCCAACCGCTGTTGGCCCTCGCACTGCTCCTGTCCGCCGTGGGGGATTGGCTCCTGGCCCTGCGCGGCGAGCGCCATTTTCGCCTTAGACTGGGCACCCACGCCGGGAGGGCTTTTGGGCGCCGTGCTGGTCGCTATTGCAGGCCTGGCCCTGGCGGTCTGGCTATATGGTGATCTCGGCCCAATGCGGCCCGCGGTGCTGGCTTATACGCTTGTCATCGTGGGCATGACGGCTATGGCGCTGCTGTCGGCCTATCCAGCCCTGATCCTGGTACCTGGCGCATTGTTGTTCATGTTTTCCGATATCTGTATCGCCGTTCGCCGCTTCAAGCGCGACTTTCCTCTCAGCGGCGAAATAACCTGGGCGGCTTATTACAGTGGGCAGCTACTAATTTTTCACGCTGTCCGCGCAAACTAAGTCAATTCCGACTCGATTCCGGATCTATTCAGATTTGATGCAAGCGGCGCGGTGCCGTCCGTCGCATTCCGCGCAGCGCATGAACTCTCTGAAATAATACCCAGATCGCCTAGTTGCGCCAGTCGCTCCCGTAGATTGGCTAAATCACGCTGCAAATTTCCGGCTGCAAGCGGCTGATTCCAGTGCCTATTATGCATTATGTTAAGATTTCGTAAATTTAGACGTTGACGTTTCGGCCCCAACAACATTGTATTGTGGCCGACTTCAACCTACGGAAAATGTTTCAGGGAGGCTATCGTGGGACTCAAAGGACTACTTAAACTATCTACGGCTGCTGTTGTGTCGTTGACACTGGTGTCCGGTGTTTCGACTTCCGCCAATGCGGTTGAGAAACTGAAATGGAAAATGCAAAGCGCTTTCGGCTCCAAATTGTCGATTATCGGCGAAGTGGCGCGGCGTTATCAGGACATCATCAGCGACATGTCAGGCGGCGCCATGAAGATTAAATTCTTCGAGCCCGGCTCGCTGGTACCGACCCTGCAGGGTTGGGACGCTGTCAAGGCTGGTTCGATTGACGCCATGTGGGGCACGGCCGGTTATCACGTTGGCAAATACCCCGCCCTTTCATTTTACACAGCGGTGCCGTTCGGTCCCCGCGGCGGTGAATTCCTGGCTTGGCTGGAATACGGCGGTGGCGACGAGATTTACAATCGTCTCTATGCCGAGAACGGTGTGTTCGGGCTGCATTGTGCCCTCATCGCCCCGGAGACTTCGGGCTGGTTCCGCAAAAAATACAACTCCATTGGCGAGTTGAAGGGCCTGAAAATGCGCTTCTTCGGCCTGGGCGCCGTGGTCATGTCCAAACTTGGCATATCCACCCAGTTGCTGGCCGGTGCGGACATCTATCCGGCTCTGGAACGCGGCGTAATCGATGCGACGGAATTCTCCATGCCTTCAATCGACTATGACCTGGGCTTCTATCAGATCGCCAAGTTCAATTACTTCCCCGGCTGGCATCAGCAATCGTCCGTCGGCGAGCTGTTGATGAACAAAAAGGGCTGGGATGGCCTGTCGAAGCAGCAGCAAGCTATCATAAAAGCCGGCTGTGGCGATTCCATCACCTGGTCAAACACCCGTTCGGAAGCCAAGCAGTTTGAAGCCATGGCGAAGCTGAAGGCCAAAGGCGTAGAATCCGTGCGCTGGTCCAACGCCGACCTGGACATCCTGAGGAAGGCCTGGGACGAAGTGGTCGCCGAAGAATCAGCGAAAGATCCTTTGTTCAAGGAAGTGTACGCAAGCTACTCCAGCTTCCGTGCCAAGTATAAAATCTGGAAAGATCACGGCTATCTCGATTGATCGCCGGACTTGACCATAAAGGGTCAGGACTGCAATAAAGCTGGGCCCCGGGATTCCTGGGGCCCAGTAATATTGACCACCGCACAATAGAACCGCGTCGCAAATGCTGCTCTTGTACATCGGTTTCGGCAAAGCGGCCTCAACAAGGCCCATGCGTCATAAGCGGCAGTAATCCTAATGGCAACTGAGTAACCGGCTGATTAACCGCCGTAACGGAAACTGACCTATGGAATTTTTTACTGAATATCTTCCGATTATTATGTTTTTGAGCCTGGCTGGCTTGTTGTTCACCGGCTACCCGGTGGCGTTCATCCTGGGCGGCCTGGCCATTGGCTTTGGCCTGATTGGCCATGTCGTGGGAGATTTTAAACTCATTGAGTATTTCAATTTCATGCCGCGCATTTGGGGCATGGCGGCGGAGAACCTGGTTTTAGTCGCGGTGCCCACATTCGTTTTCATGGGCACGATGATGGAACGCAGCGGTATCGCCAACGAAATGTTATACTGTTGCCAAGTGTTGCTGCGCCGGGTGCCGGGCGCCCTGGCCCTGGCGGTGACCGTCATGGGCACCATTCTGGCCGCAATGACCGGCATTATCGGCGCCTCGGTTACCATGATGACCGCATTGGCCCTGCCGGTGATGCTGCGGCAAGGCTATCATCAAACCCTGGCGACCGGCGTAATCGCCGCTTCGGGTACCTTGGGTATTTTGATTCCGCCGTCGATCATGCTGATTATCATGGCGGATCTGCTGTCCATCTCGGTCGGTACATTATTCATGTCGGCAATTATTCCGGGCCTGGTGCTGGCGGCCATGTATCTGACCTTCGTGACAAGCTGGGCCGCCGCCAAGCCCAGCATCGCGCCCAAGCTGCCGCCGGAATTGCTGTATGTGCCGTCCAATGAATTGGGGCCATTGCTGGTACGGGGCTTTTTCCCGCCGGTGGTCCTGATCGCCTTCATCAAGGGTTCGATCCTACTGGGTTGGGCCACCCCGTCGGAAGCCGGTGCGGTGGGCGCCTTCGGCGCCATGGTTATTGCCGCCTTCAAGGGCACCTTGAAGTGGGACGTGGTCAAGGGCGTCTGCCAATCATCGGGCCTGACCATCGCGATGATTTTCTTCATCGTCATGTCCGCTACATGTTTTGCCTACGTCTTCCGCTCCTTGGGCGGTGATGACGTGGTTGAAGAATTGATCCTGGAAGCCGGACTTGGTTCTTGGGGCCTGTTATTCCTGATCATGGCTATTGTCTTCTTCCTGGGCTTCTTCCTGGATTGGGTCGAGATCACCCTGATTGTCTTGCCGGTGTTCGCGCCTCTGGTCGCAGAATTGGACTTTGCCGGCCATGTGGCGGACGAAGCAGTGGTTTACTGGTTCACGGTTTTGGTGGCCATCAATCTGCAAACTTCGTTCCTAACCCCACCATTCGGCTTTGCGCTGTTCTATATGAAAGGCATAGCGCCAAAAGAGGTGGATATTAAGAATATCTATCTGGGCATCATACCCTTCGTGCTTATTCAACTGATTGGCGTGATCCTGGTGCTGGTTTGGCCTCAGATCGCGTTGTGGCTGCCAGGCATTGTTTACGCGTAGATTGGAGACTATGTGATGACTGAATCGACATTGGCTCGCCACGAATTGAGCTCCCATCCCCTGGTGCTGCTTTCCTACAAGCTGAGGAACTTCGTGGAATTCTTCGGCCAACGGGGCGCCTATTTCATCCTGCCCCTGGTGTTATTCACCATGATGGATGTTTTCGGGCGCAAGCTGACGGGCACTTCGTTTGATGTCCAGCTTTGGCTGGTGGAAAATGTCAGCCCCATGTTCCAATCCACCATGCTGCAGGAACTGGAATGGCATGTGCATACAGCCTTGTTCTCGCTGGTTCTGGGCTATGGCTTTACCCGCAACCGCCATGTCCGGGTCGATCTGTTGCGCATGCACATGCAGACCAAGGCACAGGCATTCATCGAGTTCATGGGCACCACGTTTTTCATGATCCCCTTTACCATCGTGGTGATCTATTTCTGCTACATCTTCACTTATGACTCTTTCATTACCAACGAGATTTCACCCTCGCTGGTGGGCATGAGCCATCGCTGGATCATCAAGACGGTTTTGGGCGTTGGCCTGATTGTCGCCTTGGCCTCGGGCATTGCGGTTTGGTTACAGACAATCATGGTATTGTTCGGGCCAAAAGAAATGCGGTTCGAATTGATGACGCTCGAGTGGCCCGAAGACATGGGCGACGGCGTCGAAGGCTACAAGCGCATGGTCCTGGACGAGCAGGAAACCGATATGAAAAAGATCGGCGAGGCCGGCAAAGGATAGCGCTCCGTGCGGTCAATGATGCGGAGCAATAAATCAAAACCCCCGGCATTGTGTCCGGGGGTTTTTTTCGTTGCCGATCGGGATGGTTTTCAAGGTTGAGACAGTTATACCAAGGTGCGGTGATAGGCCAAACCAGCCGATGTCATGCCGCACTGCGGCGAAGAGACGAAATCAACCCCGATCAATATCGGAAACTGGGCGCAATGCTGCCTATCGGATCTAACGATTCAGGATTTTCTGCCGTGGAACCGTACTTTTTCTGCCAGCAGTTTTTCCAACTGCGCGCTGGACAGGGCGAAATAGGAAATGGGCACATGAATTGACGGCCAGCCCGTCATCTGGCCTTCAAATTTTGCCACTTGCGGTGAAAACGCCGCGAACATCCCCACCCGCCGGCGCATATGGCGGGCCGCCTGTTCGTCCAATTCGGCGTCATCCACGGCAATCATTAAAACCTTGCGCAGCAATGTCGCCTTCGATGTCCCCAGCCCCACCACGGCGCGCCAGGGGATCAATCCCACATCAGGCCGGCGGCAGCGAATGCCTTCGTCATCAATAATCAAGACCGGCGATTTGTCGAAAGCCATCTGCAGCAAGGTGAAAGCGGTCAAACCGCCAATGGCGGCAGCTGCCAGATGGATACCCGTACCGCCGCCCAGCAAATCAATGCCGTTCAGCGCCGCATAGGCCGAGGCAAACCCGGCCAATAGACAGGGCGTCGCCAGAATTCCCAATTTGAGCTTTGAGTTATAGGCCGTGATGGGTTCGGAATTACGCCGTTCGCGTTTTCGGCCCTTATGAGGTACCTTTTTGATGTCATCGCGCTGTCGCTGCATTCAGTCTCCATAAACAGTTTTCGAGGTCGCGGCAACAACGCCGCGGCAATATCGACTTCTCAGGTGCCGGGCGGCACCGAGCCCAGGTGATCAATAACTCTTTGCACGCCAGAGATTTCCTGCGCTGCGACCAGCATTGCTTTGCGCTCCATCTCGCTCTCGACCCACCCCCATAGCTCTACCACGCCATCGGTGACAATGACATTGGTGGCCCCATGGCTGGTCCAACCCTTGCCCTGCAACGCCTTGTACACCTCTTGGCGGACGGTACGGTCATCGGCGCTGGGCGCGGCGGGACCGTCGTCACGGTGGCCGGCCAAGGCGTGCAGCAAGTTACCGCGCGAAACGATTCCGACCAGGACGCCGTCGCGCAGAACCGGCACCCGTTTGATCCGCCGTTCTTCCAACAGCCTGGCAATCTCGGCCGTAGAGGTGTCTTCGCCAATACTGACCACATTGGTCGTCATTACATCGGCAGCGCAGCGGCCATGGCTTTTTACAAAGTCCTTGGCCTCCTGCTCCGGTGTCGAAACAAGCCGCAGCCACCAGGACCGCCGTGTCTCGCCGGCCAGCCCGACCTGTTGCAACAGATCCCCTTCGCTGACCATGCCCACGGTTCCACCGCTGGCATCAACCACTGGAACGCCGCTAATTTTGTTGTCCATCAATATCTTGGCAATTTCCGCTACTTCCATATCCGGGGCAATGGTGGCGACGTCGGTCGTCATGATGTCTTTCGCACGCATGATATTTTCCTCTCCACTGGACTTATCCAAATTTGGGCGTGACCTTCACCGCTGAACACCCCCCACTACAGTAAACATGATCACGATTTAGCCAAGTACCATGACATGCGTCAATAGGCGCCTATTTTGGAAATTGGCTCGCGTTGCGGGTCACATGATATTGATAGCATTATGAACAGCCAGAGTGGTGAATGGGCGCTATTGTACGGCCGCATCAACATTGGATTAGATCGATGACGGATCCTTGGCGAAATTTTTCCCGCACGCTGCCGGCCCTGGGATTGGCCGTTGTATTTGCCGCCGCAGCGATCTTGATGACGCTTGGCTACCTGGCAACCGGCCTGAATGGAGCCATGGCTCAGCAGATCATTGCACCGGCGCGGGCCCTGGAGATGGCCCGCGACGGCCGGGTCATGATCATTGATATTCGCCGTCCCGATGAATGGCGAAAAACAGGCATTCCAAGCGGGGCGGAACGGGCGACGATCCGCTCTATACACGGCGCGGTAAAATTCCTCGGGCGCGTCGCCAAACTCACCAACGGCGATAAAACCACTCCCATTGCCTTGATCTGCGCCGCCGGAGTCCGCTCAAAACATGCCAGCCGGCTGCTCCAGAACCGGGGCTATACCCAGGTCATGGACATCCGCGAAGGCATGCTGGGTAGTGCGAACGGGATCGGCTGGCTGCGCCGCGATCTGCCCGTCAGCCGTTGCGAGGACTGCGAATAGGCAACACAATAGGGCGGCCAGGGCGCGACGATCCGCCGCTACCAAGTTTGCAATGCCTGTGCTAGGAAGGGCCGGCGTGGCCGATGCCACCAGGTTTTACTGACCATTACGCCGTAAGGAGATGCAGATGCGGAAGTTTCGATTGCCGGTGGTTATTGCCGCCATTGCCATGGCTTTGACTTTCAATGTGGCCAATGCCGCCGATGTCAAAAAAGGTAAAAAAGTATTCAAGAAATGCAAGGCTTGCCACACCCTTAAAGCCGGCGGAAAGAACAAGGTCGGGCCAAACTTGCATGGTGTCATCGACCGCAAGGCGGGAACAGCTGCGGGCTTCAAGTTTTCCAAGGCCATGAAGGCATCGGGGATCGTTTGGGATGCAGATATGCTGGACAGCTACCTGACCAAGCCTAAGAAATTGGTACCAAAGACAAAAATGGCTTTTGCAGGGCTCAAGAAAAAGTCCGATCGGGATAATGTGATTGCCTATCTGAAAGAAGCGACGAAATAACATTTCGGCGCTTATCCGCCGCGATTGGCCGGTGCCCCATGAGGCGCCGGCCTTTTTGCATTCTAGTTAACCAAACGTTATCCGAAATCATCTAACTTTCGCCCCGGAACGGGCTTTTCCAGACCGTCTTCCATCAGGTAGAAGACTTATCCGGGGTCGCAGTATGGCACAGCCTGAGCGTCAGGCAGCAACAAGCGTTGACGCCAGGCAATTAGAACCTGCCTTGGCGGATAGCGAGACCGCGCCGGCAGCGGATCTGTCGGCCCTGATGCGTTCATGCCGGTGGACCATCGAAGAGGAACAATTGCACGAATTGCGGGTACCCGCGACCGCCGGCGTGCCCGCCTATGTGGAATTGCCTGTTACCACCGAAAGCATCTTTACCAACAATAATCAGGCCGCGCCCTTACCGGACGGGGACGACGGTATTGAGCAGTTTATAGCGACCTTTGGTGCGTCACTGCTTTGCTACGGTTATCCCTACCTGCAATATGCCGACGGTGCGATCAGGCCGCTGTTCCTGATGCGGGTGAAGATTGAGGACGGTAATCTGTGTCCAGACCCCAAAGCCTACCTGAAAGTAAATTGTGCGCTGTTGCGTGACCAAGGCGTGGAGTCGCTACAGATTCAAGGCCTGGCCCGCCAACTTGCCGACCCCGCCATGCCGTTCGCGGATAAGCTGGCCATGGTTGCCAAACGCCTTAATTTGGATGAGAAAAAGTTCGATCCAGACCAGTTGGGCGAGTTCACGGGGACCGGCTCCTTGGGCCGCATACAATGGCGCAATCGGCCGGTCCTGGCGTCCGCCACCATGCCGCCTTCGATTTCAAGCCTGCTGCGCAATCTGAATGATTTGGGCAGCGCCGATATCCAGTCCATCATTGCCGATACCGCCCTGGGTGGCATCCAGAATGCCGGCAGCAAATCCGATGAGCCCGACGGGCCTGGAGACGAGGTGCAGCCGCATCTGGACGGCCCCATGGTGTTCGATATGCATCGCCTTGGGTATAGCCAGAACCAAACGGTCCGGGCTGGCATGCATCATCAGCTAATTGCCGTTGCCGCGCCGCCGGGAACCGGACAGATGGCTACCGTGGTGAACCTTATTGCTACGGCGGTGATGAATGGACAGAGTGTGCTTTACGTCGCGCGGCGGCGCGACACGGTGGATGCCATGACCAAGCATCTGAATGCCTGGGTGGGGCGGAAATTGACGGCCGTCGTGCGGGTTGGTGACAGCGATGACAATGAAGCCAGCCGCGAAGCCCTGGTTGAGACCTTGCGCCAAATTCAGCGGCCCGAAGCCGACGAGTATGACGACGAAGATCCAGACGGCGCGGTGCCGAAGGAAGATAAGAAGGCACCACAGCGAGAAAAGCCCACTCTGAAGGATATGGAGGAATTGGACCGTTTGCCCGCGGCCGATACGGACGGGATTGATCCATTGCGCGCGGCCCATAGGCGGGTGAACGAATTGAACGCGGTCGTCCGCCAGGAAGCGGTTGAACTGGGCCTGGGCCAGTTGCCCCCCGCCCTGCGTCTGACGCCCTGCCCCAGTAGTCAAGTCATGCAGGAGTGGCGGGAAGAGTTCGCCATTATGCGGGGGGACAAAAGCGCCGGCCTGGGCAAGATGATGAAGGGCATGTTGTCTCGTGGCGACGGCCGCGAAGATCTTCTGACGGCCGTCAAAATCGCGGTCGGCAAAATTCCCTCCGTCATTGGCGAACAGGCGGTGGAGGCTTTGGCCGGCGAAAATCAATTGGCCGGCATTGACGCCGCCTTGACCGCCCTGGGCAGCTATTTTGATTGGCGGCAAAAAGTTGCCGAACGCGATGAAGCGATCCGGGGTGTAGTCCGCTTCAAGGATTGCCAGACCTTGGAGTTGCAGGCGCTGAACCAATCGGCCCGTAAAATATCGGGCGTCCGGGAACTTTACCGCGACCACTGGATCGACCGCCTGGAAGACGACCCGGCGGTGTTGGAAAATCAAGTCACCGCATTTTTTGATCTGAGCGATCGGCGCAACGACGGCGACGTAAACGAGACCCAGGCCCATCGATCAAGACGACTGGCCCAGGCGGTCGGAATTCTGGCGGCACAACTACCCATTTGGACCGCCACTTTAGAACATTCCGGACAGGTCCTGCCGTTGGAAGCGGGATATTTTGATTTGGTAGTCGTCGATGAAGCGGACTTAAGTGAGCTTGGCCTGATCATACCTATTTTGTATCGCGGCAAGCGGGGCGCGGTTTTCGGTGCAGCGCGTCACGATCGGCGCCTGTCCCCCCTGCGGCCTGAATGGGAGGCAAAGCATGCCTTTACCCAGGCGGCTACCAATATTGCGATGGCGCCCGCCAGCCTGACCGCCCTGGGCAACCTCGCCGCCTTGTTGTCCGGGCAGGGCCATCTATATCATTTGGTGGAACATTACCGTTCCCATCCGCGCATCGCCGAATATCTTTCGTCGACCTTCTACGACAACAAGATGGTGGTACAGACCAACTTCCGCAAACTGCGCTCCGATACGCCGATAAATTTATTGGGTGTGCAATGGCATCATGTCGCCGGTCGCATGACCGTGGTCAACAACGGCACGGTCAACCAGACAGAAATCCTGGAAACGGAAAAACTGATTCGTTCCTGGGTTGATGCCGGCGTGTTCCGCGGGCTGCCCCGCCGTACAGTCGGCATCGCCACCTCGATCAACGGCCAAGCCGAACAAATTCGCGAGATCTTGAAACGTAGTAAATTTCCCGACAACGTGCGCGAGCGAATTACTGTCGCCACACCGGATGTATTTCTGGGCCGACAGGTGGATTTCATCGTACTGTTGCCTGGTCTCGCGCCGGACGCACCCGGGGCCCTGAATCAAGCCTTGGCTGGGGCAGAGGATCTGTATCATGACGTGGCGGGCGCGGCCCGTCTGGGTCTGCATATCATCGGCGACAGGGATGTCTGCATGGAAGCCGGCGGGCTCTGCGCCGCCCTTTCGAATTTTTCTGAAGCGCCCCCTGCATTGGATGAGAATGGTGAATTGATTTCAGATGAATTCGAGGCCAGATTCGATAACGCCTTTGGCGATAAGAATGCCACCGCCCCACTTAATCCTTGGCCGGTATTGCGTCAGATGCTGCAAGACGCGGGCTATGCGTTCCAATGCAATCTCGTAGATGCCGGACAGACCCTCGCCGTGCGCCTGCTGTCGCCATTGGGCGGCCGATATAATATTGAAATCGCCGCGCCGCTTGAAACCGTTCGCGGCGAACATGAACTGGAAGCGGAACGCAGTCATGATGCAATTATGACCGAGCGGGGCTATCAAGTCCTTCGGTTCTCCCCGTCCGAGATCCTCGAGAAAGGTAATTTTATCATTGAACGGCTGCGGCGCATGGTCTGATAGCAAGGCGCCAATTCGTTGCAGAGGCAATCAATAGTCGCCGCGATGTGATGATCGCACTTGGCCGCGTGCTTGAACCGGGACATCATGACGCTGTAGAATCCGCCGTACTGGCTTCAGCGACAATTGTCATTGACGCTGTTGACCTCGAAATAATTCAGGTGGGAGAAATGACGGTATCTAATCAAGCGCTCGAATTTCTTGAATTCGTGGAACGGCAACCGCGTCAATCGGTGCGTCAGCTGATGAACAAGATACTGTTGAGAAGTCGCCTGATGACCGGTGCAGAAGCTGGCACAATCTTTATCGTCCGAAAGAAAGGCGCGCAACATTGGCTGGAACCGATCAGTCTGCAAAACGATACCGTCCGAATAGGCAGCAATGATTTCATCGTACCGATTACAGTTAAAAGTATATCCGGCTTTGTCGCGGCGTCCGGCGAGGTGGTGCGTATTGATGACGTCTACGATATTCCATCGGGCAAATCCTATAGCTTCAACCCGGATAACGAACTCGCCAGTTATCACACAATGTCGGTTCTTTGCTTCCCGCTGAAAAATTACCAGGAACAGGTAATTGGCGTGGTGCAACTGATTAATCGCCGCGTTCCCGGCGAAGATCGGCCCATGCGCTTTGAAGAGCAACAGGTCCAGTTGATCACGCCTATAGCCTATGTCCTTGCCACGCACATCGAACGGGCGGACATGCTGGAAAGTATCCGGCAAAAAAATATCCGCCTGCGCCAACGCAATCGCGAACTTAGCGATCAACGGGCACAAGTCATCGCCCTGCAGGCAGAGACCGAGGAAGCCTTTTTGTTGTCTATCCAGTTGCTGGCGCGGGCCTCGGAAATTCACGATGAAGGCACCGGCAACCACATCGTCCGGGTTAACGAGTACAGCTATTTTCTGGCCAGGGAATTTGGCATGCCGAAGGCTTTTTGCGATGAAATCCGCTATTCCGCCCAGCTACATGACGTCGGCAAGATGAGCGTCGATGTCGCGGTTTTGAAGAAAAAGGGCGGCCTCGACGACGACGAGCGGGCCGAAATGGACAAGCATCCCCTTTATGGCCATCAAATCTTGGATGCCGCGCCACGCCTCGGCATGGCGGCGGAAATTGCCCTGTATCATCACGAAAAATGGGCCGGCGGCGGCTATCCCCTGGGCACGGCGGGAGACGATATCCCACTATCCGCGCGCATAGTGGCGGTGGCGGACATATACGACGCACTGCGTTCCGAGCGTCCCTACAAGCCGGCGTTCAATCATAAAAAGACCATCGATATCATGTTGAAGGGGGATGACCGGCTCGATCCTGCCAGTCATTTCGATCCAAAACTGATGGCCCTGTTGCAAAAGCAACACCGGGGCATGAACGAGATCTATCGCCGTTTGAAAGATTAGCCTAAATTATCCTAAAGAAGGTTCTGCCCAGGCCATGCGTTCCATTCGCTTATTAAAACGTCAATTGGTGTACATCATACCAGCTTTGATGCTGATGGCGTCCCTTGGCCTGCGATTGGAAAATCCGCAGTTTCTACAGGTATTCCAACTGAAGCTGTTCGATCTGTACAATCAACTGCATCCTCGCGAGTATCAGCCCGTACCCGTTGCGACCCTGGATCTGGACGATGAAACATTGTCGCGTAGCGGCTTGCAATGGCCCTGGCCGCGCAGCAAACTCGCCGATATGTTGGCCCGGTTGTTCAACGCCGGCGCCAAGGTCGTGGCTTTTGACGTGGTGTTCGCCGAACCGGATCGCACATCACCGAGGCAAGCCCTGTCAATTTGGCTGAACCAGCCAGCCCTGGACATGGACAAACTGTCGCCGGCTGCCAGGGCATTTTCCAAACCGATCATCGATTCCATTCCCGACCACGATGACGCATTCGCCAATATCATTGGCCAGATCCGAGATGCGGCAAAGGACCATGGCGTGATTGCCGGTGTTGTATTGACCAACGAACTCAGCAAAAACCTGCCGGCGGTCAAAGCGGGCTACGCCATCAACGGCGACAATCCACTGCCGTTTCTGAACAATTTTGGCGGTGCCGTTGTCAATCTGCCCGCCATCGAAGCCGCCGCCTCCGGGATTGGCAGTTTCAATCTGGCTCCGGAAAGTGACGGCATAATCCGCCGGGTGCCTACATTTCTGCGCGTGGGCAAGCAACTCTACCCGAGCCTGTCGTTGGAGGCCCTGCGGGTCTATCAAGGCGCCTCTACCTATATTCTGAAATCCTCGGGCGCGAATCTAGAGGAGAGTTTCGGCGAAAATACGGGCTTGAACCATGTCAAGGTGGGCCGGTTGGAGATACCGGTCGATGGCCACGGACGTTTTTGGGTGCATTTTGGCAAATCAAATCCAGACCGGGTAATCCCGCTGTGGAAAGTATTCGAGGACGACTTCGATCCGGCGCTGGTCGCGGGTAAGATCCTGTTTTTCGGCACCTCTGCCGCAGGCCTGAAAGATTTGCGCACGCATCCCCTGGATCCGGCCGCCGCAGGGGTTGACGTGCATGTCCAGACGACCGAACAAATCATGTCCGGACATTTCATGGAACGCCCTGATTGGGCCGACGGTATGGAAAAACTTTTTATCCTGGTCATCGGCCTGGTCCTGATCTTGCTGACACCACGCTTTGGCGCCATGCCCGGCGCTTCCATCTCTCTGGGCACGGCTGTCGGAGCCGCGGCCATGAGTTGGTATCTGTATACCGACAAACTGCTTTTGGTGGATCCGATCTATCCGGGTATTGCCGTTGTGGCGATCTATTTGTCCAGTTCAGCCATCTTGTATCTGCAGACCGAAGCGGAGCGCGAGCGTGTGCGCGGCGCCTTCAGTCAATATCTTTCGCCGGCGCTGGTTGAACAACTGGCCCAGGAACCGGATCGACTGCGCCTGGGCGGTGAAAGCCGCACCATGAGTTTCTTGTTCTGCGATGTACGCGGCTTTACCTCCATCTCTGAATCATTCAAGAGCAATCCACAGGGATTGACCCGCTTGATCAACCGATTCCTCACCCCTCTAACCGACGCTATTCTGGCGCGTCGGGGGACAATTGATAAGTACATGGGCGATTGCATCATGGCCTTTTGGAACGCCCCCATGGAAGATCTGGAACATCCCCAGCATGCCTGTGAATCGGCCCTGGTGATGTTCGAGGAATTGGAACAATTGAACCAGGATCTGGCGGCCGAGGCTCAGGAAAAAGGCGAAGAGCATAAACCCTTGAATGTCGGCGTCGGGATCAACACCGGCGATTGCGTGGTCGGTAATATGGGGTCGGAACAACGCTTCGACTATTCCGTTCTGGGCGATGCAGTAAACCTGGCCGCCCGCCTGGAGGGGCAATCCAAGAATTACGGTGTCGGCATCGTCATTGGCGAGGATACCGAAGCAGCGGTCAGCGACGATTTCGCAACCCTTGAACTGGACCTGATCGCCGTGAAGGGCAAAGCCGAGGCGGTGCGTATTCATACAATTCTGGGCCGCAAGGATATGTTGCAGCAGCAGGATTTTCTGGCCTTGAAAGCGCAACACGACGCCATGCTGGGCGCCTACCGGCAACAGGACTGGACCAAGGCCCGCGAATTGCTCAAAGAATGCCGGTCCGCCGATGGCAGCTTTGGCGAATTGTATGACATGTATGATGAACGCATCGAATTTTATGCGGAGAATCCGCCTGACACCGAGTGGGACGGTGTCTTTGTCGCCACCACCAAGTAGATATTGTGAGCTTCGATCGTTTTCGTCATTGGACCTGCGCCGCCACTGCTCTAACCTAGCGGTTCGGCTAATATGCCCAATAGTGGGTGGCGAATGGCGGATGCTACATGAGCGACTTGGAAAAGGTTAACGGACATCAGCCCAAGGGTCTGCTGCCCATGGCGTTCGCGGCAGCGCTGTCATCGCCGGCGGAAGCGGCAAAGCTGCCCTTTGATGTGGGTGCCGCCCTTTCGGCCGTGGTGCAATTGCATGCGGAAATTCCTGCCGACGGCTATACCGCGCCGTTCCTTGGCACCGAGCGTGACGGAAATGGTGTGATCATCGATGACAGTGGCTTGATCCTGACCATCGGCTATTTGATCGTCGAAGCCATGGCGATCGCCGTCGAAGCGCTTGATGGGCGCATGATCGCGGCTGAAGTGGTCGCATATGATTATGACAGCGGCTTTGGCCTGGTGCGCGCGCTGGAACCTCTGGGCCGGCCCGCTCTTGCCATGGGCCGCTCGGCCGACTTGAAGGTAGGCAATGGAGTTCTGGTTGCCGGCCATGGCGGCAGTGAAGGCGCCATCGGCGCCCGGATCGTCAGTAAACGCCAATTCGCCGGCTATTGGGAATATATGCTGGACGAAGCCATCTTCACCTCGCCCGCCCATCCGAACTGGGGCGGGACCGCCTTGATTGGTTCGGACGGAAAATTGATGGGGATAGGATCGCTATATGTCGAGGATGCCACCACCAGCCCGGACCCTCACAGTGGCAACATGTTCGTCCCTATCGATTTGTTGACGCCCATCTTCGAGGAAATGTTGAGCCAGGGCCGCACCGCGGCATCGCACCGACCCTGGATGGGCATGTTCACGGCGGAGGTCGAGAGCCAGGTCGCGGTTATCGGTCTGGCCCAGGATGGCCCGGCAGAGAGATCCGGACTGCAGGCGGGCGATATTATCGTCAAGGTAAATGGCGAGCCCGTCGCCACGATGGCCGATCTGTACCGAAAGGCATGGTCCACCGGCCCTGCCGGCGTTAATATACATATGACCGTCCTGCGCGATACCTACGCCTTCGAATTATCCTTGAAATCCGAAGACCGATATGCGCGTTTAAAATTTCAACACAGTTACTAGATAGCCATGAGCACGAGGAGAAAGAATTTGCAAACCCGTCGGTCGTTTATTATGGGTTGTACGGCGATTGGCGCCGCGATGTTTGTGCCAGGTTCGTTGTTGGCGGACGTCTCGGCCCAGATGGTCAAGGGCGCGTCGGCCTTCATTACCGATTTGGCGGACCGGGCCATTGTTATTCTGCAATCCAACGGCGACAATTTGGAGAACAGGGAGGCGCAATTTCGCGTCCTGTTGTCTGCCGGCTTTGACATGCCCTTCATCGGGCGTTTCGTGTTGGGCAAACATTGGCGTAAGGCAACGCCGCAGGAGCGGGCAGACTATCAGGCCCTGTTTACGGAATTTATCTTGAAAACCTACAGCCGCCGCATGGGCGGTTATGCCGGCCAAACCTTCGCTGTGGCCGACGCCAGACCCGCCGGGAAAAAAGACGTCATGGTAAAGACCCGGATCGTGCAGCCGAATGGGCCGCCGATCAACGCCGACTGGCGCGTTCGTCCGCAAAACGGCCAATACAAGATCATAGATATCATGGTCGAAGGAGTCTCGATGGCGGTGACCCAACGTTCTGAATTCAACGCCGTAGTACGGCAACGTGGCATTCAAGGTCTGTTGCAGGCATTGCGCGCACGTACCGAAAAATTCGGCGTGGCTTCATAGCGGCACCGTGGGAGGAATTGAAATGAGAAATAATACGACCTTTCATAGTCGCGCCACACTGACCTGGTTTACCCAGTGGCCGATGAATATGATCCGGGCTTGCCTGCTGGCGGCATTCGTCCTGGCCGGATCCGCGGCAACCGCCAACGCAACGGACTTCAAAGCCGGTTATGCGGCCTATCAGCGAGGCGATTTTACCGTTGCCGCCAAGGTATGGCGAAGCCTCGCCGAGGCTGGAGACCCCAAGGCGCAATACAACCTGGGAATCCTGTTCGATCAGGGCAAGGGTGTGCCCCAGAACCGTACCGAGGCGGTACGCTGGTGGCGGGCATCGGCCGAGGGCGGCTTTCGCCAGGCCCAGCATAATCTCGGCAATGCTTATATTTCCGGCGACGGTGTAGAGCAAAGTTACAAGGATGCGGCGCATTGGTTGCAACGCGCGTCGGAAAGCGGCTCGAACCGCTCGAGTTATACCCTTGGCAAAATGTACTTTTACGGTTTGGGTGTGGCGATCGATGTGAAACGGGCCGTGGCTCTGTTTGCAGCCGCAGCGAATGCCGGTCTGGAAAAGGCGCAGTACAATTTGGCCAAAGCCTACCGTGACGGCGACGGTGTAAATCAGGATCCTGCCCTTTCGGTGAAATGGTTCCGCCGCGCCGCCGAACAGGGCTACGTCAAGGCGCAAAGCCATCTGGCGACCCGTTATGCCAGGGGTCAGGGGGTCGACGCAGACCTTGTCGAAGCCTTCAAATGGATGAGTTTGGCGGCCGATCAGGAACATCTGCAGGCACGGGAGAATTTGCGTGTATTGAAAGCACGAATGACGCCGGAGCAACGGAAGGAAGGCAAGCGGCGCGCTGCGAACTTTGCGCCGGTCCGGGAAGATCGTTAACGCGCCGGCAATAATCGGATGGGCCCGAATTCCGGTTTCGGCTTTGCTATTGGCTCATGGGCGATTTCCGCACTATTCTAGCTTCGGCTTGGAGGGGCGGGGAATATGACAAAACGCGGCTTGGTCGCGGCGGCCATGCTGGTTGCTGGTTTATTGAGTTGTGGTTCCGCCGCCGCCGCCAGTTCCGGGGCAACCTTCGGTGATTATTTTGGTGCGGCGGTTCGTACCGCCGGCGACGGTGCCCGAACCCCTGAAATAAGGCGGCGCCGGGTCACCGCGGCGCTGTCGCCGCTGGTTACCCAGGCCATTGTGCAGCAACCAGGACAAGTCGACGCCATCATGCGTGGTCTTATGGCCGCCGCACCCGGTGTTGCCCCGGCAGTCGCCGAACAGGCCATGTCGGACTTCCCCGGCTACGCCGGAGAAATAGCCCATGCCACTGGCCTGCAGGAACCTCAAACCACCGAATTGCCAAGGTATATGCCGCCGGTGACAAGTCCAGCCCCGCACGGCAATTCCGGCGCCCATCGTGCCAACGGACATGCGGCCCGCGTTGCTGCCTGGGCAATCTCCGCCATTGCCGACAACCCGGGCGCGTTGGATGATGTTGTCGCACGTGCCGTCGCCGCCGCTCCTGGCGGTGAAGTTGCCGTGGTTGCAGCGGTGCAAGCGGCGTATCCAGGCTTTGCGGCGCAAATCTCCGCCGCCGCCGCGGCGCCCCGCACCGTATCCCGCCGGCCCACGACCCCCGCACCCAAAGCGCCGGTCCCCCTGGCGCGACCGCCCGTAAAGTATCAAGCTGCGGCGCCAGCCCCTGTCATGAGGAAACAAACGCCGCCGCCTGCAGCGCGGACTTCGGCTGCGCCGCCTCGCGTAGCGCAGACCCGGACCGCTCCGCCTCCCTTAAAAACTCAACCCGTCGCACCGGCACTGGTTATGCGCCAAGCGCCTGCACCCGCAACCGAGACAACCGAACTAGCCAGTTCTGACCAGGAGTCCGCCGAGATCGAGGATCCGCTGGAACCCATGAACCGTATCATTTTCGCGTTCAATGACACGCTCGATTTGATCCTGCTGCGACCCATCGCCAAAGGTTACAATTGGATCATGCCGGACCTGCTCGCGCAGGCGGTGCGGCGGGCGATGTTGAACCTGGATAGCCCGGTCATCGCGGCCAACGATCTGTTGCAGGGGGAGTTGTCGGATGCCGGTGTAACCGTGGGCCGCTTTGTCCTCAACAGCACCATCGGATTCTTAGGCCTGCTTGACCCGGCGGCGGACTTTGGCCTGGAACGCCATCACGCGGACTTTGGCCAGACCCTGCACAGCTATGATGTAGGTGCTGGCCCCTATCTGGTCCTCCCCCTATTGGGCCCGGCCAGCACCCGTGGCGGTGTCGGCAAGTTGGTGGACATCTTCTTCCAGCCCTTGACCTATATGTTGAGTACCGGGGAGAATTTGGCAGTCGCCGGGACACGCGCTGTGATCAGGCGTGAGGAATTGCTGGATCCGCTGGATGAATTGCGCGAAAACTCAGTCGATTATTATACCGGCCTGAAGGCCGCCTTCTGGCAGGCCCGGCAGGTAGAGTTGAACAAGGGCGTCTTGAATGGCCTGGGCAACAGCGGCACCGACAAATTGTTCGACGCCGCCAACTAGGGCCGGCTCGATATTTTGGGCTGGTGCCACGGAATTCTAAATTTGGGAGAGTAACGGTTTGCGCAAGTTCGGCCCATTGGTCCAGTTCGACAGGCCCGCTTTTGTACATGATACGGCGGAAATTTATGGCAAGGCCTGCATTGCTGAAGGAGTCTCCATCTGGCCCCGGGTGGTGATGCGGGCCGAAATGTACGAAAACAGCATCGGCCCCTACACCAATCTACAGGATTTCGTCCTGGTTCACGTAGGTGACTGTCAGGGCACATTTATTGGCGCCCATTGCTCCATTACCCATCATGCCACCGTGCACGGTTGTACAATCGGTGATAACTGCCTGATCGGCATAAATGCCACGGTCATGGACAACGCGGTGATCGGTGACAACACCATTGTCGCCGGTCATAGCATC
Organism: Alphaproteobacteria bacterium; assembly: GCA_021776235.1. Lineage (GTDB taxonomy): Bacteria > Pseudomonadota > Alphaproteobacteria. Next base: position 42,502 of record JAJFGG010000096.1, on the reverse strand, counting down.
GTTGCCGGCGGCAGCCAAATTCCGGCCAATTCGATCGTCGCCGGCGTGCCCGGTGTGGTGGTAAAAACACGAAATAACTTCGTCGCAAATCGCCTAAACGCCTTTATCTATCACTACAACGCCCTGGCTTATGCCAGGGGCGAGCATCGGGCCTGGGATAGCCCGGCCTTCGAGCAGGCCAGGATAGCCGAACGCGCCAGCCTGGAAACCGAATTGGCGGCATTGGAAAAAAATTGAGTACGGGATGAAAACCATGGGCCTGGAAAAACCTTACCTGTTGTTTCTTGGCGATGCGCCCGATCAACTGGCGGCAAAGACCGCCACCGGCATCGCCGACTGGCGCCCGGACTGGTGCGTCGGACAATTGCGCCTGCCCGGCTGCGGCGCCGATACCGGGCTGCGGGACGTGGATATTGCCGAAGCTGTGCGCCTGGGGGCCAAGACCCTGGTCATTGGCGTGGTCAATTCAGGCGGCTTCATGCCGGATAGCTGGACCCATACAATTTGCCAGGCTCTAGCCCACGGGATGGACCTGGCCTCCGGCCTGCATGGGCGCTTAGCTTCCTTCCCGGCCATTCGTGAAGCAGCGGCTAAACATGGCCGGGTTCTGCACGATATCCGCCAAAGCGAACAGGAATTCGTCACCGGCAAGGGCACAAAACGCACAGGCAAGCGGTTGTTGACCGTGGGAACAGATTGCTCATGCGGCAAGAAATATACCGCCCTGGCGATTGAACGGGCCATGCGGGCCCGCGGCATGGACGCAGATTTCCGGGCGACCGGTCAGACCGGCGTGCTGATCGCGGAACGGGGCGTCGCCATCGACGCCGTGGTTGCTGATTTTATTTCCGGCGCGGCTGAATGGATCAGCCCGGACAATGATGCCGAACATTGGGATCTGATCGAAGGCCAGGGTTCGCTGTTTCACGCTTCGTATGCCGGGGTATCCCTGGGCCTCTTGCACGGCTCGCAACCCGATCTGCTGGTGCTGTGCCACGAACCGACCCGCCGGCATATGCGCGGCCTGCCACACGCTCCCATACCTGACCTGGGCGAGTGTATTGCCCTTAACCTCGCCGGTGCACGGCTTACCAACCCGGACTGCCGGATGTTGGGGCTTTCCGTAAATACATCGGCATTATCACCAGAGGACGCGGAACGCTACCTGGCGGAAACTTCGGAAAAATTGGCGTTACCCTGCCTGGATGCAATCCGCGGCGATCCCGACGGTTTTCTCGATTACTTGGATTAGGTTACGTCATGACACGGACATTGCGGGTCTACGAGGAAAGTTTCCCGGTCGCGGGCAGCTTCACCATTTCGCGGGGCAGCCGTACCGAGATACAGGTTTTGGTGGCGGAAATTGCCGACGGCGCCAATCGGGGCCGGGGCGAATGCGTCCCCTATAGCCATTATGGCGAAAGCATGGTTTCCGTCCGCCAGCAGATCGAAGGGTTGCTGCCTCTAATCAGGGATGGTGGCTCGCGGGCCGAGTTGAACCAGGTGCTGGCCCCCGGCGCCGCCCGCAACGCCCTTGATTGCGCCCTGTTCGATCTGGAGGCGAAGATGACCGGACAGCGAGCCTGGGAATTGGTGGACCTGGCCCCGCCCCCCGACCTCCTAACAGCCTTCACCTTGAGCCTGGACAGCCCGGAAAATATGGCGGTGGCCGCCCAGGAAGCCAAGGGCCACGCCCTGTTGAAATTGAAACTCGGCGGTACCGGCGATCCGGAACGGGTTGCGGCGGTACGTCGCGCAGTCCCGGACGTCCGCCTGATCGTGGATGCGAACGAGGCTTGGAAACCTGAAATGCTTGTGCCCTTTTCCACGGCCCTGGCCAGCCTGGGGGTGGAATTAATCGAACAGCCGTTGCCCAGTGGAGAGGATCAGATGCTTTCGGATTGCCCGCATCCGGTACCCATATGTGCCGATGAATCCTGCCACACCAGCGCGGATCTCGATACCCTGGGCGGGCGCTACGATTTGGTTAATGTAAAGCTGGACAAAAGCGGCGGCCTGACGGAAGGCCTGATCCTGACCCGGGAAGCCAAGCAACGCGGCTTCGGTGTCATGGTCGGTTGCATGCTGGGCACGTCGTTGGCCATGGCGCCTGCCCTGTTGTTGGCCAGTATGGCGGACTATGTAGATCTGGATGGTCCTCTGTTACTGGCGAAGGACCGCCCCGCGGCGCTGGTCTATCGCGGCAGCTATGTGGCGCGTCCAACGCCGGCACTTTGGGGTTAACACCACCTTGTGGGTAGCTGCACCTGCCATCGAACAGGCGTGGCGGCACCGGCGATGTGGGACAGCAGCAAAATTTTCGAGCACCAACCGAAAGCAAACGGAGGTTTTGCCGTGTTGCCCTGGGGAGCAGACGGATTTCCGGCGGCCAGCCAAATACAGAATCGATTTCAGTGGCGAAATAATAATCCCGCGTTAAGAAAATATAAACCAGGGACGGGGATCTTTGGTCCCGACAAAGACGAACTACGAAATTCCATCGTTTTCATTTTGATCTTGCTAGGAAAGATCGCATAATAATGAGTGATTCGGCATGATGTAATTCATCAATGCTTGTTGTGACAACGATCACTTGCGAACTATGGAAGCCATTCGTATATGTCTGTTACGCCACCACGTGGGAATTGCCCTAACCGGCGTCGAGCTTTCCCAGATGGTGGAGACGATGCCATGGCCAAGTGCCAGGGCGCCACGCCGCGACCGCAGCTCGCCACCGCTGCGAACCAAATTTGAAGAGGAGGACCTCACTATGTTGGGTCTCATGACTAGATTACAAACGCGTGTCACCGACCTGAAAAATTTCAGTCAGGACAATGCTGGTGCCACTGCCATTGAATATGGCCTGATCGCCGCCGGCATCGCTGTCGCCATTATCGCGGCCGTGTTTGCTCTGGGCGATGAGGTGAAGAGCTTCTTCACGGATATCCAGACCCAGTTGGGCGCCAAGTAAGCCTGCGTCATTTGGATTTGTGCGAGACAAGCCGGGGCGACTGCCTGCGCAGTGCCCCGGCTTTGCCTATTTTTAGGCTGGCATGTTTCTCCAACACCCGATTTTAGTGTAAGGTGGAATATTGCGGCGGGAGCAGCTGATGTGGATGTCACGTCATGCTACTAGCATTGCTATCGTTGATTTTCCCAGTGATCATGGTGCTGGCTATGGTCGCCGACTTCCGCACTTTCGAAATTCCCAACGGCCTGCCCCTGGCGTTGATGCTGGTATATCCATTGGCCGCCGTCAGCGCTGGTTTCTCCTGGCAGCAGATCCTCTGGGCCTGTGCGCTCGGCGGCCTGATGCTCTTGGTAGCGATGTTAATGTTCGCGATGCGTGTCATGGGCGGCGGCGACGGAAAACTGCTGGCTGCGGCGTCATTGTGGACCGGCCAGGAGCAAATTTTCGAGTTCCTGTTAATTACCACCTTGGCCGGTGGCATTCTGACAATGGCATTATTGCTGTACCGCCGACTGCCTTTGGCGTCTCATTTCACCGGAATAGCTGCTTTGCGGCAACTGCATGCAAAGAAAAAGGATATTCCATACGCAATTGCGATCGGTGCGGGCGGCCTGATTATCTTCCCGCACCTGCCAATTTTGAACCGCTAGCGAAGATGAAGGTTCATTGCCGCCTGAATATGGCCAACAAACTTTACAATTTCATCAATCGGCATTGATGATGCTGATTGCAGATCCTGATTTTTTTAAATAATTTCTTTAAGTAATATTTATAACATATTGAACTCATTGACGGATAAAAAGAAAAAAGTCCATAATTTTGCATAAGCTGTCTGATTCGCATGTTCGGTGGTGGCCATTGGTCGCAGTGTTGTATTTGCCATCATGTCCGCTAGCCGAAATAGAGGGTTAATGTATTGAATCTGGCCCGCATCCTTTTAGTCGTTGCTGCGCTCGCGGTCGCCGGCGTGACTGCCTTCCTTGTCCGGGGCTATCTGCAAGGCAAAGAAGCCGAGATTGCCGAGGGTAGCAAGATACAGGAAACTAAAAAAGTAGCTTCGGTGCAGGTTCTCGTAGCCCTCAATGATTTGCCCGCAGGAACGATCGTCAAGCCCGATCTGTTTCGCTGGCAGACCTGGCCCGACGACGGCTTGGCGCCTGATTTCATTGTCCAGGGCAAGGCCGCCAGCGAGGGTGGTCCTGAGAGCGTAAAGCCATCAGAATTGACCGGTTGGGCCGTGCGCCGGGGCATCGCGGCGAATGAGCCGATCCTCAAGGCGCGCTTGTTGGAGCCTGGTGAAGCAGGGTTCCTGGCCGGTGCCCTGGGGCCCGGCATGCGGGCGGTTTCCACCAACGTGACTGCCGAAACCGGCGCCGCCGGTTTTATCCTGCCTGGGGACCGCGTCGATGTGGTGTTGACCCAACAGGTGCGCCAAACCGACGGCGATGAAACCGGCCGCGACAAATTTATCAGCGAAACCGTCATTGCGGATGTTCGCGTTCTCGCCGTTGATCAGTCTTTCGACGACATCAAGGAGCAGGCCCGGGTCGGCAAGACCATCACTTTGGAACTAACGCCGAAACAATCGGAAAGTATGGCCGTCGCCAAGAGTATGGGACGTATATCATTATCCCTGCGTAGCCTGATCCGGAACCCCGAAGTCGAGGTAAAGTCAGCATTTACTTCGGACGAGGAAGTCAGCCGTTTCCTGCGCGGCCGCTCTTCGTCGACGCCCCGGACCCTGATGGCCAGACATAACCTGCCGGCCGGCACCCTGTTGCGCGATACCGATTTTAGCTGGCAACAGCTTGGCCCCGGCGAAAGCGGCGAGGGCAATATATTCGAAGGGACGGTCTCGCCTGCAACCTTGCGCGGCTCTTACCTGAAATCCAAGGTGGAAAGCCGCAAACCAATCTTGCACGAGAATATTATCCGGCCTGGCGAGCAAGGCTTCATTGTCGCCTCTTTGGCGCCGGGCATGCGCGCGGTGAGCATGGCAGTTAGCCAGGTCAGCGGTGTCTCTGGCTTCATCTCACCCGGCGACATGGTGGATTTACTGTTGACCCACAAAGTGGAGGATACTTCGGACAGTCCAGTCCTGACACCAAGGCGGTTTAGCGAGACCATTCTGAAGGATTTGCGCTTGCTCGCGATCGAACAAATCGTCGATGCCAGTACGGGGAAGCCTCAGGTCGGCCAAACAGTCACCGTCGAAGTTACGCCACGGCAGGCGGAAATTGTCGCCCTGGCTGCATCCATGGGCGAATTGTCTCTTTCCCTGCGTTCGGTGCCGGCCGCCGACATTGCCGGCAGCGGCGATGGAGAGACAGCGGATGTTGTATCGGACATAGGCGTTAGCCCGGCCCTGATGGATCATCTAATTCTAGGCACCCGGCGCGACCCGAACCTGCTTCTTCGCCGGCGCCAACTGGGTCACGTCAGGTCCGCGCGGGGCACAGGAACCACGGCCGCAGCGAAACCGCCGCCGCCCGCCGCCAACCAAAGTGGTGGCAGTGATAGCGACTCGGTTACAGTTTATCGCGCGACGACGCCATCTACTGTCGTTGTAAAAAGGTAACGCGATGTTCGCCCGCGCGCTGATCATTATCCTTCTGGTCTTGCTCGGCCTGGGATCGGCTCCAGCGGCAATCGCCCAAACCAAACAGGTTACCGTCCCCGCGTCCGACGGGGAGCGGATAGAGATCGGCACATTGGAATTGCGGGACGGCCTCCCGGCGCGGGCGATTAGCCTGCCGGTGGGCAAGGCCCGCCTGATCCGCCTACCCATGGCGGTGCGCGACGTATTGGTTGCTAACCCTGCAACGGCAAACGTGGTGGTCAAAACACCGCGGCTGATTTATTTGGTCGGCTTGGCGGTAGGCGCCACCAACGCTTTTTTCCTGGATGCCGATGGCAAGGAATTGTTGCGCCTGGAAATTCAGGTGCAGTTGGATGTGATTGGCGCCGAAGAAACCCTTAAAACGCTGTTGCCCAACGCCGACGTCAAAATTACCGCCGTCAATTCCCATCTTTTCCTGACCGGCAGCGTCCGCTCGGCGGACATTTCGCAAAACGCCCAGGTCATCGCATCACGCTTCGTCGAGGGCGATGACAATGTTATCAATATGCTGGCGGTGATCGAGGATCAGCAAGTGTTACTGCAGGTCCGGGTGGCGGAGGTTTCACGCAATGTGCTGAAGGAACTGGGCATTAATCTATTCGATGCCCTGACCGGGGCATTCTCCACCCTGACTTCAGGCCAATTGAATGCCCGTCTCGGCACGGCGGGCCCGACCATCGATACCCCATTTCTCAATGGCGTTTTGAGCTATAGTCCTAATCCGGGCGATACCCTGACAGTCGCGATCAATGCCTTGGAGCGGAATGGCCTGATCAAGACCCTGGCGGAACCTAATCTGACGACCATATCGGGTGAGCCGGCTACCTTTCTGGCCGGCGGTGAATATCCGGTTCCGATAGCTTCCACCGACGGCCAGATTTCGATCAGCCAGGAACCCTTTGGTGTGGCCCTGAGCTTTACGCCGGTGGTCCTGAACTCGGGCCGCATTTCCCTACGGATTTTTACCGAGGTCAGCGCCTTGTCGAACGATGGCGCCATTACTCTGGCGAATATTCAGGTCCCCGCCCTGACCGTGCGGCGCGCCGAGACCACGGTTGAACTGCCATCGGGTGGCAGCCTGATGATCGCGGGCCTTTTGCTGGAGCAGGAGACCGCCGGTATCCGCGGCGTGCCGGGCCTCAAAGATGTGCCGATGCTGGGCTCGTTTTTCCGCAATAACAGTCTGGATAATACCGAAACCGAATTGGTTATTGCGGTGACCTGTTATCTGGTTCGCCCGGTCAAGCCGAAGCAGCTTTCTGTGCCGTCGGATGGCATTATCCCGCCCAGCGACTACGATCTTTATTTTCTTGGCCGCCTGCAAGGGGTTTATCTTGGCGGTGAGCAGACGACGACGGCCTCATTGAAAGGGCCGATCGGGTACATTTTGGAATGATGGGAGATTGCAGATGATGCTTCGTACACTTTGCGCTTTCTCCGCTCCGCAGCCTGCGGCAGACGCTGCGCGGATATCGGCGCCAAGACGTCTTTCTCCCGGCCTCATCAAGGTTGCCATCGCGGCACTGTCACTGGGTTGGCTAAGCGGCTGTGTGCCAAACACGCCAGATGCGGCGTCCACGCCGCTGACGCGCTATCCTTTTGTGACGGATAGCAAGGTGGTCACCCAGGCCGTTGTTTTTCAGGCCAACACGGCAACCCTTGATGAAGCCGAAAAAATTCGCGTCAACACGTTTTTGACGCATTTCCTTCAAAGCGGCGACGGTGTTCTTGAAATCAGGCTGCCCGCGGCGGCCGATGAGCGGCAAGCAGAGGCACGTTTGCAGGCTCTGAGAAAGCACCTTTTTAACAAGGGCGCCCAGCCCTATGAAATCCGCTTGCGCAAGGTTGCAGGCGCCAAATCCGACAATGGACCCATTATTTTGAGCTTTGAAAGTTTCGCGGCAAGACCTATCGAGTGCACAGAGCGCAATGCTCCGACGGCTTATAATCCGACCAATATGCAACATCCCGATTATGGCTGCTCCCTGCGCGCAGGAATAGCGGCCATGATTTCCAACCCAGCGGACATTAACCAGCCACGCGACCGGCAGCCCAGCGACGCCGCGCGGCGCAGCCGGGTTATTCAGAATTACCGGGCGGGCCAGCCCACAGAATCCAGCCGGGGCGAGAATGAGTCGTCCAACTCCATTCGCGAGTTAGGTGGGTGATAGCCGTGCCCGGCAGCAAGCCAATGTTTGTTCGGCGGATCGCGCAACGATGTGAGGGAGCGGCGCCATACTTAGGATAAACGTCAATGCCTGGTTGTTGAGCGAGGCATCCCGGTCGGCCGTGGTCGAAGGTCTGGGCGATCGTAAGCTGTCGCGTTCCAATATCGATGCGCGGATCGGAGGCATAGAAGCGGCAATTGCCCATTATCAGGATAATTCAACGCCGCAACTGGTCCTGTTGGAAACGAATTCCGAAAGCGCGGAGGTTCTGACGGAATTAGATCGCCTGGCCGAAGTCTGCGATGCCGGAACGAATGTTCTGCTTATGGGATCGTCCAATGACATTATTCTGTACCGGGAATTGATCCGGCGCGGTGTCGCTGAGTATCTGGTGGGCCAGGTCGCGCCAAAACAAATTCTTGATGCGGTGACTGCCATATTCGAAGATCCGGATTCGCCACCCATGGGACGGTCCGTTGCCTTCATGAGCAGCCGGGGCGGCGGCGGCTCATCCTCCATCGCCCATAACGTGGCCTGGCATTTAGGTCAGGAATATGGCGAGGAAGTTGCGGTCATTGATCTTGATATCACCTTCGGTACCGCGGCCCTGTCATTCAACCTGGAAGCACAACAAACCCTGGAATTGGCCCTGGCCGACACCAATCGGCTGGATGATCAGTTGCTGGACCGCTTCCTGATAGAATATGACGATAACGTCCGCTTGCTGGCGTCGCCATCAAATCTGAACGCTGACGAAAGACTGATGACCGATTCTTTCGATCAACTGTTGGAACTGGTCCGCCGGCGCTCCAGTTTCGTCGTGCTGGACGTTCCCCATCGCTGGGCTCCGTGGGTGCAACAGATCCTGATGGACGCGGACGAGGTTGTTCTGGTCGGCGTCTTAAACCTTTCCGGCCTGCGCGACACCAAGAATCTGGTCGACCACCTGCGCCAGCAACGCGGTAACACGTCGCCCGTACATATGGTTTTGAACCACCACGGCGCCTTCAAAAAAACGGAACTTTCGCCGAAGGATTTTGAAACCGCGACCGAGGTGAAGCCCGACGTCATCATTCCCTACGCACCGGCCTTGTTCGGCACCGCCGCCAACAATGGCCAGATGGTTGGTCAGGTTAATGCCAAGCACAAATCTGTCGAGGCGCTGCGCGAATTGGCTATACTTGTCAGTGGGCGCGAACCGCAACAAAAGGTTAAGAAAGGTCTGTTAGATCAGTTAGGCATAAAACGAAATGCAAAACCTAAGGTAAAATAGACATGTTCGGCAAGCGGACTGGCGGCCCAGAGGTCAAACCAAAGGCCCCACCACAAGTTCCTGGGAGTGAAGTGCCAGCGGCGGCGCAAAACCTCCTGGACGAGGCACCCGAGCCAGTTCAGAAAGCTGCGGCCAAACCTGTACCGGCGCCCGAGCAGACACCCGCGCCGGTGGCCGACCATAGCGACCTGTTCGGTGATGAGCGGGACAAATATAACGAAACCAAGCAAAGCATTTTTGCCTCTCTGGTCGAGGCAGTTGATCTGACCGAATTGGGGAAACTGGACTCGGCCCAGGTCCGCGAGGAAATCACGGATATCGTCGGCGAGATTATCGCTATGAAGGCGATCGTATTGTCCGGTGCGGAGCAGCAGAACCTGATTACGGATATCTGCAATGATGTCTTGGGCTTGGGTCCATTGGAGCCCTTGCTGGAGCGCGATGACATCGCCGATATCATGGTTAACGGCGCGGAAAAGATATACATCGAAGTCGATGGCCGCATCGAACTGACCGACATCCGGTTTCGCGACAATGCGCAATTGATGAACATTTGCCAGCGCATTGTTTCGGCCGTGGGGCGGCGGGTGGACGAGGCCAGTCCGATTTGCGACGCGCGCCTGTTGGACGGCAGCCGGGTCAACGTGATCGGACCGCCGTTGTCCATCGACGGCGCCACGCTTACGATCCGCAAGTTTAAGAAGGACAAGTTGCGCATTCAGAACCTGGTCGATTTTGGTTCAATCACGCCGTTGGGTGCGAAGCTATTGGGTGTTATTGGGGCCTGCCGCCTGAATATTCTGGTTTCGGGCGGTACGGGTTCGGGCAAAACCACGTTGTTGAATGCCTTGACCGCCTTTATTGAAGATGGTGAGCGGACCATCACCTGCGAGGATTCAGCGGAACTGCAGTTGCAACAGCCCCACGTCGTGCGCCTGGAGACGCGTCCACCCAACCTTGAAGGCGCCGGCGAGGTAACCATGCGCGACCTGGTCAAGAACTGCCTGCGCATGCGGCCGGAGCGGATCATTGTCGGCGAGGTGCGCGGTCCCGAGGCTTTCGATTTGTTGCAGGCGATGAATACGGGCCATGACGGGTCCATGGGCACAATCCATGCCAACAACCCGCGCGAGGCTGTCAGCCGTGTCGAAAACATGATTGCTATGGGTGGATTCAATCTGCCTGCCAGAACGGTCCGCGAACAAATCTCCTCGGCAGTGCATGTTATTGTCCAGGCGGCCCGTCTGCGCGACGGCAGCCGCAAGATTACCCATGTTACCGAGGTCGTCGGCATGGAAGGCGACGTGGTCACCCTGCAAGACCTGTATACCTATGAAATTCAGGGAGAAGACGAGAACGGTAAATTGATCGGCGAGCATAAGCCGACCGGCCTGCGCCCGACATTTTGGGACCGGGCAAAGTATTTCGGTCGAGAGCAGGACCTGGTCGAAGCCCTGGGCATGTAGTCCGTTGGATCAGATCATGATTTAGGAGGCGGGTATGAATCTTGGCACCTTGGTGTTTATTGTCGCCGTTGCCATTTTTTTGTCCATGATGATTTTGACCTTCCTACTGGTGATGCCCCGGGTTAAGGCCCGCACCGATCTGAAACATCGCATCGCCGTTGTTTCCGGCAACGCCAAGGCAGGCAGCAGGGCCCGGGCCGACCGCGGCGGCGGTGATGGTCGAAAGCGAAACATTCAAACACGCCTGCGCGAATTGGAAGACGCAAAGGCAAAAAAATCATTTGCCGTGAAAATGCGTGAAACCCTACGCCAGGCGGGCTTGCGTACATCACTGCGCAGTTACTTCCTGTTGTGCAGTGCCTTGTCCCTGGTTTCCGTCATGTTTTATCTGCTGCTGGGATATCCCATGGCCGGAATTGTACCAGTTGCGATCACGATCGGCTTTGGCTTGCCGCGCTATGTCGTCGCAGTATTGTCAAAGCGCCGTGTATCCAAATTCACCAAGGAATTCGCCAACGCGGTGGATATCATTGTGCGCGGCATTAAATCCGGCCTGCCGGTGGGTGAATGCCTGAACATTATCGCCTCAGAAAGCCCGGATCCGGTGGGCGGCGTCTTTCGGGAAATCGTAGAATCACAAAAATTGGGCCTAACCCTGGATGCCGCATTGCATCGGGCTCAGGAACAGATTCGGACTGCTGAACTGCAGTTCTTCGCCATCGTTCTTGCGATCCAATCACAGACCGGCGGCAATCTGGCCGACACCTTGCAGAACCTCTCCAGTATTCTGCGCGATCGCAAGAAGATGGCTGACAAGGTCAAGGCCCTGTCATCCGAGGCTAAATCCTCTGCTGGCATCATCGGTTCACTGCCCTTCCTCATGACGGCCCTGCTGTACCTGGTCAGCCCGGAATACATCACGCCACTGTTCACCGATGATCTGGGTCTGATGCTCATCGCGGGCGGCCTGGCCTGGATGAGCATCGGCGTCTTCATCATGAAACAAATGATCAATTTTGAAGTCTGATGGATACCCTCCTCGCCCCAGAAAACATCATCATCGCGCTCGGCAGCATCGGCGCCTTCCTGACCATTGTCGCCTTTGGCATGCCCATGCTGGGCAACGACAATTTGCGCTCGCGTCTGAAAACAGTGGCGGCCCGGCGCGAGGAATTGAGCGCGGCGCAAAGGCAGAAATTTAGCAGCCAGCCGTCAACTCTGCGCCAGCAGGCCAGCCGCTCGTATGTGACATTTCTGGTCGAAAAGCTGAAGCTGGTCAATCCGGCCGATAGTATCGGGATTAAGCACAAGCTAGCCCAGGCTGGCATGCGCTCTGAAGCGCACTTGTACACCTATGCCTTCTTCCGATTTGTGGCGCCGATTTTGTTTGGCCTGTTGACGGCCACGTATCTGTTTTTTTTGGCCAAGGTGGAAATGGGCCCCTCGGCCAAGCTGATCTATTCTTTTGCCGCCGCCGTGATCGGATTCTTTCTGCCACAGATCTTGATGAAGAATAAGATCCAGAACCGTCAGAAAGCCATCTTGAAAATTTTCCCCGATGCGATGGATTTGCTGGTGATCTGCGTCGAGGCAGGCCTATCCATGGAGGCGGCCTTTCACCGGGTCGCGTCGGAGTTGCAGGAACAAGGACCGGAATTGGCGGAAGAACTAGGATTAACCACGGCTGAGTTGGCCTTTTTGCCGGATCGCCGTCAGGCTCTGACCAACTTGGCTGAGCGTACGGGCCTGCCCGCGATCAAGTCCTTGGTCACCGCCCTGTCGCAAGCGGAAAAATATGGCACCCCGATCAGCGTCAGTCTGCGTGTTTTATCACAAGAGCAACGGGATGAGCGGATGTCGCGGGCCGAACAAAAAGCCGGCGCCTTACCGGCCCAACTGACCGTACCGATGATTGTGTTTTTCCTACCCGTGCTGTTCGTCGTCCTGATCGGGCCCGCCATTATCAAGGCCATGAACACGATCTGACTCCAGCTGCGGATACCACTCCGGCCGCAACCTGGTGCTTCTGAATATTTCGACGCCGGTCCGTGCTCTTAGGGCACTGCCGGGCTATTAAGGCACACTTACCAAAAGGCATGGCACATCCCGGATGGCCAGCCGCAAACAAGTTTCGTCCACCATCTCCCGGTTCGGCATTAGCCGTGAGTTGACGCGGAAAAAGTCGCCGCGATCCGGTACCGTAACCGTCTCAACCACCAGTTCCACGCCTTGCAGCAGGTCGCGGTGTTCCTTCAATAACCGGGTGCGCAACGTTTCGGCCCTGTCCATGGAGCGAAAACTGCCCAGTTGCAGCCGATATCCCGCGACTGCCACCGAAGCAGCCGTGGTTTCGGAGCCCTTCGCCCCGGCGTCCGGAAGTTTTACCTGGGGTGACGGCAGAGGTTCAACAACACGTGCCGCGGCGGATTTCAGCGCCGGAGCCTCCGCCGTGGTTTCTGGTGTCTGTTCCTCGGGGGGCTCCCCATCAGCGGGTTTGGCTGTCTCGGCTGTTTCACTCGCATAGGGTTTCTCAATAGATGTCGTGACGTTCGCAGCCAATTCCCTCGCCGCCGCAGGCGTGGGTACCGGTTCGGCTTTGGATACCCCCTCGTCCTTGCCCGCTGCGTTGACGCCTGGTTCGCGTTCCATCATCGGCTCTGGTGCGTTTTCCGGTTCCGGTTTCGGCACCGGATCCTTATCTGGCACCGCCATTGCTGTCTTTGCCGGCGCAGCCGTTGCCGGCTGTACCGCTTTCGCTTTGACAGCCATCGACGGGGCGGCGGCCACCGTCGCCCTGGCGGTGTACGGGGCGCCGTCCTCGGGTTCCCCCGCCACCGACAGCGAGGCGACAACCTCGGCAGGTGGCGTTGTGCCTGGGATCCGCATTGCTGCCGGTGCCGTCGCCGAGCCGCCCGGTAACGGCGCCGCTTTTTCGCCGGACGCCATGTCCGCACGCAATCGCCTGTAGTAAGCCATATTCTGATCCGCGATGTCAGGCGGCATGTCGCGACGGACATATTGCTCCGCCAAGGTCAGATCCCCCTGCATGGCATAGAGCAAGGCCAAATTTTGCCGCATGCGCGAGGTTGCCTCTGGCAAGGACGCCGCACGTTCTAATATCTCCACCGCCTCCGTCAAGCGGCCGGCCTGGGCCAGAGAAAGGGCAAAATTGTTCATGGCGACTGCGTTTTCTGGGGACAGCTTCAAGGCGAGGCGGTAGGGCCGCTCGGCCTGAGCATACATACCTACGCGGTCATAGGCGATGGCCAGGGCGATCTTAATATCCCAACGCTTGCCCTCTATTTCGGCGTCTACCCGGGAAAGAGTATCAATTGCTTTCAAGGGTTCACCCAAGGCGAGCTGCACCTTGCCCAGTTCTGCCCGCAGATCACGATCCTTTGGCGTCTCTTTCAGCGCCCGCAGAATGATGGCCTGGGCTTCGCGTGCCTGTCGCAGATGGCGTAAACTGCGAGACAGGCCGACAATGGCGCCGACATCCGTTTGATCGCGCCGGTACAGGTTACGGTAATAGCTGGTCGCCGTCGCGTAGTCGCGCCGTTTTTCAAAGCTTTCAGCCGCTTGATAAAGACTGCGGTCCAGTCTGCCCGCTTGATCGGTAGGTTTTTCAGCCGGGTCCGCCTCACACCCGGCCAACAACAAACCGCAGACGCACCAGAGTACGGCGAGGCGGCAGCAAAATTCCAATTTCATGTTCTTTCCAGTACGCAAATGCCCAGCGCGCACCATCGAGTTATTTTAATCCAGATGAGTGTGACAACATAGGAAACAATAGTAAATACCACCATTATCTATAGAATTTAATGAAACAAGTGACTTTGTCACCTCCAAGGTTAAGGATTCATTGTCAATTCAGGGGTATTAAATTCTTATAACAGATGCTTGATGGAGCGCGATGTGGTAATTTTCCCATCGAATAGAATGCCGATTCGCCCGGCTGGCAGATGCTGGCGACGTTGGGGGCAAATATACAGGCAACTTGTTGAAAACCGATCAATGTCGAGGGCTAATGATGGGTAATCAAGAATCAGGTCGCGGACTGTTGCTGGTTTCCTTGCTCATCTTTGTCAATTTATTGGCTGCATCACCTTCCCATCTCATCGGACTCGCCGTGGCCGCTGACGCCACGCAAAAGGCCAAAGCGGATGACACCATCGACTTGCAAGTTGGTAAGGCGCAACTGGTTCGCCTGTCCGTTACGCCGGACGTGGTTATGGTCGGCAATCCCGCCATCGCAGATGTGGTGGTCGAGGATAACGGTCTATTGTTTCTGTTGGGGCAGGAACCGGGCGAGACGAATTTGCTGGTCTTGAACAAAGCCGGCAAAGTTATCTTGTCGTCGCCGGTGGTGGTTGGTCCGCTAACGGAACGACGGGTCACCGTTGATCGCGGGCCCGAAGTCTTTACATTGAGCTGCAACCCGCGCTGTGTGCCGGTGGCAACGCCAGAAGGAACGGGCGCGACAACAGCCGCCGCCGCTCCGGGCGCAGCCGCTCCAGGCGGCCAGGCGGTCGCACAGGATGCCGGCGGTGGAGCTGACGGCGGCCCCGGCGGCGCCAATGCTGCTGATATCGCCAACGCATTAAGCGGCCTGGTGGGTAATCTGCCGGCATCGCAATAGTTCAAAACTGGCCAGTCTTTGGAGTTAGGGGAAACCAACAATGAAAGTACTGGTTGTCGATCCGGATCCACTGTTTTCACGACTGTTGAAGTCCAAGCTGGAGAAGTGGGGCCATCGGGTTACGGTTGCACATGATGGTGGTGTGGCTTTCGATCTGATAGCCAAAGAGCCGTATCGCATGGTGGTCCTGGATTATGATCTGCCGGGCCTTGACGGTATGGAGCTCTGCCGGCGCATTCGTAAACTGTCGCGGCCGCGCTACGTTTACATCGTCTTTTATGCGGATTTCACAGAAAAAGACGCGGTCATGGCCTGCCTTGAGGCGGGTGCCGATGACTATCTCGGCAAACCACTCAACACGACGGAATTGCAGTTGCGTATCAAGGCAGGCAAGCGCTTGTTGAATTTGGAGGACATGTTGCGCGAGGGCGCGGGCATGGACCTGAGCACAGGTGTGGTCAATGGCGCCAGCTTTCGGGAATTCTTCAGGGTTGTCATGGCTGACAGTATCCGTGCCGAAAGAGAAGGCACCCTGTTATATGCGCGGGTGACCAATTATGCGTCCACCCTGGAGATCCATGGCTTCAACCCGACGGAATCAATGATGGCCGGTCTGGCAAATCTGCTGCGCAATATTGCCCGCTCATCGGATCTGGTCGCCCGCCTGGCCGAGGACACATTCTGTATCATGTTGCAGCGCACGAACTGGGACAAATGCAGGCCCGTGGTTGACAAGATTGCCGCGCAGGCACCGAACATAGCTGTAATGGTGGATGATGGCAGCATCGCGCCAGAGGTAGAATTGACCACGTCCAACTACCCTCGGGGCGACCTGAGTTATTTGCAGCTTTTAGATGAAAGCGAGCGCATTAATTGCAATCCGACGAATACAAATGCGGCGGCCACGAATGTCGACGGCAAAGACGTGGCCGATGCCAGCCAAACACCCGCTTGAAGACAGCCTAAAACCGCTGCAAAGCCGGTCAGCCAACCTGATACCCGGACAACTTCAAAGCAATAACGCCTTAGCTGCGTTTGGCCACCGCACCGGCAAACCAGCCGGCAAATAGCGCCATCGCGATGGCAGCAATGCCATAGAGAATGGAATGGCGATGGGCAAAAGCAAACACCCGCGCGCCCATGCCAATCTTGGAAACCGCCAGGGGTGTGGTCTGGGCACTGATAACCTTGCCGTCGCGGAAAAGATAGACGGTTACGTCGTAGGTTCCCGTCGGCACGTTGGAGGGGAAGAAAATATCACTGCGAAACAGCCGGTTACCAAGCAATGTAACCTTTTCATTCGCCGTTGGATAAAGACCAAGCCGCGCCTTGTTGCGGATCAGGGCCTCGCGAAAGATCGACACTTCGCCATTTTCCGCCGTTGGATTGATCATGCGGATGTGTTCGACGCCGATGCCATGGCGGGCCAGGATGCGGTCTGACGCGATTGTTTCAAGAGGTTGGGTGCTGGCCAGCCGATAGAATGCCGGTACACTGCCAAATACCAGCTTCTGATTATTTATCCAGATGCCACCGATGCGATCTTTACGCCGGACCACGATTTCCTCCGGTGGCCCGCGGACAACAACAATCACATCCGCCGCATCGCCTTCGATGGCGCCAAACAATAATAATTCAGCGCCGTCAAAGCCCGTCGTCACGGCGATCAAGTGATCCGACAGATCGGCCACCACCGCTTGGGCCAGGGTTTGCCGGGCAAAGCCCAGCAGCATGAACGCCAACAGCATGAACGCCAACAGCAGGCGAGGCCCCAACCGCCCGAGAGGGTACAAGACTGTTCCAATTGATCGAAGGCGCATCAGCCGTGCCCCAACATCGTACCAATGGAGAATGTGTCGTCCGGCCGGGCCAGCAATTCGTAGGCCAGCCTGGCGCAGACACCCAGGACAATGAGCGCCAGCATACTGCGCAGTTGTTCTCCCGGCAGCTTGGCGCCGGCCCGGGTGCCGAACTGGGCCCCGATCACGCCGCCGGTCAATAGCAAAAGCGCCAGAAATATATCGACGGTCTGGTTCTGCCAGGCTTGCAGGAATGTGACGTTCGCGGTGACGAATATAATCTGAAACAACGATGTGCCTACGACCATCGCCGTCGGCATGCCCAATAGATAGATCATCGCCGGGACCATAATGAATCCGCCACCGACGCCCATGATGGCCGCCAGAATGCCAACCACCACGCCAATCCCCAGGGGCAACAGGGCCGAAATGTACAGTTTCGAACGGCGAAAGCGCATCTTGAACGGTAAACCGTGCAACCAATTGTGTTGATGCAATTTACGCCGCTTGCCGCCCGGTTTGCGTTGGCGTGAAATCGCCCGCAGGCTTTCGACCAGCATTAAGGCGCCGATAATGCCCAGAAACACCACGTAAGACAGCCGGATTACCAGATCAATCTGGCCCAGCCCCCGCAACAGACCAAATACCCAAACCCCGAGTGTTGAACCAATAAAGCCACCAATCAGTAAAACCACGCCCATCTTGATATCTACATTGCCCCGGCGCCAATGTGCGAGAGCACCGGAAACGGAAGAGGCGACAATCTGGTTGGCTTCCGTCGCCACGGCAACTGCTGGCGGGATACCGGCAAAAATCAACAATGGAGTCATCAAGAATCCGCCGCCAACCCCGAACAGACCCGAAAGAAAGCCAACACCGGCTCCCATGCCAAGAAACAGGAAGATGTTAACGGACAGTTCAGCAATCGGAAGATAGATCTGCATACAACAGACACATTTACTTGCGGCAATAAAATAGACGGCAGGGTCGAAGGGCGTTAGCCGATCATATTTTGTCCCCAAAAAGAAAAGGGCCCGCTTCGCCCGAAGCGGCCCCAACGAGATAGCCGGTGAATACAGCAATTTGCCCAGTTATGGCAAACAATACCTGTACGTTCCTGAGAAAAAGAAAGACCGAGGCGGCGTATTAGAGCCAGAGCACGAATGTTGCGGCCATGCCGTCTTGCTTCAAGACGCCGATATTGGTCCCGGCAAACCTGACCCGTGAAGCCCTAACTGGCGAGCATCTCGTTTCGATCTTCGGCCATAAGATCATGTAGCGATTGAATAATCGCCCGGGCCGCTTCGCCATACAAAGAATAATAAATATTCTGCGCCTCGCGCCGCGGCATGACAAGACCATCATTGCGCAGGCGCGCCAAGTGCTGCGACAACGCAGATTGGCTGATACCAACCAGTTTTTCCAATTCGCCAACGCTGTGTTCGCCTTCATTCAGATAACACAGAATCATCAAACGACGTTCATTTGCCATGGCTTTCAGAATGCGGCTAGCGCCCGATGCTTGTGCCTGTATCACACCAATATTCATGACAGAATTCCCCGATTACAAAGCGCTGTTGAAGCGCGACTGCTGCGTCTATCCCAAATAGGATAATACACCCCTCACCCAATGGCATATGTTAATATTACCTATCTGATAAGGATTAAGGCATCGGCAGAATAAAAACAACGAAAAAAGCAGCATATAAAAACTTTCGAATATATATCACCCAATTTCACCAAGAATGGGAAGTAATTCTATCAACCAGAATCCCAATAGCTCAAATGAATTAAACAAAAACAACAATCCTGTTACAATCAGCAACCCCCCGGTCGCTAATTCTATACGCCGCATTTGGCCGCGCATTCGTTGCATCCATCGTAAAAACGGAGCCGCAAGGAAAGCCGCCAGCAAAAACGGGATTCCCAGCCCAGCGGCGTATACCGAAAGCAAGGTAATGCCATACCAGAGACTATCTCCCCGTGCGGCGACCGAAAGGACGGTGGCCAGAATTGGGCCGATACAAGGCGTCCAGCCAAATGCGAAGGCCAGACCCAGAACGTAGGCTCCGACGAGGCTGGCAGGACGGTTTTCCAGATGCAGACGCACATCCCTATTGAGAAACGGCAAACGAAGCAGCCCGACAACATGCAGCCCGAAAATGATGATAACGACGCCGGCGATCTGGCCTAGAATCAATTTATGCTGCAATAAGATGCTACTGATGACCGAGGCCGATGCCCCCAAAGCCACGAAAACAGTGGAAAACCCAAAGATAAAAAATATCGCCGAAATTATGACCCGCCGCGCAGCGCCGGCGTCCGTGATCTTCTCACCTGAAAGCTGTTCCAGCGAGGTGCCACCCAAAAAACACAGATAGGCGGGCACCAGCGGCAGCACGCAGGGTGAGACGAAACTCAATACGCCGCCACCCAAGGCGCCGGCATAGCTGATATCGAAGCCATTCATAGGCCCGTCCTATCCAATATAAACATGAAGCAATTATGGTCTTCCGCAAGCTACCATGCCAATACACGGTGGCGTGCATTTTGCCTGATCACAACGATGTTATGCCAATGGCCGTTAATATTACGTAGCCCAAAAGTGCGCTACACTGCCGTCATGAGCGGAGACATGAGCGACAACGTGGCCGAATTGGATGTGCGGGGCTTGATCTGCCCGTTGCCGGTTCTGCGTGCGCGCAAGGTCCTGGCGGCAATGGCGCCGGGTGATTTACTGCGGGTAAATTGCACCGATCCATCGGCCGCGGCCGACTTCCCGGCCTATTGCCAGGCGGCGGGCCATGAATTGCTGGAAGTCAGCAGCCAAGAATTGGCACAGGGTCCGGAACTGACATTCCTAATTTGCCGCGGCGATTAGATTTGCAGGCGGATCGTTGCGCGGTGTTAGGGCAAGGTGTTGTCGTTCGAGAAACAAATCGCCGAATTGACACGACGGTGCGACGTGCCGCGTTGGAGCAACGATTTGAACGAGGTAGCTCGCCCTATGATCTGGCCGGGCAAAACAGACCTTGCACGCATGTAGTGCAATCGGCTAGGCAGGTATCACAGTTTCGTTGTTCATTTTTGGAACCAGGTACCTAACCATGCGCGCCGTCACCTGTTTGGCCATCCCGTTGGCCGTTTTTCTTTGGCTGACGCCGCACCCGGCCGCTGCCGCAGGTCTTGAACTTGAACTTAACAAAGTGGAAGACAGCCCTCAGGGTTGTTTGGCAACGATATTGATCGGCAATAAACCGGGCCCGACCCTGGACCGGTTTCGCCTGGACCTGGTGCTGTTTGACGGCACCGGCGTTTTGTTCGACCGGCTGTTGATTGACCTTGCGCCGTTGCCCGCCGGCCGCACCACGATTGCAGGTTTTCTACTGAACACAGGACGCTGTGACGGCATATCGCGGATCCTGCTGCGGGACGTGCCGGCCTGCAGAGCCCAGGGCGGAGCGGCTCACGATTGCCTGAGCGGTCTTAACGTCACAACACGCGCAGCCATCGGCTTTAGCAAATAGCGCCCTGCGGCGCCATTCGCTGCTGTGGCGAATGCTCTATAATAACGAGATGAACGAGCAAAATAGCAGGGGTTGGCCGGCTTTCAGCGGCAACCTGAATCGTCTGATCTGGCAGGCGGACTTGACCAGCATGACCCGCTGGCGGGCCTGGCCGGTCATGGCCCTGCGCATGGCCGTCGCCATCAGCCGTGATCTTGCCAAAGGACAACTAACACTTTGGGCCATGAGCCTAGTCTACACCACTCTGCTGGGCCTCGTGCCTCTGCTGGCGATCAGTTTCTCCATCCTGAAAGGCTTTGGCGTTCACAATCAGATAGAACCCATGTTACTGGGTCTGCTGGAGCCGTTGGGCCCGCAAGGTGTTGAGATTTCAGAGCGGATCATTGAGTTCGTCGACAACGTCAAGGTTGGCGTTTTGGGCTCGGTCGGGTTCGCCTTGCTGTTCTATACCGTGATCTCGCTGATGCAAAAGATCGAGGGGGCCTTCAACACCGTCTGGCACGTCAGTCAGGAACGCAGCCTGGGACAGCGCTTTCGCGATTATCTCTCCGTGCTGGTGATCGGACCGGCCTTGATCTTCGCGGCCGTCGGCATCAGCGCCTCGATTGCGTCCCTGTCCATTGTCGGCACCCTGTCGGCGATCGAACCTTTGGCCAGCCTGATTGGGCTGGCGGGCAAGCTGATTCCATTCCTGATGATCGCTGGCGCCTTCAGCTTTATGTATGCCTTCATTCCGAACACCAAGGTAACGCCCCAAGCCGCCCTGACCGGAGGTCTTGTGGCCGGCCTGATGTGGAACGTGCTTGGCTGGGGCTTCGCCTCGTTCGTGATTGGTTCGACGAAATACACCGCCATCTATTCCACCTTCGCGACGCCGATATTTTTCATGATCTGGCTGTATGTGGGCTGGTTGATCCTGCTGATTGGCGCCAACATAGGCTTCTATGTGCAATACCCCACCTATTTGCGCGGTGAGGAGCCTGAGCAATTGAGCCACCGGGCCGGGGAAAAGCTGGCCTTGAGCCTAACCACTCTGATCGCTCAGCATCATTATTCCCAACAGCTGCCCTGGTCGGCCGATGCCTTGTCCCGGCACCTGACAATTCGCAATGACATGGTACAGGGTGTGCTCGACGTACTGGAAAACGCCGGCCTGATCAAAGCGACTGCCGACCTGCCGCCAACCTACCTGCCAGCCCGCCCGTTCGAAGTCGTGACCCTGGACGAAGTTATTGCCGCAACCCGCCATGGTGGCGACGGCAAGGATTTGCCCGACGCTGGTGTTGCCGCGCCTGAAGGTATCGATGCCATTCTGGGGGAATATGAAACCGCCGCCGCCGCCGCCCTGGGCGGGAAAACCGTAAAAGAACTGGCCTTGCAGGGGACCATTGACCAAGAAGGATCCTAGACCACATGTTCGATCAGCAAGTGACCTTTCTCTATACGGTGAATTATGCACGCAGCATCGCTTTCTACCGGGAAGTCCTCGGCCTGCCCCTGGTACTTGATCAGGGCGCTTGCCAAATCTTCAGGGTCAGCCGGGACGGTTTCCTGGGCATCTGCGAATGCGGGCCGTCAAGCTCGGCGACGCCCGATGGCATCATCGTGACCCTGGTCTGTGACGATGTGGATGGCTGGTACAGGCGTCTGAAAGCCAAGGGGGCCGCGATCGACGCGCCGCCCAGTGAAAACGTGAAGTTCAACATCTATCACTTCTTCCTGCGCGATCCGGACGGATACAAGCTTGAAATTCAATGTTTCCAGGACCCCGCCTGGCCACGGCCGGCCCCGGACGGTGCCTGACCTCCGATTACCCCTGCGAGCTCGCACGGGGTCGGGCGAGGCCGGGTTTATTCTGCTAGGCTTTGCAAAACGCCAAGATCACGGAGGAGACCAGCATGGCAGCGATGGGCAGAGGCTTGGGTTTCGCGGCGGCGCATGACGTTCCGGTACCCTATATTGACCGAAGCCGGGACTATTACCTGGCGATGGGGTACCCGAAACCTTACGAATGGGCGCACCTGGCCGAAGTGCCGTTTACGACGCTCGACAAACCGCTCGACAAGATCAGCTTTACGGTCATCACCACCGCCTCACCGATCCGGCCGGGCAAGGGTGCTCAGGGCGCCGGCGCCGCGATGAACCCGGCGGCGGCACTGCACGAGATCTATTCCGCATCCAGTTGCGACCCCCCGGAACTGGGCATTTCGCACCTGCATTACGACCGCGCTCATACCAAGGCGGCGGATCAGGGCGCCTTCATGCCGCTGGCGGCGCTGGCCGACGCGGCGGCGGCGGGGCGGATCGGCGCGGTGACGCCGCGCTTTCACAGCGTACCGACCCGCTACAGCCATCGTCTGAGCATGAAGAAGGACGCCCCGGAACTGCTGGCCCGGCTGCGCGAGGACCAAACCGATATAGCGCTCCTGGCGGCCATATGACCCGTCTGCCATCAGACCGTGAGTCTGATCGCCAACTACCTGGAAGCAAATGGCATTGCCACCGTCGTCATGGGCTGCGCCAAGGATATCGTCGAGTATTGCGGCGTACCGCGTTTTCTGTTTTGCGATTTTCCCCTGGGCTGTCCGGCGGGACGGCCGGACGACCAGGCGTCCCAAGCCGCCACGTTGGAACTTGCCCTGCGCCTGCTGGAAGGCGCACCGGGGCCGCGGACCACTGTGCAGCTGCCAGAACGATGGAGCGATAATCCAGACTGGAAGCTCGATTTTTTCAATGTCGCTCAGATGTCTGCCGCCGAATTTGAACGGGTGCGGGCAGAAGAGCTCGCCTGGCGCAAACCACCGCCAAAGGCCACTGCCAAATAGTCCGGCCTGCAAATCCGAACGCCCTACGCTCCGGCCGGCCAGGGTCACTATGTCACGTTTCCTAAATGGCGGGATGCGGCTAGGTTTAAAGCCGCACGGCAGGAGAGCAGATAATGGATTTTGACAGATACCAACGCCTCACGTTTGAGCGGCGCGCCCGGGTGCTGTGGGTCACCATCGACGCCGGCCCCATGAACGCCGTCGACTTCGAATTGCACGAGGAACTGGCACAGGTCTTTTTCGCCGTGCAGTCCGACGATGACAGCGACCTGATTGTCCTGACCGGCGCGGGCCGGGCCTTTTGCGCCGGCGGCGATATGGACTGGTTTCAGGAAATGATCGACGATCCGGCCAAATTCCGCGGCATAACCACCGATGCCAAACGCATCGTCAACGGCCTGCTGGAATTGGAGAAACCCATCATTTGCCGCCTGAACGGCGCCGCCGCGGGTCTTGGCGCCTCCATCGCCCTGCTGTGCGATGTCATCATCGCCGATGAAAGGGCCTTGATCGGCGATCCGCACGTCAAGGTCGGCCTGGTCGCGGGCGATGGCGGTGCGGTCATCTGGCCGCAACTGATCGGCTTTGCCCGGGCCAAGGAGATGCTGTTGACCGGCGACATGTTACGCGCCTCAGAGGCCGCCGCCATGGGGCTGATCAACTATGCCGTACCGGCGGATGAACTGGATGCCAAGGTTGATGAAATGGTCGGCAAAATCACCGCCAATCCGCGGTGGGCCGTGCGCTGGACCAAAACGGCGGTCAATCTGGTACTACGCGATATCGCCAACAAGGTGATGGATGCTGCAATCGCCTACGAAATCAGCTCCAATTCCACGCGGGACCGCCAGGAAGCGGTCAGCGCCTTTGTTGAAAAGCGGGCTCCGAACTACACCGGTGAATAGGATATTCGGGCCATGTACTTCGCCGACGAACCGGAACACATCACCATGCTGCGCGATGCTCTGCGCCGCTTCAATCAACAGGAAACACCGCGCAAGAAACGCCGCGAGTGGCAGGCGGCGCAAACCTGGCCGCGCGATATCTTCGCCAAACTGGCGGCAATGGGCGTCTGCGGTCTGACCGTGGCCGAGGAATTCGGCGGCGCGGGCCAGGACTGGTACGCCGCCACCGCCGTGATCGAGGAGTTGAGCCGGGCCGGCATGTTCCTGGCCGGACCCTATATCCAATGCGCCTTCTACGGCGGCGGCAATATTTCCGAGAGCGGCTCGGCCAAACAGAAGGCGGATTTGCTGCCCAAGATCGCCGCCGGAGAGCTGCAATTCGCCTACGGCCTGTCGGAACCGGATACGGGGGGCGATCTGGCCAGCGTCAAGACCCGCGCCCATCTGGAAGACGGTGGCGCCACGGTGGTGCTCAACGGCACCAAACGCTGGTGCACCGGAGCGGATTGGGCCGATTACATTTTCTGTCTTGTCAATTCCGATCCTGAAGGCGAGAAATACCGCAACCTTTCCATGCTGCTGGTGCCCACCGATGCGCCCGGCATTACGCGCCGGCAACTGACCCATCGGAATCTGATCTACACTCACAGCTTCGATGTCGATTTCGATGACGTGCGCCTGCCGGTGGAAAATATCCTCGGCGGCCCCGACGCCTGGAACCGGGGCTGGCGGGATCTGGCCGGGCGTTCGCTGGATGTAGAAAAAGTCGAAGTCGCGGCCATGACCTTCGGCCTGGCCCAGGCCGCGGTGGAGGAAGCCTGGGACTACGCCCAACAACGCCAGCAGTTCGGCAAGCCGATCAGCGGCCACCAGGCGGTGCGCCACGAACTGGTGCAGGCGCGGACCCGGTTGGAGGCCTGCCGGCACATGCTCTACCATGCCGCCTGGCTGGTCGATCAAGGCCGCCCGGCTTCGGTCGAAAGCAGCATGGCAAAGCTGTTCATCGGCGATACAGGCGTCGAGATCGGCCTCGCCTGCCAGCGTATTCTGGGTGCCTATGGCCTGTCCGAGGAATTCGACATGATGCAGACGGTCACCGACCTGATCGGCATGCCCATCGTCGGCGGCTCGTCCAACATGCAGAAAAACAACATCGCCAACCGCCTCGGCCTGGCGGGATAATACCGGGTCAGGTATCGCCGGCCTTGGCGGTCTCGTCGGCGTTGGCGAATATTGCCGCCGCCGCGACCAGCAAGACCGCCAGGAAGCCAAAAATCCAGCGATAGGCGACTTCGGGACTATGGCCGCCGCCGCTATCGAACCCGCCAACGATCAACCCTGAGACCGATTGAATGACGGCCACGCCCAGAAATACCGCAAGGTTCTGGAAGGTCAAGCCGCGGCCGATCAGATGATCCGGCAGAACGGCCCGGGCAAAGGCGTGGTTCAACATGACATAGCTGCCCACCGCGGCGAACAGCAGCAATAATATTGTCGCCGTCCAGAAACCGGGCTGTTCGAGCAGCCCCAGCAATGCCAGAATGGCCGCCGTGGCCAGGGCACCCGCAACAATCAGCCACTTACGGCTGGCAACATGGCGGTCAAGCCGGCCGTAAAGCAAAACGCCCAACAGCACCGCGACATTCAGTGCCAGCAGGACATTGCCCCGCGCCACCCCATCCAGACCATGCACATCGGCCAGATAGGGCCCGCCCCAAAGACCGACCACGGTCAACACCGTTGCGTAGCCGACAAATTGGATGGCCGACACCAGCCAAAGCTGACGGTTGGCCACAACAGCGCGCAAGCCGCCGAAAACCTCGCCCCATGTCTCCGCCGGGTTGCCGGCCGCCGCCTGACCCGGCGGTGCGTCACGGACAACGAGGAACAGCATCAGGGCAAAGGCGCCAGTCAACCCGGCCATGGCCAGAAACGCGCCGCGCCAACCTACGATCTCCACCGCCCAGGCAAGCGGTGTCGTCGCCAGCAGCGTACCGCCGCCGCCAACCACGAACAGCATGGCGGAAAGGCCGGCAAAGCGCTCTTCGGGGTACCAGCGCGCGATCACCACCATGGCGCCCATCAGGCCGGCGGCGCAGCCGAGGCCAAGCAGAATTCGCCCAATTGCCAGCACCGCGCCGCCGTTCGCGGCCGCGAAAACAAGGGCGCCCAGGACCGCAATCATGAACAGCCCGGTCATGGTCCGTCTGGCGCCGTAGCGGTCCAGCAGGACGCCGGTCGGAATTTGCGCCGCCGCGAAGGCGAGAAAGAACAGCCCGGTAATGCCGCCCATCGCCTCGGCGGAAAGCGCCAGTTCGGCCATCAGTTCGGGGGCGATGGCGGCGTTGGCCACCCGGTAGAACTGGCTGGCCACATAGGCGCCGCATAGCACGAGATAGATTTGCAGCGCCTGGCGTTTCTCAGGCCTGATCATCGCAACATGCTCAAGATGGCATTAATCCGTCTATCAACCAAACCAGTCAGCCCCAATGGCTCCGGCCGATGTACGGTAACACAGTAGGCGGTGCTTGCGTCGCCCATGACCGGATGCTGGAGTCTACGACCGGCCGCGCTCCTCGCGATATACATTCGCGGCATCCACGGCGAAGCTTTCCAGCAGAAACCTCTCCTGCGGCTTTTCCGACGCGGTCTTGGGAATTTCTGCGACCAGTTGCAGATAGCCTGGCACGAAATTGGCTTCCAACTCGCGGCGGCAGGCCGCAAACACCGACGGCGCGTCAAATTCCGCCGCCATCGTGGCTGCGACGACGGCCGCGACGATATCCTTTTCGCCCGGCGCGCCCGAGGCCGCCGGAATGCCATAAACGAAGACGTCGCCGACGGCCGGGTGCTCGGCGATGGCCTGCTCGACAAAGCCTGGATTTACGAAGTCGCCATTGTGGCGGATACCGCCGCCCTTGCGGTAGTCGAAAAACAGCCAGCCATCCGCATCGGCATGGCCGATATCGCCGCTACGCAGCCAGCCGCCCTCGGTCTTTTTCTCCGAGGCGTCGGCGTTCTTGAAATACTCCACTTCCGGCGCCGGTCCCTTGACGGGCCGTGATATCAACTCACCCAGAACGCCCGGCGGGCATTCCTTGCCGTCTTCATCGACCACTTTCAAATCCAGGCCCTTGGGCGCCTTGCCAAAGCTGCCCACGGGGCCAACGCCGATGGGCTTGTAGGCCAGGCCGCCCTCGACCGCGCCATAGAATTCAAAAACGTCAAGATTGAACCGGCGCTCGAATTTCTCCCAGATCGTCGCCGGCATGCCGGCGCTCATGACGAAGCGCACCGGATTATCGCCATCGTTGTCCCGTTCCGGTTCGGCATAGATCGCGGCCGTCATGCCGCCCAGCAGATTGAACACCGTATTGCCGTATTGCCGGGTGATATCCCACAGCCGGGACTTGGTGAAGCGGCGGCTGATGACGCAACGCAGGCCCATGCTCAACGAGGTTGCGAGGGTAATCATCTGGGCGTTGCCATGGGTCAGCGAGAGGCCCGTATAGGGCCGGTCGCCGGCTTCCAGCGGCATGATCGCGCGCAACACCGGGCTGCCGTATCGGGCATTCTGAAAAACCACGCCTTTGGGATCACCGGTGGTGCCCGAGGTCTAAACGATCTCCAGCGGGTCCAACGGGCTTTTCAGCCGGCTGTCCATGGCCAGCGCCGGGCGGTCATAGATACATGCCATGTCCTCGGCGCCGGTAACCTGCGCCATCTGGTGCTGGCCGGCGCCGTCTTCGCTGGCCAGAACCAGGATCCATTCCAGACCGGGCAGTTGCGCCCGGACCTCCACCACCTGATCAAGGCAATAGTCGGCACAGATGACACCTCGGCAGTCGGAGTTGGTCAGAGTGTACGCCAGCTTGCGGCCCCGGCTGCGCGGGTCTATGGGCACGAAAACACAGGCGGAAATGGAGGCGCCGACCATTACGTCGATGAATTCCGGGTGATTGCGCATCAGCAGCGCGAAGCGGTCGCCGGGTTCCATGCCGCGGGCGATCAATTCGGCGGCCACCCGGTTGCCGTTATCCCATAACGCGCCGTAGGTACGGATTTCATCCTGGAAACGGCCGCCGCCTTCGAAGGTCACCACGTCCAGATCCGGCTGGGCCTCGGCCTTCTCGGCGATCATGTCGGCCAGAATTCGCAGGTCCCGTTCCACCGATGCTGGTCTCCTAGCGGCTCAAGATCGTGACGCACATGGCGGCCGCGTCGCTGCCGATGCTGCCACCGCCATTATGGGCCAACGCCAAGGTGGCGCCTTCGACCTGACGATCGCCGGAACGGCCCTGCAGTTGCTCGGTCAGTTCCACGATCTGCGCGATGCCCGTGGCACCGACCGGATGACCCTTGCGCAATAATCCACCGGAGGTGTTGACGGGCAGCCGCCCGCCCAGTTTCGTCGCGCCGTCGCGGATCAGCCCGGCGCCTTCACCGTCGCCGCAAAGACCGATCTTTTCATAGGTGGTGATCTCCGCCGGGGCGGAGGCGTCGTGCAGTTCAACGACGCTTAGGTCCTGCGCTCCCACGCCGGCCTCTTCATAGGCTTCACGGGCGCAAACCTCGGCCACGGTTTCCTCGCCCTTGGCCCGGTCCCAGCCCGAGCGCAACACGCTGGCTGCGACCCGCACGGGATTACTGAGGCCCAGTTCGCGGGCCTTGCGTTGGCTGATCATGATCACCGCCGCCGCGCCGTCACCGATCGGCGAGCACATGGGCCGGGTCAACGGCTCGGCGATCATCGGCGCCGCCAGAACCTCCTCCACTGTCAAGACTTCGCGAAACTGGGCCCGGGGATTAAGGCTGCCATGAAAGGAATTCTTGGCCGAAACGCCGGCCAGATCTTCCGCCGTGGCGCCGTATTTTTCCATATAGGCGCGGGCCGAGGCGGCATAGAAATCCATGAACATGGAGCGCTTCTCGCCGGCGCCCGAGGCGGCCTTGGTGGCCCCAGTGGCGGCGGCCTGTTGCGCCAGCCGGGCCTTGATTTCCACCAAGGCTTCCACATCGACGGCGCCGGAGAAGGCCGCGAAGCTTTTACGTTTGTCTTCGTGGTAAAGCTTTTCCACACCCAGGGCCAGGACCACGTCATAACAACCTGACGAGACCATGGCGCTGGCCTGGTTGAAAGCAGTCGAGGCACTGGCGCAGGCATTTTCCACGTTGATCACGGGGATGCGGCCAATGCCGGCGTCCCGCAGCACCACCTGGCCGCGAATGCATTCCTGGCCGGTGACCAGACCGGCTGCCGCGTTACCCACGTAGGCCGCTTCGAGATCGGATTTATCCAGGCCCGCGTCTTGCAGGGCGGCGGTCACCGCCTCGGCACCGATGGATTTCATGCCCCGGTCCATATGTTTGCCGAACTTGGTCATGCCGACGCCGGCAACGATGGCGTTCATGCGCATGTTGAGATCCTTTTCTTGGCAAATATCGCCCCCAGGCGGATATTCAGAGCAGCCCCGCGCCTTCCAGACCCAGGGCCTCTTTCAAAAACTCGAGCTCCGCCTCGCGTTCAGGCAAGGGGGCCGGCCGGGTAAACATACCCGCCGCGGTCAACTCGTCCACAACCTTTTCGTCGCGCTGGAACGGGGTCTGGTAGCTGTTCATATGAAACAGATCCTCGAACGGCTGGCGCGGACGTTGGCCGCCGGCCTCCCAATGTTCCAGGGGATAGCCGACCGTCTGCAACAGAAGGAAGCGGGCCGAGGCCGGCACGTTGCAGGCATCGAGAATTTCCCGGCCCTTGGGGCTGCCCAGGCAGCAGGTGCCCAGGCCTTGTTCGAAGGCCATCAGGGTGGCCTGGGCGATGCCCTGACCGCAGTCGATTTCGCTGATGCCGGGCTGTTTGAGAGCCTCCTTGAACTTGTCAAAAAACGGTATCAGCTTGTTCTCCAGGGCATCGCGGCGCTTTTCCTTGCCGCCGAAACCCAGGGCGCCGGCCTCGACCAGATCCCGCAGTCGATCCGATTGCCCATCGACCGCGCCGGGTTCCAGGTACCAGGCGATGATGACCGGCGCGATCTTAAGCTGCCAACCGACCACGGCGGCGAACAGGCTGTCCAGGACCGCTTGCGGCGCGCTTTCGCGAAAGATCGCGACCGCGCGCAGACTTTGCACATTACCCCAATGGGAGGCAATGCGGGCCGCCTCCAGCATACGCTGGATCTTCTCCGGTTCGACCGGCTTATAGGGCTTCAGAAACCGGACCGATCGCCGCCGGCCAATCGCTTCGCGTAATTCCATGTTCTCTTCCTTCTGGCCAGTGGGGCAATTGGGCAATGGTTATTGGCTACGGGATCCTGAGACGCCGGGAGCCCATGACAGCGATGGTCAAAACCGTTCCGCCGCCATCAGGCCCAGCAGGTCGTTGCAGCCATCCTCGATCATCGAGATACGGGCATCGCGCAGCATTTGTTCTATAGGGTGATCGCGAATTATGCCGGCGCCGCCGAAGATGGTCATAGCGTCGCTGGCCACCTCAAAGGCGGTTTGGGTCGAGGTCACCTTGGTGGCGATGGCATATTCCAAACGCGGATCGGCGGAGGTGAAATTCTGCATGCAGGCCTGCCAGTTCAGCGCCCGCGCCGCCATGACCTTGCGGAACATCTCGAACAGCCGGCTTTTGACATTCTGGTGCTGAATAATCGGCACGCCGCCCTGCTTGCGCTCCTTAGCGTAGGCCAGGGCTTCATCGAAGGCGGCCTGGGCCAGGCCCGAGAAGGTGATGCCCATGGAGGAATTGGCCCGCACCAGGATCATATTGGCGAAGGCGGCGTAGCGTTCCGGCGGCACCGCCATGTTGCCGGCCGGAATGCGCACATCGTCAAAGAATATTTCCCCCTGGTTCAGGGCGCGCTGGCCGATCTTGTCGGTTGGTTTGCCTCGGCTGACGCCCTTTTCCTTGAGGTTGACCAGAAAAACCCCATGGGCGGCCTCTTCGCCGCCGTCATCATAGGTGCAGAACAGGGCGGCGGTCTCGGCGATGCTGCCGTTCGAGACCCAGGATGATTTTTGCCCATTGATGACGATGGAATTGCCGTCCGGGCGGGCGATGCAGTTGGCGCGGCCGCGATCCTGTCCCGTATGGGAGGCGGTGGCCCGTACATCCAGTTCATCGCTGCCATGGTCCGGCTCGGTGATGGCCCAACAACCGATCTGATCCGGGGTGAACTGTTCCATCAGTTCCCGGCTGCCGCTGTTGGCCGCGACCATCGCCGGAAAATTCGAGGCGCCGAGGCTGAGGGCAAGACCGACATCGCCCCGGCCCAATTCGTAACCGATCAGACAGACCAGACGGGCCTTTTGCCTGGACGTCAGGTCGCCGGCAAAGCGCATGCCGGCAAAGCCCAGATCGCGGTATTGCCTGTGCACGTCAAAAAGCGGCGATTGCCCGTTGATCATTTCCTCGGCCGGCAGCTTGTCCAGGGCCGCCCCCGTGGGCCGCAGGACATCGCCGGCAAAGCGGCGCGCGGTTTCCTGCACCGCAAGTTCGGTCTCGTCCAGTTCCACCGGTAACGCGAAGTCGATCATCGCCGCCTCCCAACGCATTCTCGAACTGAGCACAGGGCAAGAATAGAGACCCTCGCGCCCGAGCGTGATTGTATGTCGGTTGAAATTGCGGCATCTTGACCTGAATCAAATCATCACCGCTGCCCCTCCGTTGTAAGGATTTCGACCATGTCCGATGCCACCGCCAACGATGGCCGTTACCGCCTGCTGGGCTCGCTGGGTTCGCCCTATTCCATGAAATTGCGGGCGATCATGCGCTACCGGCGGCTGCCCCATGACTGGGTATTACGCACCACCGACAACCGGGCCGAGACCGAGGATGTACGGCCCAATCTAGTGCCCATGCTGCGCTATCCGGGTGAGGATCGTTACCGGGTCGACTCGACGCCTCTGGCCTATGATCTGGAAGCCCGCCATCCCGGCCAGCGCTCGATCATTCCGGACGATCCGGGCCTGGCCTTCCTCAGCCACCTGTTGGAGGACATGGCCGACGAATGGCTGACCAAGTCGATGTTCCATTACCGCTGGTTCTATGGCGCCGATATTGACTATGCCTCGCACTGGATCGCCGACGACGGTTTTCCCCATTGCCGGGGCGCGGATCGGGACGCCGTGGCGAAACAATTCGCCGACCGGCAGATCGGCCGCATGCCCATCGTCGGCTGCACACCGGAAAACGCGCCGGTGATCGAGGACAGCTTCCACCGTATTCTGGCGCTTCTGGAAAGCCGGGTCAGCGCCTATGATTTCCTGTTTGGCAGCCGGCCCAGCCTGGGGGATTTCGGTATCTTTGGCCAGTTGAAGCCGTTGTCGACGGATCCCACCCCCATGGCGATCATGCGGGCCGAGGCCATGAAGACGGAAAGCTGGGTGCGCCAGTTGGATGACGCCTCGGGTATCGAAGGGGCATGGCTGGCGCCGGGCGAGGATCTGCCCCCGGCCACCCTTGGCCTGCTGGCCCTGGCCGGGGAATATTATCTGCCCTTCCTGCTGGCCAACGCCGCGGCTATGGAACGGGGCGAAAAGACGCTCTCGCTTACCTATGCCGCCGGGCCGTACAGCCAGGGTACCTTCGGTTATCAGGTCAAATGCCTGATCGATCTGCGCCGGCGTTTTGCCGAATTAAGCGGCGAGGCGGCGGCCCGGACCCAGGCTATTCTGCAACAGACCGGTTGCCTGGAGGCCCTGGCGCATTAGGATTTAATCCAGGCCTGCCATTATACGGAGAAGCATGATGTCTGAACCCTACCGGATTTTCGGCTCCGAACTTTCCCCCTATTCCGTCAAGGTGCGGTCCTATTTCCGCTACAAGAACATTCCCCACGAATGGATTCTGCGCAATCCCTCGAACATGGAAGAGTTCCAGAAATACGCCAAACTGCCCCTGGTCCCCCTGGTGATCACCCCCGACGGCCAGGGCATTCAGGATTCGACACCGATCATTGAGGCCATGGAGTTGCTGCACCCGCAGCCGCCGATCCACCCGATGGAACCCGCCGCCGCCTTCGCCTCGGCCCTGTTGGAGGAATATGGTGACGAATGGGTCAACAAGCCCATGTTCCATTACCGCTGGTATTACGAGCCGGACCAGATCTCGACGGCGGAACGGATCGCCGCGACCGCCTTTGGCGCCACCGGCGAGGCCCTGGTCAAGGCCTCTGCCCAGGTCCGCGAGCGTATGGTCAACCGCCTGCATGTGGTGGGTTCGTCCGAGGCGACCAGGCCGATTATCGAAGCCTCGCTGGATGGCCTGCTGAGCCTGCTGGAACGCCATCTCGACGGCCGCAGCTACTTGTTCGGCGGCCGTCCGGCCTTTGCCGATTTCGGCCTTTCCGCCCAGCTTTATGAGATGTCCACCGACCCGACGGTGGGAGCGATCATGCGCGGGCGGGCGCCGCGCACCCTGGCCTGGTGCGAACGCATGCTGGCGCCAGCCAATGATGGCCCGTTCGAGGCCTGGGCCGGGCTGCAGGCCACCCTGATGCCAATCCTGAAGCAACAGGTGGCGGCCCTGTTCCTGCCCTGGAGCGTGGCCAACGCCAGGGCCCTAATGGCGGGCGATGAGAGCTTCACGGCCGACCTGGACGGCCAGGCATTTTCCCAAGGCACGGTGAAATATCACGCCCGCTCCCTGCAGGTGCTGCGTCAACGTTACCAGGACCTGGGTGCGGATGACCGCCAGGCGGTAGACACAGGGCTGGCGGACAGCGGCTGCCTGCCCTATTTGGGCGAAAATCTTTAGGCGGCCCGCCGCCTCGAAAAAACCCCAAGGCGCATTGCCTTTTTCACCGCTGCGGTTAGGATCGGCCCGCACATTCAAGGGAGACATTTTGTGGCGGATATTCGCGTTCAGTCAGAGATCACCGGCAAGGTTTGGGCCATCACAGCCAGTATTGGCGATGCCCTGGAGGAAGAAGACACAATTATCGTATTGGAATCCATGAAGATGGAAATTCCCGTGGTGGCCCCCTCGGGCGGCACCCTGAAAGAAATTCTGGTCCAGGAAGGCGATGCCGTGAGCGAAGGACAGGACGTTGCCGTCATGGACGGCTAGAAGATCAATGAATTGGACTGAAGCCAGGTAGAGATAGCATGAGTGAACAACCAGCCGACGCCCCCGAGGCGCCAATATTCAATCCCTTTTCACCGGATTTTCTGCGCAATCCCTATCCCGCCTTCCGTCAGCTGCGGGCAACGGCCCCCATTCACCGGACCGATATGGGTTTCTGGGTGGCCTCGCGCTACGAAGACGTGACCGAGATCCTGCGCGACAAGCGCTTTGGCAAAGGCTACGTTGCCCGCACCGAGAAAGTGCATGGCCCGGACATCTGGAAAGAGCCGGTCTATGCCGCCATGCGGCACTGGATGCTGGTCATGGATCCGCCCGATCACGGCCGCCTGCGCGGCCTGGTGGCGCGTGCCTTCACGCCCCGGCATCTGAAGGCCCTGCGGCCCCGTATTCAGCAACTGGTCGATGACAGCCTGGACAAGATCCAGGCGGATGGCCAGGCGCATGGCGAGATGGATTTCATCCCCGATTTCGCCCATCCCCTGCCCGTGCACGTCATCTGCGACATGCTGGGGATTCCCCTGGACGAACGGCAACAGTTCTTCGAGGGCTCGCGAACGGCCGGCCGGCTGATCGATCCCACGCCCATGACCCCGGATGAACTGGCGGAGATCACCAAGGGCCATCTGGAACAGGCGGCCTATTTCAGGAGCCTGTTCGAACGCCGGCGCCGGGAACCCGGCGACGACATCACCACCGAGCTGCTGCAGGCGGCGGAGAGCGGCGACAAGTTGAGCGATGAGGAACTGACCGCCAACATCATGCTGCTGTTCGGAGCCGGGCACGAAACCACGGTGAACCTGTTGGGCAATGGCCTGCTGGCCCTGCTGACCTATCCCGAAGAGTGGGAAAAGCTGAAGGCCGACCCCTCCCTGGTCAGCGGCGCGGTGGAAGAGATGCTGCGTTTTGACAGCTCGGTCCAGATGACCGGCCGGGTGGCCATGGAGGACGTGGAGATAGGCGGCGTCACCGTGCCGGCCGGCGAGCCCATATTGAACCTGCTGGGCGCCGCCAACCGGGATCCCGAACGCTATGAGGATCCGGAGACCTTCAAGATCGACCGGGAGGACGTGCGCCCGACCTCGTTCGGCGGCGGCATCCACCATTGCATCGGTGCGCCCCTGGCCCGGATCGAGGCCGAGATCGCCTTTACCACCCTGATCCAGCGCCTGCCGAACCTGCGCCTGGCCAACTCGGACGACCCGGACTGGCGCCTGACCTTTACCCTGCGCGGCCTGGCCACCCTGCCCGTCGCCTGGTAACGCGCCCGCCATGTATATCGCCATGAACCGGTTTCGCGTGGCCAAAGGCGCCGAAGGGGATTTCGAACGCCTCTGGGCCGAGCGGGAAACCCACCTGGGAAAGGTCCCCGGCTTCATGGAATTCCATCTTTTGCGGGGCCCGGAGGCCGAGGACCACACCCTCTATGCCTCGCACACCTGTTGGCAAAGCCATGGCGATTTCGAGGCCTGGACCAAATCGGACGCCTTCCGCCAGGCCCACGCCAATGCCGCCCGGGACGGCGGGGCGCGGCAAAGCCTGTATCTGGGCCCGCCCAAGTTCGAAGGCTTCGAAGCCATCCAGACGGTCAAGCCGGATTAACGGTTTGCTGAAAACCACACGGGCGTTGCCGCCATTAAAGGGACACTATACTTATCTCACATAACGTTTTGGCGAATTCGTACTACGATGACGCCGAGATAAGTATTGTGTCCCTTTAATGGGTGTCCCTTTATTGGCGGCGGCCACGGCCCGGCGCTTCGCGCACCAGCGTGAGCGAAAAAAGCTAATTCATCTGCCGCGGCTGATAGGGACTGTCCAGGGAAAAGGCCGGGATCTCGATGTCGAACAGGGGGCCGTCGCCGGCGGCCATTTCGTAAGTGCCGGCCATGATGCCCGACGGGGTCTTCAGGGGACAGCCGGAGGTGTATTCAAAGCTTTCGCCGGGCGCCAGTATGGGCTGTTCGCCAACCACGCCGGGGCCCTGCACTTCCTCTACATGACCCAGGGCATTGGTGATGATCCAATGCCGGTTCAACAACTGCACCGTCTCGTCGCCGCCGTTTTCGATGGTGATGGAATACAGCCAGAAATACTGGTCCGTCGCCGGGTCCGACTGTTCGGCCAGGAATTGCGGCTGCACCCGCACCGTAATATCCCGCGTCGTTGCCGTATACATCGCCGTGCCATCCCCTGGTGTCCTGGGTGATCCCATAGGAACTAAGAATTATACCACATTGCGCTGATAGGAACCCATAGAGACGCATTTCGGGAGCTTTCGGGTAGGAGCGTGCGCCGCAGCGATGCGGGGCATCGTCAGGCGTGCGCGACGCCATCCGAAAGCTTCCGAAATGCGCCTATTTGGTCGCCTCCGCGCGCCCTCGGATGGTGTCGAGAAGGCTTGACGATGTCCCACATCGCCTGCCCCTTCTCTCCTACCCGAGGGCGCGCGGAGACGATCTATATGGGTCCCTATCAGCGCAATGTGGTATTAGTTCCCATTTGAGAGCATGGCAAGGGGCCATGCAAAGTCGGACGCAGAAGGGCCTGGCGTTTCAGCGGTAGCTTTTCAGGCCCTCAAATTTGCAGGCGCCCCGGGTATAGGCATCTCGGACATCACATTGCAGGGACATATTTATCACCACGCTGCCCTGGCACTGTTCCAGACCGACCCAGGCTTCATAACCCTGCAATCGTCTGGCACGGTCATCCCCTCTGACATCGACAAAGGAAAGTTTCCTGATTTGCGAGACTGCCACACCCAATTGCGCGATCTTCGCTTTCGCCTGCTCGTCGCAACGGTGCGGCGCGGCCAGGGCGGGGCCGCCGAAGCCCAATAGTGCGAGGGCGATAAGTAGCAACAACCGCATTCGTGATCCCTCCTGGCATTCGCCTGATTAACCGATAGTCCCCAGAATAGCCTGTAACGGCTCTACATAGTTCGAATCTTCCGCAAGGCAAGGCTGGGGCAACAGAGAGGCTCTGTGCCAGTTCGCGTCAAGACCCGTTGCGATCGAACGCGGACGGGAACGGGAGCGGGAGCGGCGTTTCAGCGGTAGCTTTTTAGGCCCTCGATTTTGCAGGTGCCCTTGGTATAGGCCTGCTGGATCGAACATTCCGGGCTCATATTCAGCACCACGTTGCCTCGGCAGTGGTCAAGCTCGATCCAGGCTTCATAACCGATCAAGCGAGCGCCGATGCTGCCATCCCTGACCTCAATAAAGGATTTTGTCTTGATCTGTGACGCCGCAACCCCCAACTGCGTGAGCTTCGCCATCACTTGCTTGTCACAACTGTGCGGCCTGGCCATGGCAAGGCCGCTGAAGCCCAATAGTGCCAGGGCGATACATATCAAATAGCGCATGGAGATCCCTCCCGGTATTCGCTTGTTTAACCGACATTCGCCGGGTGAGCCCCAGTCTATGGGACTAATGTAATCCGGATTACCTATGGCGCAAGGTTGCGGGCTGTGCGGCCGTATTCACAGGATAGTGACTGAAGCCGGTTCTCATGCGGCGCCATGGCAGGCCGAAAGCTCAGCCCGGAAGGCGGCCACGGCGGCCGAGGCGTCCCCGGGCCAGAACGCCGCCGCCACATAGCGGTCGGGCCGCAGCAGCAGGATCTGGTCCCGATGCGCCCGGGTCGCCACCAGGGCCGGGCCCGGCCTGGGCGTCAGCCGTGTAACACCGTCCGGCACGGCGCCGGCCCATTTGCTCAAGAAAACCTTTGCCGGCGTCAATTCAGGCCACAGGCTCCCGCCTTCCCGGGCCAGGAATTCGGCCGTATCCGGCGCCTGGGCCAGCAGGGCAAAACCGCAACCCAGGGCGTCATCCAGACGCGGATGATCGCTGTTGTCCGGCTCCAGCTCCACCTGGGGCAACATGGCGCCGACCAGGGAGCCGGCAAAGCTTTGCCCGTGCAGATCCACGAAGGCGCCCACCTCATAGCGCGGGCGCGGCTTGAACTTCATGTTGACGATGAAATCCCGGGCCTGGGGAAAGCGTTCGAACTGGCGCAGGATGCCCTGGCGGAAGGCAATATCCTCCCGGGCCTGAGGCATGATGATTTCGCCCATGGCGACGGCCAGCTGCACCATGGCCCAGGCCGGGCCCCGGCGCTCCCGGTCATAGCTGTCCAGCAAGGCCGGGCCGGCCTGGCCGCCCAGCACCGCGGCCAGTTTCCAGGCCAGGTTATGGGCATCGCGCAGGCCGGAATTCATCCCCTGGCCGGCGAAGGGCGGCGTCAGGTGGGCCGCGTCGCCGGCCAGGAAGACCCGGCCGTCGGAGAACCGCGCCGCGATCCGCGCCTCGAAGGTATAGACGGCGATCCGGGTCAGGTCCCTGTCCCCCAGGCTGCGCCAGGGCGCCAGAAAGGCCCGCACCCGGTCCGGCGCCACCATATCGGCGGGCAGTTCCCCCGGCTGCAGCTGGAATTCATAGCGCCGCCCGCCCCGGGGCGCGGGGATCGAGACAAAGGGCCGGTCGCTGCGGCAATGGAACTTCGACACGGGCTCTTGATCCGGGTCGTTCTCGGTATCGACGATCAGCCAGTCCTGGGGATAGGTATCGCCCTGCATTTCGATCCCCAGGGCCTGGCGGATGGCGCTGCGGGCGCCGTCGGCGGCCAGCAGGTAGTCAGCCCGGACCCGGCCGCCGCCCGCCAGGTTCAGGCTCACGCCGTCATCGTCGGCGCTGAAATCCGCCAGCTCTGTGCCGAACGCCAGTTTGACATGATCGAACCGCTGCAGGCCCTGGGCCAGGGCCCGCTCCAGCTCCGGCTGAAAGAAATAATTGCGCCTGGGGAAGCCGAATTCCGGCGCCGGCGCGCCCACTTCGGCAAAGGCCCGGCCCTGGTGGTCGTAGTACCGCGCTCCGCCCGCCGGCACCGTTCCCGCCATGAAGTCCCGGTCCAGACCGGCCGCCTGCAGGGTGCGCGCACCCTCGTCATCCAGGGCGATGGCCCTGGGGATGTCCATGGTGGCGCCGTTGCGCTCGATGAGCAGGCAGCGGACGCCATAGGTGCCCAGCAGATTGGCCGCCATGAGCCCCACCGGCCCGGCCCCCACAATGGCCACGCCGACCCGTTCCGGTAAATCCTGCTGCATCGTCGCCACCGCTGTACGCTCCGCCGTATCGCAACGCATGGTACCCCAGGGCGCCCCCGGACGGCATCCTTTCGTTAGCCTTGCCTCCGGCCGGTCGGGCGGGCACCATGGGCGGAAGGCATAAAAAGTAAGCGTGGGTGGGAGCGTATGAAGGATCTGATCGATGAACTGCGGCAACGCCGGGCCGCCAGCCTGGAACTGGGCGGCGCCGAACGGGTGGCGCGCCAGCATAACCAGGGCAAGCTGACGGCGCGGCAGCGGGTCGATCTGCTGTTCGACGGGGACAGCTTCGAGGAAATTGGCCAGCTGGCCAGCCATGTGCACACCCCGGTCACCACCATTCCGGACAAGCACACCCCGGCCGACGGCGTGGTCACCGGCTTCGGCAAAATCGAGGGCCGGCCGGCAGGCGTGATCGCCGAGGACTTCACGGTGCTGGGCGGTTCTTTGGGCATCAACAATTTCAACAAGAAAAACCGCATGATCGAACTGGCCCAGCGCGACAAGCTGCCCATCGTCTGGCTGTTCGACGGCGCCGGCGCGCGGACCGATGAATACATCGGCGAGGGCCTGGCGCCCATGCACCATTTCATGGCGGTGGCCCGGCTGTCCGGCATCACGCCCCAGGTGGCGGGCGTCATGGGCCCCACCGCGGGGGACAGCTCTTTGCTGGCGTCGATGATGGAATTCATCGTCATGGTCGAAGGCACCGCCATGCTGGCCGCCGGCGGGCCGCCCCTGGTCAAGGTCGCCACCGGCGAGGATGTCAGCAAAGAGGAACTTGGCGGCGCCGATCTGCATTGCCGCATCTCGGGCGTCGGCGACAACCCGGCCACGGACGACCGCGACGCCATTGCCCAGCTGCGCCGCTATCTTTCCTATATGCCCACCAGCGCCTATCAATATCCGCCATACATGGCGCCCGAAGACAGCCCGGAGCGCCGCGACGACGATCTGGCCGCCATCCTGCCCGCCAACCGGCGCCGGCCCTATGACATGATGAAGATCGTCGACCGGGTCGTGGACCGGGGCAGCTTTTTCCCCATCAAGCCCGATTACGCCAAGATGATGATCACCGGCCTGGCCCGCCTGAACGGCCACGCCGTCGGCGTCATCGCCAACCAGCCCAAGGTCATGGCCGGCGCCATCACGGCGGCCGCCGGCGCCAAGCACCGCCATTTCATGGATCTGTGCAATGCCTTTCACCTGCCTATCGTCTTTCTGATGGATACCCCCGGCGTCATGACCGGCCCGCAGTCCGAGAAGGAAGGCGCCCTGCGCGCCGGCATGGCCATCGCGCACTCATTCGCCTTTGCCCGGGTGCCCCTGTTGTGCCTGACCGTGCACAAGGGCTTCGGCTATGGCGCCGCCGCCATGGGCGGGCTGGGGGCGGGGCAGTCCACGGCCCTGGCCTGGCCCAGCGCCGATTTCAACGCCATTCCCCTGGACAGCGGCATCCAGGCCGCCTATCGCGGGGTGCTGCAGGCGGCCGACGACCCGGCCGCCGAACAGGCCCGCCTGGAAGCGGAACTGGGCGCCCTGTGCGGCGCCTTCCCGGCCGCCGAGCAGGTCAAGATCGACGATATCATCGAACCGCGGGAGACCCGGCCCCGGCTGATCCAGGCCCTGGAACGGGCCCTCTCCCAGCGCGCCCAGGCCCCGGAGCCCTGTTTGCGCTCCGGCTTTTTACCGTAGAGCCGTTTCGACTTTATCGAAACAACTCTACGGCTTGTCGTTCACGCCAATGCGCCGAAGGCGCACGGGCTCCACAAGGGCGGCGCAGGGGCGCCGGGCCGCAGTCGCGGCCTTGGATGACTATTTTCGCGATCGACCAAACCGCGTATGCTTGAAGACTGTAGTGTCACTTCGACAGGTGTATCCATGTTGTTTGCATTGCCCGAGGAACAGCGCGAGGTTCAAGACGCGATCCGCCGCGTGGCCGAGGAAAAGGTGGCGCCCCGGGCCGCCGCCATCGACGCAGCAGGCGCCTATCCCCAGGATATGTTCGATCTGTTGCGGGACCTGGGCCTGTTCACCCTGCCCTTCCCCCGTGAATACGGCGGCTCCGGCAGCATGCTGTCGGCCTGCGTGGCGGTCGAGGAATTGTGCCGGGTCTGTTACAACACCGCCTATCTGCTGGTGGTGCAATGGACCCCTTTCAGCGCCATCCTGGCGGGCGGCGACGGGCCCCAGAAGACGCGCCTGTTGCCCGGCCTGGCCGGCGGCGAACTACGCGCCGCCTTTTCCACCACCGAGGCGCAAAGCGGCTCGGACGTCAGCGGCATCCGCACCCGGGCCGAGAGAGTTGCGGGGGGCTATCGCCTGAACGGCGCCAAGATCTGGTGCACCAATTCGGCCCAGTCCGATTTCGTCCTGGTGGCGGCCAAGATCGTCGATGAAGGCCAGGCCGTGGCCGCGGCCCGGCGCGGCGCCATCAACCTGTTCATCGTCGATCGGGATAGCCCGGGCTTTACCATCGGGCCGCCGGAAAACAAGATGGGCGCGCGCGGCGTGCCCTCCTGCCCGCTGTTTTTGGACGATGTTTTCGTCAGCGATGAGAACCGCCTGGGCGCCGAGGGCCTGGGCTTCAGGACGGTGATGGAGGCCTTCAACCGGACCCGGCCGATCATCGGCGCCCGCGGCGTCGGCCTGGCCCAGGGGGCCATGGAGCTGGCCATCGAATTCGTCCGCCAGCGGGCCGCCTTTGGCCAGCCGGTGATCGATTTCCAGGGCGTGCGCTGGATGCTGGCCGACATGGCCATTCAGATCGAGGCGGCACGCAATCTGGTCTATCGCGCCGCCGCCATGGTGGACGGCGGCATCGAAGGGGCGGAGCTGTCCCAGGCCGCGGCCATCGCCAAGGCCCAGGCCACGGACACGGCCATGGCCGTGGCCACGGACGCGGTACAGCTGTTCGGCGCCGCCGGCATCTCCAACGACTATCCCATCAACCGCTATTTCCGCGACGCCAAGGTGCTGCAGATCGTCGAAGGCACCAACCAGATCCAACGCAACATCATCGCCAATAATCTGTTGGGGCGGACGTAGATGCATCCTCGAAGTTGCCGGGCCTCCCACTCCCCCACCCGGCCGCCCCAATCATATGATGTCGTGG
>JAJFGG010000095.1 GCA_021776235.1 Alphaproteobacteria bacterium | reverse complement strand
CATACAGGTCGCCGACGTCATGGAGGCCTGGTATCGTGACAAGGGCTGTGACGGATTCATGATTGCCGCGCCGGTGGTTCCCACCGGCCTTGAGCGCTTCGCCCGCCTCGTGGTGCCCGAGTTGCAGCGCCGCGGCCTTTTTCGCCGAGAGTACGAAGGCCGCACGCTGCGCGAAAACCTCGGACTGAAACGGCCCGTTCGGCGGATCGTGAGATAATTCAAACATGGAGACACACGGTCTCCGATTGCTGTTTGCGCAGGCGAACGCGGCGGCGGCGCCACCGCGCGCTAGGTTGTTGATCGCGGCAAGACATTGACGCTTTATGTCGGTGGCCGGATTGGGAAGGGGCAAGTAGCTTCGGCGTATGGCCCCTGTTTCCGTCAAACGTCATCGTTTTGCGCCCGAGGTCATCCAGCACGCAGTCCGGCTTGTCTCACCAAATTGCCCGAATTTCGGGAAATGGTGAACACGGCATCTCAACGCCTGCTATGGATCACTTGCGACGGTCCTGGGTTCAATGGTGGATGCTCGATATCCGATGTAGAGCGGAATTGAACCTAACACCGTTTGCTCCCCGCCGCGCGCACGTCGCAACAATCCGCTGAGCCAATCCTTCAACGCATTCCTTAACACTGGCGTACCCAGTAGCGCGAGAAAATGTTCTGCCTTCTCTTTCGAGATCAGCGCGTATTTGGTCCATGCGGTGCCGACCAGCTAGTTGGTCAGTAGCAGCAATGGCTATTTCGGCAAGCCTGCGCCGCGCAAATTTGGGAATAGCGGACAAACTGGTTAGTATCGCGGCGCCAGATAGCCAGAGGAAAATAATTTCAAATGAAAGCAGTCATGTTGGCGGCCGGTATCGGCGCCCGGCTCGGATCCAATATCGCGGAACCTCCACCGAAAGTTCTGTTGCGCTTCGGTGGTAAATCGTTGCTGGAGTATCATCTCGAAATTCTCCGACAACAGGGCATTGATGAGTTGGTGCTCGGCGTCGGTTACAACCACCAGGATATCGAGCGGGAGATCGCGGCCCTGGGTGCCCAGGATTTCGTGCGGACCGTATTCAA
Organism: Alphaproteobacteria bacterium; assembly: GCA_021776235.1. Classification (GTDB taxonomy): domain Bacteria; phylum Pseudomonadota; class Alphaproteobacteria. The sequence continues at coordinate 17,887 of JAJFGG010000095.1, read as the reverse complement.
CGAGGATTATCGCGAAGGCAATATCGTCACCTTATGGACAGTGCGCGACGAATTGCGTTGCGGCGGAGCGGTGCTGCTCATGGATGCCGATATTCTCTATGACGAAGAGTTGCTGGCGCGTCTGATTAACTCGCCCCACAGGAACTGTTTGCTCCTCGACTGCGACTTCGAGCCGGGCGATGAGCCCGTCAAGATATGTGTCCGGGATGGCGAGATCGTCGAATTCCGCAAATGGCTGAGCACCGGGTTCGATTACTGCGGTGAATCCGTGGGCATGTTCAAATTATCCAGCGATATGGCCCAGTTGATTATCGCCCAGACCGCGCTCTATCTGGACCAAGGCCGCCGTCACGAGCCCTATGAGGAGGCGATCCGCGATGTGCTGTTGACCGCGCCAAGGGGCACTTTCGCTTTCGAGGACATTACCGGGCTGCCTTGGATCGAGATCGATTTCGCCGCCGATGTCGCCCGCGCCGAAACCGAGATCCTACCGCGTATCGTTTCGATGACAGCTAAACGCCGCGCCGCCACAGTAGTCAAAGGCGACAACGACAAAGGCGCGGCACAAGACTCATGACCAGTTTTGACGCTTCATCGGTCACCGTGACATTCGCCGGGCTAGTTGCAGCCGGCCTTTACGCGGCGGCATATCTATCTTTCGTCCGCCTCATGCGCTTTCCAAGGAACTGGCTTCCGCCCAGCCTGCGGGACGTCCTGACCACGGGGCTTCTGGCGGTTCTCGCGGTCGCGTGGGTATCGCTGTCGCCGAACAGCTCCGATCTGATCAGACTTACCAGCCTAGCCATCTCGACCGGCTTCATCGTTGTGTTGTTTTTCATCGTCGCGGCCCCCGCGATGGCGTTTCGGCCAGCCAACGGGTTGGTAGAGTTTCTGGCCAGGCATGCCGAGTACGCTGGCTTGTGGCTGCTCGGCCCAGCTCTTATCGCCGGCTGGCTGGTGCCAAACAGCAAGCTTCAGGCGATGCTGGCGGCGGCTATGGCGATCGAATTATCGTGGTTTCTCCGTCAACATTGGGCGCGCCGGCGGCGGCAATTCCATCCCTTGAACCTTCCCGACCGTTCGGTCTTGGAGATCCAGGCGAAAGGGGATCTAAAGGCGTTCCGCGGGCGCCACGGCATTCGTGAGCTGGTGCTGTCGGAGGGCGCCATCAGCTGGAGAGGCTGTGGCAAAAACACGCCGCCCTGTCCCTTCAACTTTTACGTCAACCGTCTCGGCCTCAACACCGCGCCCTGCTGCCGCGAGCACATGCGGGATATCAGCCATTATGTAGCCGCCTGCCTGAGCGATATGGGGGCCGTGCACTGGTTGGAGGGTGGCAGCCTGCTTGGCGCCGTGCGAGAGAATGGCGCGCTGCTGGACTGGGAGGACGATATCGACATATCGGTTCTGCTCGATGGTGATTTGACGTGGGATAGGTTGGCGTCCGGGCTCGTCGAACGCTGCGCGCGGGATGGTTACTACGTCGATCTTTTCGAGCAAAAAAGCCTTGCCGCGATTTCATTCGATGCGCCAAAAGCATGGCCCTTCCAGTGGGAACGCAATCGCCTACGCGGCGAAATTCGGGTTGATATCGCCGTATACCGCCGGGCGACAAGCCATGGCGAGGCAGTGCTGGAGAGGCAAAGTTACAAGGGCGCCATGCCGGCCACGGAGCAGGGTGGCTATGGCGTGCCGCAAGAGATCGTGCTGCCGACTTCGACAATCAGCTTCGAAGGTGAAAAGTTTAGCTGCCCGAATAAGCCGAGCGAATATCTGCGGATCCTTTACGGTGACTTCGAAGAGGTTGAATATACCTACCTTGACCCGGCGGCGGCCGAAATCAGACAACAAACCGGTCTGCCTTAAACTTCCAACGTGGTGTCAGCATGACAAAGACGACGGAAAATGTGCTTTTCATCACGGCGGATCAGTGGCGGGGCGAATGTCTCTCTGCCCTCGGCCATCCGGTCGTGAAGACACCGCATCTGGACGCGCTGGCGGGAATGGGCACCTTGTTCCGCCACCACTATTCCCAGGCCACGCCCTGTGGGCCGGCCCGCGCCAGCCTGTACACGGGCCTCTATCAGCATAATCACCGCACGGTGACGAACGGCACGCCGCTGGACGACCGCCATGCCAATATCGCGCTCGAGGCCCGCAAGGGCGGCCATGATCCGGCCCTGTTCGGCTATACCGATATCGCCGCCGATCCGCGCGGCCGCGACCCGAACGATCCCGAACTCAAGACGCGGGCCGGATTGCTGCCGGGGATGACGCCGGTGGTCCGCATGGACGCCGACTACCAGGCGTGGAAAAATGCGTTACGGCAGCGGGGATATCAGGTCGATGACGATCCACGCTCGCTTTTTCGGCCCAATTGGGAGGGTATCGATCCAAGCCGGGGCCGCACCTTCGCGCCGACCTGGTACCGGGCGGAAGACAGCGGCGCGGCCTTTTTGACCGATGAGGCGTTGGCCTATATCTCGGACCGCCCCTCGACACCCTGGTTCGCCCACATCTCCTATCACGCGCCGCATCCCCCTTATATCGTGCCCGAACCCTATCATGCTCTCTATGATCCGACGGCGGTGCCGCTGCCTGTACGCCATGGCAGCGCGGAGGAAGAAGCCAGGCAGCATCCATGGACCCGCTTTTATCTCTCGAACCAACTGGACGCAGCCTATACCCATGGCGCCTCGCTGAAGGACTACCTTGAAATCGGGGAGGATGAAATACGCCAGATCAGGGCAACCTACTATGCCATGATGACAGAGATCGATGACCAAATCGGACGCCTGATCGCACATCTAAAAGAGACTGGCGCCTGGGAGCGGACCCTGATCGTTTTTACCTCCGACCATGGCGAGCAGCTGGGCGACCATTGGATGATGTCGAAGTTCAGCTACTACCAACAGACCTACCATATCCCTCTGATCATCCGCGACCCGCGAGCGGCCTCCGACCAGGCGCGCGGCATGGCCATCGACGCCTTCAGCGAGAATGTCGACCTCATGCCGACGATCCTGGAGTGGCTTGGTCTTAAGGTCCCCGCCGCCTGTGACGGCGCCTCGCTGCTGCCCTTTTGTCACGGCGTGAAGGTTGAGGACTGGCGCGCGGAGGCACATGCGGCATTCGATTTTCGCCATTTTCCAGGGCTTGACGGCGGCCGGACGCTGGGCCTAACGCCCGATCAGTGCAGCGCCAGCCTGCTCTGGGACAGGCGCTACAAATACGTCCATTTCACCGGCCTGCCGTCACTGTTTTTCGACCTGGAGAGCGATCCCTACGAGTTTCATAATCTCGCCGACGATCCCGCCCATCACGGGTTGGTGCTTGAATATGCGCAAAAAATGCTGAGCTGGCGCATGAACCATGATGAACGGACCCTTGCCAACACGCGGCTCGGGCCAGGCGGCGTGGTCGTACACCATCCGCCACGGCGGCGAAGAAAAGAAGCCGTTGTGGAATAGAAATTCAATAGAATCCGCCGCTCGGTGGGCTTGCGAACATAGTAAAATTGCCAATATTCGGCTGTCGGACCGCCAGTATCGGGATTAAGGTTTCTAAGTTTATGGAAATCGGATAGGATCGCGGTCGACGTAATTGTAACCTGAAATTTCACAGCTGATAGTATTTCAATTGGTTGCGAAAAATTCAATTTGAGATTGCTGAGCGTTTCTGGCGGTGTCGTTATTTTGACCATCGCCCGCTTAAAGTTGGCTGGATGAGCCATGGGCATTATTACCCTGACTTAGTGGTAAAAAAATTAGCCCAAACTATCGCCAACCACGCCATCAATCCCGCCGTCAACGACAATGGTCTTCACATCTTCTGCGACCATTGCCGTAGATACATCGATGTTTCTGTCGATGCCGTGACTAATAGTCATGGCGAAACTTTGCTGACTTTCAAATGTCGGTTCGATCCACGCGAACAGGCCACGATATCGAACCGAAAAACACAAACCTTTTGGGAGGTATTGAATATGGATGCTCGATCCGACAATCGCTGTGCGGTTGATCATGAACGATAGCGGCAACGATAAATATCTCCTGACCCCCGGCCCGTTGACGACGTCGCTTGCGACCAAGCGGGCGATGCTGCGCGACTGGGGCTCCAGGGACGCGGAATTCATTGCCATCACCAGGCGCATCCAGGATCGGTTGCTGGCCATCGCCGGTGTTGAGAATAGTCATGTGGCGGTGCCGGTGCAGGGCAGTGGCACTTTTGGCGTTGAGGCGACCCTGGGCACACTGATCGCGCCCGGACAACGAACGCTGGTTCTGGAAAACGGCGCCTATGGTAGGCGGATCGTCACCATACTGGAGCGGATCGGCCGCGAGGTCACGGCGCTGAGTTGGCCGGAAGATCAACAGGTCGATCCAACGGCGCTGGACGCTGCTTTGCGTGAGGATCCCAGCCTCGAGCATGTCATTGTCGTGCATTGCGAAACCACCACCGGCATTTTGAACGACATGGTGACGATTGGCCGGGTCACGAAGGCGCATAAACGCCGCCTGATCATTGATGGGATGAGCGCCTTTGGCGCCATTCCCATTGATGGCGCCAGCGTACCCTTCGATGCCCTGATCGCCTCTTCCAACAAGTGCTTCGAAGGCGTGCCGGGCATGGCCTTCGCGCTGATCGCCAGGCAATGGCTGGAGTTGGCCGGGGGCAATGCCCATTCGTTGGCCCTGGACCTTTACGAGCAATGGCGCGGGCTCGAAGCCAATGGGCAGTGGCGCTTCACGCCGCCGACCCATGTATTGGCGGCGTTCGACCAAGCCTTGCAGGAACACAGGGAGGAAGGCGGCGTGGCGGCGCGTCATCGCCGCTATAGCGCCAATCGTGACATTCTTGTCCAGGGCATGCGGGAACTCGGTTTTGAAACCTTGCTCGCCGATGGCGTCCAGGCGCCAATCATCGTCACCTTCCTGATGCCAGCCCATCCCTGCTTCGAATTCACCCGCTTCTATGACGATTTGAGCGCCCGTGGCTTCGTCATCTATCCGGGCAAGCTCGCCCTCGCGGACAGCTTCCGAATCGGCTGTATCGGCGCCCTGGGTGCGTCGGAAATGCAGGCGGCGGTGGCTGCCGTCAAGGCGACGCTGGAAGCGATGGGCATCGACGATCTAGCGGCAAGGGCATCAAATCCGACGGATCAAACAAGCAGCTTAAACAGAACGGGAACATGATGAAAAAGACCACTGCCTTTCGCGGTCTCTTAACCTCGGGAGAGCTTGAATTTATTTGTGAGGCGCATAACGGATTGAGCGCCAAGATCGTCGAGGAAGCCGGCTTCAAGGGTATCTGGGGCAGCGGCCTGACAATTTCGGCGCAATACGGCGTGCGCGACAACAACGAGACCTCTTGGACGCAGGTCCTGGAAACATTGGAATTCATGTCGGATGCTACCAGCGTGCCGATCATGCTGGACGGCGATACCGGCTATGGCAGCTTCAATAATTTTCGCCGGTTGATCCACAAGCTGGAGCAGCGCGGTATTGCCGCCGTTTGTATCGAAGACAAGATTTTTCCGAAAACCAACAGTTTTATTTCTGGCGACACGCAGCCGCTGGCCGACATCAACGAATTTCGCGGCAAGATCAAGGCCGGCAAGGATGCTCAGCTTGATGATGATTTCAGCATTGTCGCGCGGGTGGAGGCTTTTATCGCCGGCTGGGGCCTTGGTGAGGCTCTCCGGCGGGCCGAGGCCTATCATGGCGCCGGCGCCGATGCGATTTTGATCCATAGTGCCCTGGCCGTGCCGGACGAAGTGCTGGCCTTCAAGAAAGAATGGGCGGACCGCTGCCCGGTTGTCATCGTGCCGACGAAATATTACGCCACCGCCACCGAAGTTTTCGAGGATGCCGGCTTCTCATTGGTTATTTGGGCCAATCATTTGTTGCGCGCGTCCATAACGGCAATGCAACGCACGGCCAAGCAAATTCACACCGAGCAGAACCTGCTGTCCATCGAAGACAATGTCGCCGGTGTTGACGAGGTTTTTCGCCTGCAAGGTGCGCAAGAGCTCAAGGAAGCTGAAAAGCGCTACCTGCCAGGGGCGGAAATAGCGCCCTGCGCGGTGATCCTTGCCGCCTCCAGAGGCAAGGAGCTGGGCTCGCTCACCGAGGACAAACCCAAGGTCATGATCGATATTCGTGGCAAGCCCTTGCTAGCCCATATCGCCGAAACCTACAATTTGGCGGGCATAAAAAAGCTTGTCGTCGTACGCGGCTATATGAAGCATGCGGTCGACGTGCCGGGCCTGGACTATGTGGACAATGACCGCCATGAAAGCACCGGCGAACTGGTCTCGCTAAAGCATGCCCTTGACCATCTCGGCGATTCCCACGGCGGACTGGGCACGGACATGGTTGTTTCTTACGGGGATGTGCTTTTCAATAAGTATATTTTGACCCTGTTGGAAGAACCGGGAGAAGATTTCGTCGTCACCGTGGATGCGGATTGGGTTAATAGCCGCAACGCCGGACGAGAGGCCGATTGGGCTGTTTGCAGCCATCCAAACTCAAGGAATACCTTTTCCACGAACGTCAGTTTGAAGCGCCTCGGCGATGATATTCAGGAAGCCAATATCCACGGTGAATGGATGGGGTTTTTAAAGGTTTCGGCGAAGGGATTTCCGATCATCAAAACCGCGTTGGACGATTTATTGTCGAACCCGGAGCAGCAACAATTCAAGATGCCCGATCTCATCAACATGTTGATAGAAGACGGCAACACGATCCGTGTCATATACACCACCGGGCACTGGCTCGACATCGACACGGTACAGGATCTGGTCGCGGCAGGAAATTTTAATGAATAGTTTTAGTCAACGTAGCGGAATACAAACATGATCAATGCCGACGATTTTCTTGCTCCTGCGAGGGCGGAAGGTTTCGACTTTTATACCGGCGTGCCTTGCTCCTACCTAACGCCTTTGATCAATCGGGTCATCGACGATCCGGCCAACCGCTATGTCGGGGCGGCAAGCGAGGGCGAGGCGGTCGGCATCGCGGCGGGGGCCTGGCTGGCAGGCCGGCAGACCGTGGTGATGTGCCAAAACTCCGGTCTCGGCAATGCGGTAAACCCGCTCACCTCCCTCAACTCGCCGTTTCAAATTCCAACCTTGCTGGTGGTCACCTGGCGTGGCCAGCCAGGCCTGGCGGATGAACCGCAGCACGAGCTGATGGGTCAGATCACGCCGGCCTTGCTCGACACCCTGCGCATTCCGCATATGGCCTTCCCAGCCACCGCCGACAAGATCGGCCCGGCGATCGCGGCAATGTCGTCGAGCCTGAGCGAAACCCGCCAGCCCTTCGCCTTCATCATGGAAAAGGGCAGCGTGCACGACGACGGCTTGAGCGAAACCGCGCCGACACTGCGACCGGGCGGTTCGCGAACCGACCTTTCCGTCTCGGCGGAGCTGCCGACCCGCTACGCAATTTTGCAACGCTTGCTCGCCGCCGTCCCTGAAAGTGCGGCAATAGTGGCGAGCACTGGCAAGTGCGGGCGTGAATTGTTCACCCTCGCCGATCGACCGCAGCACCTCTATCAGGTCGGCTCCATGGGCTGCGCAGGACCGATGGGTCTGGGTGTGGCGTTGAATACGACCCGGCCTGTGATCGTGCTCGACGGAGATGGCGCCGCCCTGATGAAGCTTGGCGCCATGGCGACGATCGGGGCGATGGCTCCGGATAATCTGGTCCACATCATTCTCGACAATGGCGTGCATGATTCGACAGGAGGTCAGCCGACCGTATCGCCAAGCGTCGATTTCGCGGGCGTCGCCCTATCATGCGGCTATGCCGGTGCCGCCCTCGCCGACGATCCTAGTGGCTTCGAACAGGCCTTCGCGGCAGCGTTGGCAAAACCAGGTCCCCACCTCATTCATGTGCGCATTCGTCCCGGCTCCATGGATAACCTCGGCAGACCGACGCTGTCCCCGAGGGACGTCGCCGATCGTTTCAAGGCGTTCCTTGCCAACCCGAACGCCGCAGGCTGAATTCAATCAGATGCGGCGATCGCAGGGCTTCGGCTGCACCTATCTTGCCTATTTGTCTCATCCGGGTCAGAATAGTGTGGCGCAAGGGGCGCATAGTCTAAGCCTGTTGTTGTGGTGGTCACAACTAGAGCGTCCACCGCATTCACCATGATGGCAGGTTAGCAGATCCCCTACTTTCCCTATGAAATATGTAAATGCCGCTGGCGATCAGCAGGGCGGCGCCCAGCAATGTCCAACGATCGGGTATGTCGCCCCAGACGAGATAGCCGATGGCCGCGGCCCAGAGCAGCGAGGAATACTTGAACGGCGACACCAGCGCCGCCTCGGCAAAGCGAAAGGTCTCGATTTGCAGAAAATGCGCGCCGCAGAGCAAGGCTCCGGCCAGGGCAAAAAGGCTCAGATCGACCGGGCCCGGCGGCTGCCAGCCAAACGGCGCCATGACCGCGCCGGCCAGGGTTACGCCCAGGGTGGAATAGAACAAGGTGACGCCCGAAGCCTCGCCGTGGGAGATGCGGCGGGTCAGAAGATCGCCGCAGGCGCCGGTCAGGGCCGCCCCGACGGGCAGCAGGGCGACCCAACGCAGGCCATCACTGCCCGGCTGCAACATCACGAGGACACCGGCAAAGCCCACCAGCACCGCCGTCCAGCGGCGCCAGCCCACGCGCTCGGCAAGGATCGACGGCGCCATGGCGGTGACGAATATGGGTCCGACGAAGGTAATGGCGATGGCCTCCGCCAACGGCATCAGGCGCAGAGCCGAGACGAAGAAAAAGGTGCTGGCGATTATCAGGAGGGCGCGGATCAACTGCAATTTCGGATAACGGGCCTGGACGATATGGAAACCCCGGCGCCAGCACAACACCAGCGCGATGATGATTAGGGCCGTCAGGCCCCGGGAAAAGAGGACCTGGCCCAGTTCAAACTCGCCCGAAACCCATTTCACCACGCCATCGTTCATGGTCAGCAGCAGACTGCCGCCAACCATGCAGGCAATGCCCCGGCCCGGCGCCTCGATGCGGCCCAGAGGGCGGGGGCTATCCATCATGACCTGTGAATTCACCACTTACATAAAGGTCATTAACAATAACCCAATGAGCCGACAATCCCCAGATAGCCTCCTGGTTCGCGGAAATCATACCACTGTGCCACCGTCGAGGGAACGAGATCATTTTCGCGGCCGCGGGTGGCGCACGGCGTAGGCGTAGAAGCTAGCAGCGAGCGCCAACTTTGAAGCCCGCGATGCTTGAGATGGGTCATTCTCGACGGTCCACGGTTTTTCAGACTTAGCTTGAAGTTGAGGGAGAAGCGGAAATCGCGGTTTCATGCCGTGACCCTCGAAGAGTGCCATAAGCGGAAATGGTCGTACTCGTCAATCCACGTAGCTTCTCCCAACGCCTGCCGTTAAACTCGCGCTATGTCGGAAGGAACTCAACGTAGGCTGGCGGCCATCGTATCCGCTGACGTTGTCGGCTATTCGCGTCTTATGGGCGCGGATGAGCAGGGCACGCTGGCGACCATGCGGGCGCACCGCTCTGAGCTTTGGAACCCTGTAATTGAGCAGCATGGTGGTCGCGTGGTTGGTACTGCCGGCGACAGCCTGTTGATTGAGTATGCAAGCGCCGTGGCGGCGGTCGAGAGTTCGATTGCCGTGCAGCGTGCCATGGTCGAGCGCAATACCGATGTGCCGGATGAGCGTCGCATGTTGCTCCGAATAGGTGTCAATATAGGTGAAGTCGTCATAGATGGTAACGACATCTTCGGAGATGGGATCAATGTTGCTGCACGCTTGCAGGCCATCGCCGACAGTGGCGGCATAGCCATTTCCAGCAACATTCATGAGCAGGTGAGTGGCAAGCTCGATGTTGCGTTCAGCGACGATGGCGAACATCAGGTAAAAAATATTGATCGTCCGATCCGCGTTTGGCGTTGGTCTCCAGATGCACATGTAACAGCAGGCGACACTGCGGGAGCGGATCAACAACTTCCACTTCCTGACAAGCCGTCCATCGCGGTGCTGCCGTTCGACAATATGTCTGGCGATCCAGAGCAGGAGTTCTTCGCTGACGGCATTGCCGAGGATGTGATCACCGCGCTTTCGCGCTTCAGCTCGCTTTTCGTTATCGCCCGAAACTCTTCATTCACATACAAAGGTAAGGCCGTCGACATTTCTCATGTCGGTCGCGAGCTTGGGGTGCGATACGTAGTTGAAGGCAGTGTCCGTAAGGCAGGAAACCGCGTGCGTATAACGGCACAGTTGATTGATGCGCCCAGCGGCAATCACCTATGGGCCGATCGATTTGACGGCACACTCGACGATGTTTTCGACCTGCAAGACCAAATCACGGAACAGATCGTTGTCGCGGTCGAGCCGGAAATTGGAGTGCGCGAGCGCGAACGTGCCCGGCGTAAGCCGCCGGAAAACCTGGATGCATGGGAACTCTGTCAGCGCGGCATGTGGCATCTCTATAGGGTTACAAAAGACGATCTCAAGGCGGCGCGGGCACTGTTTGACAAGGCGATAGCGCGCGATCCGGATTTCGCGCTGCCGCACGCGGGCATCGCGTATGTCTGTTACTTCGAAGTGTTTCAAGGCTATGTCATCGCCCATGATGAGGTCCTGGATCAAGGGCTCGCCGCCGGCGAGCGTGCCGTTGCCTTGGACGACAAGGATGGTTTCGCCCATCACGTGCTTGGCCGCATTCTGCACCTCACCGGACAAGGCGAGCGTGCCATCGCCGAACTGGAAAAGTCGGTCGCTCTCAATTCGAGCTTCGCGCATGGCTACCACGGTCTTGGAGCGGCCTTTCTTTGGCAAGGCCGGGCGAGGGAAGGCATTGTCGCGCTGGACATGTCCATACGGCTAAGCCCGCAGGATCCGATGCTCTGGGGCATGCAAGCGATGCGGGCAGCTTGTTGCTTCAGCCTTGAAAAATATGATGAAGCCGAGGAATGGGCTCGTAGGGCGGTGAATGCGCGTCCCGACATCTTCCAAGCTCAGATTAATTTGGCATTGGTACTTGTTGGGCTCGACCGGCTTAGTGAAGCCAGGGCAGCCATCGATGCGGCACGGCGGGCGCGACCCGATCTATCAATTTCTGTTTTTCGCCATATCATGCGTCACGCCAACACAGAGTTTTTGGAACCGCGCATCGCGGCCCTACGCAAGGCTGGACTGCCCGAATGACCGCGCCAACCCGTAAACTCGCCGCCATCCTGGCAGCCGATACCCCTGGCATCGGGTTCCGGTGATGCTCGAGATGGGTCAATAGCGCTATGTTTCGCTTCGCTAATATACCGGCCGCTTTTGGGGGTCGAGCGGACATGGACTTGGCTCCCACAATTTGAAAAAGTTCCCCTAACGGTCTCCAAAATGGCGCTGCCAGATCGGCGCGACGATTGGGATTTTTTTTACCGCTGCTTTCAACGTAGTCAATTTTGGAAAAACGCTGTCGCCGCGGTACCAGGTGAACAGCATGGCGACATAAACGTCGACCAAGCTCATCGTGTCGCCCAGAAGATACGGCCCTGGCTCGATGGCGTCTTCCAGGACGGAAAGGGCCTTTCCCATGCGCTCGACCGCCGCCTCGCGGACGGCTTCAAGCCCATTTGGGTCTGTCGTGTAGCGATCGGGGTAGGGGAGCCGGAGCACGGCCTCGTAGATATTCACGTTGGCGAACACCGTCCACCGCAGAAATGCCGCGTGAGCGGAGGTGCCCGACGGCGGCGCGAGCGCCTTTTCGGGATGGCAATTGGCTAAATGGATCAGGATCGCCGCGGTTTCGGTCATGGTCGACCCGTCTGGCAGGATCAGGGTCGGTACCTGGCGCCAGGGATTATGGTCCCGGAAGCTTTCCGGAAGCGGCGTGCCGGCCCTGGAGTCCAGTTCGTCCAGTTCGAAGTCGGTTTCGGCCAACGCCAGCGCCGCTTCGACGACGAAACCACCCGAACCGGGCCGGTTGTAGAGTCGGTAGCTCATCAATCCGCCGCCTCTTCAGGCTGTTCCGGTGTGTGTGCGAGAAGCGCGCCGGACTCGACCATCGTGTCGATCTCGGTCTTGCTGTAACCGAGCTCGCCGAGCAGTTCGTAGGTGTGCTCGCCCAGCACCGGGGCGCCATGTCGGATCAACGTCGGCGTCCCTTCGAAACGGGCGGCAGGCCGCGCCTGACGCAACTTACCGGCATGCGGGTGGTCGTGCTCGATCACGATCTCGCTCGCCTGGACCTGCGGATGGTCGATCATCTGCCGCCGCGTCAGCACCGGCGCGCTAGGTACGCCGGCATCGTCGAGTGTCTTCAGCCATTCTTCGGCTGGCCGTTCCAGTAGCGCTTCCTGAATCAGGTTCAGCCGTTCGTCTGCATTCGCGTCGCGCTTGGCCGGCGTATTGAATCTCTCATCTTCCAGCAGGTGTTCACGCTTGGCCACCTTGCAGAAGCCCGACCATTGGTCGTTCGTCATAGTCGAGACGGTGATGTAGTCGGTCTGAGTTTCATAGATCAAATCGATGAAGGTTGCCGCCCGCTGCACGCTGGTTTCGTTGTCGACGAAGGTTTGACTGCCCATATCCGACGACCATAGGAAGGCGATGATTGAATCGAGCATCGAGACCTTTACATGCTGGCCCTCGCCGCTCTTGGCGCGTCCCGCGAGTGCCGCGACCACCGCCTGCGCTGCCGTCATGCCCGTGAGTTTGTCGGGCAGGATGGTGCGGATCAGACGGGGCCGTTCCTGATCGGAGCCGGCCTGTACGGTAGCCAGCCCTGACAGTGCCTGGATAATCGGATCATAGACAGGCTTGTGCGCGAAGGGGCCGCGCTCGCCCCAGCCGCTCATGGAGACGTAGACGATATCCGGTGTGATGGCACGGAGTTCGGACTCGCTGATGCCGAGCCGCTCGACGACGCCGGGACGAAAATTCTGGATGAACACGTCTGCTGTGGCGACGAGCTTCTTAAGGGCATCGCGGCCCGCATCGCTTTTGACGTCGATCGCTATGGATCGTTTGTTGCGATTATTGTTAAGAAACGACGCGCGCATACCCTTTTGCCCATTGCCGGCCTGGCGCGTGAAATCAGGCCGCTGCGGCGCCTCTATCTTGATGACGTCCGCACCCTGATCGGCAAGAATCATGGTCGCGTAAGGTCCGGCGATCACGTTGGTGAAATCTACGACCCGATAGCCGCTGAGCGGTCCCGACATGCGTTGTTCTCCTGTGTGGGCGCTTATTCTACCCGACATTTCCCAGATGGCCCCCAATTCGTAGCCAATTAGTAGTCAAACCCTGCCACCGATGGAAGAATGTTCTCTTTGCGGTCATTCGGCAGCCCCGATTTGATGATCTGGCCGTCGTTGAAATCCAATGTGACCAATTTCGTCGTCATCCAAGCATAACACTCCTGTCACGTTCCATGCCATCAATGGCCCATGCCGAAACGGGTCTTCGGCGTAAACCATCAATCAAGGCCAGGATTTTCCGGAACAAGCTTTTCGACACAGCGACCTCGGCCAATTCGAAAGTGACACTACGGCGATGTCTAAGAAAGGATTGGAGCGGCGTCCCTTTTTGGCGCGATCCGCGGATTTTGAACGGTTGATGAGGGGATTGCGCCTAGCCGGACTGCCGGAATAACCGAAATGAGTGTCTGGGGCCGATACCCCACCCGTCACGAGAGGCTCGAAGTCGTGGGCATTGCGGAAGCAACAGTTTCGCTCCAGCACCATCGAGATGTGCCATGCGCTGCCATGCGCAGATCGCTGTTAGCTGACACAACAGGACGATCTTCCCAACGGCACCGGCGGCAATATTGCTCTATTCTTGCATTGACAGTGTTATTGCCTTCAGAGACATCCCGCATTTTGAACGACAAAAAGTAAGCAGCGAGAAATCCCAGCACATATGCGAGGATCATCTTTTCACCTTTGCCGTCATTGCGGATACCCATGTCACCGAGGCGGAGGCTACGGTGATCGGTGGATATGACGTGGACACTGTAGAATTGGGCGCGGCACGATCAGCTTATGTGGTCCGCGAGCTCAATCGTCTGGCGCCTGACTTTGTCGTTCATCTCGGCGACATCACCCACCCCGAACCTGGCACACCAGCCTATGAGGATTCGGCGGAGCGTTTTCACACGGTCTACGAAGCGCTGGAATGCCTTACCGGTCCCACCCTGGTAATCCCCGAATAGGAGACCCTTTCAGCCAGTGATGTCGAGCCTACCGGCTTGGATCATATTAGCACCGTCCTTGAAATAACCGGCTTGCATGAATGCTGCTTTTGGTTGGTCCTAGGTGAATCTCGGCGGTCCCCAAGCGTCGCGCCAATGCTTGAAGTTGGGTGTTTGGCGGAAATGGGCTGAATGCCCCTACATGCGACAAATGTGCCAAAAAGCGGTCATGCAGTGAAGTCAATTGCGCGCATGGATTCCCTGGATGCAGGCCGCTACACTCTGCGCCATGGTGGAGGGAACGCAACGTAGGTTGCGTAACATGAACAACGGACCCAAAACGCGCCCCCTACATCGTTTCGCGCGTATAGGTTGGTATTGTAGAGCTTCGTCCGTGCCGACAGGAGAGTAGATTATGGAACCATATTTTTCACTTGGCGCCTATACGCGTTCCATTTCAACGAATTCGGATGAAGCCGAAATTTGGTTTAACCGTGGCATGAATTGGTGTTATGCGTTCCACCATAAAGAAGCGCTACGTTGCTTTCATAGGACCGTCGAACTCGACCCGACCTGCGCCATGGGCTATTGGGGCATCGCCTACGCGACGGGCCCCTACTACAATATTCCTTGGGTCAAGATGTCGCCGCAAGGTCGCCCTCAGGCGATCGCGACGACTTTCGAGAACGCGCGCAAAGCAGTCGAAATTGCGGCATCCGGCAGTGTCACAGCCGTGGAAAACGCCTTGTGCAATGCACTGGCGCGGCGTTTTCAAGCGAGCGCGGTCGATAATGAGGATGTCCTCGGACAATGGGATGACGACTATGCGGAGGCGATGCGGGGCGTGTATCGCGAATTCCCGGAGGACTACGATGTTAGCGCTTTGACGGCGGAGGCGCTGATGGTTCGTACTCCATGGAAGCTTTGGGACTTGCAAAACCGCGTTCCCGCCGAGGGGACCGATACGGCGGAAGCCATCACGATTATCGAATCCACGCTAGAGCGTCTCGAACGAAACGGCGACGTGCAACACCCCGGACTGCTGCATTTCTATATTCACATCATGGAGATGTCCCCAGAGCCCGAGCGCGCGCTCGCGGCCTCGGACAAGCTACGCCCGCTTGTGCCGGACGCTGGCCATCTTATTCACATGCCGTCGCATATCTACATCTTATGCGGCCAATACGAGAAAGTGATCGCGTCTAACGTCGAGGCGGTGGAGGCCGACAACAAATACATCGCGGTGGATAACGAGCTGGGCATATACTATATCTATCTTCTTCATAATTTTCATTTTCAAGTCTACGGAGCGTTGTTTTCTGGCCAATATGAGCCGGCAATGCGCGCCGCGAACCAGATGCAGGCTACGGTACGCCCCGAATATTTGCATGCAGGACATGCTTTCCTAGTGAACCACTTGGAAGCGTTCTACGGAATGAAAGCGCATGTCCTCATTCGGTTTGGGAAGTGGCAAGCCATTCTCGATGAGCCACTGCCCGAAGATCCGATATTGTTCTGCGTGACAAATGCGTTCTGGCAATACGCCAAAGGCATTGCTCATGCGGTTTTGGGAAATGTCGACGAAGCGCTCAAACAGCAGCGCTTGTTGCGTGCCGCGGTCGCAGCGCTCCCAGCCGAACGCGTCGTATTCCAAAACGATAGCCGAGACATTCTCGCGGTGGCCGAGGCAATGTTGGCCGGTGAGCTGGAATACCGTCGGGAGAATTACGACGTTGCCTTCGCGCGCTTGCGTGAGGCCGTCAACCTTTACGACAGCCTCAACTATTCAGAACCCTGGTCGTGGATGATGCCGCCGCGTCATGCCTTGGGCGCGCTGTTTCTCGAACAAGGCCATGTTGATGAAGCAGCCAGCGTCTACCGCGCCGACCTAGGTCTGGACGACACGCTCGTTCGGCCCTCACAGCATCCGAATAACATTTGGAGTTTGCTGGGTTATGCGGAGTGCTGCGAACGTCTTGACGACAGCAAAACCCTCGAGGCAATTCTCCCAGAATTGACGAAAGCTCAGCAGGTTGCTGACAGCTCCATCGAAGTTTCGTGCTTTTGTCGTACTACCCATGAATGTTGCGACTAAAATTTTTCGTGAAGCCGCCACAGGAGAGGTTGTTGGCTGCTCCTCGCCGCCAAATCCCTTCCAGGCAATGCGGTCGTGGCCGGTTCGCACCTTCGACATAAACGCTGGGCAGCCAATGATTAGGATCTCGGGCGGTTGTGGGAGTAAAGCCGTCGTAGCAGGACGTGGGCAAGCGGGCGTTGATCCCCTCGCCCCTAATGCAACAGCCGATCCCGTCCCAACCGGCGCGGGATATATTGCGCCAACCCCGCCAACCCGAGCATGATCATGCCGTTGGCGAAGAACACCGCTGACAGGGGAAACACCAGCAGCAGCACCGCGTAGAGCGCCGGCATGGTGGCGCGCGCGCTGTCGCGGTAGGTCGTGTAGACGGCGGTCATTTCGGCCCGTTCGTGCGGGTGGACGGCGCGTAGGAAGGGCATGTTGCCGGCGCCGTCGGTAATACTGATTCCGAGGGCTGCCGCGACGATGAAGCCGGCGGCGATCCAAGGCTGACCGGCGGCGAAGCCGATACAGAGGGTCAGTATGGCGGTCAGCGCGTAGCCGCCCATCAGCAGGGTGCGGATGCCGATCTTGCGGCCGAGCCAGCCCCACAGCATCACCGTGTAAAGCGCCGAGGCACCGGCGGAGACGATGTAGCCGCCTGTTTCCGCACCCAGGCCACTAGCGACGGCATAGATCGGCGCGTAGACATAGAACATGCCCCACCAGCTGGCACGGCCGACGGCCAGCAGCCAGGCGAGCGCCAGGCGCGGCTGGGCGAAATAGCGGCGCACGAAGTTGATCGGGTTGGTCTGCGGCACCGCGTTGGCAAGCGAGCCGGCCGCGTGCGGCACCCGCAGCCAGGTGAAATAGAGGATGACGACCCCGGCGAAGCCGGCGCTCACCGCATAGGGCAGCCATGTTGCCCCCTTGCCGTACAGAAAGACGCCTAGCGCCGGGCCAATCATCCAGCCGGCGCCCGTGAACAGGGTGCGGACCGGCTCAAAGCGGCCGAATGCGCGGCGCGGGATGTGCTCCATGACGTACAGGTTGGTGCAGATCATCACAGACGACGCGCCGAACATTTGCAGCACTATGGCCGGCACGAAGGCGATGAGGTCGTAGAGCCCGAACAGACCGGCGGAGACGATCAGACAGGCGGCGCCGAGGCGCAGCATCCAGCGCCGCCGCAGCCGGATCACCAGCCAGGGCACGGCGAGGCTGGCCATCAGCCCGGTCACTGCGGTCAGGAAATACAGCACGCTGACCTGCTGCGCGCTGCCCAGGAGATCGTAGGCCTGCAACGGCACGAGCGCGGACACGGTTGACCGCGCAAGTGTATCGAGCGCCAGGATCGCGACGAGCGCGGCGGCCCCCGGCCGGGCCAGGGCGGTTATATCGATTTGGGGGACCCAGGGGCGTTTGGTCATTCCGGGGAACGTAACACAGGTTGGGATGTCGCTTGCTCTGCCAGTTGGTGTGATTATTTGGGCGATTGCTGAGAAGACGTAGAACCGGATCGTCAGCGACACCCGATTCAACAATGACGTTATCGCGGCGTTAGAGCACTTCCGGGCTATTGTGAGTCACTTGATGGCGACCCTAAGCCATTCGGGTAGGCGCGTCGCGTAGCGCGAT
>JAJFGG010000094.1 GCA_021776235.1 Alphaproteobacteria bacterium | reverse complement strand
GGCGTTGCGGCTCTTGGCCGATGCCCCACATCGGCCTGCGAACCGCGCCTACCCACGGGGCCTCGAAAACCGGTCAAATGGTTCAGAATAGCCCCGACAGGCTCTAAGAGCCTGTCGGGCTGATAGGGGATCTTGGCAGTCCATTTTTGGGTGACCCGGCCCGGCCTGCGCTATCTTCGAAGGCGGCGGTCGAACAGCGCCAGCATGGTTTCCCAATGGCGTTCCGCGGCAGCCTTTTTGTAAACCGGACGTAGAGGAAAAACGAAGCCATGTTCCGTATCGGGATAAATCTCGATGGCATGATTGATACCGGCCGCCTGCATGGCGCCGGGCATGGCCGCCAGTTCCTCTTCCGGCACATGCGGGTCATCCGAGGCAAAACCCAGATAAACCTCGCCTTTGATCTGGTTGGCCACAAGATGGGGAGAATCGGCCTGATCGGTAATAATTTTGACGCCGTGGTACGACGCGATGGCATCGAAGCGATCGGGATAAGCCGCCCCCACGGACATGACGAACTGCCCGCTCATGCAATAACCGACGCAGCCCACCGGTCCCGGCGCGGCGGCGTCGCAATTATCGATAAAGCCCAATAGGCCTTTGGTATCATCGACCACCCGGGCATTGGTCAGGGTGTTCATCACCGCGAACATCTTGGCCCGTTCTTCATCGTCATCGCGAATGCGCGACAGATCATAGCCGTAATGACCCTCCCGGCCCGTCCGGTAATACATATTGGGCAGCAGTACGGTATAACCCACGGTCCCTAGGCGCCGTGCCATATCACGCAGTTCCTCGCGCATTCCCGGCGCGTCCATGTACATTATGACCGCTGGATGCGGGCCATCCTGATCCGGATGGCAGACGAAGACATCCATCGCGCCATCGGCAGTCTTAATCTCGGTTTCGAAATCCTGCATGGTCTATTCCATCTCATATTGTTTGCCGGCATTGGCGCGGGCGTTAGATTGGACGAACCGGCCCGCTTGCGCAACCGCGGCCGATGGGCACGGTGTTGGGTGAACTGGAAAAGCCCTCAATCGGCAAAATAGTAAAATGATCATAAAGTGCCCGCGGGAAGCATTTGGTTAATACCTTGGCATCTATACTGATGGCTCAGAATATCGATCGAACGTTCCAACGACTATGAGCGAGTATTTCGCACGCCTGGTCTTGCGGGGAGTAGGATGGCGGAGTTAAAGAAAATTGAGCGCACGCAGCTGGTAGATATCCTGCGCGACCACAAGAAAATGGTGGAACAGCGTAATGGCGGTCGCCGTGCCAATTTATCGTTCTATGATTTGGCCGATCAGGAGTTCTCCAGATTTGACCTGTCCATGGCTGATTTCTCCGGCGCCAGCCTGCAACATGCTATCCTGATGGAGACCAATTTCACCAATGCCACTCTGTTCGGCACGGACCTTCGGATTGCCAATCTGCGGCGCGCAAATATGACGCGTTGCGACTTGCGCGGCGCTTGCATGCGCGGCGCCGATTTAAGCGACGCGATCCTGGTTCACGCTGATATGCGCGAAGGCGTGCTGGCCAGGCATGAGAATGGCGTAACCCATCAGGAACATCGAAATGCAGAAATATCGGCGGCTATTGCCACTCGCGCCGATTTTACCTCCGCCAGGATGTCGGGCAGTTTTGCCGCGCAAACAGATTTCACCGATGCGGTTCTTCGCAACGTCAGCCTGATTGACGCCGACATGCGAAATTGCTTCCTTGTTGGGGCGCAGATGGAAGGCGCTGATTTGTCCGGCTCCAAACTGATGGGCGCGAATCTCAGTGGCGCAAATCTGACCGGCGTCACCTTCGACAAAGCTGATTTAAGCGGCGCAGAGATGGCCGGCGCCATCATCGACCCTGAAGCCTTGGAGGCGCCAGAGCTACAGGTGGCCAAGCTGCCAAACCCCGATACCACCATCGCCGAACGCCTGGACGAAATTTTGTCGGCGCACCGCCGATGGGTCTATGACGATGGCGGGGTACGGGCCGACCTCTCCAACGCGGACTTGGGCGGCAAGGATTTGCAAAACATCAATCTGGCCGCGGCGGTCCTGACCGCTGCCATCTTCAAATCAGCCAACCTGTCGGCCAGTGTGCTCAGCATGGCCGATCTGTCTGGCGCCGATCTGCGGGGCGCGAATTTGCAGCAGGCCGACATGCGCGGCGTACGGCTGGAACGGGCCACATTGAACGGCGCTGATTTGACCGGCGCCAACCTGGGACCGCTGGAAAGCGCAGCTTCTATCGACCGGACCTGGCGCAGCAGCTTGTCCCATGCCCGCTTTCGCGAAGCGAATTTAACGGCCGCAAAATTGAATGGGGCCGATTTGACAGGCGCCAGTTTGGACGATGCCAATTTGCATAACGCCGATCTTTCCGGCGCTGATGTGGCCGACGCCTCTTTCCGAGGTGCCAATCTAACCGGCGCCCGCCTGGAGGGAACCGATATGAAGACGGCGCACCTGGAATAATTCTGCTATGCGGCCTCTCGGGCCGGGCTGACCGGAGCGCCGCAATTGGTTCGCGACGCCTTATACAGTGTCCGGAAAATCGTGTGAACTAGAACCAATTCTCGGCTGATAATCGGTCCATTCCAACGAGTTCCATCAACCAGCACAGGTTGCTCTAAATGTTCCGATCCCGGTGGAATTGCTTGGCGAGGGCCAGGGTCTGCTTTTGATAGTTGGAGCCGATGCCCTGGCCATAAATGCGGTCTGGGGTAGCGGTCAGGCGCTCATAGGCCAGGCGGCCCACTGTCTGGCCATGTTCCAACAGGAAAGGTACATCGTGGCTACGCACTTCCAGCACGGCACGGGTACCCGTGCCGCCCGCCTCAGCCCAGCCAAAGCCGGGGTCGAAGAACCCGGCATAATGCACCCGGAATTCGCCGACCAATGTGTCATAGGCGACCATTTCGGCAGCGTAGTCCGGAGGCACGGAAACGGCTTCCCGCGAGGCCAGGATGTAGAAATCATCCGGGTTTAGGACAAGACCGGAGTGACTTCCCGTGCCGGCATAAATAGGCTCCCAGAAATCAGCCGGATCGTAATGGCCGATTTTGTCTATGTCGATCAGCGGGGAATGCGGCCGCGCCTTGTAGCCGATCAGGGCGCCGGTGCCGCCTGCGCCTTGTAAATCCACGGTTAGCGCGATGCCACCGGCGATGTTTTCCGTCCCCGCCTGGGCATGCACCAGGGGCGTGCGCTCGTGCAACCGGGTCAATTCAGCATCAGACAGGCGATGTTCACCGCGGCGCAGGCGCAACTGATTCAACCGGCCCCCCGTGCGGGCCAGGATCGAAAACGTGCGCGGGGCGATCTCCGCGTAAAGCGGGCCGTGATATCCGGCCTCGACCCGGTCGAATTCGCTGGCCCCATCGGTGATCAGCCGGGTGAAGACGTCCAGCCGGCCGGTCGAGCTCTTCGGATTGGCGATGGCTGACAGGCGCTCGGATAGTGTCAACCGCTCCAATAGCGGCACGATATAGACGCAGCCCCGCTCCAGCACCGCGCCCTGGGTCAGGTCAACGGCGTGCATGGTGAACTGTTCGATTTTTTGCGCCATGCTATTGCCGGAACCAGGCAGGAACGACGCGCGCACGCGATAGGCAACCTCGCCCAGGCGCAGATCCAGGCTGGATGGCTGAATCTGCCCTTCCATCAAGGGTTTGGCGGCGCTTATTTCGCCATCCCGCCACAACGCCAGAATGGCCTGACAGGGCAGAATCCCCACGCTTGCACCGGTTTTAGCGCCGGTTCCGGGCTTGGCCCGTTCGCTCGGATCAGTGGCTGCGATGCTCATCCCATGGTGCCTTTGCTTACAATATGCCTACCTTGAGAATAGAGGAAAATCTTTGTGAATTCAATAAGTTACACAAAATGTACTGGCGGGTTTATCCACAGTTCCGGCACAAATTATCGCTTTGCGAAGCGTCGATTGGACAATAACATAGAACATCCACCCCCATCATTAAGGTAGTTCACAGGCCCGAGTTGGACTTTATTCACAGCGCCACAGAAGGAGCCCGCGTCATGATCGTCAAACATATCCGCACCACCTGCCTATCCGTTCCCTTCACGGATCCGCCGCGCTGGAGCGCCGATTACGACCGCCCGCGCGAGATCCTTGTGGTGGAGGTCGAGACGGCCTCCGGGGTGACGGGCATGGGTTACCTGATGGTCCTGTCGGGCGGCTTGCGGACGATCGAAGCCTGCATCGAGGAATTGGTAGCCCCGGTGGTTCTGGGACGCAGCATCGGATCGGTGGAGGCAATCTGGCAGGATATCTGGCAGGCGACCTATTGGGTTGGCCGCATGGGCGTCAGTGTCTTTGCCCAGTCGGCCGTCGACATCGCACTTTGGGATGCCCTGGGCAAACATGCCGGCCTGCCCCTTTACCAGCTATGGGGCGGGGCCCAGGATGGCGGGCCCATTCCGTCTTACGGTTCGGGCTGCTGGCGCGGCTTGGGCCGGGACGGCATGATAGCCAAGGCCAAAGCCTATGTGGCGCAGGGCTTCGATGCCATCAAGATGCAAACCGGCCACATGTACGACCATGCCACCGATGTGGCCAATGTGGCGGCCATGCGGGATGCCTTGGGCGATGGTGTCGCCATCATGGTCGATGTCAACATGGGCTGGACGGCGGACGAGGCGATCATGGTTGGTCGGCGATTGGACGACTACAACATTCACTGGCTGGAAGAACCGGTCGTGGCGGAGGATTTTGCCGGCTATTTTCGCATCGCGGATGCCCTGCGTACCCGGGTGGTTGGCGGCGAAAGCCATTTTACCCATTATGATTTAGCGCCCTTCTTTGACAATCCCAAGATCCCCATCCTGCAGCCCGACATGATGCGCGGCGGCCTGACCCAAATGCGCCGGATCGCCACCCTGGCCCATGCCAAGGGCATCCGCATTGCGCCGCATCTGTTCCACGAGTTGATGGTCCAGGTAATGGCGGCGATCCCCAATCCGGATGTACTGGAATATGTCAATTTCCTGGACGATCTCTGGATCGATCCGGTGCTACCGGTAGGCAATTGCCTGACACCGCCCGACAGGCCCGGACATGGCCTGGCCTTCAAGCCCGAGGTATTGACCGATTTCGCGATCAAACCGTAAGGTATAGAACCCGTTGCCAACCGTCGTTGGCAGGTAGGCCATCAATATCAAGGACCCTTGGTAAAATCTGCTTGCAAGGTCTGTTCCACGGCCTGGGCCAGTTCCTCGATAGAAAATGGCTTCAACAGGACATCATGGATCAAGACGTCCAGATTATGCGCCCGGCGTTTTTGTTCGGCGTAGCCGGTCATCATCAGGATGCGCAAAGAGGGGTATTCGGCCGAGGCCTTGAGAGCCAGCGCGATACCATCGACGACCGGCATGACAATATCGGTTAGCAGCAGATCGTATTCGTCCTGGCTCAACGCCTCGAGTGCGGCCGAGCCATCGATCACCGCCCTGACCTCGTGGTCGTGCAATTCCAGGGCCCGGCTCACCATGTTGCGCACCGAGTCTTCATCCTCAGCTACTAGGATCTTTGCCACAGCGCTTCCTTAGTCGGTAGCAATAACGCCAATATAGGGCAACTCACGAAAATAATGAGCGTAATCCAAACCATAACCAACCACAAATGCGTCGCCGATGGCGAAGCCAACAAATTCTGCATTGATTTCAGTCTTGCGTTTTTCGGGCTTGTCCAACAAGACGCACGACTGCACCACCTCCGCACCGCGCTCGCGCAGCAATTCGCGGGCAAAGGCCAAGGTGCGGCCCGATTCGAGAATATCATCGATCAATAATATCTTCGCCCCGCGAACCTCGTCGGTGATGTCCCTAGTGATCCTTACCTTGCCACTGCTTTCCGTGCCCGTGCCATAACTGGATAGGGTCATAAAATCGATTCGTGGATGCACCCCGTGGTGATGCAAGGCCCGCAACAAATCGGCGGTAAAAACAAAACTGCCTTTCAAGACCGCCACGACCAGGATGTCCGGGCCGAGGGTATCGGCGATATCAGCCGCGAGGGCGCCCACACGAGCGCTGATCTCGGCGGCGGAATACATTATTTCTACTTTGCCTGGCGGCCTCTGGACGGCGTCAGTCGCCCCGCTGGCCGAGGGAGGCCCAAGGCCGCTCATGGCCGCATCAGGAAGGATACCGCGAGACTGCGGGCGCCTTCAGGGGGGTTGGCCAGCCGGGTGCTGAATTTTGTGGCCTGTCCAGGTTCCAGACTATTCAGGGTGGTGGTTACGGTCCAGCGAAACAGTCGCCGGTCACTCTCATCGCGAATCACCACACGTAATCGCGGCACGGACCGTGGCTTGCCCGAGGTATTGATCACTTCACCAAGCACCACCAATACCGGCCGGCCTTTTTGCCGCTTGTGTTCCCATTTGACGTTCTGAATTGCCAGACCGAATTCTTCCGCTTCCGGGGTCAGCCCAATGAGTTCGAACAGTTGCCCGGCGGGTGGCCAGATTTCAACGATCTTTTGCTGATAGAAGAAGCCCGCGCCGCCAAACCCAAGTAGAACCAAGGCCAGAACCAGCCAGCCGACGCGGCTGGCTCTGCCGGTGCCTTCTTCGGCCTGACGATCGGCCATTCGGCCCGTTCTGGATCTGGCGCGGCGCGCTTTATCGCCGGTGGGCGCCGTCGCCGGATCATCATCATTGTTGTCATCGGTGTCGGCTTCGTCGCTTGCGGCCGTATCAGTGTCGGGGTCAACTGCGGCCGCCTGGTCGGGATCGCCATTTTCGGTGTCACGAGAAGAATTTGCATCGTCCGCGTCGGCATCTGGTTCTGGGGCCGGCGACCCGGCGACCTCTTCAACGGGTAACTGGTGCCAACTGTCACCGCATTTGGCACAACGTACCCGCCGACCACCCTCGCCAATGGCATCGGGATCGACAACGAAGCGCGTTTGACAGGATGGGCAGGAAAGGATCATGCAATCTACCGATAGGTCGAAGCGAGGTTGTTATAGGTATTCCCAAACGGCGAGGCAAGGTCACACTGTGCAGCAGAGAAAAACTAGCCGTGATTGCCATTCAGCGCAATCCGCCGACTGCCACCGGCAGCGATTGTTGATCGGATTATGTTTGCGGCGCTGGACCCTGGCCCAGGCTCGTGGCATCTTGCCTTCAGTGTCTGGCCCAGGGAAATTTCCGGCGTGAAGCTTCCGGACGGGCTGGCCGCAAACTTTTTGAATCCAACGTGATTCATATGCGGAAATTGGGCGCATATAATGCGCCGAATTGCAGAAATGCCGCACTAACCTGTAACGAGAGGGTTTCGGCCCCAAATTCCGCTTCGGATGGTTTGGTTCGAATGGTTCGCTTCGAAAATGTCGGTGTCCGTTATGGTGCGGGGCCGGAAGTGTTGCGCGATATAAATTTGCATATTGCACCCGGCAGCTTTCATTTCCTGACTGGCGCCTCGGGTGCCGGCAAGTCGACGCTGCTGAAACTGATGTATCTGGGCCAGCTGCCGTCGCGGGGCTTCATGCAGGTTTTCGGTCATGACGTCGCCAAAACCCATCGCAACGATCTCCCGGCTCTGCGCCGGCGTATCGGTGTTGTATTCCAGGATTTTCGTCTCCTGAAGAACCTGAATGTCTTCGACAATGTCGCCCTGCCCCTGCGCATTGCCGGCGAGGATGAAAAACGCACCCGCAACAATGTCTCGGAATTACTGGATTGGGTGGGTCTTGCAAGCCGGCTTCGAGACAACCCTGACACCTTGTCGGGCGGCGAACAGCAGCGGGTGGCAATTGCCCGTGCGGTAATCTCGAAACCCAGTTTGCTGCTTGCCGATGAGCCCACCGGCAATGTTGATGACCGCATCGCCTATCGTCTGGTACGGCTGTTCGAAGAATTGCACCGCTCCGGCACCGCGGTCGTCGTGGCGACCCATAATGACGCCCTGGTGCAGCGTTTTTCCCAACCGGTTCTGGTTTTGGCCGATAGCGTCCTACAACCCTGTCCAGCCGACGCCGATGTCGACGCCGGCCCCCGACGCAAATCAAAATAGGATGCCATGGCGCGACCGGACCTGATACCTGACTCGGAAGGCGCGGGGCGCTTTTTGCCCTGGGTCGTGGCGGTGATGGTCTTTTTTGCTGCGTTGGCGGGGGCCTCCGGTCTGGCCCTGCATCAGGCAACGGGTGCCTGGCGCAATGACCTGATAAACACCATTACCGTTGAAATTCTGCCCCTTAAAGGCACCAAGACAGGCCAAACCGGGCCCGATTCGTCCCGCGTCATCGCTGTGACCAAAATGCTGCGTGCCACAGCCGGTGTCGCGGAAGCGCGGCCTTTGGAGGATGCGGCAATTGCAAAACTGTTGCATCCCTGGCTAGGCGGCGGCCTGATCGGGGATTTGCCCCTGCCTCGTCTGATTGATGTGCGTTTGTCCGGTTCACAGGCGATCGATTTGTCCCTGTTGGCGAAACAATTGGCCAAGATCGGCCCGGATATCCGCATTGATGATCACCAACTTTGGCTCGGCAAACTGATCAGATTAAGCCAATCGTTGCAGTGGATGATGCTGGCCTGCCTGGCAATGATCTGCTTTGCGACCTGCGCCGTGGTAATATTTGGCACCCGAGCGGCCTTCGCCGCCCATCTGGAAGTGGTAAATCTGTTGCATGTCATGGGCGCGCGCGATGGTTACATTGCCCGGCTGTTCCTATGGCGCGCCATGGCCATGGGCCTGAAAGGCGGCTTGCTTGGACTGGCCGTCACCGCGGCTGCGCTATTTGCGCTGTCCCGCCTGGCCGCCGATCTGGAGGGGCCTTTGCTGGGCAACCTTGCCCTCTCGCCTCTTGCCCTGTTATCCCTGACCGTCCTGCCATTTTTGGCAGCGCTGCTGACCGCGGTTACGGCACGGCGGACGGTACTGCGCGAACTGTCCCGGATGCCTTGAAGATGGCGGGCCAGGGAAGATGGAGCACCATTAATGGCGGCAACTAGAGCCCGGCACCATACCTGGTTGCGTCGTAGTGTGGTGTTAGCCATCGCCACCATAATTCTGCTTTGGCTGGGCGGATTTTTGCTGTTTGCGGCTCAATTGCCCCGGCAGATGACGGCGAAGCCCGAAGTTAACGACGCCATCGTGGTCCTGACGGGCGGCACCGGCAGGCTGGAGGTTGGGCTGCAATTGTTGTCGGCGGGCATGGGCCGAAACTTGTTGATTTCAGGCGTTGCACCGGGGACCACGACAGCGGAACTACGGGTTGGCCAGAAGGTCGGCGTGGACAAGTTCGGTTGCTGTGTTGATCTTGGTTACCGGGCCCGTGATACCAGGGGTAATGCCATAGAGACGGCCCTGTGGATGGAACGGCACGGTTATCGCAGTCTGCATCTGGTAACGGCGTCCTATCACATGCCGCGTAGCCTGTTGCTTTTTCAGCGGGCCATGCCAAATGTCGTTTTACAGGCCAACCCGGTATTTACAAAACATGTGAAGTTGGCCGATTGGTGGTTTTTTCCCGGCACCATGAGGCTGTTGGCAATGGAATACAGTAAATATCTGGTCAGCCTTCTCAGCGTACGGCTGACCGGGCCGGAGTGGTAGCGTCAATGGTCCATTATATCTTGCGGACAGTTCGGTCCAATCTGTTCAACCTGCTCTTTTACACCTGGTCGGTCGTCATGGTGATCGCGTTTTCACCCGCTCTGTTACTGCCCTATCAAGCGACGGTTTGGGGCCAACGGCAATGGGCCAGAGGCGTCAACTATCTGATGCGGCTAAGTGTCGGCATCAATGTAGAATACCGAGGCCTGGAACACCGCCCGCGTGGCGCCGCTATTGTCGCCGCCAAGCACCAATCCGCCTGGGACACCTTGATCTGGCACGTTATCCTCGACGATCCGGCCATGGTCATGAAACAAGAGCTGTTGAGTATTCCCATCTATGGCTGGATGTGCCGTAAGACCCGCATGATCGCGGTGAACCGAAAGGCCGGCACGAAAGCATTGCGGGCAATGTTGGACGATGGACGGTCCGCTGTGGCGCTGGGCCGGCCCATCGTGATTTTTCCCCAAGGTACGCGTACGGCGTCAGGCGCATCGATCAAGGATGCGCCCTACCAACCCGGCGTATCCGCGCTGTATCGTGGTTTGAATGTGCCGGTGGTGCCGGTGGCGTTGAATTCCGGCCTGTTCTGGCCGCGGCGGCGTTTCATGCGCCGGCCCGGCACAATTGTCCTGCAATTCCTGCAACCCATTCCACCCGGCCTGCGGCGCAAGGAATTTGATGCCGTTCTGCAGGAACGTCTGGAAACCGCAACCGAAGCCCTGGAGGCGGAAGTTCCGGAGGAGGAGGCGGCAAATTTATGACTCCCATTACCAAGCCTGCACGCGTATAGTACATAACAGGAACAAACGCCAACCGATCCGGCCCGCTTGCTGCCGTTCGAGGGCCATGCTAAGAGGACTAGATGCCGACCGTCGCACCTATTTCCCAACAGATCTGGGACAGGAAATACCGCCTGAAGGGCCCCGATGGCCAGGCGGTCGACGATACAATTGAAGACAGCTGGCACCGGGTGGCCCGGGCGCTGGCGACGGCGGAAGTTGAGCCCGAGGCATGGATAGATCCATTTTTCGAGGCCTTGAAAGACTTTCGCTTTCTGCCGGCCGGGCGCATCCTGGCCGGTGCCGGTGCCAATCGTAACGTCACCTTGTTTAATTGTTTCGTTATGGGAACAATTCCGGACGATATGTCCGGAATTTTCGAAAATTTACGGGAAGCCGCCCTGACCATGCAACAGGGGGGTGGCATTGGTTACGATTTTTCCACCCTGCGGCCCAATGGCGCACCTGTGGCAGGTGTCGGCGCCGATGCCTCCGGTCCTTTGACCTTCATGGATGTCTGGGACGCCATGTGCCGCACCATCATGTCGGCGGGTCATCGGCGCGGTGCCATGATGGCGACGCTGCGCTGTGATCATCCCGACATTGAGGCCTTTATCGAAGCTAAACAGGATCCTGGCCGCCTGCGCATGTTCAATCTCTCGGTGCTGATCACCGATGCGTTCATGCAGGCGGTAAAGGATGACACGCCGTGGGAATTGCACTTCGCCGGGCGTACCTACCGCAGTATCCGGGCCCAGGATTTGTGGGACGGCATCATGCGGGCCACCTATGCCTTCGCCGAACCTGGTGTAATCTTCATTGACCGCATCAACCAGCGCAATAACCTGGGCTATTGCGAAGAAATCCATGCCACCAATCCCTGCGGCGAACAACCCCTGCCGCCCTATGGTGCCTGTCTGCTGGGCTCGATCAATCTTGCCCGCCTGGTGCAGGACCCCTTCGGCCCCAATCCCGAGAT
This sequence comes from Alphaproteobacteria bacterium, assembly GCA_021776235.1. GTDB lineage: Bacteria > Pseudomonadota > Alphaproteobacteria. The sequence continues at coordinate 45,022 of JAJFGG010000094.1, read as the reverse complement.
CGATTTGGTCGAATTGCGCCGATTGGTGACGGTCGCCGTGCGCATGCTGGATAATGCCATCGACGTCTCCAGGTTTCCCTTACAGGCACAGCAGGACGAGGCGCGGGCCAAGCGGAGGATCGGTCTGGGCGTGACAGGGCTGGCGGATGCCCTGATCTTTTGCAAGGCGCGCTATGGCTCTGACCGCGCGGTCAGCCTGACGGAAAGCTGGATGGCCGAGATGCGCCGGGCAGCCTATCTGGCCAGTATCGATTTGGCGCGGGAAAAGGGCCCGTTTCCTTTGTTCGAGGCGACGGCATATCTGGCCGGCGAAAGCGTGCAGGAATTGGACGCGGATGTGCGCGCCGCCATCGCCGATGTCGGCATTCGCAATGCCTTGTTGACGTCCATCGCGCCGACGGGAACCATCTCCATCTTTGCGGATAACGTTTCCTCGGGATTAGAGCCGGTGTTTGCCTTTACCTATCGCCGCCACGTCACCGGTCCCGACGGCAACCGGCGGCAAGAACCCGTTAGTGATTATGCCTATCGCCAGTTCCGGGCCATTTTTGGCGATGCGGCACAATTACCCGAGTATTTCGTCACCGCCGCCGCCCTGACCCCATCGGATCACATCCGCATGCAGGCCGCGGTGCAGAAATACATCGACGCCTCTATCTCGAAAACCATCAACCTGCCGGAAGATATCTCCTTTGACGCCTTCAAGGATGTCTACATGCAGGCCTATGACCAGGGGTGCAAGGGTTGCACCACCTATCGGCCAAACGAGGTCACGGGGGCGGTGCTGGAGTCTGGCCAAACGACCGCGCCAACGCGTCCCGCGGAACCGGAACTGCCGCTGCTACCGCCAGAGAGCAAGCCCCGCGATGAACTTGACGCTGGTGGCGTGGTCTATATGACCCAGCCCCTGGACCGCCCCGGCGCGCTGCCTGGCCAGACCTACAAGATCAACTGGCCCGAAAGTGACCACGGCATCTATATCACCATCAACGATGTGGTTCAGGATGGCCGCCGCCGTCCGTTCGAAGTTTTCATAAATTCCAAGAACGTGGACCATTTTGCCTGGACAGTGGCACTGACCCGGATGATTTCTGCCGTCTTCCGCCGCGGCGGCGATGTTTCTTTCGTCGTCGAGGAACTGAAGGCGGTGTTTGATCCCCGTGGCGGCTATTGGGTGGACGGCCACTACATTCCATCGCTTTTGGCCGCTATTGGCGAGGTGATCGAACGGCACATGATTATTATCGGTTTCATCGTCAATCCCAACGCCGGCCCGGAGTTGGCGGAGGCCCGCATGGCCCTGGCGGTGGGCGGCAATCAAGACGGCGACGAGGGCTCGGACGGTCCCCGCCTGCGCAGCTGTCCCAAATGCAACACCCCAGGCCTGGTCCAGCAAGAAGGCTGTGAAACCTGCATTTCCTGCGGCTATTCGAAATGCGGCTAAACCGGGCCGGGGCCATCCCTTACGGCTTGATCACTAATTCGCGGCTTGTTCCACCTTGCAAACGCAGATAATCCCTGATTGAACGCACACTGGCAACGTTGTAACGGCCATTGTCGCGTTCTTGCTGTTCATGGTCGTCAAATCGGACATTTGCACGAAACAGCGAGGCCCCCAACGCCATGAAGGGCGAGATGGATATTTGTGTCGGTCGATAGCCCGTACGGCGTAGCACCGCCTGCGCTTGGCGACGGTCGGACGGCATACCGTCCGATGCCCGGGCCATTGCCAACAGTTCCAGCATCCATTGGTTTGAATTCTGGTACATGGTGCTGAAGGGATTGGCGATCATGCTATAGTTTGGATGATGCATCGCCAGTGCCGCCGGCGATTGAACCGTTACGCCAATCCGGCGCTGCATGGAAGGCGTCGGTATTATGACGAGCACCTCATAGGCCAAAGGGTCGTCGAGAAGAAAATTCAACAGGCCCTGATCGTAAATCCTTGACTGGTCCGTCGCGCAGATATTGAGTTGATGGCGCACTATCCAGCGCCCTTTCGGATGGTCGCGCAGGACAAATCCGGCATGGGTGTATCGAAGCCCATGTTGGGAAATATCAGCGCCGACCCGCGCCAGGATCGCGGTCTCCGCGCCGCTATGCTCCAACGCCGCATAAGTCGCCGTGGCCACTTCGACGGCCTTGGCGATCATTTCAGCGGTCGGCGCTTTTTCGCTGCATTGTGTCCCGGCCAGCGCCGGCCAGGTCGCCAAACAGATGGCAAACACGCCGAGGATTGCTCGGGCAATCATTGGCCCAGTTCCTCGTTGTACAGCAGTTGCCTGCCGGTTTCGTTCGGGGCAAAGGCCAGAAGTTTGCCTTCGGACAGCAGGATATGGCCGGCTTCGGTGGAAACCGCCGTAATGGTTTGACCAACCGCCAACGAACCCTTTTGCAGCCCCTTGAGCGCAAGTTTTACCACCTGAGTTGACCCATCGATGGTCGTCTTGAGCAAAACGATTGTGCCGACGCCCATGGCCGCAACACTGACAATGACGCCCGCGACGCTGTAGGCCGGCAGCAGGACAAGATGCTCGGAGCCTTCCGGATCGCCCATGCCGGCAGCCGTCGCGGACGCCATCACCGCCAGTGATGTACTGACAATGGCCACACTGGCTGCTTCAGCCGCGACCGGTACGGAGGCGAGCGTCGAAGCGAAGAGCAAAGGTCCAAGCGTGGACTTGAAAGAAATGGTCATTGCAAAATTCCTTATATATTGAACGATGTTCATAATATTGCTATTGCCGCCCCACGCGTCAAGGGTTATTTTGACCGGTGTTCACAAAAACAAGGCCAGCCATGGCAAGACGTAAGGATCATACGCGGGCGGAAATTCGCGAAATGGCAATCCAGGCAGCGACCAACGTCTTGGAAGACGAAGGCGGGGAAAACCTGACGGCGCGGCGGATTGCCAAGGCAATCGGTTATGCGCCAGGCACCCTGTACAATGTCTTCGCCGACCTGGACGAGTTGCTTCTTTATGTCAACGTTCGCGCCCTGGAAGAATTGCGCGTTGCCCTCGCCGAGGCGCGACAGCGGGCCGCCGACGAGACGGACGCAACAACGGTCGGCACGGTCATGGCCCTGGCCCGGACACAGCTTGACTTCATGCGCCGACGCCCGGCCATCTGGTGGCAATTGTTTCATGTTCGTTGGCCCACCGACCGGCCCCTGCCCAATTGGTACATCTCCAAGGTATCGGAGACCATGGCTGAGCTTGAAAATGCCCTGCTACCACAGTTCAGGGTCGACAAGGTCTTTCGCCGGCGTTTAGCGCGCACTCTGTGGGCTGGCTTTTTTGGCATTTGCGAGGTAGCGGCACTTCGGGAATTGATGATCGTGCCCCCTGATGATATCGAAGACATGGCGCAGTTCATGGTTGAGGCGTGCATCGGGCGCGCCACGCAGGCCAAGTTTCGGAAAAGCGGCACCTAAAACAAAGCTGGAGCAACTGACATGACCGCAAGTTTTGATTTTTCCGGCCGGTCTGTGCTGGTGACCGGTGGCTCCAGCGGCATCGGCCTGGCCATTGCGCGGGGCTTTCGCGATGCCGGCGCCCGGGTGGCCATTACCGGGACCAAAGGCGGCATCGCTGATTATCCCGACGACCTTTCGGCTTTTACCTATCAACAGGTGAACATGCTGGACGTGTCCGCGGTGGAGGCTTTGGCGGAAGGCGTTGAGCAACTGGATGTGCTGGTCAACAACGCGGGCACGACGTTTCGCGGCGCCGCGGCCTATGATCCGGAGAATTTCGAGGCAACCATCGACATCAATCTGAATTCGGTCTACCGCCTGTGCCATCGCCTGCAACCGAAATTACAGCCGTCAGGCGGCTCGATCATCAATATCGCCTCCATGACCTCGTATTTTGGCTCGCCCCGGGGCCCGGGCTATGGCGCCTCGAAATCGGCGATCCTGCAAATGACCATGAGCCTCGGCGCCCTGTGGGCGCAGAGCGGCGTTCGCGTCAACGCCATCGCGCCCGGCTGGATCAGCACCAATCTGACGGCGCCGATCCAGGATATGCCGGAAATCGCCGACCCTATCCTGCAACGCACGCCCATGGGCCGCTGGGGCAAGCCGGACGAGATGATCGGCACGGCATTGTTTCTGGCCTCGTCCGATGCCGCCGGATTCATCACCGGCGTCACCATCCCCGTGGATGGCGGTTACTGCTGTCTTTAAACCGTGCCCGATGGAAGGCTCTCGGCTATCAGGCGCTGATCGACGGGGCTGGTGACTACACGGACGGATGCCCGGGCAAGCTTCAAGGGCAATTTCCTTCCTCCCCTGTAGCCTCTATAGTTGGTGACATAACGGCCCGCAAATGGGCTTGGCTTTCAAAAAACGATTGACCGCTTCAGGGGAGGCAAAGATGAAAATATTGCAGTTAGGCGCCGCGGCGTTGCTTGCGGTGAGCGGAATGTGCTTGGCGCAGACAGCCGGGGCACAAAGCAATCCCGACGTCGTGGCAAAATCCAAGGCCCTGGTACCCATGCCGCCTTGGCCCGCCAGCGATCAAAGGGGCATGGCCAACACCTTGGGCCCGGGCACCTGGATGCGTTGCGCCCAGCATCTGACCAACGCCAAATCAAAAACCTATGAAATTTCCCATCTCCGCTCCAACAGCATGCCGCTGTCGCCCTTTGGCGTGCCGCTGAAGTACCAGTACCGGCCCACGGTGGGCATTCCCGGCACCAAACACGCCTTCAACGGCGAACAGGTCACCAGCGGCGAACCTGGTGCCCAGGGCACGCAGATGGACGCCCTGGGGCATTTTGCCTATTTCGATGACGCCTGGAACGGCGAGGGCGATTTTCCCTCCGCCAAGGCGCATTATTATGGCGGTCATGAACAAAGCGATGTCAAACCGTCGGCGGATTCGCCGCTTTTGAAACTGGGCATCGAGAATGTTCCGCCCATCGTCACCTCCGCGGTGCTGCTGGACGCCAAAAGCCACCTGGGCGGCGGGCAGGCGATGAAGCCGGGCCAGTTGGTCACCACCAAGGATATTACGGCCATGCTGGCGGCACAGGGTCTGGCCTGGCGCGGCTTGTTGCCCGGCGACGTGCTTTACATCTACACAGGCTGGAGCGACAATTGGAAAGATCCCGACAACGGCAAGATGTACTACACCAAGGGTCCGGGCCTGTCCTACGATGCGGCGCAGTACCTGCGTGAAAAAGCGGTGGTGCTGGTGGCCCTGGACAATCCATTCACCGACCCGGTCAACGACGGTCAGTTGATGGGCAAGGCCGGTCCGGCGGAAGGCGTTCCAGCCGGTCTTCCCTTCGCCATACACCACGAGAATTTAGCCGTATCGGGTATCCATCAGATCCAGAATGCCAATCTGGCCGCCCTGGCCAAGGATAAGGTCTGGACTTCGTGCACGATGATCCTGCCGCTACGCTCCCGTGGCGGCTCGGGTTCGCCCGTCCGACCGGTGGCCATCGGCGCGCCTGGTCAGTCCTGAAGACCCGGGCATTTACCTCGAGGGGTTGGCCGAGAAACGGCCAATCCCTCGACGGCCAACAACGAAGCTTATGGACCGGCTATAGGAGCCCGTTTACGGGCATGAGACTTCTTTGGTCATCACGGCTATAATTGAAAAGCGTTAACCGGCAATCACCCGCCGGTCAGCCGTCAGTCGACGCAGGCTGGCGGTGGTCATTTTCGGTGCACGTGGTGGGCAGTTGCGCCTGCCGGGTGCGAACGGCCGGGCTGCTTCCATCCCTGTGCCGGTAATCTCTCCGATCCATTGCTTGAGGATGGTATGCCGCATGGGCTCCCGCGCAGCGACCCTAGTGACCAGCGACGGCCGGGCGCTGGCTTTAAACAAGGTTCCGATCTGGCGCCGGCGCAAGTCAGCGGCAAACTATTTTGCGCTCTTGCCGTATCTGGCCTTCGCTCTGTTCCCCTTCTACATCATGTTTGTCACCTCCCTGAAATCAGAGCAGGAAATCAACAACCTGGGCAATTCGCCATTCTGGGCCAGCGGCATCGCCGTCGAGAACTACCTCTATCTGGCGACCAACACTGCCTATTTCGAGCACTGGATGCTCAACACCTTCATCGCCACTGCGATCTCGACGATTATTTCCGTCACCATAGGAACGCTCGCGGCCTACGCCCTGGCACGACTTCGATTTCGCGGCGTGGAGCTGTTTGGCGTTGCCGTTTTCATCACCTACCTGGTGCCCCAGACGTTGCTTTTTCTGCCGTTGATCGACGTGATCAATACCATCGACGATGTGATCCCGATCCGGGATACCTACTGGTCGTTGATCCTTACCTACCCGACATTTCTTATCCCTTTCGTGACCTGGCTTCTAATGGGTTATTTCAAAACCATTCCCGTGGAGGTGGAGGAGTGCGCCTACCTTGACGGTTGCTCACGCCTTGGCGCGCTGTTCCGTGTCGTCTTGCCCATGGCGATGCCGGGCATCATGTGCGCGATCCTGTTCTCCGCCACGCTCTGCTGGAATGAATTGCTCTATTCCCTGATCTTCATCCAGGACGAGACCGCGAAGACGCTTTCGGTCGGCGTCATAACCGAACTGATCCGGGGCGATATCTACTATTGGGGTTCGCTGATGGCGGCCTGCTTTACCGGTGCGTTGCCTATCATCCTGCTATTTGGCTTCTTCCTGGACTATTTCGTCTCCGGCCTGACCGCCGGCGCGATCAAGTAGCCGCGCGGCATATCGGCGGTCAGAGCACGTCGGGGCTATTGGACTTTCGGGAAGACCTCTTCCGCCATCAGGTGGAAAGTGTCCAGCACCTGGGCCTGGGGCATGCCCACGCCCTGGACGCTCATGATAATGTGGTTGACGCCGAGCACGCTGTGGTAGCGCAGCATCTCTTCGGCAACCTCGTCCGGATCGCCGACGATGAAGCGGTCCCGCGCCAGATCGTGGTAGTCCATGGTGATGTCCTGATCACCCTTGGCCATGGCCTTGTTCTGGCCCCAGGCCTGATAAAGATCATACTGGCGTTTCATGTACGGGGCGGCAATCTCGACCGCCTGATCATGGCTGCGGGCGCAAAATACCTCGCGGCGGATCGGCACCTCTTGCGGAAACGGCTTGCCCAGCCTGTCAAGTTCCGCCCGGTACAAATCCATCTGCCGGGTCAGGGTTTCCAGCTTCTGATGTGGGTTCAGATACCAGCAATCGCCGAGCCGGGCGGCCCGCCTGACGGCATTGTCGACATTGGCGCCAATCCAGATGGGCGGATGGGGCACTTGCTGCACGGGCACGGAGACAACCGCCTCGTCCAGCTCGAAGTGCGAGCCGGCCATGCTCACCTTCTCTTCCGTCCAGAGCCTTTTCACCGCTTCCAGATTTTCTTCGAAACGGGCGACACCCTCGCCCTTGCGAACGCCAAAAGCCTTGTATTCCACATCCCGGTAACCCAGTGCGCAGCCGAAGATCATGCGCCCGCCCGACATCACATCCATGGCGGCGAAATTCTCCGCGACCTCGAGGGGGTTGTGCAGCGACAGCAGCACGATACCGGCATTCAGGCGCATGTTCGGCGCCTCGGACATGACCCGGCAAAGGTAGGGTATCTGCATGAATTCCCGATTGGGATAAGTGGAAAAATGAGAGCCCGTGGTGAGGGAGTCATAGCCCAACTTATCAAGGATGCGGGCTTGCTCCATAAGCTCGTGGAAACGGGCCCGCATATCCTCTTCCCAAGGGAAAACCCCGCGCTGCATCACGCCGAACCGCATCTCTTGCGCCATTCCCAGCTCTCCCGCAACTACGCCCACACCTAATTCGGCATGCGACTATCTCATCCAGGCGGCAAGAATAGGTTACGCAAAGCGGCGCAGCAACGGATCCGGCCGGATCTCTGGTCAAAATTCCGCATACGCGATAGGTTTGTGGTCAATTTGGACAACGGCTTGCTTTTTTCGTGTCCGCAGCGACGCATTTGGCCCCATGTTTAATGCACGGTATTGAGATGAAAATTGGCACTGCCGTTCCCTTGCCCGCTTACAACATCGACCCCGCCTTCATGGCCAAAAAAGCCGAGGATCTGGGATTTGATTCCATCTGGTATGCCGAGCACCCGGCGGTTCCGGTGCATTCGGAAAGCCCGTTCCCGTCGACCGGCGGCGAAATTCCCTGGACTTATTCTCATTTCACCGAACCCTATATCGCTTTGGCGCGGGCCTCGGCCGTGACCAGTCGCATCAAGCTGGCGACGGGGATAACCCTGGTGCCGGAGCGGAACCCGCTGCTGCTGGCAAAGGAAATCGCCACCCTTGATCTATACAGTGGCGGGCGGTTCTTGTTTGGCGTGGGAACCGGGTGGCTCAGGGAGGAGACCGAACTCATGGGCGGCGATTTCGCCCATCGATGGAGCCAAACCCGCGAAGCCTTGGAGGTCATGAAAAAGCTGTGGACCCAGGAAGAGGCGGAGCATCATGGCAAGTATTTCGATTTTCCCCCGGTACGCTCATATCCCAAGCCGGCCCAGAAACCCTATCCGCCGATCCTGATCGGCGGCTTCGCAAAGAACGTCCTGCGGCGCGTTGTCGCGCATGCGGATGGCTGGATGCCCAACCGGATCAGTCCGGCGGTGTTGGAAGAAAGCCGGCGCCAGCTTGATACCATGGCCGAGGCCGCCGGACGTGACCCGAAGTCCATCACGATTACAGTTTATGGCCAGGAACCCGACCGGGCCAATTTGAGGTCGCTACTGGATGCCGGCGCCGAAAGGGTGGTTGTACGGCCCGAATACGTCGAAACAGAGGCCGAGATGGGCGCGCAACTGGAACGCATCGCCGAAGCGGTATTGTAGCCAACGGCGGCGCCTCAATGGTTCTCTATCAGCGTCGTTTGGCTGCGCTAAGCCGATAGTTCCGGTATCACCCAAAGCGGCGTTTCGCCCCGGTTCACCCTTTGGACATTATCAAATGCGTTGCGGACCCGCGCCTTGTTGCTTTCGAAGGTCGGCCCGGCCATATGGGCCGTCAAAATAACGTTATCGAGAGCAAGCAAGGGGTTATCGGCCACCGGCGGTTCCTGATCGAAAACATCCAGGCCGGCGGCAGCAATATCACCCGAGGTCAAGGCCTCATACAAGGCGGCTTCATCAATAACCGGGCCGCGGCTGGTATTGACGAGCATCGCCGAGGCTTTCATCTCGGCCAGTTCCGCGGCACCGATCATGTGCCGGGTAGAGCTGTTCAACGGGACGTGCAGGCTGAGCAGATCGGATTCACGCAGGATCTCCCGCAACAGGCGGAACCGCACACCGAGGGCGTCTTCCTCGCCTTCGCTCAGGCGGGCGATGTCGAAATAGATGACCTCCATGCCAAAGGCCAGCGCCAACCGGGCTGTCTTCCGGCCAATGGTGCCCAGGCCGATAATGCCAAGGGTCTTGTTGCGCAATTCATACAACTTTGGTGTTTCGTTGCCGCGCCAACGGCCGGCCGCTACATCCGCGTGCTGGCGGACCAGTTTGCGGGACACCGCCAGCATCAACAGTAATGCGTGTTCCGAAACCGCGACGGAATTCGCACCGCCATTGTTCGAAACCGGCACGCCCGCCTTGCGAGCGGCTGCGATGTCCGCATTGTCGTAGCCCGCGCTGAGCAATTGTATCAGACGAAGCTTTGGCCCGTCAGCAAACAACGTGTCATTGACCAGCATGTCCACGAAACCGACAAGATACTCCGCATCGGCAAGGGCAGCCTTGTATTCCGCGCTTGCCGCCTCGGCGATGACCAGATCATAACCAGCCGGCACCAGTTCCCGTGCAAATTCCGCCGCGGCGGGAAACTGTGTAACGAAAACGATTTTCGAGCCCATCTAAGATCCTCCCCCTTCTGTATTTGCCGTTGTTCCGCATGCTTTCAAATTGCCCGCCCGCAAGAAAAAAGGGGCTAGCCAACGACGAGCTAACCCCTTGAAATATTTGGTGGAGCCAGACGGAATCGAACCGACGACCTCTTGAATGCCATTCAAGCGCTCTCCCAACTGAGCTATGGCCCCATATTGGCGTGCCCCGCGGCGCGGAAACGCGACGGGCGGAAACTAGGGTGCGGGGGCATCCAATTCAAGGCCAAACTGCCCCCGGGATTATATTTTCTGATGATTCTCAACAATTATTCAGGCAACGTCGGGCGAGGGCCCATCAATCACCGCCGCGCAACCGCAACCAAGCATCCGCAACCGATCATTCGTCGGAAATCTTGTTCTTGCTTAGGTCCGCTTCAGCCAGCACATCATCGTCATCATCGTCATCATCGGCCGCCAAGGCGACAACGACGTCATCTTCATCGTCGTCGTCGTCTTCAATCAAATCGTCGATCCCGTCGATCAGGGACTCCCCGTCATCGCCCGTAGACGCGGTTTTTTCATCCCCGGCGGTCGCAACCGCAACCTCAACCACTTTTGCCTCGACTTTCCGCGCCCGCCGGGTTCGGCCCGGCGCCGCAGCAGCAAAAGGTGCATCACAGGCTGGGCAGATGATTGGATTACGGCCCATGTCATAAAACTTAACGCCACAGCTCAAGCAGGTGTGCTTGGCGCCCCATTCCGCCTTGGCCACTGATATTATCTCCCAACTGTCCGCCGCTCAGAATTATCGGCGCACCCCAATAGAGAACATGCGCCTTGTGTGTCAACAGAGATTCTGCGGCCACCGCAAATTGTAACTTTAACCACGGAAAATGGCCCATGGATTTTGCGATTGTCCGTCTGGCGATGGCTATGGCTTTATGTTAGAGCATTTCCCAAGCGCCTTTCAAATATCCGCCGCCAATTATAGGTAATTGCCGACTGTGTCCGTCAAGACCGTTCATCCCGCCGTATCCCAGGGCACTAGCCTGCGGGGCAAGATCGCTGTGCCCGGCGATAAATCGATCTCGCACCGAGCCTTGATCCTGGGCGCGTTGAGCGTGGGCGAAAGCACCGTTCACGGCCTGCTGGAAGGGGCCGACGTGCTGGCCACGGCCCAGGCCCTGCGCGCCTATGGCGCGGATATAAGGCGTGACGCGGATGCCGTCTGGCGCGTCAACGGAGTTGGCGTTGGGGGCCTGATGGCGCCGCCGGATATTCTCGACCTGGGCAATTCCGGCACCGGGGTACGGCTGTTGCTGGGTCTCGCGGCGGCCCATGGGATCACCTCGATCTTTACCGGTGATGCATCGCTGCGACAACGGCCCATGGAGCGGGTCATCACCCCGCTGCAGCAAATGGGTGCCCGCTTCGAGGCATCGGGGGGCGGGCGTTTGCCGCTTACCGTGATCGGCACCAATCGGGCGGCGCCCATAGAATACCGCCTGCCGGTGCCATCGGCACAGATCAAATCCGCCGTACTCCTGGCCGGCCTGAATGCGCCCGGTTGCACGGTGGTGATCGAACCGCGTCCGAGCCGGGATCATACGGAACATCTGCTGCGCCATTTCGGGGCCGAGGTAACGATCAACAGCGATGACGATGGCGCGCGCCGTATCAGCCTGACGGGCCGGCCGGAATTACGGCCGCAATCGGTACGGGTGCCGGGGGATCCATCCTCCGCCGCATTTCCAATCATGGCCGCCCTTCTGGTCCCCGGCTCGGAGGTCACGGTCACCGGGGTTGGCCTGAATCCCCTGCGCACGGCACTGCTGGATACCTTGCGCGATATGGGGGCCCAGATCACGGAACGCAACCGCCGCCAGGATCAGGGCGAGCCGATCGCCGACCTGGTCGTCCGCGCCGGCCCCTTGCGCGGGATCGAAGTGCCCAGCGAACGGGCGCCGGCGATGATCGATGAATATCCGATCCTAGCCGCCGCGGCCGCCTTTGCCTCCGGACCTACGATAATGCGGGGCATCGGCGAGTTGCGGGTCAAGGAAAGCGACCGTATTTCGGCAATGGCCAATGGTCTGAGCGCATTGGGCGTGCGGGTGGAAGAACTTGCCGACGGCCTGATCGTGCATGGCCACGATGGCGCCGCTCCGGCCCGCAATGGCGTCTGTATCGACACGGAAATGGATCACCGCATCGCCATGTCGTTTTTGATTTATGGCCTGGCCGCGCAGGGCCCGGTGCAGGTCGCCGGTTGCGAAATGATCGATACCTCTTTTCCAGGCTTTATTGATTTGATGACGAGTTTGGGCGCGCAGATGGAGAATGCGACATGAATACTTCGTCCGATCATCATTCGGAAAATCGCATGGTCATAGCGGTGGATGGCCCGGTGGCAGCTGGCAAGGGCACTCTTGGCCGGCGGCTGGCGGCGCATTTCGGTTTTGCCTATCTCGATACAGGCGGGCTGTATCGGGCCGTGGCCTTGCGGATGCTGCGGGACAGCCAGAGGCTGGACGATATTTCCGCCATGGTGGCCCAGGCCCAGGCGGTCAGCCTGGCCGACCTGGACAATCCGGCATTGCGCGAGGAACAGGTTGGCGAGGCGGCCAGCGTGATTTCACCGCAACCGGCATTGCGCGCCGCGCTGTTGCAGTATCAGCGGAATTTCGCCGCGCAACCGCCCGATGGCACGGCCGGCGCGGTGCTGGATGGCCGCGACATTGGCACGGTCGTCTGCCCCGATGCGGCGGTCAAATTGTTTGTCACCGCCAGCGCGGAGGCCCGGGCCAGGCGCCGTCACGCCGAATTGCTGGGCCGCGGTGAGAATGTCAGTCTGGCCACGGTCCAGGCTGATCTGGCAAAACGTGACGCCCGCGATACAGAGCGCTCGGCCTCTCCCCTGGCGCCGGCCTCCGATGCGCACTTGCTCGACACCACAAAAATGGATATAGAGGCCGCGGTTCAGGCGGCACGGAAAATTGTCGCCGCGTGTATCGAGGAAGAGTACGACTTCTTGGCGCCGCCGGGCTCAACCCCGGGGCCGTCATAATCGATTTCTTCAGGTGCCATCGCTGCCCCCGTCCATGGACAATTTTTCATCCGGGACAGCATATTGAATTCGCGATGCGCCAGTTAGGAAATCCCCTTTGGTCCAAGACCGCCGGATACAACCGGTTGGCCGACAACGAATATTGGAAAGAGACTTTTGATGACTGATCTAGACAGCGGCGCCGGCGCAGGCGCAGATGACGACTTCGAAGCCCTTCTGGCGGATAGCTTTATTTCCCAGGACCAACTGGAAGGCCGCGTGGTGCATGGCACCGTCGTGGCGATCGAAAACGACAATGTCGTGATCGACGTTGGCCTGAAGACCGAAGGCCGGATCTCTCTGCGGGAATTTTCCAAGTCGAACGAGGAAATTGGCGTTGGCGACGCGATCGAGGTTTTTCTGGAGCGCATCGAAAACGCGCTGGGTGAGGCTGTCATCAGCCGCGACAAGGCCCGCCGGGAAGAAGCCTGGAATCATCTTGAGGTCGCCCATGACAAGGGCGAACAGGTCGAAGGCGCCATCGTTGGCCGGGTCAAAGGCGGTTTCACTGTGGATCTATCGGGCGCTGTGGCTTTCCTGCCGGGCAGCCAGGTCGACATCCGCCCCGTGCGCGACATTACCCCGTTGATGAGCATCCCGCAGCCATTCCAGATTTTGAAGATGGACCGCCGCCGCGGCAACATCGTGGTTTCACGCCGGGCGGTTTTGGAAGTGACCAGAGCGGTACAACGGACCGAGTTGGTCTCTAACCTGGCCGAAGGTCAAGTGCTGGAAGGCGTGGTCAAGAATATCACCGACTATGGCGCCTTTGTCGATTTGGGCGGCATAGATGGCCTGCTGCATGTGACCGACATGGCCTGGCGGCGCATCAACCACCCTTCCGAAGCCCTGACCATCGGCGAAACCGTCAAGGTGCAGGTGATTAAAGTTAACGCGGAAACCCAACGCATCAGCCTGGGCATGAAACAGTTGCTGGAAGACCCCTGGGACGGCATCAAGGTGAAATACCCGCTGAATGCGAAATTTACCGGCCGGGTCACCAACATTACCGATTATGGCGCCTTCGTGGAGCTGGAGCCCGGCGTTGAAGGTTTGGTCCACGTCTCGGAAATGAGCTGGACCAAAAAGAATGTCCACCCCGGCAAGATCGTCTCGACCTCGCAGCAGGTGGAAGTGATGGTGCTGGATGTGGATCCGGAACGCCGTCGGGTCAGCCTGGGGCTGAAGCAATGCATGGAAAACCCATGGGAAGAGTTCATCGCGGCCCATCCGGTTGGCAATGTCGTCGAAGGCGAGGTCAAGAACATCACCGAATTTGGCCTGTTTGTCGGTCTGGGCTTCGATTTGGACGGCATGGTCCATATGTCCGATATCGACTGGGACAAGAGTGGCGAAGAAGCCATGCAGGGCTACAACAAGGGCGACATGGTCAAGGCCAAGGTGCTGGACATTGATATCAGCAAGGAACGCATCAGCCTGGGCATCAAGCAAATGGGCAGCGATCCCTTCGCCGAAGCGAACACGCTCAAGCGTGGCAACGTGGTGACCTGCACCGTCGCCGCCATACTGGATCGCGGTATCGAGGTCGAGGTTGGCGATGGCCTGCGTGGCTTTATCCGCCGTGCCGATTTATCCCGCGACCGTTCGGAACAAAAGCCCGAGCGCTTTGCGGTCGGCGACAAGCTGGACGCGCAAATCACCTCGATCGAGAAAAACACCCGCCGCCTGGCCCTATCGATCAAGGCGCGGGAGATCAAGGAAGAGAAAGAAGCCGTGCAGCAATATGGCTCTTCCGACTCCGGCGCAAGCCTGGGCGATATTCTTGGTCCCGCCATGGGCCGGGCCAGGGAGTTGGCCGACGCTGATGACGAGGAAGACGACGCTGAACCCGATTACGGCGACACCGAGGTTCCGGTCATTGAAACAGCTGAGGACGAGGCGCCGGAAGCGGACGTGTCCGCCGCCGAAGCCGAACCCGAAGCGGCACCTGAAGCTAAAACCGAAATTGAAGCCGAGCCCGAAGCCGAAACCAAGGCCGCGGCTGAAGCGGAGGCTGAGGCCGGGCCGGAAGCCGGATCCGAGGACGAAACTGCTGGCGACAGTGGCGGCGACGAGGGTGCTGACGGCAAACCGGAGAGCTAGGGCGGCGACCCGTAGCGGGTTATGCCGCGTTGCACCGTGCCGTTCCGGATCATTAGAGTGCTGGGAGCCCCATGGACGCCGATGCCATTCTAGATCGCCGGAGCCTGAAACGGCGGCTGATATTCTGGCGGGTCACCGCCGCCCTGGCGATGATCGTGCTGATCACCGTCGGCATTGGAAAATTCTATACCCACGAAGAATCCCATGTCGCCCGGCTGTCCATCACCGGCTTCATTACGGAAGATATCGAGCTCGGCGAGGCGATCGACAAGTTAGCTGAGCGAGACGAGGTCCGGGCGGTCGTTCTCCGTATCAACAGCCCCGGCGGCACCACCGCCGGTTCGGAACAGATTTATCAGGCCTTGCGGCGGGTAGCCGCGAAAAAACCAATGGTTGCGGTAATCGGCACCATCGGCACGTCGGGCGGCTACATCGTTGCCATTGCGGCCGATCATATCGTTGCCATGGAGACCTCGCTAACCGGCTCCATCGGCGTATTATTCCAGACGGCGGAATTCACCGGCCTGATGGAAAAGTTGGGCATTACGCCTTTCTCTTTGAAAAGCTCGCCATTGAAAGGGCAACCCTCGCCGGTCGAACCTGTTACGGAAGAAGTGCGGCAAGCCCTGCGTCTCCTGCTGCAAGACAGCTATGATTGGTTTGCAGAACTGGTACGGGATCGACGCCAATTCGATGCCGAGGAATTAAAACGGGCGGCCGATGGCCGGGTTTTCAATGGCCGGCAGGCAATCAAGTTGCGCCTGATCGATGCCCTGGGCGGCGAGGCGGCGGCCCGGCGTTGGCTGAAAGACCAGCATGGTGTTGCCAAGGATCTGCCAACCATTGACGTGCGTTGGGGTGAAGACTCTGGCCTGCTCGCCCGGACGCTTGACAGTTTAGGCGGAAAACTGTTTAAGAATGAACGACTTACCCTTGACGGGCTGTTGTCGGTTTGGCAACCTTGAGGGGTGTGCCGCTGTAGATTTGAATATGCCCCGTTCGTATGCGCACCGTTTGTATGCGCACCGTTTGAACGCGGCCCTTTCGAATACGGTCATGGTTTCTTGGGAAAGTCGGCCTATAGCGTCAATCGGTTACACGAGCGGGCAACCCGGAATGCAGGAAAGTTGAGCTGAAGATGATTAAGTCTGAATTGATCGCCCGTCTTGCAGAACAAAACCCACACCTCTACCAACGGGATGTGGAGCGCATCGTGACAACGGTATTCAATGAAATTACTGATGCCCTGCGGGGCGGCGACCGGGTCGAATTGCGCGGCTTCGGTGCCTTTTCCGTAAAGCGCCGTCCAGCCCGCATTGGCCGCAACCCACGTACCGGTCAGTCCGTATCTGTCGCGGAAAAATTCGTCCCCTTCTTCAAGACTGGCAAGGAATTGCGCGAACGCCTGAACGCGCCCGGCGGCGGGCAACCCGCGGCAGACGCGGACGCTGTTTCCGAGACCAGTGACTGACCAGGCGGGTGCCGGGTGAAAATTTTGCTTTGGCTGTTGCTGCTGCCGCTGACCTTGATTTTTGCCGCGTTTGCAATCGCAAATCGCCACGCGGTCACCTTGTCGCTTGATCCTGCACCGTTGAGTATAGAAGCGCCACTATATGGTTTGGTATATGCCGGCATATTTGCCGGTCTGACCGCTGGTGGCCTGATCACCTGGCTGCGGGCCGGGCGCTGGCGCCGGCAATTGCGTGAGGAACAACGGACTGTACGTCGTCTGGAAGAGGAATTGCGGGCGGCTGGCAATGACAGCATGACGCCGGGCACGGGTACGGGCGCGGCACCGAAAAGCGGCGCCACGGCAGTGGTTGAGGCTGCGTAATTAGGCCAATAGGGCTCTCGACATGGCAGACAGCATGCGTTTGGTAAGCGCCGAAGAGGTTGATAATGCCCTCGACGATAGGGCTTTGGTCGAGGCCCTGCGCGAGATGTTCCGCAGCGGCTGCGATGTTCCGTTGCGTCACCACCACAATATTCCCATCCCCGCAGCCGCCGATGGTACCTTGTTGCTGATGCCGGCATGGCAGATCAATGCGCAAGGCGGCGGGCAGATCGGCATCAAGCTGGTGACGGTGTTTCCCGATAACGGCCGGGTCGGCCTGGCCTCTATTTTGGGGCAGTATTTGTTGCTGGATGGGACCACCGGGCAACCGCAAGCCTTAATCGATGGTGTGCAGCTTACGTTGTGGCGTACTGCCTGCGCCTCGGCCCTGGCGGCGGACTATCTGGCGCGCCAGGATGCCGCCAAGCTGGTCATGGTTGGGGCGGGCGCCCTGGCACCCTATCTGATCCGGGCCCATGCCGCGGTGCGGCCCATCCGATCCGTGACGATCTGGAACCATAATAGTGAAAAGGCCGACGCGTTGGCCGCCGAGTTAAAAGTCGAAGGTGTCGAAGTGGCGGCCAGCACGGATCTGGAGGCCGCGGTTCGGGCCGCCGATATTGTCAGTTGCGCCACTCTTTCAAGCCAACCTCTGGTCATGGGGGCATGGTTGCCCGCAGGTTGCCATTTGGATCTGGTCGGGGCCTTTCGCCCCGACATGCGGGAAAGCGACGATATGGCGGTGACCCGGGCCCGGATCTATGTGGATAATCGCGAAGGTGCCCTGGTCGAAGGTGGCGACATCGCGATCCCCCTCGAAAATGGCGTCATCAAGGAAAGCGACGTGCATGGAGATTTGTTCGATTTGACCCGTGGGCTGGTCGAAGGGCGGACACCAGGCAAGGATACCGACATCACGTTGTTCAAATCAGTGGGCACGGCCCTGGAGGATCTGGCGGCGGCACGGCTGGTGATGCAAAACCTTTGACGCGGACTGGGACAAAGGCAATCGGCCTTGCTATAAACCGCGCCATGAAAAACCCATCCGAAAGTGTGCCCGTGGCAGCGAAAATCTGCGGTTTGAAAGACCCCACGGCGATCGCCGCCGCGGTTGCGGGTGGTGCGTCCTATGTGGGCCTGATGTTTTATCCGCCGTCCCCTCGGGCGGTAACACCGGCGCGGGCGAAGGAACTGACGGCTTTGCTCCCCCCGGCCATGAAAAAAGTCGGCGTGTTCGTCGATCCCGATGATGCTCTGCTCGAGACGGTCCTGGCGCAAGTGCCCTTGGATCTGATTCAGTTGCATGGCGGGGAAAGCCCCGAGCGTGTGGCCCAGATCGCCGCCCGGATTTCGGCCCCGGCCAATCTGTCGATATTGAAGGCGATCAAGGTGGCCAAGCGCGCGGACCTGGAAGCGGCGAGCGACTATGACGAGATTGCCGATATGCTGTTATTCGATGCCAAGGCGCCGACGGATATGGCGGACGCGCTGCCGGGCGGCAATGGCCTGATGTTCGACTGGAACCTATTGACGGGCCGGAAATGGCGACAGCCCTGGATGCTGTCGGGTGGCCTGGATGCCGGTAACGTCGCCCAGGCGGTGCGTATATCCGGTGCCAGGACGGTTGATGTTTCCTCTGGCGTGGAATCCGCGCCAGGTGTGAAAGATCCGGCCGCCATCAAAGCTTTCCTTGACGCCGTGAAGACCCTCTGACATAGCATCGAGTGGACATGTCAAAGCCAAATTCCTATAGAGCCGGGCCCGATGTGGCTGGCCGTTTCGGCAGCCACGGCGGGCGTTTTGCGGCTGAAACTCTAATGCCCCTGATATTGGAGCTGGAGACCGCATATCGTGCGGCCCAGGCAGATCCAGGGTTCCGCGACGAACTGGATTACTACCTGGAGCACTATGCCGGCCGGCCCAGCCCACTGTATTTCGCCAAGCGGCTGACGGACCATTTCGGCGGTGCCAAGATATATTTCAAACGTGACGAATTGAACCATACCGGCAGTCACAAGATCAATAATTGCCTGGGTCAGATGTTGTTGGCCCGGCGCATGGGAAAGACCCGCATTATTGCCGAGACCGGGGCCGGCCAGCATGGCGTAGCCTCGGCCACCGTATCGGCCCTGTTTGGTCTGCCCTGTACGGTCTATATGGGCGAAGTAGATGTGGAACGGCAGCAGCCGAACGTTTTTCGCATGAAACTTCTGGGCGCCGATGTGGTGCCCGTCGGTTCCGGCTCGCGCACCCTGAAGGATGCATTGAACGAGGCCATGCGCGATTGGGTCACCAACGTGGATGACACTTTCTATATCATTGGCACAGTGGCCGGCCCGCATCCCTATCCGGAGTTGGTGCGCGATTTTCAATCAGTGATCGGTGACGAGGCCAAGCAACAAATCCTGCAGGCCGAGGGCCGCCTGCCCGACACCCTGGTCGCCTGCATCGGCGGCGGCTCCAACGCCATGGGATTGTTCCACCCGTTCCTGGATGATGACGGTGTCAACATCATCGGAGTAGAGGCGGCCGGCGACGGCATTGAAACGGGCCGCCATGCGGCCTCCATCACCGGCGGACGCCCTGGCGTTTTGCACGGCAACCGGACCTATTTGTTGCAGGACGACGACGGCCAGATCATCGAGGCACATTCCATTTCCGCCGGCCTGGATTATCCCGGCATCGGCCCCGAACATGCCTGGCTGCACGATGTTGGCCGGGCAAACTACGTCTCGGCCACGGACGCTGACGCCCTCGCCGCATTCCAACTGTGCAGCAAACTGGAAGGCATCATTCCGGCCCTGGAACCTGCACACGCCTTGGCGCATGTGGCGAAGATTGCGCCCGATTTGCCCCGGGACCATATCATCGTGATGAATATGTGCGGCCGGGGTGACAAGGATATCTTTGCCGTGGCAGAGATGCTGGGGGTGAAGTTATGAGCGCGATGAGGGGCGGCCGGACCCGGATCGAGGCGCGCTTCGCCAGACTTCGGACAGAAGGCCGCGCCGCGCTGGTGAGTTACGTGATGTCCGGCGACCCCGATCTGGAAACCTCTGCCCAGATCATGGCGGGTCTACCGGCTGCCGGGGCGGATATCATCGAATTGGGCATGGCCTTTACCGACCCCATGGCGGACGGCCCTTCAATCCAGGTGGCCGGGCTGCGGGCCCTAAAGGCCGGCATTACATTGTCGAAAACCCTGGCCATGGCGGCGGAATTTCGCCGCCACGATACCGAAACGCCGGTCGTGCTTATGGGTTATTACAATCCCATTCACGCCTTTGGCGTACCGGCGTTTCTGGCGGCGGCCCAGACCGCGGGCATCGATGGCTTGATCGTCGTCGATTTGCCGCCCGAGGAAGATGCAGAGCTGTGCCTGCCAGCGTTGCAAGCCGGGCTTAGCTTTGTTCGTCTGGCGACGCCGACTACCGATGAGAAACGCCTGCCTGCGGTTCTGGCCAATACATCAGGCTTTGTCTATTACGTATCCTACGCGGGCATCACGGGGGCGGGCTCGGTAGATGCCGATACGGTGGCAAGCGCCGTAGCCCGCATTCGGCAGCATACGGATTTGCCCATCGCTGTAGGCTTTGGCATCCGCACACCAGAGCAGGCCCGCGACATAGCCACCGTTGCCGATGGCGCGGTGGTCGGCACGGCTTTTACCGATGCCGTACGCGGCAGCCTGGACCCTGACGGCAAGGCGACCGCGACAACGGTCGCGGCGGTACTGGATTTGACCCGCGCCCTGGCAGCCGGCGTGGCTGCCGCAGCGTCAGAGGGATAACGCCTTGAACTGGCTCAGCAATTTTGTCCGACCCAAAATCCAGGCCCTGGTGCGCAAGCGCGAGGTGCCAGACAATCTATGGATCAAGTGCCCCAGCTGCGGGCAAATGATCCATCACAAGGAAATCAAGCTGCGCCAGTTCGTCTGCCAGCATTGCGAACATCATCTGCGCATCGGACCTGAAGACCGCTTCCCCAATCTGTTTGACGACGGGGAATATTCAACCATCGAATTGCCGGAGGTTTTGGCGGACCCGCTGAAGTTCCGTGATGAGAAACGTTATACCGACCGGCTAAAAGAGTCCCAGAGCAAGACCGGCCAACAGGATGCGGTCGTTGTCGCCCACGGCAAACTGGGCGGACACGGCGCGGTCATCGCGGTACAGAATTTTTCCTTCATGGGCGGCTCCCTGGGTCTGGGCGCGGCCGAGGCGATTATTGCGGCGGCCAAATTGGCCGTCCTGCAGAATGCGCCACTGATCATTTTCGCCGCTGCCGGCGGGGCCCGCATGCAGGAGGGCATTCTGTCCTTAATGCAATTGCCCCGGACCACTATCGCGGTGCAATTGCTACAGGAAGCCGGACAGCCTTATATTTCGGTTATGACCGACCCCACCACGGGCGGCGTCACCGCCAGCTATGCCATGCTGGGTGATGTCGCGATCTCTGAACCGGGTGCGCTGATCGGCTTTGCCGGCCCCCGGGTGATCGAAAACACGATCCGCGAGCGTCTGCCCGAAGGCTTCCAAAGGGCGGAATACCTGCTGGAACATGGCATGCTGGACATGGTGGTACATCGCCATGCCTTGCGCGAAACCCTGATCAGGGTGGTTGAACTGTTGGGCAACCGGCCGCCGTCGGCAGAGGTCATCAGCTTGCCGCAACCGGATTTGGAAATCCCGGCATTGGCAGACACTGAACAGGAAGGCGAGACAGGTGAACCTGGCGGCGCGCCCTGAAGTGTCGGGCCCGGCGGCGGGCTCGCCGTTAGGGACGGCAGAGTGCGAGGCGGTCCTGGCCCGGTTGATCCGGCTGCACCCAAAGCTGATCGATCTATCCTTGGGACGTCTGCGGCTTCTGTTGCAGAAGCTTGGCAATCCCGAACGCCAGCTGCCTCCCGTCGTGCATGTGGCGGGGACCAATGGCAAGGGCTCGACGATTGCTTATCTGCGTGCTGCTCTGGAGGCGTCGGGACAGCGGGTCCATGTCCTGACCTCGCCCCATCTGGTGCGCTTCAACGAACGCATCCGGCTGGCCGGCCGATTGATATCCGATGAAGGCCTGGTGACGGTTCTGCGCGCCTGCGAAGAGGCGAACGGCGATGAGCCAATTACCTATTTCGAGGTGACGACGGCGGCTGCATTTCTGGCGTTTCGGGACAACCCGGCGGATATCCTGCTGCTGGAAACGGGCTTGGGTGGACGCCTGGATGCCACGAATGTCATCGCCAAACCGCTGTTGACGGCAATCACCACCGTATCCTTGGATCATCAGCATTTTCTGGGTGATAGCTTGGCCGAAATCGCCGGTGAAAAAGCCGGAATTCTGAAACCGGGCGTAACCGGCGTGATCGGCCAACAGACCCCCGAGGCAGCCCGTGTCATCGAAGCCACAGCGGCCGAGGTCGGCGCCAAACTGTTGCGCCAAGGCCATGACTGGCAGGTCGAAGCCCGCCAAGGCGAACTAAATTTTCAATCGGCCATGGGCGAATTACAGCTGCCCCTGCCAGCCCTGAATGGCGTACATCAACTGCAAAATGCCGGTCTTGCGCTGGCTTGCCTACAAAACTTGGCGGGCTTTTTCCCGTCGGCCCGGGATATGGCCGCCGGTCTAGCCACCGCGCACTGGCCCGGCCGCCTGCAACGGCTGCAACAAGGGTCACTTTACAACCGGTTACGTAACCGGTTCGGCACTGACGGGGAATTATGGCTGGACGGCGGCCACAACCCAGGCGCCGGCGCCGCCCTGGCCCAGACCCTGGCTGACTGGCAGGCGCGGGACGACGGGCCAAGGCCTTTGCACCTGATCGTGGGCATGTTGAACAACAAGGATGTGGCCAACTTCCTGGCTCCATTCCGTTCTCTTAGCCCGAGGCTGCATGCCGTTGCCGTGCCCCATGAAGCCGCCGCCATGCCACCGGCGAAAATCGTCCAGGCGGCCACGGCCCAAGGCCTCGACGCTTCGCCTGCCGAAAGCGTGACGCAGGCGCTGGACCGCATCGTACGGACAGAGGGGGAAACCCCGCCCAGAGTGCTCATTTGCGGCACACTTTACCTTGCTGGCAGCGTCCTCGCCACCAACCCGCAAGATGAAATCAAATTAGCGTAAAAGCGGCGGCCGCCTTAGATCGACTCCTCGATCCATTCCTGAATCTTGCCCCTGGGTAGGGCGCCAACTTTCATGGACGCCACTTCACCGTCCTTGAATAGCATCAAGGTGGGAATTCCGCGCACCCCATACTTCGCCGGAATTGACGGGTTATCGTCGATATTCACTTTGGCGATCGTTACCCGGTCGCCCAATTCGGTTGCAATATCTTCCAACGCCGGCGCGATCTGTTTGCAGGGACCGCACCATTCGGCCCAAAAATCCACCACCACTGGACCCTCGGCATTGAGTACATCCTTATCGAACGAATCGTCGGATACGGGTTTTGTGGTCATGGTCTTTTCCAATTCTTTCCAGCAACGTAAACTCAAAGAGGCGGATTTTTCGCAGCCGCCCCTTTGCTGCGTAGATAATTCACCTAAGCCTAAAAAGTTAGGTAGACAAGGGGTGCGCGTCAAGGCGCATAGGCAGATAAAATAGCCTGATCAATGGCCATCAGATTTGGCCCATCGGTCCATAACAGCGCACAACGCACTGTTTTACCAGGGTAAATTTCCATTAATGCAGCGCGGTAGTTGGCCAATTGTCGCAAGTACGCCGGATCTACTTCTGCCACTTTAACGGGTGGCGGGCGGTTGGTTTTATAGTCAATCACCAGAATTTCCGAATCGGTAATCAGCACGCGATCAACCTGGCCGCTGATCACCCGCCCGGACAACAGAGCTGTCAAAGGGACTTCGGCCCGGGACCCCGGACCAAAGATCGGAGCGAAGTCCGGATGCCGCAGAACCGCCATGGTCTCGGCCAGGATCTCGTGCTGTTGCGCCGGGGCAATGACATGCGCAGGCATGGCCAGATAGCGGGCGGCGGCGGCCTCGCGCCGCGCTTCTTCATGGTCCGGAAGGGTCTGCAACAGGCGGTGGATATGGTTGCCCCGTTGAAATCGGGCCTGGCCGCCATCGGCCAGAGGACTGGCAACGCTGGGTTCCGCTTCTTCCGGACGCGACGGGGCCAATGGCCGGGGTGGAACCGGTTCCGTGGGCGCCGGCCGGCTGGCCCAATCGGGCAAGCTTTGGCGTTCTGGCTTGACTGGAGCCTGCCGCTCGGGCGGCGCCTTGGCCTGGTCACTACGCAGGCGCATACCACCGGCCAGTTCCGCCGGCTTGGTTATTTCAGGCAGGGCGGCCAGGGCGCGCCAGGCCATATCGTACCAGCAATGCGCCTTTCGCCCGTTTTTGCCCTCAAAGCCGCAGATATACAACCGGTCCGCCGCCCGGGTCAGGGCGACATAGAACAGGCGGCGGTATTCGCGGTCCCGGGCCTGTTCCGCATCGGTACGGGCCTGCTGTATCACCCTTTCCTCCATCGCACGGATCGGCGCCCACAGGGGCGCCGGCCCGCCAATCCCGGAGTCATCGCTGCCGCCGGCATCACCTGCGGGCCACAGCAGTGCCGGTGTCTTGTCTGGCACCCGAACCGTATCGGCGAGAAAGACGATGGGTGCTTCCAGGCCCTTGGCGCCATGTACGGTCATTACCCGAACCTGGTCCTGGCCTTGTTCAAGGTCCCGCTTGATCTCGGTTTCGCCCCTTTCCAGCCAATGCAAAAAGCCCTCCAGGCTGGGGGCATGATCCCGTTCGTAGGACAAAGCCAAATCGAGGAACTCGTCAATCGGATCGTTGGCATCCTGGCCCAGGCGGGCCAGAATTTGCCGTCGCCCGCCGCCGGCGCCCAGCAGTTCGGCGTAAAGTTCGAATGGCGGCTTGAAATCAACCTGCGCCAATAATGCGGCCAGGGTCTGGTAGGCGGCCGCCTCCGGCCGCTCTCTCAGTGCGGCCCATAGGCTGGCCTGGCGGCCATGTGCCAAAGCGAACAATTGCTCGTCGTCCCACCCAACCAGTGGTCCTTTCAGGACCACGGCCAAGTTCAAATCATCCTCCGGCAGCAGCAGAAAGCGGCCCAGGGCGATCAGGTCCATGACCGCCAGCTGTTCGCTCAGGACCATTCTGTCGACCCCGGCCACGGCAATGTTACGGCGTTTCAAGGCCCGCACCATAGTTTCGACAAAGGTCGCACGGCGCTGCACCAGAATCAGAATATCGCCGGCGCCAATCGGCCGGCCCTTGGCCACCAGCATTTCTTTTTGTTCCAGCCATTGGCCGATCTGAACCGCGATACGATCGGCCAGGCGGGCCACCGGGCTGTCAAGGTAAAGCTGTTTTGTCGGCAGCGCCCACGCGGGATGTTCCTCTGTTTCGGGGGGCTGTTCTGTTGGCCAGATTTCTACCAGCCCGGCCTCACTGGCGCGATTTGGGATATGGCGGATAGCCCCATGATTACCAAAGATCAGGCCGTCGCTGGCCAGGGGATCGGCAAAGATGGCGTTGACAGCCTCCAATACCGCCGGCGTGGAGCGGAACGACAAGGCCAACTCAACCGGTTGCCAGCGCCGCTTGGCGGCCCCGATGCGGGCCGCGAAATGATTGCGCATGGCCTGAAAGGCGGCCGGGTCGGCGCGTTGGAAGCTGTATATTGACTGCTTTACATCGCCAACCGCGAACAGGGTCCGGCCCGTGGCCATGGCGCTTTCATCACCGTCTTCGTAGGCTCCCTCGCCGGTAAAAAACTCATCGGCCAGGGTCTGTACCACTTGCCATTGTTCCGGACTGGTATCCTGCGCCTCGTCGATCAGAATGTGCTCCAGGCCGCCGTCCAGTTTGTAGAGCACCCAATCGGTACTGGCCCCATGCGACAACAGGAAACCCGCTTTCAGCACCAAATCGTCATAGTCCAACAGCGCCTGGCGTTGTTTTTCCAAGGCGTAAGCCGCCATGAGTTGCGCCCCCAGGCGCAACAACAATTCGGTGGCGGCGGCAACGCGCGCCGGGTTTCGCCGTTGCCGGACCAGCTCCAGGCGGGCACATTCCCGATCAAGAATTTCCGCCCCTTCCGGCATGGCGGCGGCGGTCTTGTTGGTCAGGGGCCTGGTAAATGGCGTGCCCTGGCCGCTGTCGGTGAAAAAGGCCGCCAAATAGTGGTCGAACTGGTTCGCCCTGCTCGCGGGCGTGGCATGCCAATCGCCGATGGCCCGGCCATGGCGGCTTTCATTCTTGCCGCCATCGCACATAAGTTCGGCGATCCGAACCAGACCGGGACCGTCGAAATGTTCCTCCCGCCCCGCCGCGGCCAGGATAGCGGCTTCGGTCTCGCCCTCAGCCAAGCCAAGGGCCCGGCGGACATCTTGCAGCAGGCTGTCGATGCCGCCGGGCCGGTCCAGCAGCCGTTGCATACGGCCACGGTCAGCCGACAAGGTGGCCATTAGATTGGCAAAAGTCTGCTGATCGACCAGGGCCATCAATTGCGCGACCAACGGCGCCGGTTCTCCGGCGTCGCGTTCCAGCACCTGTTCCAGGGCGGCCTGCAGCACTTGGGCCGCCTGCCGGTCCTCCATGACCTTGAAGTGGGGCGCCAGCCGGGCCTCCAACGGGAAGCGGCGCAACAGGGCTTCGCAAAACGAATGAATGGTCTGGACCTTCAAGCCGCCGGGCGTATCCAGCACCCGTGCGAACAGACGCCGGGCCAGGTTCATCTCCTCTGGCGCAGACTGTGATCCGGTCAGACCCGCCAGCGCCTGAGCCAGTTCGTCGTCACCGGCAACGGCCCAGGCGCCAAGGCGTTCATGCAGACGGTTGGCCATTTCCGCCGCCGCCGCCTTGGTGAAGGTCAGACAGAGGATGCGCCCGGGCGGGCAGTCCCGCAACAACAGGCGCAGCACGCGGTCGGTCAGGACGTGGGTCTTACCGGTACCGGCAGAGGCCGTTACCCAGGCCGATACACCGGGATCGGCGGCCAGGCGTTGGTGGTCGGTCGCACGCATGGCGGCCGCTAGAAATCGCCCGGACCACCGGCGGACCATTCCTTGATCCGGGCCAGATGGTCGTAGTCGGAAAAGCGCGGCGCGATGGCCGGCCGGGGCCGCGCCAGATAGGCAGTGGCGGGATCATCGAACTCGGCGATCAGGGCTTGCAGGCCCTCTCGCGCGGCCTGGGCCAGGGCGTTGCCATCGGCCTTAATATCCTTGATCTTGCCCGCCTCGCGGCCACCGGAAATCCGCCAATAGCTCAACGTCGCCACGGCACCGACCGGCACACCGGGAAAGCCGCCGGCGGACGCTATGGCGGCTTCCAGGGGCAATTGGGGCGACTGGCCCCGCTTCAACTCGGCCTCGGTGGGGACCACGCCGGTCTTGTAGTCGATGATATTAATGGCGCCATCCGCCAGGCGGTCGATGCGGTCGGCAATGGCCGTCAGTGTGAACGATCCTGCGGGGCCCGGCAGGCTCAGACTGCCCTTGGCCTCGGTCACCAGAGGCAGAATGGCGGGACGGCGTTCAGCCTCCTGCGCCAGGAACCAGGTCGCTATGCGTTGGAAACGGGGCCACCAGAAGGCGCGGACACCGGGACGGGTTAACAGTTCGCCAAAGGCCTCCCGGCCAAACGCCAGCAAAGCCGTCTTGGCCTCTCTTCCGGTCGGGATTTGCGCCGGATAGGTAGCGGCAAATTGCTCCAGGGCATGATGCACCGCATTACCATAATCTGCCGCGCCGGGGTCCGCGGCGATAGGGTCCAGCGCGCGCAGGCCCAGAATACGCCGCGCATAGACCCCATAAGGATCCCTGATCCAGGTCTCTATCTGGGTTACGGACATACGCCGCGGCCGCGCCGCTACGGGCGGCCGGCATTCAGGCGCTGCCACGGGTTGCGGCGGGCCGGCATCGTCCAAGCGTTCCGACCAGGCGTGCAATGCCGCGGGCAGTTTTTGATCCAGCGTCAACCCGGTGCTCTGCAAGACCTGCTCCAGCCGCAACAGCCAGCGCGAGGGCACGGTGGGGGTGCCTTCCACTTTTGCCGCACGGGTCAAAATCACCTCGTTGGCGCAGGCCGCCTGGGCAAAGTCATGAGCCGCCAGTCCAATCCGCCGCTCCGGCGCCGGCAGACCCAACCGGGCCGCCATGGGCCGGCTTAACCAGGCGTCGGCATCTGCCGCGGCCGGCCAAGTGCCTTCATTCAGCCCACCCAGCAGCACCAGATCGGCCTGCTGCAGGCGTGCTTCCAGCGGCCCCCAAATATGCAGGCGCGGATGCAGGCCGAAAGCCGGCCGCACCACCTGCCCCACCATCAAACTGCTCAACAGAGTGGCATAGCCCGCGCCCGCCATAACCGGCAGGCCGGCCCCGGCCGCCAACAAATCGGCGATGAAGCGCATGGCCGCCTCGCCTGCATCACCGGCCCATAGCTGGCATCGGCCATCCGGATCCGTCGCCAACCATTCCGCGAAACGCACATGAGCGGATAGCAAATCCACCAAATGCACCTCGGGCCGCGCACAAAACGACAGCACCTCTGTACCATGCCTGGTTAAATCATCGAGCAACGCCATAGCCCGGTCCGGCAGATGCCGCGCGCCTGCAGCCGCGTCGGCCAGGCCGGCCAGGCCCGGCGCCGGACGCGGGCCCCGCAGAACATTACGGTCGATATCCCGCGCAGCGGCCTTCAGGAGCCCCGGGTCCCGTCCGCCCTGCGCCAGGGGATGCTTCAGAGTGGCCAGAAAATCGATGGGGTCCAGGCCGCCGCCCAACATCTCCGCCGTCAGGCGCAGGAATGAGCCGGGCGGCGTGGCGGCAAGGGGCTGGCCGGCGGAATCATCCACCACGATCCGCCAACGTTTCAACTCCACCGCCACCCGGCGCGCCAAGCCGCGATCCGGGGTGATCAGTGCTGCGGTCCGCTCTGGTGTCTCCAAGGCCTGGCGCAGACACAGGGCGATTACACTGGCTTCTTCGATGGGATTGGCGCAATCGACCCGCAACAAACCCGCCGCCGCCGCCGCCGGCAAGCTGGGTAATCTCCGCCAATGTTCGGTGGTCTCGGTCGGCCGCAGGGTTTCGCGGATCAGACGATGGCGCGGGCTTTCCTCGCTATTATGCAGCCAAGGCCTGACGTTTGCCCGATCCACGCCGATCCGTTGCAATAATTGCCTGAGGCCAAATTGAGCATGACTTTGATCCACGGCGGCCCAGGTCTCTTCGTCAGCAAAGCTATCCAGACCGGGCAGCACCACCGCGCCCTGGGGCAGATGCGCGACAACGGCGATCAGAGCAGCGGTGGCGGGTATAGAACCGGTGGAGCCGGCCACGATGACGGGATCCTGCGGCGGCGATTGACGCCAGCGGTCCGCCTGGGTGTGCAGCAGCTCATTGCGCCGCGCGGCTGGGTCCATGCAGCCTTCCACGGCCAGCAATTCCTGCCAGGGTGCGGCCAAAAGGCTCAGGAATTCCAAGGTTTCCTGCCAATGAGCGGCCAGGTCGGCGGGCACCAGGTCATCCAGGGCCGACAACGGCACATCCTCAGTCTGCAGCCGGTCCAACAATTCGGCCAATTCCCGGGCCAAGGGGGCCGCCAGTGCCGGGTCTATGCCGCGGGGACCGGCGATCAGATGCAACAGCAAAAGCTGTCGGCGCAGCGCCGTGATCGCGGGTGGCAGGCTGAACAGATCGTCCCCGTACAGGGGATCCAGCAGCAATTCTTCCTCGTCCACATCGCCGATGGCGTACATCCGAGGCAGCAGCATGGCGCGGCCGCCGGTCTGGCGCAGAAAGCCGTCCCTTACCGCGCGCATGCCCCGCCGGGTCGGTAGCAACAGGGTGACGCTATTCAAGGTCAGGGGATCGCCGCCGAAACGTTGCAGCAAACCCTCGACCAAACGGTCGGAAAAGCTGTCGCCGGCGGCAATAGTAAAAACCTTGGCTTGCACGGACATGCCCCTAATCCAACAAGGCTCGCGCGGCGGCGGCCAGGCCCTCCGGGCGGTTCAATTCCATCCATTCGCCCTCGTGCCGCAGGCCGAACAGGCGCTCGCGCGCCGCGGCGCGGTCATAAATGTGATTGAGCGAGAACCGTCCACTAGGGCACTCCGTAAACAGTTCCGGCTGCAATATTTGTACGCCGGTATGGATAAAAGGCGCTACTTGCCGCTCTTTCCGGCGAAACAACAGCCCGTCGGGGCCCATGACGAAATCGCCAATGCCATTGTAGCCGGTGGCGCCAACGGTCGGCTGCATCAACAACAAGGCATCCATCTGCGCGGGTGCGAACCGCGCTGCCAGGGCATGCAGAGAATTGCCCAGGCGGTCAATCCACAGGACATCGCCATTGATGACATAGAACGGCCTCTCTCCCAGTAGCGGCAGGGCGTTGGCAACGCCGCCGCCGGTATCCAGCAGGCCACCGCTTTCGTCGGAGAATTGTAGAGCCAAATCGTCCCGGCCCAACAGGTGCTCTCGCAACAAGGCCGCGCCATGATGCAAGTTGATCACGGCCCGGCCGACCCCGGCTTCGACCAAGCGGTCCAGCACCCGGTCGATGATGGCGCGTCCGCCGACCTGTAACAGCGGTTTCGGCAACGCCTGGGTCAAGGCACCCATGCGGCGGCCCAGTCCGGCAGCCAGGATCATCGCGGTATCTGGTATTTCCACTGAACGCGCAGCCCGGTCGTAAAAGGAATCAGGGCATGATAGTGCGGCTTGGTGTGCCCGGGAACAAGGGGGAATGGGCACCGCAAACGCCGGATCGAGGCGGCTGACCCCAATAGACCGTTGTCAGCGTAATGGGCTGTAGACCGGAACTGACCGCAACTGCCGTTGGTAATGCTGAAAGGCCTTTATATTGGGCGAAACCAACAAGACCCATCCGGCCAACCCATAGACCGACGCCAGGCCAATGCTAATGGGCCAGGACGGTGGCAAGGCCGTGCCCAAAAACAGCAGGACCAGCGGCACCACCACGGTAACCGAAGTGGTCAGCAGGTAAATCATTCCCAACGCCACCCGCGCCCGGCCGCGGCCGATATAGGCGAAATACCAAACCAGAACCAGCAAAACGGAAAAGAACATGCCAATGGCATATGCTAGATTGATGTCCCCATGTTGCAAACCCGCCGGCACGCCTTCGGTCATCAGACGGCGAAAATTTACCGTAGGGATGGCGACAACCAATGCGAATATCGCCAGCATCACACGCCGGCCCCAGATTTGGGCTGCGGTCATGATCTGCAATTTTTCGCCGTCTTGACCGGACATAACCTAATAGCGACTCCGAAAATTGCCGGCACCGAATCTGGTAAATGCCGCTTTGTCATTCCTGGGGCAATGCTAGACTAGCCAGGCCCGGTAAATTGTCAGTGATCATCATCACCGCGCGTTACTGCCCTTGTGGGAGAAGACCCACAACAACCGCAAGGAAAGCCGATTTGAACACGCAGTCTGAAGCGCCAAACCGCAACATTCTGGTCACCGGCGCCGCCAGCGGCATCGGTGCGGCGCTGTGCCTGCGGCTGGCCCAGCCGGGCACCCGTCTGTTCGTTCATACCCGCGCCAATCGGGCCGGCGCCGAAACGGTGGCCGAAGCGGTGCTGGCGGCCGGCGGGCAGAGCCAGATATTGCTTGGTGATTTGGCCGAGGCCTCCGTGGCGGACAAATTAATCGCGGCGGTGGCGGCGCATGGTAATTTGGATGGGCTTGTCGCCAACGCCGGTTTCGCGAATAAAACACCGTTGGCGGATCTTGACGATGCCGGTCTGGCCAACAGCCTGGCGGCTATGCCAGGCGCGTTTCATCGTCTTTGCCGGGCCGCCATGCCCCTGTTGCGGGCCGCACCGGCCGGGCGGGTAATAGCCGTTTCGTCCTTTGTCGCCCATCGTTTCCAGCTTGATGGTGTATCCATGCCGGCGAGCGCGGCAGCAAAGGCGGGGCTGGAAGCCCTGGCCCGCGCCCTGGCCGTGGATCTGGCGCCATATAGCGTGACGGTAAATTGCGTCGCGCCCGGCTATATCCAGAAACAGGCTGGTGCGCATGCCGCCCTCGACCCTGAAAATTGGCGTCGGGCCAGCGCCCGCATCCCCCTCGGCCGCCTGGGTCAACCGGATGAAATCGCTGCGTTGGTGGAATTTTTACTGTCGCCGGACGCGGCCTATATCACCGGTCAAACCATTCACGCCGACGGCGGTATGAGCCTTTAGAAATTGTCGCGGCGGGCGATAGCCGTGTTCAAGCTCTCGTGATCGCATTTGATTGGCTTTGCCCCATGGAAATGGCCAGATTACGGGTGCACGATGACAATAATCCTGACTGGGAGGCCCATTCTATGTCGAACCCGACCGCGAAAATCAAAACCATTCTAGGCTCCGTGGCCATTGCCGCCATGACCGCGACTGCCACCCTGCCAAGCGCACTGGCGGCTTGTGGAGCCAAGAAAGCCTGCAATCCCTGCGCCGCGAAAAAGGCCTGCAATCCCTGTGCCGCGAAAAAAGGCTGTGGCGGTTGCAATCCCTGCGCCGCGAAAAAGGCTTGCAGTCCCTGCAATCCCTGCGCCGCGAAAAAGAAGTAGGCCCGAGGTAAGACCAAAAGCGTCGCATGCGACACTGATCCCGCCGCGCCTCATGGCGCGGCGGGTTTCGTTTTAGCTGCTGGCGGCCCGTTCCAACTGATTTTTTGGAAGACCGCGGATAGGACGCAGCTGCGGCGCCTCGCGAAAGCGTCCGCAAGCCGCCGTTTCAGCCGCCTACGGGCACCTTCGAATGGCCCGCAATCAGCGCGATGAAATGTTCGCGCGTTGGTGCTACTGCGCCGCTGTCGCGCCCTGCTGTTTCAACTGCATGGCGACCTCGTCCAGCGCCCGGGTGAAACGGTCAAACATTTCGTCAATTTCGGCGGACGAAATGATCAGGGGTGGACAGAAACCCAGAATATCACCTGGCATGGCGCGTGTAATCAGGCCATGTTCCTGGGCTGCATTTTGCACCAGGGCGCCAACCTTGGCGGCCGGGTCATAGGATCGCTTGGTCTCTTTATCGGCAACGATTTCCACCGCGCCGATCAGGCCAACGCCGCGGGCGTCACCAACCATTTCATGGGACCCCAGGGCCGCAATTCGTTTCTGGAACTGCGGCGCCATGGCCCGTACATGGCCAATTATATCCCGCTCCTGCATCAATTGTTGCGTCCGCAAGGCCACCGCCGCGCATGCCGGATGCGCGGAATAGGTATAGCCATGGCCAAACAGGCCCAGTTTTTCCGAATTGCCGCGCAGACCCTGGTAGATCTCCTCGCTGATCATGACCGCTGAGATTGGCAGGTAGGCCGATGACAGCGCCTTGGCACAGGTCAGTATGTCCGGCTGAATACCAAAGGTCTGGCTGCCCCACATATTCCCTGTCCGGCCAAAACCGCAAATCACCTCATCCGCGATCATCAGGACATCGTATTTTTTCAGAACCGCTTGGATTTTTTCAAAATAGGTTTTTGGCGGCAGGATAACGCCACCCGCGCCCATCACCGGTTCGGCGATGAAAGCAGCCACGGTTTCCGGTCCCTCTTCGAGGATCATGTCTTCCAGGGCCTGAGCGCAGCGCGAGGCAAAATCCTCCTCTGATTCACCGGCTTCAGCACCGCGGTAATAATCCGGGGTCATGGTGTGGCGCACGAAATCCAGGGGCAGATCGAAATCGGCCTGGGCATAAGGCAGGCCGGTCAGGCTGCCGGCTGCCACGGTTACACCGTGATAACCGCGCAGACGCGAGATGAATTTTTTCTTTTTCGGTTGGCCGCGGGCATTGTTGAAATACCAGACCATTTTCACGGCCGAATCGTTGGCTTCCGAACCCGAATTGGCAAAAAATACCTTGGAAAATTCGACCGGCGCGATCTCTTTAAGTATTTCCGCCAGATCGATGGCTGGATGCACGGATTTGCCGGCAAATCCATGATAGTACGGCAAAGTGCGCAGTTGCTCCGTGGCGGCATTGACCAGTTCTTCTTCCGCAAAACCAAACGAGGCGCACCAAAGACCAGCCAGACCTTCAATATATTCCTTACCGCTTTCGTCCGTGACATAGACGCCGCGGCCCTTGGTCACGATTTGCGGGCCGGTGATTTCGTGGGTCGCCAAGTTTGTATAGGGGTGCAGGTAGTGGGCGATGTCCCGGCTAGCAGGAGAATTGCCGCGGTCGGTCATGGGATTAGATCCTTTTCTGGCATTGGACCCCGCATATATTCGACAGGGCCGCTAGAAGCCAATCATTTTGACATTAGATTGGTATCATTTCACGCTTTCTTGCCGTCCGAGTCAAAGGCTGCGGCAATTAAATTTGCCAAAATTTGCGGCTATCGTTTCGCCGGATGGCGCGTAGACTGCAAGATGGGTCAAAATATGGGAGACGGGATCGGAAATGCACCTCGAGGCAAAAGCTGATGACCAAGCCTTTCGCGAGGAAGTTCAGGATTTTCTGACCGGCCATTTAACGCCGGAGCTGCGCCAGGCCGGACAACGCACCATGGGTATCTGCAGTCCCCACGAGGCCAGTCAGGCCTGGCAGAAAATCCTTTATGCCAAAGGCTGGGCCGCGCCCAGTTGGCCGGTCGAACATGGCGGTACGGGGTGGAATGCCATGCAACGCCACATCTTTGCGACGGAATGCAATCTGGCCGACGCCCCCATGCTGGCGCCCATGGGCCTGGATATGGTTGGCCCGGCGATCATGGGCTATGGCAGCGCCCGGCAACAAGCCGGTTATCTGCCGCGCATTCTGTCGGCGCAGGATAGTTGGTGCCAGGGTTATTCCGAGCCTGGTTCCGGCTCGGACCTGGCGTCGCTGCAATGCCGCGCCATTAGGGATGCTGACGACTATATTATCGACGGCAGCAAGATCTGGACGACCCATGCACAGCACGCCAATCGTATGTTTTGCCTGGTCCGGACAAAAACCTCCGGCAAACCGCAACAGGGCATCACATTTTTGCTGCTGGATATGGAAAGCCCAGGCGTCAGGGTCGAACCGATCATCACCATGGCCGGCAATCACGAGGTTAACCAGGTTTTCTTCGATGCTGTTCGGGTGCCGCGGGCAAACCGCGTCGGCGCGGAGAACGAAGGCTGGACCGTTGCCAAGTATTTGTTGGAGTTCGAGCGCGGTGGCCGGGCCTGGGGCGCGCGTTTGCGCGGCGCGCTGGCCAACCTACAGCGCCTGGCCAAGGCGCGGGGCATCGCCAATGGCGGCCTCAGCCAACGTCTGGCCGCCCTGGCGGTAGACGTCACGTCGGTGGAATTCACTGAACAACGGGTGATCGCAGAACTGTCCAAGACCGGCCGTATAGGCCCGGCGTCATCACTGTTGAAGACGCGCGCCTGTGCCGTCTTGCAGGCGATCAGCGAATGCGGCGTGGAAACCATCGGCAATTACGCCGCGCCCTATCAGCCAAAGGCCAGCCAATGGGGCAGCAACGTTGACGCCATCGGTCGGGCCGACGAACTAGCCGTGGTGGGCCGATATCTCGATCAACGGGCCCGTTCCATTGCTGGCGGTTCCAACGAGGTTCAGCGTAATATCATGGCAAAGCTGGTTTTGGGTATGTAGAACCAATATTCGTTGATAGCAGTCCAAACTGCGGCTGCAAAAGCATAGGTGACGAGGAGTTCAAGACATGGAAATGGGCATGACCGCTGCGGACGCGGCCTTTCGCGAGGACGTGCGGGCGTTTTTTGACGAGAAATTGACCGATGATATGCGCGAGGCGACCGGTTTGACCTCCGGCGTCTTTGCCGAGATGGAGATTGGCCGCCGTTGGCACCAGGCCCTGTACGAACAGGGCTGGATCGCACCATCGTGGCCGGCGGAACATGGCGGCACCGATTGGAGCCCCATGCAGCGCTATATCTATGATTCCGAAGCCGGGGCGGCCGGTGCGCCGCGCTTGTTTTCCATGGGCCTGCGCATGGTCGGCCCCGTCGTGATGAAGTTCGGGAGTGATGAACAGAAGGCCTATTATCTACCCCGCATCCGTTCCGGCGAGGACGTCTGGTGTCAGGGCTATTCCGAGCCCGGCTCGGGCTCCGACCTGGCTTCGCTGCAGACCAGGGCGATTGTCGACGGCGCTGATTATGTGGTGAACGGCACAAAAATATGGACCACGGGCGCGCAACACGCGACCCGCATGTTCTGTCTGGTTCGCACCTCGACCGAGGGCAAGCCGCAGGAAGGCATCTCTTTCATCCTGATCGATATGGATACGCCGGGTATCACGATCGAGCCAATTTTGACCCTGGCCGGCGACCACGAAGTCAATCAGGTCTTTTTGGACGATGTCCGGGTGCCGATCAGCAATCGGGTCGGCCCGGAAAACGACGGCTGGACCGTGGCCAAATATCTGTTGGAATTCGAACGCGGCGGGGCGGCCTATGCCACCACCCTGGCGGCCGGGCTTGAGAAATTGCGCGCCATCGCCGAG
The DNA here is from genome assembly GCA_021776235.1 of Alphaproteobacteria bacterium. Classification (GTDB taxonomy): domain Bacteria; phylum Pseudomonadota; class Alphaproteobacteria. The sequence goes on along the minus strand of JAJFGG010000094.1, from coordinate 8,726 downwards.
GCCGAGCGAAGTGGCGGCGGCCGCCTGATCGACGACGGCGCCTTCGCTGCCAAACTGGCCGCCGTCGAGGTGCGTCAGCGGGCCGTGCAGGCCACGGAACACCGCATCATGTCGGATATCGCCCAACGTGGCCGCCCCGGCCCCGCCAGTTCGATCATGAAGGTGCTTGGTTCCGAAACCAATCAATGGATCTCTGAACTGGCCGTCGAAGCAACGCAATATTACGCCGCGCCCTATCAACCCGAAGCCCGCGTGCCTGGCAACAATGTGGAACCGGTCGGCCCCTCGGCGTCGGTCCCGGTGATGCCGAAGTACCTCAATTTCCGCGCCGCCACCATCTATGCCGGCTCCTCGGAAGTACAGCGCAACATCATGGCAAAGCTGGTTCTGGGCCTTTGATAGCAGTGGCCCGCCACCCCTAAACCGTGTCATAGTGTCAGGAGGAAAATGACCTATGGGGCGGCATGAAACAGGACGTGGATTTTGGCAGCCGGATGGATCCGGAGCCTGACAATTGGCAGGACTTTGCGCAGAGCATGACAGAAGCCGGCGCGACAGAGATCTATGTCCAACGCTTTACCATGGCGGTGGAATACCCGGTTGTCTTTACCGATGCTCTGTTCGATCCGGACAATCCGGTTTTGGCCGACGCCGTGTCGCGCCAGGAGCCCGGCAAGCGCCATCGCCTGTTCGCTGTTCTGGATAGCGGGGTGGCCGAGGCCTGGCCGGATCTGACGGCGCGTCTGGCGGCCTATGCCAAGCGCCACGACGCCCGCTTGGAATTGCTGGCGGTAGATCTGGTGCCCGGCGGCGAAGAAATCAAGAACCAGCCCGATATGGTCGAAGGCTTGTTGCGGCGCATGCAGGCGCTGGCTGTTGACCGCCATTCCTATGTGGTCGCGATTGGCGGCGGCGCGGTCCTGGACCTGGTCGGGTATGCCACCGCGATCTGCCATCGCGGGGTACGCCTGTTGCGGGTGCCGACCACGGTGCTGGCGCAGAACGATTCCGGTGTCGGTGTGAAAAACGGCGCCAACGCCCTGGGCGTAAAGAATTTCGTCGGTACTTTCGCGCCACCTTTCGCCGTGCTGAACGATTTCGCCTTTATCGAGACCCTGGAGCGCCGGGACAAGATCGCCGGCATGGCCGAGGCGGTAAAGGTCGCCTTGATCCGGGACGACAGCTTTTTCAATTGGCTGGAAGCCAACGCCGCGGCGCTGGCGCAATTTGATGCCCCGGCCATGCGCCACATGATCCGCCGCTGTGCCGAACTGCATCTGCGGCATATTGCATCGGGGGGTGATCCGTTCGAGCAGGGCAGCGCGCGGCCCCTGGACTATGGCCATTGGTCGGCCCACAAGATGGAAGGGTTGAGCGGTCACGGCCTGCGCCATGGCGAAGCCGTGGCCATTGGCATGGCCCTGGACGCGCGCTATGCCGTACTTTCAGGCCTGCTTCCGGAGGCGGTAGGGGAACGCATTTGCCGCCTGTTGGAACGGCTGGGCTTCGCGCTATGGCACGATAGCCTGCAGATCAGCGGCGCCAATGGCGAACCGGCGGTGTTGGATGGCCTGCGGGAATTTCAGGAACATCTGGGCGGAGAGTTGACCATCACCTTGATCGAGGCTATTGGCCGCGGCGTGGAAGTGCATAGCATCGACGGCGCACACATGATGACGGCCCTCAGTTGGCTGCAGGACCGGATGCTTGGCCGTACGGCGCCAGACGCATGATACTTGGCCCGGACAGGGGCGATGCCCACCTGACCTATTGCACCAATATCCATCCCGGAGAGACCTGGTCAGAAGTCGCCCACGCCCTGCGCGTCCACCTGCCGGCGGTAAAGGCGCGGCTCTGTCCCGAGCAGGATTTCGGCGTCGGCCTGCGTCTTTCGGCTGTCGCTGCACAGGATCTGTCCGCACCCGAAGCGTTCGCCGAGTTGCAGGAGATCCTGACGAACGGGGGCTTGTACGTTTTCACCATCAACGGATTTCCCTATGGCACCTTCCATGGGGCCCGGGTTAAAGAGGGAGTCTATCAACCGGACTGGCGTACGGCGGAGCGGTTAGCCTATTCCAATCAACTGGCCGATTTGCTGGTCCGCCTGTTGCCCGAGGGCGTCGACGGCAGCATCTCCACGGTGCCGGGGGGCTTTAAGCCGGAAGTGAATAGTCCCGATACCATCAGGGCGATGGCCGATAATTTGCTACGCCACGCGGCGCATCTGGTTGCATTGCGCCGGGACACGGGGCAGAGCATCGCCTTGGCGTTGGAGCCGGAGCCTTGTTGCCTGCTGGAAACCACTCAGGAAGCAGTGGATTTTTTCAAAACCTATCTGTACAGCGCCGCCGCCATCGCCCAATTGGCCAAACTTACAGGCGCTTCGCCGGCCGAGGCCGAGGCGGATCTACACCGCCACTTGGGCGTATGCCTGGACCTGTGCCATGCCGCGGTCGAGTTCGAAGATCCCGACGATGCCGTCGCTGCCCTGCAGGCCAACGGCATCGCTATTCCGAAAGTACAAGTCAGCGCCGGCATCCGCCTGCCCCGGGTCAGTGCGGCGGATATTGAACGTATCCGGCCCTTCGACGACGCCGTCTATCTGCATCAAGTGGTCGCCAGTTCCGCGCGCGGCCTGGATCGATACCTGGACCTGGGTGATGCCTTCGAGGCTTTCAAGGAAACCGAGCAGCCGGAATGGCGGGTGCATTTCCACGTCCCGATTTTCCTGGCCGACCTGGACGGCTTCGCCACCACGCGCCCGGCTGTCGAGACCTTCCTGGCCCGGCAGCGCCGGGATCCGGTGACCCGGCACCTGGAGGTGGAAACCTACACTTGGGACGTTCTGCCCGAAGAGCACCGGCGCGACGATGTGGTGACAAACATCGTCAAGGAAATGCAATGGGCCCGAAATCAATTGCGGAATTCCTAGGGCCGTGAACTGGCAGGTCGCTTTGCGCCTGGGCCGGGTTTCGAACCTGCCCACCGTCTGGTCCAACAGTCTGGCCGGACTGGTTCTGGCCGGCGGCGGCCTCGCACTGGATATCAGCATCGGCGTGATGCTCATCATGTCGCTGTTTTACATCGGCGGCATGTATCTCAACGACGCCTTTGATCAGCACATTGATGCGGTCGAGCGGCCTGAACGGCCCATTCCGTCCGGCCAGATCAGCGCCCGAACCGTTTATGCCTGCGGCTATGGCATGTTGGCCCTGGGCATCGTGGCGCTGTTCTGGTGGGGGCCGGGCTGGCGCCCGGGGTTGACCGGCATCGCCCTGGCCGGAGCCATCGTCTATTACGACTGGCGGCACAAATCAGACCCCTTCGGTCCAGCCTGGATGGGCCTGTGCCGGGTACTGATCTATCTGGGCGCCGCGTTTCTGGTCACGGCACAACCACCAACCGTCCTGTATCTGGGCGCCTTGGCGTTGTTTTGCTATCTGATCGGCCTGACCTACATCGCCAAGCAGGAAAACCTGGGCCGGGTCGCCAATCTCTGGCCCCTGCTGTTTCTGGCCGTGCCGGTCGTGGCGGCAATCTGGCTGGCAGCACAAAGCGGTCCCTTGACCATGCTACTGGCCGCGGCCCTGGTTTTGTGGATGGTCAACGCCCTGCGGTATTTGTGGCGGCGGCAACCCGGCGACATCCCCCGTGCGGTGATCAGCCTGATCGCCGGCATGTCCCTGCTGGATGCGGTCTTTATCGCCTATATGGGGGCCGGGCAAATGGCCATCGCCGCGGCGGCCTGCTTTGTCCTGACCCTGGCCTTCCAGCGCTTCATTCCGGGTACGTAACATCGAGAGCCCGTTATAGAAACCTGAATTCGGGAACGTCGTTGAAAATGGTTATACCCGTGTGCCTGTTAATTATTAGCGGCCCAGTAGGGGTTGGCAAGACCAGCACCGGCAACGAGGTAAGCGGCCTGCTGAATTCTCACAAAATGGCTCACAGCAAAGTAGATTTGGATGCTCTTGCCGAAACATATCCACGCCCGGCGGGCGACCGTTTTGGAACCAGGATTGCGCTGCTCAATTTGCGGGACATTTGGACCAATTGTTCCGCATCTGGGTCACGTAATCTGATCATCCCCCGTGTCATCGAAACAGAAGAAGATGTGAGGAAGATTAAGCAGGCAATACCCGGCGCTCGCGTAACCGTGTGCCAGCTGCGGGCGCAGGACGAGACATTGATCGAACGGGTGCGAATGCGCGAAAAGGGCGCGAGACGGAAGTGGTATGAAAAACGGTCTCACGAACTATCAGGCACCCTCGCCAAATCGGCGCCAAGTGACTTTACCGTCGATACTGAGCAACGATCCATCCCTGACATAGCGGAAGAAATATTTCGCCGCGTGCAATGGGTGGAAAACAGCTGAGGCAGATTGTTGGGAATAGAGCGATTTATACCAACCCGCACCCATAGGAACCCAGAGAGACGCCTTGCGGGACTTGGTGAAGTTGTTGTCAGGGCCCAAAGATGTGATTCAGGACGATTTGTTTCACGTCCGTGGCCGGCACTTCGCCATCAGGCAACAGATCGGCCTCCGAACTGATAATCAGGGGACCGTCTTCAGGCCGGTCGGTTATCCTGCCGTGAGAGCCTTTGACCAGGCTGGCATCAAGGGGGATGACGTCCATCAAGGTGCGAAAGCCCAGAGCTTTTTTCGCCAGACGCCAGCCAATGGCCAGCTGCGGAATGGCGATGGCCGGATCCATGAACAATTCCACCGGATCAAAACCGGGCTTGCGGTGGATCTCCACGGTGCGGGCATAATCCGGCGCCTTGGCATCATCCAGCCAATAGTAATAGGTGAACCAGCGGTCGGCCCGGCTGATCGCCACCAGATCGCCGGCGCGGTCATGGGCCAGGCCATAGCTGCGCTTGCCCTCTTCATCCAGCACCGTCTCGACGCCATCCAACGCCTCGATCAAGGCTTTGACGGCGGCCCGGCGTTCGGGATCGGGAACATAGATATGGGCCAGTTGATGGTCGGCAATGGCAAAGGCGTCGGAGGCGCCGGCGTCCAGCAGTTCCAGGCCCACCTCCTCGCGGATCTGTAGCAGGCCGGCCTGGCGCAGGGCGCGGTTGATGTGCACCGGGCCGGTGACGTTGGTAATGCCGTATTCCGAGAGCACCACGATGCGGCTGCCGTCCTTGTCCGCCTGTTCGATCAACTGGCCGCACAGGGCATCCACGGACCTGACCTCCGGCTCAACCTCGGCGGCATCGGGGCCAAATTTTTGCAGGCAATAATCCAGGTGGGGCAGATAGACCATGGTCAGGGTCGGATCCCGGGTCTCGCGCACATGCAAGGCGGATCGGGTTATCCAGTCCGAGGCGACAAGATCGGCGCCGGGGCCCCAGAACCGGAACAGCGGAAACTGGCCCAACGTGCCGTTCAATTCGCCGCGTAGATTTTCCGGCTTGGCATGAATGTCCGGCAACTTGCGGCCATCGGCGGGATACATGGGCCGGGGCGTCACGGCCCAGTCCACATCCGCGTACATGTTATACCACCAGAACAGCTTGGCGCAGGTAAAATCCGGATCGCGAGCCCGGGCCGCATCCCAGATCTTTTCCCCCGCCACCAGTTTGTTGGACTGGCGCCAGAACCAGATTTCCGACAGATCGCGAAAATACCAACCGTTCCCCACAATACCGGTTTGATCGGGCGGCAGGCCGGTAACAAAAGTGGATTGCGCCGCACAGGTGACGGCCGGCGTCACCGTGCGCAGTGGCTGCATAGAGCCGCGCTGGGCCAATTTTGACAGGTTCGGCGTGTTCGGCCCCATCAACGATGGCGTCAGACCGACCACCAGAACAACAATCGTACGCTGCAAAACCTATGCCCCCCGGTGCGACTGCCAGTCCGGTCTATTCCGCCGGCTCAACGACGGCTTCCTGGCCGCGCAGGACCGAATTGCCTTCCCACAGCTCCGATTGATCGATGCGCGGACGTTCGCCATGTTCGCCCAGATCCAGGCGCCCGCTTTGCCCGAAGAAGCTCACCGGATTGTGCCAGACCACGGTTTCGATATCGGCCTCGGAAATGCCCGCCTTGCGCATGGCGGCAACCGTTTTCGGTACCTTCAGGGGATCAGAGACGCCCCAATCGGCGGCACTGTTGATGGTAATCCGCTCGGTCCCGTATTGCTGCACCAGGGCCGCCATACGATCCTCGTCCATCTTGGTATTGGGGTAAATGGAGTGGCCGGCCCAACAGCCGCTGTCCAGGGTCAGGGGCAGGGTTTCTTCGTTGTTGTGGTCAATCAGCACCCGCCCCGGTTCAATACCCGATGCCTTGACCAAATCGATGGTGCGCGCGGTGCCGGCCTTTTTGTCCCGGTGCGGGGTATGGATCAGCACCGGCAGATCGAAATCCATGGCCAGTTGCATCTGGGCCTCGAAATGTCTGGTTTCCGCCGCCGTCTGGTCATCGAAGCCAATCTCGCCGACGCCCACGCAGCTTTCCTTTTCCAGATAAATCGGCAACAGCTCCATCACCCCTTCGGCAACATCGGGATTGTTGACCTCCTTGGGGTTCAGGCCGATGGTGCAAAAGTGGTGGATGCCGAATTGCCTGGACCGAAAGCGCTCCCAGCCCACCAGCGAGAGAAAATAATCCTCGAAGGCGCCAACATGAGTGCGCGGCTGCCCCACCCAGAAGGCCGGCTCGATAATGGCGACGATCCCCGCATCGGCCATGGCCTGATAATCGTCAGTGGTGCGCGAAGTCATATGAATATGGTGGTCGAACATTTTCATAGCTTGTTCCTATCGTTGCAAAACCAGGAGACCTAGGCGGTCTCCAGGTTCACGATCAAATCCACATCGTCAGGTACGGTTCGGCCCGCGGCCCGTCGCTCCGAGGCGAAATCCATAACCATGCGCTTCAATTCCGGGGTCACACGGCTGGCCAGATCGGCAATGCGCCCTACCAGCACCGCCATGAAGATGGCTTTCAGCACCACCTGGTTGAAGTTCGCCGTTGGAAAGTAGGCCGCCGGATAGGCGTTTTCACAGGCGATCGCCTCGAACACATCCAGTACGTTGGTGCGGCAGGCATCGATGGCCAATTCCAGATACTGCTCCGGTTGGGGCAGAAATGACAGGCTGTGCAAGACCGCCGCCTGCTCCCGGTAATCGCCCCGCAAATAGACCTGACGGACGAACTCCGCATGCCCCGCCGCCGGCAGGGCGGACAGGGCGCGCAGCAAAAGGGCCGTGCGCGCGACATTGTCGATTTGCCAGCTTTCGGCCCCGATCACACCGGCGGCGGTCAGGGCCCGAATGTCCTCAGCCTGCAGTTGGCAGTCGCGCAGGCGCCGCGCGGCACCGGCAAAAGCCGCACGAAAGCGCACAATCGCCGGCGCCTCGTCCGCGGCAGGCCAGGCCCCTGCAAGCCAGTTTCTGGCCGGCCCTTCAATTCGAGCCCAGAGTATGTCGCTAAAACAGCCGCTCATTGCTTCGCCGTCGGTTCCATTTCCAAACCTGCCGTCAATCGTCAAACCTATACCTAAACCGTCGCCGCTGCTACGACCCCGGCGTCCAGGCAATGATCTCTTTGCCAAAATGATGCAAATAATCGCGAAACCAGGCGCTGTACCGGCCCGGCGCGGCCGCCACGTCGGCCAGCAGGGCATCGGGAGCCCACCAGTGATAGTCGGCGGCTTCATCCGGGTTCGGCAGGACCGGACCGTTGAAACGGCCAAAGAAGACATGCACAAGTTCGTTCTCGGTCAGACCGCCGCCCACATCGGCGCAATAACTATGCTGCCTGACCGGGTACAGATCGCAGGCAAACCCCATTTCTTCGCCCAGTCGCCGCCGCGCCGCCTCTCCCACATCCTCGCCCGCGCCCGGATGGCCGCAACAGGCGTTGGCCCACAGGCCCGGCGAATGATACTTTCCGGCCGCCCGTTGCTGCAGCAGGATCTGTCCGGCGGCATTTTTGACAATCACGGAAAAGGCCCGGTGCAGCAGGCCCCGGCGGTGGGTTTCCAGCTTTTCGCAAAGACCAATTTGCTGATCGGCTGCATCCACCAGAACCATTGTCTGCGGCGCCGCCGCATCTTTTTCTTCTGCCAAAACCACCTTGCCCGTGTTCACGATTGCAATGCCTTCGCCGTCTGTCCTGGAGCAACCTGCGTTCATTTGAACGCCGACAAGTCGCTCTAACTCTTTGAAATCGATCAAACTATCAGCGCAAAAATGATTCCATTCTTGGACTGTTTGATCTAGTTGGTAAAATCCTTGCTCATGATATAGGCCGTGAGGCTCTTGCGTTGCTTTTCGTTGTAGCGGCTCTTCCAGGCGGGCATGCCGCGAAAGCCCTTGGTGATGCGCTTGTAAACGAATTCCGGCTTGTAGGTCTTCTCTTTCAGTTTCGGCGCCTTGCCCGGATAGGCCTTGCGGCCGTGGCAGCGGGCACATTGTTTCGCGAACAGCTTCTTGCCCAGGGCGATATTGTCCGGGTCGTTCATGAACGCGTCGGTCAGTTCGACCCCGGCCGCGGCAACAGCACCGCCTGAAAGGACGAAAGCGGTTCCGGCCAACATGAATGCAAGTGCCCATGCCATGACAAATCGCAACAACGCCGTCTCCTTGTGGCAATCGAAAACCAGCCCTTTCCCCACTGCTGGGAAAAGGGCTGGAATGGTCGATTTGTTCCCGTGATTGATCAGGGAACGATCTTATAGATCTTGTCGAGGCCACCGGCCGGACCG
>JAJFGG010000093.1 GCA_021776235.1 Alphaproteobacteria bacterium | reverse complement strand
GGCGATACCCCGTATCGCTGCGTCGCACGCTCCTACCCGAAAACGTCCGCAAGGCGTCTATATGGGTTCCTATCGGCGCAAAGTGGTATTACTGCCTAAAGTTCCGATTTGCATAGTCCCCACGTGCCGGCAATGCATTGGCCTGAATGGCTTATGGACGCAATCAGATGACTCTGTATATTCCGAGCGTAGGAAAAATGGGAGAATGGCATGAGTGAAAAGGTCGCCTTTATCGGGCTGGGCGTCATGGGCTATCCAATGGCGGGGCATCTGGCCGCCAAGGGCCATGATGTCACCGTATTCAATCGAACCGGCGCCAGGGCCGAGGCCTGGGTGGCTGCGCATGGTGGACGTAGCGCCGGCACGCCAAAGATGGCGGCCAGTGGCGCCAGCATCGTCTTTGCCTGCGTCGGCGCCGACAATGATCTGCGCGAGGTTGCGCTGGGCCCTGACGGCATTTATGCCGGCATGGACAAAGGCGCTGTATTCGTGGATCACACCACGGCCTCGGCCGATGTCGCCCGTGTTATGCACACCGAGGCCAAGCAACGGGAACTGGGCTTCATTGATGCCCCCGTGTCCGGCGGCCAGGCTGGCGCTGAAAACGGCGTGTTGACCGTCATGTGCGGCGGTGACAGCGACGATTTTGCCAAGGTCGAGGCTGCAATCCAGAGCTACGCCAAGATGTGTCAGTTGATGGGTCCGGCCGGGTCCGGTCAATTGACGAAAATGGTCAATCAAATCTGTATCGCAGGCGTGGTGCAGGGTTTGGCCGAGGGCATTAACCTGGCGGTGAGCGCCGGTCTGGATGGCGCCCAGGTCGTCGAGGTGATCTCAAAGGGGGCGGCGCAATCCTGGCAGATGGAAAATCGCTACAAGACCATGCTGGCGGATGAATACGAGCATGGCTTCGCCGTGCAATGGATGCGCAAGGATCTGGCCATCTGCATGCAGGAGGCCAAAAACCTGGGTATTTCCCTGCCCATGGCGGCTCTGGTGGATCAGTTCTATGCCGAAGTCGAGGCACTGGGCGGCTCACGCTGGGATACCTCGGCCCTGCTGGCCCGGCTGACGGCGGTGCGGCCGAAAAAGTGAGACCGGTTCGGCATAAATCTTGTAGTAGCGGAGGAGGGCGCCCGATACAGGCGCCCTTTCTCTTTGCGAGTCGCGTTGACCAATGGTCAACATCAAGGACCATGGGTATCGTTCAGGGTTGTTTGGCGACGGCCACGCCGGCGGCGGAATAATTGGTGCCCGTGACGTGGAATTGCGCGCCGACCTCTCCTACATTGCTGTTGGCCCCTTGCATGAAGGCGCCTTGCAGATTGCCGTTGCGCCCGGAGCCGGAGATCGAGCCGAAAAATTCAGAGCCCTGGCTGCCTGAAACGCCGCCTATGGTTCCGGAATAACTGGCGCCGTCCAAATTGGTGATGCTGGCGGTGCCGCTGCGCGTAGCGAAGTTCCAGGTCTGGCCGTAGTTGCCGAAGGCGACGTACTGGTTACCGGCATTCGAGATGTTCGCCGCTACGTGTCCCGCATAACTCGCCGTGCCGGTCAGCCCGGCAGTTACCGTCGCGCCGGAAAGCTGGCCGGCAACCCATGGCACCAAATGAAAGCGCTGGCGCTCCAGGGATGCGTCCTTGCGAACTTCGCCGGAAATGAAGCCCCATTTGGTGTGTTCACAGGTGCAAAAACCCACCCCGACCGTCAGACTGCTCGACAAATCCGTGAAGGCTGAGGTGACCAGAGCAATACGGCTTGTCCCTGGCGAGCCGTCGTAGTCGGGAAACAGCGATGTCGAATCCCGGACGCCGAAGATGCTATCGTCGATGAATGCCTGCCGCGAACGTCCCTGGCCACTGACGTTACCCAAAGGGATGACCAGGGGTGCTTGAACGTCGGCAACATCATCGGTCTTAACCGTGGCATGCAGACGGTTCGTGTCGGCGTTGGTGACGATCGTAAAGCTATCGGGCGTGGCGCCCTGGTTTTGCGCGATATAGACCGGGAATGATGTGGTGCCGGTCTTGGCCGTGACCAGGCCGGAGACATAGCCTTTCAGGGTTTGTGATGTACGCTTGCTGCCGACCCCGCTGGGCAATGTCGCCGGATGGGAATAGGTCTCTTGAAAGAAGGTCAAGGCCGGGGTGCTGGTATCCTCCAAGGTCTGGACAAATCCGGCGGCATCCAGAAGGGTCGAATCACCCTGGGTGAAATCGGAACTGATGACGAAATGATCGGGTCCAGTGATGCCGAAGAATGAATTACCATCGCCATCGCGCGAGGTGGTGCCGCCGGCGCCATCGACCCGTATGGGCCGGCCGCCTGCCGACGCGCGCACAGATCCGCGCGAAAATCCCGACAGGAGGATCTTGTTGTTCGATGCAGCGTCGCCAAAATACGTGCCCATATACACAATCTGGGCGGACCGCTGGCTGCTTCCGACACCTTCAATATTGATCGACCCGTATATGGCCACCGATCGGGCGTCATTGGGAAAGCTGGTGAGGTTGGGCGAATAGGCGCTGTATAATCTGGCTTCCGGTCCGCCACTGAAGTTTCCACCAAACGCCTCGGGCAACATTGGAATGCTGGTCTTGGCCGGAAATCCCGGAAACAGGTCATGGGCCTGAATGCCGGTGGTTGGAAAATCGCCGGTAAATGCAACGCCAACAAATACACTGGATGGATTGTCGTTGAATTCGCTTTCACGCAAATTCAGGTAAAAAAATGATTCGTCCGCTGCGCCGAAGCCGGTGCCGCTAACGGCGCCAAAGCGCGTACTGCCTTGGTCGCTGCCAAAGTCGAAATCACCGATTTTGACCGGCAGCTTGAACTTTGCGCCGTCGCCATCGGAAGTGACCGTTAGGAAACCGCCGCTGATTTTGGCGCCGCCGCCGTTATTATTGCGCAGGGCTACACGGGTGGTGCGTGACGTACTAAAATCAAATGCCGTGAAGGGCGTCTGGCTCAAAAAGCGGCCCCCGTAGTCAAAATTGTTGGTTATGCCGCTGAGCGTCTCGTCCAACGCTGCATTCTGCTGTCCGTCGGTAGCCGCGTCACCAGCGTCCGATACGGCATCCTGGCTGCTCAAGAGGTCATCACTTGCCGGCGATAGCGACGTCACGACGCCCGCGGCCGGCGCCGACACAATACTTTGCGGTTGCACGTCCGAGCCCAAGGCGGAAATCTGTGTATCCGCGACATCCTCGTTGGTTGGTGCCTCGGCCGCGCCGCCCGTGCTATCGCCACCCGCGCCTTCCAGGCCGGCCAGACCTTCATTCGGATTTTCGGCCCGGGCCGGTTGGCTGGGCGCTTGTTGCAGGTCAGCCGAAATCACCTGGAAACCGGGAATATTGATCGCCCGGGTCACGCCGCCGGAACGTACGGTCATTTGTCCAAAGGCCAGTTGCGCCGTTGTCACCACCCTGGGAGCGGGGCTGCCCGCGGGGTTGGCCTGGGCCAAACGCAACGAGCCAGAGGAAGCTGCGGGCCGCGGTTGATCGTTGCCGGCGCCCGCGCTTAGGCCGCTTCTGATCCCATCGCCGATACCTTTTCCGGTTCCCAAGGCGGCCTGCTTGCCGACTTCCCGTACGGTAATGATGCCGATGCCGCCGCGTATGCCAATCAATGCCGTCGGAGTTGTGAAGGTAACGGCGGTGGTTTTGGAAATTTTGCCGCCCACCAGGCGGAACAAACCCTTGGTCGCACTGAAGGCCAATTTGCCTGTTTGAGCGCTTGGATCATAAACGAATTCGTCCAGCACGACATTGGAATTTGGCCCGATGGTCAGGGCCGAACCATCCAGAAATAATAATTGAGTGCGGCCGGCATCGGAGGTCACGACGCGCTCGTTCCGGAGCATTTTTGCACCCACAACGATGACCCGGTCGGCGCCATCAGGTGCGGTGCCATTGGTTGCGGGATTCACAGCCGCCGCGATACCGACACGTTCCCCGGTACTCTCGGTGGCCCCCTGGGCTGGGCCAGAGAGCAGACTCAGCGCCATCGCGGAGAAGATAAAGAAACTTCTTAGAATTGATTCGTAACCTGCTGACAACATTAAAGAAACCCTGATGTAAATCTATTGCAGCTTCGTGCATAACGGCGGCATCGGCAAAGTGCCCAGGTCACCCTATTCTGCCTAAACGGGGTTAACATTCCCCTATGATGGCGGGGGAAGCATCTCTCGCTAATGTCATGGAAAACGACTGTACGCCGGTACCGCTAGGCCCCGCGCAGCAGCTTTGCGGCCTTGGCCGCAAAATAAGTCAGAATGCCGTCGGCGCCGGCCCGTTTGAAAGACAACAGGCTTTCCATCATCACCCGTTCACCGTCCATCCAGCCGCGCTCGGCCGCGCCGCTCAACATGGCGTATTCACCGCTGACCTGATAGGCAAAGGTGGGAACACCGAATTCCTGTTTTACCCGGCGTACAATATCAAGATAGGGCATGCCCGGCTTGACCATCACCATGTCCGCCCCCTCGGCAATGTCCAGGGCGATCTCGCGCATGGCCTCGTCCGAGTTGGCCGGGTTCATCTGATAGGTTTTCTTGTCGGCCTTGCCCAGATACTTGCCCGAGCCGACAGCATCGCGAAAGGGGCCATAGAAGGCAGACGCATATTTCGCCGAGTAGGCCATGATCCGCACGTCTTCGAACCCGTTCTCATCCAGGCAGTCCCGGATGGCGCCAATTCGACCATCCATCATATCCGAGGGGGAAATAATCTGACAGCCGGCCTGCGCCTGTATCAGGGCTTGCTGACACAACACGGCCACCGTCTCGTCATTGACCACGTAGTCATTACGGATCAAGCCGTCATGCCCGTGCGAGGTAAAGGGATCAAGGGCGACGTCGCACATAACGCCAATCTCGGGCACGGCCGAGGCGACGGCACGAACGGCCTGGCACACAATATTATTCGGATTGGTCGCCTCGTCGCCTTCTGCGTTTTTCAGATCAGGGTCAATGGCGGGAAAGACGGCAACCACCGGAATACCAAGTTCCGCCGCCTGCTGCGCGGCTTCGACAACGCCGGCAATGCTGAGGCGGCTGACATCGGGCATGGACGGGACCGCCACCGCCTCATCCCGGTCGTGGACGAACAGCGGCCAGATCAAATCATCGACACTCAATGTGTTTTCCGCCACCAAGCGTCTGTTCCAGTCATCCTGGCGGTTGCGGCGCATGCGGGTGCGCGGATATTGGCCGTGGGTCCGCGCCGGCGCCTCCGCCGTCGGCTTTTGCCGTTGCTTCGCTGGGTCAACCTTGGCGATTTCTGCCATTGCGGGGCCTCATCAAATTATGTGTGACAGCAGACTTGAAGCCATAGTGTACTGCTCCCCCGCCGAATGATCTAGGCGTGCAATCTTTGCGGCCGGCATGTTATGAAGAGGCGGTTGACGAACTTGAAGCGGAGAATTGGCGGTGGATGGCATCGGCGTAAGCAGGCGCGGTACAGGTAAACCTTCTGGCGGCGCCGTGGCCGCGGGCCGGGCGCGCGGTAAGCAGGCGTCTGGCAAACCGCCCAAGGGCGGCTATAAGCTGAAGAACCATCTACGTTTTATCACCGCAACGTCGCTATTCGACGGCCATGATGCGGCCATCAATGTTATGCGCCGGATGATCCAGGCCACGGGTGCGGAGGTCATTCATCTGGGCCACAACCGGTCAGTAGACGAAATTATCTCCGCTGCAATCGACGAAGATGCCCAGGGCATCGCCATCAGCTCCTATCAAGGCGGTCACATCGAGTTTTTTCGCTATATGATCGACCTGCTGCGACAGCGCGGCGCGGGGCATATCAAGGTGTTTGGCGGTGGCGGCGGTGTTATCGTGCCTGAAGAAGTGCGCGCCCTGCACGACTATGGTGTCTGCCGCATCTATACGCCGGAAGACGGCCAGGCCATGGGCCTGCCGGGCATGATAGAGGATCTGGTTAAGCGGGCCGATTTCGATCTGTCGCGAAAATTGCCGAAGACCCTGGCCAAATTGAAGAAGGGCGACCGGGGTACCTTGGCCCGCCTGATTACCGGGCTGGAGGCGGGAACCCTGCCGAAGGCCAAGGGGCGGGAGCTTGCGGCCCTGGCCGCGAAAAAAGGCGATGTGCCCGTGATCGGCATCACCGGTACCGGCGGGGCCGGCAAATCGTCGCTTACGGACGAATTGGTGCGCCGCCTGCGTACGGATCAGCCGGATATGAAAATCGCCGTCATCGCGGTGGATCCTTCGCGCCGGAAATCGGGCGGCGCTCTGTTGGGCGACCGCATTCGCATGAATGCCATTGGTAAATTTGCCGGCGACGGCTCGGTCTATTTGCGCTCTCTGGCCACCCGTGGATCAGGCAGCGAACTGGCGGCCTGTCTGCCGGGCGCCATCACGGCGTGTACCGCGGCCGGATATGGTTTGGTGCTGGTCGAAACCTCCGGCATTGGCCAAGGTGACGCGGCCATTGTTCCGTTCGTGGACCTGACCGTCTATGCCATGACGCCTGAATATGGCGCCGCCAGCCAGCTGGAAAAGATCGACATGCTGGACTTTGCGGATCTGGTCGCGATCAACAAATTCGACCGCAAGGGGGCCCAAGACGCGTTCCGTGATGTGCGCAAGCAATACCAACGTAACCACGAACTGTTCGCCCAGCCGGTGGCCGAGATGCCGGTTTTCGGCACTATCGCGTCCAAGTTCAATGATGACGGCGTCACCGCGCTCTATCATGGCATTCTCGATGGCTTGGCCGCGTGCGGGAAGGCGCAATGGTCTTCGGATTTGCCGAAAAATCCGGCCAAACACTCGTCCCGCCATGACTTCATCGTGCCGACCGACCGGGTCCAGTATCTGGCCGACATCGCCCGCGGCATGCGCGCCTATCATGACACGGCTGCGGTGTGGGCCGCTGCTGTGCGGGAGCGGCAACAACTGCTTGCCTCCCGCAATCTTTTGGCCAAGACAGGCGCGCCAAAGACGCAGCTTAGCCGGATGGAACAATTGGCGGCGGCGCGGGCAAAAGCGGTTGGCGAGGATGCCATTGCCCTGCTGGAGGCCTGGCCCAAAACCAAACTGGCCTATGGGGGCAAGGAATTCATCACCAAAGTACGCGGCAAGGAAATTCGCAGCCATTTGACGTCCACCACTATTTGCGGAACGGCTATTCCCAAGGTGGCGCTGCCCCGCTACGAGGATGACGGGGATTTGTTGCGCTGGATGATGCTGGAGAATTTGCCAGGACACTTCCCCTATACCGCCGGCGTCTTTCCGTTTCGGCGCGAGGGCGAGGATCCCACCCGTATGTTCGCGGGCGAGGGTGATCCCTTCCGCACCAACAAACGCTTCAAATTCGTTTCGAAGGATTCGGCGGCCAAGCGCCTTTCCACCGCCTTTGATTCCGTCACCTTGTACGGCAACGACCCGGATCCGCGTCCCGACATCTATGGCAAGGTGGGTAACTCCGGCGTCTCGATCGCCACCTTGGATGATATGAAAGTGCTCTACGACGGCTTTGATCTGTGCCAGCCATCGACGTCTGTTTCCATGACCATAAACGGCCCGGCCCCGACCATTCTGGCTATGTTCATCAACACGGCCATGGATCAGCGGCTGGCGGCGTTCAAGGCGGAAAAGGGCCGTTCGGCCAACGCCAAGGAGGCGGCCAAGATCCGTGCCTGGGTGCATGAAAATGTTCGCGGCACTGTGCAGGCGGATATCTTGAAGGAAGATCAGGGCCAGAACACCTGTCTATTCTCAACCGAATTCAGTCTTAAGGTAATGGGCGATATTCAGGCCTATTTCGTCGAGAACAGGGTGCGGAATTTTTATTCCGTTTCTATCTCGGGCTATCATATCGCCGAGGCTGGCGCGAACCCGATTTCCCAGCTGGCCTTTACCTTGGCCAATGGCTTCACCTACGTTGAAAGTTATCTGGCCCGGGGTATGTCGGTCGATGATTTCGCGCCGAATTTGTCGTTTTTCCTCTCGGCCGGGATGGATCCGGAATACACCGTGTTGGGCCGCGTGGCGCGGCGCATCTGGGCCGTAACCATGCGCGACCGCTATGGCGCCGACGAGCGTAGCCAGAAGCTGAAATATCATACCCAGACCTCGGGCCGCTCCCTGCACGCCCAGGAATTCGCTTTCAACGACATCCGCACAACATTGCAGGCTCTGGTAGCCAGTTATGACAACACCAACAGTTTGCATACCAACGCCTATGACGAGGCGATCACCACACCGTCGGAAGAATCCGTGCGGCGGGCCATGGCCATACAAATGATCATTGGCAAGGAATGGGGTCTGGCGAAAAACGAGAATCCGAACCAGGGGTCTTTCATTATTGAAGAAATGACGGATCTGGTTGAAGAGGCGGTATTGCAGGAGTTCGAGCGGATCAGCGACCGCGGCGGCGTCTTGGGGGCCATGGAGACGGGCTATCAACGGGGTAAGATCCAGGATGAAAGCCTATATTACGAAACCTTGAAGCACGATGGCAGCTATCCCATCATCGGCGTCAATACCTTCATCAATCCCGAACCACCGGCGCAGAATACCACCGTCGAGCTGACCCGGTCGTCGGAGCGGGAAAAGAAATCGCAATTGAAACGCCTTGCCGCCTTCCATAAACGTCACGCCAGGGAAGCCCCGGCCATGTTGGAACGCCTGAAAGATGCGGCGCGCAACGATGATAACGTCTTTGCCGTCTTGGTGGATGCGGTTCGGGTCTGCTCCCTGGGCCAGATCACCAATGCCTTGTTCGAGGTCGGCGGCCAGTATCGGCGCAATATGTAGCCAGGCGAACGCCTGGCCAGCCGAATACGGGGTTATGAAGCCTGGGTTGAGTTGAAACAGTGCCGAGGCAACGTCGTGATAAAAATGTCGTTGCAGTGCGATGTCCGAGAAATCTATACCCGGGGAGCATGCAAATTCGCCGGCCTTAATAGTTACCGCTGAAACACGGCTCAGTTTCTTTTCTGGGTGCCGGTAATCCGTTTATAGGGCGCTGTTTTCAAACTATCACCGCCGAAAGCTTTGACCTGGGCCGCAAAGGCTTTGAAAAAATCCTGTTGCTGCAGATGCGCCAGGGTTTCAGCTTCGTCCCAGCGGCCTATGTGAACGCGCCCCGGTCCATCCCCCTTGATATTGACCTGATAGGAAAATCGGCCCTGCAAACGCGGGTCGGCATCAATCGCTTGGACAAACGCGTCCGCCGCCGCTTTCCATTCTGCTTCATCGCCGGAATAATCATATTCAATTACGATACCCAACATTGGCTGTCCCCTCTGATCGCTGCCACAAAACTCCTGTCTAGTCAGTCTCGCCGGCAATCCCCGCAGCGCGCAGGTCGGCGATTTCAGTTTTGCCAAGACCCAACTCGGTCAGAATTTCATCAGTTTGCTGGCCCAGGCCTGGTGCCGGTGTGCGGATCGAGGCCGGCGTGGCGCCGAATTGGGCCGCATGGCGGGCCTGGCGTACCGCTCCGGCGACGGGATGTTCCCCATGCACGATCATCTCGGTGGCTTGAACTTGTGGATGTTCGATCAACTCGCCGCGGGTCAGAACCGGGGCGCAAGACACACCCTCGGCGTCGAGGCGCTGCAGCCAGTGGGCATTGCTATTTGTGTTCAGCACGGCTTGGGTCAAGCTCACCCGGTCATCGAAGTTCTGGTCGCGCAGGGCGGGATTGCTGAACCGTGGGTCCTCTAACCATTCGGGCTGTTCCAGGGCCCGGGTCAGGCCGGCCCATTGGGTGTCCGTCATGACGGACACGGCCATATGGCCATCTGCGGTGCTGTAAATCAAATCGTTGAACGCCGCGGCCCGCTGTTGCGGAACGGTGCGGCCAATAAAGGTTTGCCCGCCCATATCCGACGACCATAGAAATTGCAACATGGCGTCCAGCATGGACAACGTCACATGTTGACCCTCGCCAGCGCGTTCCCGCGCCAGCAGCGCCGCGGTAATGGCCTGGCTGGCGGTCAGTGCTGTCACCTTGTCCGGCACGATGGTGCGCACCAGACGGGGGCGCAAATCGTCGGCGCCGCCCTGAACCGACGCCAGGCCCGATACTGCCTGGACAATTGGGTCGTAGACTGGCTTGTGCACATAGGGCCCCTTGGCGCCGAACCCTGACACTGAGACATAGACCAGCTTGGGCGCATGGCAGCGGATATCGTCCTCGCCGATACCCAGGCGTTCGACCACGCCGGGGCGAAAATTCTGTACCAGGACATCGGCGGAAGCGGCCAAACGATACAATAGATCGCGCCCCGCGGGGCGCTTCAGATCCAGGGTAATGGATCACTTGTTGCGGTTGTTGTTCAAAAAGCTGGCGGAAAAGCCGGCCTGCTGGTTGGCGGTGGCGCGTACATGGTCACCACGTCCGCGAATTTCGACCTTGATTATGTCTGCGCCCTGGTCCCCAAGCAGCATGGTGGCGAAGGGCCCGGCAATCATCGTGGTCAAGTCGATAACTCTATAGCCCGTCAATGGTCCTGTCACATAGCTCCCCACTTCTGACTGACGCCGCTGCCCCATTCGGCCGATTTCACGGTCAATCTTTACCAAAATCCAGCGAAAGGCAACCGGTGCCGGTAATCGCCATGGCGATATTACCCAGGCGGCAGAAAATTCCCATTGCAATTATCCAGCGAGCAAATCGATTTTATGAATTGACGTTTTAAATCAAATTCTTACGGAGTCTTTGTTCGATCCGAAGTTGGCATGCTTCTTGCTTCTTCTGCTGTGGGCGCAAAACGTGCCGGTCCGCAGAAGCGGGTGTACCTAGAATAAAGGATGATAGTCATGCCTCTATCAGTGAATACAAATGTCGGCGCAATGCTGGCACTGCAGAATCTCAGCAAGACCAACGTTGCTATGGAGAAGACGCAGTTGGCTATTACCACGGGCCTTCGGGTCAGTGGTCCGAAACAGGACGCTTCGTCTTATGCCATCGCACAAAACATGCGCGGTGACATCTCGGGCCTCGGCGCGGTTAAGACCGCTCTGGCCAATGGCGAGGCAACCGTCAACACGGCCATTACGGCTGGTCAGTCAATTTCTGACTTGTTGACGGAAATGAAGGCTAAGGTGGTTCAGGCGAACCAGGCCGGTCTCGATTCCGCGTCGCGGACCTCGTTGCACAATGATTTCGTATCGTTGCGTGAACAGATCTCGACAATCGTGGCCACCGCCGAGTTCAACGGAACCAATCTGGTGAACGGCAGTGCCTCTACGACTTCGGTCTTGAGCACGGTCGATGGTTCGACGATTTCGGTATCCGCGCAAAAGATGGATGCCACGACGTTGGCGATCCAGAGCCAGGTGCTAAACACTTCGGCCGGTGCGGCGACTGCATTGACCGCGATCGATTCGGCAATTGTATCCGTATCGGACAAGCTCGCGGCTTTGGGTTCGGTGGCCAAACGGATCGAAGTGCAAGGCGACTTCACTACCAAGCTCACAGATATTCTGCGAGCCGGCGTGGGGACCTTAGTCGATGCGGATCTGGCGGAAGAGAGCGCCATGCTACAGTCGTTGCAAATCAAGCAGCAACTGGGTGTTCAGGCTCTTTCAATCGCAAATGCAGGCCCGCAGGCGATTCTGTCCTTGTTCGGTTAGTAGGGGGACACGGGGTGCGCCGCATATTGCGGCGCTACCCCGGCCCCTTGCTAATAATTTTTCCAATCACCCACGGGAAATCCCTTAGCGTCCGGATAATCGCCTGCTGTCCTCTTGATTTGCCCCGGCGCAACGTCTGTCCGCGACCAGGTAGCAAAGCAGAAATCAGTTCAAAAACCGTTCGAGGCCGCCGCGAAAATGGCGCCATCGATAGAGCACGTCACTTTGACAGCGGCAGATCACAGCGCCAACGGCGTTACAGCCCTTGCTTTCTGCCGTTGGTGCTGGGCGCGCGATCTCGGAATTGGTCAGACGCCGATCTGAAAAGGCTATGAACTTTGTGCCTAGCCGGCCAAATCTGCCCAGCGGAAGAATCCCGAGAAACAAGGCGCAATCTATAAATTCCTAATAAAAGCAAATAGTTAAGCTCCTGACCCTTGTTGTTTCCAATTGGCATACATCTTGCAAACCGTGGGCTAGGTGCAAAACGCTCCCGCATTCGGTTGCGATCAAATCCAAGATTTAGGAGGATTACAAGATGGTTCTTTCGGTGAATACAAACGTTGGCGCGATGATCGCGCTACAACATCTGAACATGACCAACACGGACATGGAAAAGACCCAGTTGGCTATTACCACGGGTCTGCGTGTCAATGGGCCGAAGGATGATGCCTCCACTTATGCCATCGCACAGAATATGCGCGGTGATATTGTTGGTCTGGGCGCGGTTAAGACTGCTTTGGCGAACGGCGAAGCAACTTTGAACACCGCTATCACCGCCGGCAAGGCGATTTCCGATCTATTGACGGAAATGAAGGCCAAGGTTGTTCAGGCCAATCAGGCCGGCCTTGACACGGCCTCGCGTACAGCTCTGCACAATGACTTCGTGTCGTTGCGTGACCAGATCCAGACCATTGTTGCCACAGCGGAATTCAATGGCACCAACCTGGTGGAAGGCAGCGCCACGGGCACCTCGGTATTGAGTACCGTCGATGGTTCGACGATTTCGGTCTCGGCCCAAAAACTGGATGCCACGACATTGGCGATCCAAAGCCAGGTGCTGAATACTTCGGCTGGTGCGGCGACGGCCCTAACCGCCATCGATACCGCGATCACCAATGTGTCGGACAAGCTGGCCGCCCTGGGTTCGGTCGCCAAGCGGATCGAAGTTCAATCGGATTTTACCACGAAGTTGACGGATATTCTGCGCGCCGGCGTTGGCTCCCTGGTCGACGCGGATCTGGCGCAAGAGAGTGCCAGGTTGCAGTCTTTGCAGATTAAGCAGCAATTGGGCGTGCAGGCGCTTTCGATCGCGAATACCGGACCGCAGGCCATTCTGTCGCTGTTCGGCTAGCAGCCGGCGGTTGGCGAAAGATCTCTGCCATGGATACTGTCGGCGGTGCTATGATGTTGCTTCCACCACCCATCAGGGTGGCCCGAAAAACGCGGCCGGCGGTCGGCGACCGGCGACGGGACATTGGGTACGGCGATGGCAGGCAAAAGCCTAGAGATGTACTACGATTTTTCCAGCACCAACGCCTATTTCGCGGCGTTCCTGGCGCCGGAATTTTGCCGGCGGCTGGGTGCCAGTCTGGTGTGGAAGCCGTTCTATCTGGGCCATGCCTTTCGCCTGCGCGATCATTCGGTCAACCGCGATCATCCGCCGGGCAAACTGGAATATTTGTTCAAGGACCATAAACGTTGGTCCCAACGTACCGGTCTGCCGTTTAATCGGCCTACGACCTTTCCCATCAAAACCAGTCTTGCCTTGCGCGGTAGCGTCGTGATGCGGGAACAGGGCCTGGAGGAAGCTTATGTTCAGGCCGTAATGTCCGCGTACTGGGCTCGCGACGAGAATATAGCCCAGTCAGAGGTGCTGGCGCGGATCGTCGGTCAGCTTGGCGCCGATGGCGACGATTTTCTGGCGCAAGTCGACCAAGCGGGGCCACGTGAAGAGGTGGTCCGCGTCACGAACGAGGGCATTGCGCGCAACGTCTTCGGCGCACCAATGTTTTTTGTTGGCGACGAAATGTTCTGGGGTAAGGATCGCCTGGATTTCATTGCAGACCTGCTGCAATCCGACAGCTAAAGACTTTGATGTTCACCGAATAGCCGCGCCCCCGTCCATCAGACGGATCTATGTTCTGTAAACGTGGTCTAGATCTCGGCGCGGAGGGATTGATGGCTCATATTGCCCTCCCGTTCGCCAAAGTCATAGCCCTCTCCACGCTCGAAGGCGCGTAGAATGCGCCGGCCCGTTCGGTAGATATGTACCTCGTCGGCGCCGTCCACCAGACGGGCGAAACGAGCCGTGCGGTACATTCTTTCCAAAGGCGTATCGTCGGTTACGCCCTTGGCCCCCAGAACCTGAATGGCGCGATCGATGACGTTATGCAGCATACGGGCGCCGGTTACCTTGATCAGTGAAATCTCCACCCGTGCCTGGTCGCCGGCGTCCATCTTGCGGGCTGCATCGAGGGTCATCAGGCGGCTTTGTTGAATTTCCGCCGCGCTTTCGAACACGAAGGCCTGCATCAATTGTTTGTCGCCCAACTTTTCGCCGCGAATTTGCCGGCTGTTCAGGCGTTCGCACATAATATCGAAGGCGCGTTGTGCCTGTCCCAACCAGCGCATGGCGTGAAAAATACGGCCTGGGCCAAGCCGTTCTTGGGCGACTTTGAAACCTTCGCCTCTTGCACCCAGCATGTTTGTCGCCGGCACGCGGCAGTTCTCGTACTTCACCTCCATATGGCCGCCCAGCATGCCCATGGCGCGGATATCCCGTTGAATGTTGTAGCCCGGGTTGTCCGTCGGGACGATGATCATTGAAAACGCCTCATGGCTGGCCGCATCTGGCTCCGTCCTCACCATCACCGTAGTATACTTGGCTCGGTCAGCGCCCGAGGTGAACCATTTATGACCGTTGATCACCCAATGATTGCCGTCCAGCACGGCCGTGGTTTGGATTCCCGTTGGGTCCGAGGAGGCGACTTCTGGTTCTGTCATGGCGAAACTCTGATAGAATTCGCCGGCGACCAGGGGCTCCATATAGTTCTTACGCCATTCAGGCGAGGCGTAAAGGCGCAGCATTATGGAATCCTGCAGCGTATTGGAGCCCACGGCAACGGAGCCGAGGTGCGAACGGCCAATGACCTCGTTCACATGTACATAATCCATGAATGGCATACCCTGGCCGCCAATGTCCATTGGATGGCCCAGCGCCCACAGGCCCGCATCTTTGGCCTGTCGTTGCACCGCTTTCAGAGCAGCCTGGCTTTCGGCGGTATCCTTGTCGAAGCCGTCCTCAAGTGGATAGACCACGTCTTCGATGAACTGTTTGACCCGGCCGCGCATTTCAATCCAACTTTGGTCTTCCGGCATCCCGCCCTCCCATTCGGTTAATTTGCTTAGGCGTATCCTACACCATCCGAGGTCCGTGCCATGCAACGCATCTCGAATATTCGGCGTGCGGTCATCGACGATGCCGCGAGCGTCGCTGCCTGCGTCCGGGCGGCCTACCAGATGTATCTGGCTCGTATGCCCAATCCGCCGGGCCCGACAACGCAGGATTACGGCCAGATAATAGCGGCGCATCCGGTCTGGTTATTGCTGGTAGAGGTCGAGGTCGCTGGCGTGCTGGTGTTGATGGAAAGGGACGACCATCTGTTGCTGGACAATATCGCCATACAACCCGTGCACCATGGTCAGGGCCTGGGTGGCCGGCTGCTGGCCTTGGCCGACAGCGAGGCTGCGCGCTTAGGCTATTGCGAGCTGCGCCTGTACACCCATGTCACCATGACCGAGAACATCGCTCTGTATCAAGCCAAGGGCTGGACCGTCACGGGCCAGGGCATGGAAGACGGCTATGAACGAATTTTCATGAGAAAACG
This sequence comes from Alphaproteobacteria bacterium, assembly GCA_021776235.1. Taxonomy (GTDB): domain Bacteria; phylum Pseudomonadota; class Alphaproteobacteria. Next base: position 2,535 of record JAJFGG010000093.1, on the reverse strand, counting down.
GCTGTCGTCATGAAGCCTCTTCGGGCTCCATGATAAAACCTTTCAGCCTTTCGCGGATGTCGTCCGGGATGGTGACCGCGGAGCGGGTGGAAAGGTCGAAGCAGACGCAAACGATTTCCGTGGTGGCACCGATCAGGTCGGTTTCGATATTGCGCAGGCGGTGCATCATGGTGACGGATTTGTTGCCTACCTTCAACAATGCGCTTTCGACCTTGAACAAAGCGCCCACCCGCTGCTCGTTCTTGAACTGTATGGTATGCTGCGCATCCACCAGCGTGATCCCCTGGTCCTGATTGCCGTCTGCCTTGAAGCCCAGTTCAACCAGAAAATGAAACGCGGCAATGTCGAAATGGCCGACGTAATGCTGCACGTTCATGTGGCCAAGGTGATCGCAATGCCAAGGGTAGACGACGCCTCGGCAGGTTTCCATCCAGTTCATATTGGTCGACTCCTTTTTGCGGCCCGCCAAAAAATTCGTCCGGACCGGGACAATATTGCTTTCAGACCATACAAGGTCATTTCGCCGTGTCCATAAGCCGTTCGGACGGGCGCGCTGTGCGATGTGGGGCATGGGGCATGCGCTGTTTTACTGCAACCGATGACGCAATGTCCGAATATGCCTTGGTCTGTAGAGTTGAGAGTTGCTTGGCAGGGGGAAGACTTTCTGTCAGAAGGGGCAGGATTATATAGTAAGGACGTGGGCGGCATTGGATGAGTGACACAGTGGCAAACGAGACGGTGGACGACGGGACGGGCGGCAGCGATTTTATCCGCGATATCGTGCGTCAGGATTTGGCGGCCGGCCGGTGCCAAAGCGTGGTCACCCGTTTCCCGCCCGAGCCCAATGGCTATCTGCATATTGGCCACGCGAAATCAATCTGCCTGAATTTTGGTGTCGCGGGGGAGTTCGACGGCCGCTGTCATCTGCGCTTTGACGATACCAATCCGATGCGGGAAGAGCAGGAATTCATTGAGGCGATCAAGCAGGACGTGCGCTGGCTGGGTTTTGACTGGGGCGAGCATTTGCATTTCGCTTCCGATAATTTCGAACAGCTTTATCAATGGGCCGAAGAACTGATCTCGGCAGGCAAGGCCTATGTGGATGATCTGCCGGTGGAGGAGATGCGTGCCTACCGGGGCACCGTAACCGAAGCGGGCCGGAACAGCCCTTATCGGGACCGCGGGGTGGCTGAAAATCTGGATCTGTTTCGGCGGATGCGGGCTGGCGAATTTCCTGATGGCGCCCGCGTCCTGCGCGCCAAGATTGATATGTCAGCGGGCAACATGAACCTGCGCGACCCGGTGCTGTATCGAATTCTGCATGCCGAGCATCCGCGCACCGGCCAGGAATGGTCTATCTATCCGAACTATGACTTCGCCCATGGCCAGTCGGACGCGATCGAGGGCGTTACCCACTCCCTCTGTACCTTGGAATTCGCCGACCACCGGCCTTTGTATGATTGGCTGCTGGAAAACCTTGATGTGCCGGCACGGCCCCGGCAGTATGAATTCGCCCGCCTCAACCTCTCGCACACGGCCTTGTCAAAACGGCGCCTCACGCAATTGGTGGCGGAAGGCTGTGTCGATGGTTGGGACGATCCGCGCCTGCCCACATTGTCTGGATTGCGCCGGCGCGGGGTGCCGGCGGCGGCAGTCCGGGATTTTATTTCGCGCCTCGCGATAAGCAAAAGCGACGGCCTGGTGGAAATGGCCATGCTCGAGCATTGTATCCGCGAAATGTTAAATCTCGACGCGCCGCGACGCATGGCGGTCTTGCGCCCCTTGAAGGTTGTGATCGAAAATTATCCAGCAGATGAAAGCGAAATGCTGACGGCCCAGAACCATCCGGGCAATGCGGATATGGGTAGCCGTGAAGTGCCGTTTTCCCGAGAATTATATATTGAGCGGGACGATTTCATGGAGGATCCGCCAAGGAAATTTTTTCGCTTGGGGCCGGGCCGGGAAGTGCGCCTGCGCTATGCCTATTTCATCACCTGCCAGGAGGTCATCAAGGACGCCGGCGGCGAGGTGGTGGAACTGCGCTGTACCTACGACCCCGCGACCAGGGGCGGCAACGCCCCTGACGGGCGCAAAGTCAAAGGCACGATCCACTGGCTGTCATCGGCCCATGCGGCCGCGGCGGAAGTGCGCCTGTATGATAAGCTGTTCAACAGCGAAGTGCCGGCAACTGGCGATGATTTTTTATCCGACCTGAACCCAAATTCACTGGAAGTCGTGACCCAGGCGTGGTTGGAACCCGGCTTGGCCGCGATGCCGCCGGGGCAGACGGTACAGTTCGAACGCCTGGGGTATTTTTGCCGAGATCAAGGCGGCCACCCGGCATCCGGATCCGACGCTCTGGTCTTCAATCGCACGCTGGGTTTACGCGATAGCTGGGCCAAATTGCAAAGCAAAGCCTGATTATCCCTTAGCATTTGTTTGAAGGTCTGTTTGTCAATCCATGAATTTGCCCCAAGTGTGGATGACACTGTCGAGGTTTCCGCCCTCGACGACGCCATAGAGGCGGCGTTTTAT
>JAJFGG010000092.1 GCA_021776235.1 Alphaproteobacteria bacterium | reverse complement strand
CCGTGGTAGTTTAAGACCGGGTACGGGAGAACCTGCGCAAGTTCAAATCAAAGGAACTGTCAGAGGTCTTGAACCTGGCCATCAACGATACCCTGTCACGCACTTCGATGACCTCGGTCACGACGTTGTTGGCGTTGGTGGCGTTGTTCATCTTTGGCGGCGCCGTCATTCAGGGCTTTGTCTTTGCCATGATCTGGGGCGTCATCGTCGGCACCTATTCCTCGATCTTTATCGCCGCACCGCTGCTGATCGTCCTTGGCCTGGGCGACCGGCACCGCAGTGGCGAAAATCGGGGCGAGACGCAGACCTCCAGCTGACAACCAGATAATAAATGGATATTACGCCGCCTGTAGCCGCCGATCGCCAGCTGGTCCAGGGCTATGGCGGGGGCGGGTTTCGGGTCTCGGGTGCGCGCCATGAAGGCTCGCTCCTGGTGCTGCCGCGCCTGACGCTTGCCTGGCCTCTCCAGGATGTTGCAAACCTTACAATCGATGATCTGGCTCCCATCCGCGATGCGGCGGACGCGGTTGGCGTGCTGTTGCTGGGCTGCGGCGACAGGGGTGCCCTGATCGCGCCGGATCTGCGGGCCGAAGTGAGAAGTTGGGGCGTGGTGATAGAGGCCATGGGGACGGGGGCCGCGTGCCGGACCTATAACGTCCTGCTTAGCGAAGATCGGGATGTCGCCGCCGCCCTGATCGCCATCTCGTAAGACTGGCAGGATTAAGCCCGGCCATGTTCTCATACTGGATTCCGATCACCATTTTTGCCGCATTCATGCAGAATTTGCGGTCGGCTCTGCAAAAGCATATCAAATCGCACCTGTCGACCGGTGGGGCCTCGTATGTGCGCTTCCTTTACGCTTGGCCATTGGCTCTGCTGTACTTGTGGGGCGTACATGTCTATGGCGGCTATCCCATCCCAGGGATCAATTGGCTGTTCCTGCTTTATTGTTTCCTGGGCAGTCTGACCCAGATTTTGTTCACCTTCATCCTGATTTACTTATTCTCCCTGCGCAATTTCGCCGTGGGCACGACGTTTTCGAAGACCGAAATTCTGCAGATTGCCTTCCTTGGCCTGATTTTGCTGGGCGACGAAGTCAGCCTGGCGGGTACCGGCGCCATCATGCTTGGTCTGATTGGCGTGATCATGCTTTCCATGGCGCAATCCGCCATTACCTGGCGCAACCTGGCCACTTCGCTGTTGGAAAAGTCAACCATGGTTGGCCTGGTGTGCGGGGCCTTTCTGGGCGCCTCGGTGGTGTTCTTTCGTGGTGCGGCCCTGGCACTGGAAGACGGCGAGGTGATAATCCGGGCCGCCTTTTCCCTGGCCGTGGCACTGTCCATGCAAACCGTCATGATGGGGATCTATCTGCTGGCCCGTGAACCAGGACAGTTGACGGCGGTAATACGGCATTGGCGTCCGGCATCGGCCGTAGGGATCGCTGGATTTCTTGGCTCCGTCGGCTGGTTTACCGCCTTCACTCTACAGAACGCGGCCTACGTTCGGGCCGTGGGGCAGGTCGAATTGATCTTCACCTTCATCGCCTCGGCGGTATTCTTCAAGGAGAAGACCAACCGTATGGAGTTGACCGGCATATTTGTCATCTTCCTGGCCATCATCGCCATTATTCTATCCGGTTGATCCCGGCCAGCACGCGGTAGCAGGTCTCGACCGTTGGTACGGAAAGGCCATGTTCTTCGGCGACCCGGACCGTATAACCGAAGGTCTCTTCGACCTCGAATTGTTTACCCTTGTCGACGTCCTGCAGCATGGATTGGCGAAAGTTGGGGGCGGTGCTGCTTTGCGCCTGGCCGCGTCGTTGCAATAGGGCGACGACCTCGTCTTCGCCCATGGAGGTCACGGCATCCAGATCAAAGGGCGGGCCGGCCTTGAGCGGGATGCCCAGATGCCGGGGCAGCTGCGCCGTCTCGCGCATGATGCGGGCGGCTATGCGGGCGGTATCCCGATCGGCGAGGAATTTCCAGGTTTCCGCCCGGGTCAGGACGGCCAGCCCCGAAAGGCCCAGCCAGCCGACGAATTTAGACCATTCCTCGGACAGGATATTGTCCGTGGCGCCGGCGGGTAGCCCGGCGGAGGTCAGTTCGGCAGCGATCTCCGCCACCCTGGCGCTGATCTGGCCGGACAGCTCGCCGATGATGATGGGGTTGGCCATCATATAGTTGGCCGCGCCATCCGCCTGAATGGCCCCGCCCAGCATGCCCACGGCGCCCAGTACCGGGCCCTCGCCGAACGCCTCGGCCAGTTGGCTGTTCTTCATCACACCGTTCTGGATGGAGAATACATTGCCAATAGTCATATGGCGCACGGCGTCGATGGCAGCAGTAGTATCATAGGTTTTTGTCGCCAGGATCAGCACGTCGGCCGCGGCCAGGGTGCCGGGCTGGTCGACGATCTCCATTGCGACCGTGAAATCTTCCAGCCCGGTAACCGTGACGCCCTTGCTGGCCAGTTGCGCGGCCCTGGCGCCGCGGGCGATCAAGGCCACGTCCTTGCCGGCGCGGGCCAGATAGGCGGCGATCACCGTGCCCAGGGCGCCTGCGCCCAAGACGACAAATCTCATCTTCTAATCCAATCTGCTGTGTCTAAATCGGCGGGTGGGCGCGTATGGCATCTTCGTTCAGTTCCGTGCCCCAACCGGGACCCTTTGGCAGCTTCAGGCAGCCGTCCTCGATTTCGGGCACATAAGTGACAATATCGTCCTTCCACGGGACATCGTCCACATCGATTTCCATGATGCGGAAATTGGGCACGGCGGCGCACATATGGGCACTCATGATGCTGGATAGATGGCCATAGAAGTTGTGCGGCGCCACGTTGATTTCATAGGCCTCGGCCATGGCGGCGATCTTCATGGAATGAAAAATGCCGTTCCAGGGCAGATCAATGATCGCCACATCCATTGAATGATGTTCGAAGAAGGGCCGGAACTCCCGCAGCCGGAACAGGGATTCGCAGCTGGCGATGGGGGTCTGCACGGAATTGCGGATATGACGCAGGGCGGCCGGGTCATAGAGATCAATCTCGAACCAGGTCAGTCCCAAATCGTCCAGGGCCCTGGTGATCTGCAAATAGCCTTCGGTCTTGCAGTTGAAATTGATATCCAGGTGGATGCCCATGTCGGGCCCGGCGCCCTCGCGGAACGCCTGCAATTGGGCCCGCAGATTATCGATGACCTTCATTTCCACATTCAGTTCCGGGCCGCCCGCGCCGCGGCCAAAGCCCGGCATATACAACGGCGGGTCTTGGTCGAAGAGAAAAATGTTGGTCTTCAGGCCCTTGTAACCGCTTTCCCGCACCCGGGCGCCCAGGGCGGCGACGTCATCCAGGGTCTTGAGGCGCGGTTGGCCGATCGCCTCCGCCGCTTTGCTGTTCATCAGATAGGTGCCGCAATGAGACCAGTACAGCTGCATACGGTCACGCACTGCCCCGCCCAGCAGATCATAGACCGGCACGCTGAGGGCCTTGCCTTTGATATCCATCAAGGCGTTTTCGATGGCGGCCATGGCTTGCTGATTGATGCCACCCGGCGCCTGCCGGGTCATGGCATATAGCCGCTGGCTAATGGCCTCGTGATTGCACGGATTGGCGCCGACAATGGTTTCCACCAGGGCTTCGATCACGCCGGTCAGGCCCTTGCTGCCATAGCTTTCGTTGTATTCGGCAATACCGACAATTCCGTCGTCGGTCTGTAGTTTGAGAAAGGAGAAATTGCGCCAACCCGCGCCGCAATGCAGGGTTTCACAGCCGATGATTTTCATAATTCGGTCCTGTTGGTTGATGTGTCGCGTTTCGCCGATCCCAGCTTAGCAATTGTTGTACAGCTTGGCGCCAGCCTTTGTTGCGACAGGTATTTGTTTTGCCGTTCAATTCGCGATACCGTCTGGCCATAATAATGGAACCAACGTGATGGAGGCGGGATCATGTCGCGACCCTGGGAAAAATATTACACCGACGAGGCCAAAAACTTCGATGTAGAGACTATGCCCCATGGCACTTTGGTCGACTTGATCAACGATGCCGGCAAGAAATACGCATCCCGTCCGGCGGCGACCACGGTACTGCCTAATGGCGCCACGGCGACCATAACCTATTCCGAGTTGCTGGAACACGCCAAGGATTTCGCCGCCTATTTGCGCGAGAGCGCGGGCTTGCAGCGCGGCGAGACCGTGGCGCTGATGACACCGAATTGCATTGATTTCACCATTGCCGCGTCCGGTGCGTTCCTGGCCGGGGCAGTCTGCACCAATATCAATCCTCTCTATACGGAACCGGAGCTCGAGCATCAGCTTAACGACAGCAAGGCCAAGGTGCTGGTCATCATTGATATGTTCGGCGACAAGGTGGACGCCGTTATCGGCAAGACCGGGGTCCGCCAGGTGGTGACGATCTCGTTGCTGGAATTCTTCCCCGCCATGAAGAAACTGATCATTGGCTTTGTTCTGAAACGGGTGAAAAAGGTCATTCCCGCAATGAACAGCCCGCATATTGATTTTGCCGCGGCCCTGGCAGCGGGCAGCCGGTCGCGCCGCGGCGGCGGCGGCGATATCGCGGCCTATACGGACGGCCTGCAGGGCAGCGACACGGCCCTGTTTCAGTATACCTCTGGCACCACGGGGCGCAGTAAGGGCGCCGAATTGAGCCATACGGGCATCCTGGCCAACGCCCATCAGGCCCAGACCTTGATTGGCCATGTCCGCAACCCTAATGGGGATACCACCCTGGTAATCCTGCCGTTGTACCATATTACCGCATTCGCCCTGATATTCGTTATCGGCGTGGGCAGCGGCGACCATCTTGTTCTGGTGCCTTCGCCGCGACCGCCGTCAAACCTGAAAGCGGCGTTCGAGAACTTTGACGTTACCGTGTTCACCGGTATCAACACGCTGTTCGCCGCCCTGATGGAGGAGCCCTGGTTCGATCGCGAATTGTTCAAGAACGTCAGATTTTGCGGCTCCGGCGGCGCCGCGCAGCATACCGAGGTGGCCCGCCGTTGGCAGGAAAAGACCGGCATCGAAATTTACCAGGGCTATGGCATGACCGAATGCTGTGGCGTCATGAGCCTGAACCCCGTCGGCGAGAACCGCCTGGGTTCGGTCGGCATTCCGGTGCCCGGACTGGATGTGCGGATCGTCGATGAAAACGACGTGGATCAGCCCATCGGCTCGCCCGGCGAGTTGCTGTTCAAGGGGCCGACCATCATGAAAAGCTATTTCGGCCGCCCCGACGCCACGGCGGAATCGCTCAAGGATGGCTGGCTGTATTCCGGCGACATCGCGGTGATGGACGAGGACGGCTTCCTGGAAATCGTTGACCGTAAGAAGGACATGATCCTGGTCTCCGGCTTTAATGTCTCACCCAACGAGATCGAAGACGTGATCGCCAAATTCGAAGGCGTGATCGAGGTTGGCGTGATCGGCATCCCACATGAAAGATCCAGCGAGGTGCCCATGGCCTTCGTGGTCGCGACCAGCCCCGGGGTAACCGAAGAAGCCATCATCGCCCATTGCCACACAAGCTTGACCAACTACAAGGTGCCAAAGCGCATCGTCATCGTTGACGAAATTCCCAAGTCCCCGGTCGGCAAGGTATTGCGCCGCGAATTGCGCGACATGGTGCCGGCGGAGTAGAAAATCGGCGGGCGGGCAGGGCACGGCTGCCGTCACGGGGCCGCTTGCCTTGAAAATCCGCTATAGTGGATCTTTATGTGTCGATTTGGGGACGGACGGTATGGATTACGATTTGAAGATTGTTGGCGGCACCATCGTTGACGGCAGCGGCGGCAAGGGCTATCGCGGCGACGTGGGAATTGGCGGCGGCCGCGTGTTGGCGCTGGGCGAGGCCAAGGGCGAGGCTTCCCGTACTATCGATGCCGGCGGCCTGATGGTCTGCCCCGGCTTCGTCGATATCCATACCCATTACGACGCCCAGGTCCTGTGGGACCCGATGTTGAGCATTTCACCCTGGCACGGCGTAACCACTGCGGTCATGGGCAATTGCGGCTTTGGCGTCGCTCCCATGCGTCCCCGCGACCGCCGGGACATCATGCGGACCCTGGAAAAGGTCGAAGGCATGAGTTACGACGCGTTGGAAGCCGGCCTGGGCCTGGACTGGCCGTTTGAAAGCTTTCGCGATTATCTGGCCGCCGTTGAAAGCAGCGGTACCGCGATCAATCTGGCGGCTTTTATCGGTCATACGCCGGTGCGCCTGTATGTCATGGGCGAGGACGCCTCGGACCGCGAGGCGACCGAGGCGGAGGTCGAGGCCATGGCGGCGATCGTGCGCGGGGCCATGGCGGCGGGCGCCATCGGTTTCTCGACCTCGCAGGCCGCCACTCATCACGCCTTTGACGGCCGGCCCATTCCCAGCCGTCTGGCCGCGTTCAGCGAAATTGACGCCCTGGTCGGCGCCATGGCCGAGGGTGGCCGCGGCATTATGCAGTGCACCATCGGCAAGACCCTGTTTCATGACGAGATGAGCGAGTTGGCCCGCCGTCATGGCGTGCCGATAACCTGGACCGCCCTGCTGGCCGGTATGGCGGGGCCGGGTTCGCACAAAAAGCATCTTCTGCGCACCGCCGAGGAACGGGCCGAAGGGCTGAATATAGTGCCGCAGGTGGCCTGCCGGCCGATCATGTTCGATTTTGATTTTGGCGAACCGTTTCCGTTCGAAATGCGTCCCATCTTCAAGGACACCATGCAGACCGATCGCCAGGGCAAGAAGGCGATTTACGCCGATGCTGGTTTTCGCCAAAACTTCCGGGCGGATACCGACCCTGGAGCAAAGCATATGCTGGCCGGCTGGGTGCAGCGGGCCGTGATCTCGGCGGCGCCCGGCGCCGGCGGGATCGAGGAACGCCCGCTGGTCGAGGTTGCCGCCGAACGCGGGCTCGATCCCATCGACATGGCGCTGGATATGTCCATCGACAGCGACTTTGCGGCCCGCTTCCGCATACCCCTGGTCAATCATGACGAGGCGGAGGTGAGAGAGCTGTTGGGGGACGACAACACCGTTGTCGCCCTGTCGGACGCCGGGGCGCATGCCTCACAGCTGTGCGATGCCTGCTATTCGACACATCTATTGGGCCACTGGAGCCGCGATGAAGGCGCCATGGAAATGGAGCAGGCGGTCCACATGCTGACCCGGAAACCGGCCGATCTGATGGGCCTCAAGGACCGCGGCCGCCTGGCCCAGGGCCTGCCGGCCGACGTGGTGCTGTTCGATCCCGACAGCGTCGGCGCCTCGGGCCTGACCCGCGTCTACGACCAGCCCGCCGGCCAGGACCGCCTGGTCTCACAGGCCATGGGCATTCAGGCCGTGATCGTCAACGGCACGGTGATCCGCGAGGACGGTGCGGATGCAGTTGGCCCCGGCGATGGCCTGCCGGGCCAGATGCTGCGCAACGGGCGGGCAGCGTGAGATAATGGACAGGCAAACCATCGCGGTAATCGCACCGGGGGATATGGGCGGTGGCGTCGGGCAGGCCTTGAGTCAGGCTGGCCATAACGTGGTGACCACTCTGGCGGGGCGCAGTGCGGCCAGCCGGGCACGGGCGGAACGTTGCGGGTTTCGCGATCTGCCTGATCTGGACCAGGTCGTGGGCGAGGCGGCATTGATCCTTTCTATTTTGCCACCGGCCTCGGCCATTGAACTGGCCGAGGAAGTCGCGGCGGCCATGACCCGTAGCGGCGCGCAGCCGGCGTACATGGATTGCAATGCTGTCTCTCCTACCACCGCGGAGCGGATCGCCGAGGTGATCGGCGCAACCGGGGCCGAATTCATCGATTGCGGCATTATTGGCTGGGCCCCGGGCAAGGGACCCCAGGCCACGCGCTTTTATGTCTCCGGTCCTGATCTGACCCTGGCGGACGCCCTCGCCGTGGACGGCATATTGGTCAAGGGACTGGGTGCTGAGATCGGCCGTGCCTCGGCCTTGAAAATGCTGTACTCGGGTCTCAACAAGGGGCGGTTTTCCCTGATGGCCACGATCGCGACCGGGGCGGAAGCATTGGGTCTGCTTGATGAACTGGGCGAGGAACTAAGCTTCTCTCAGACCGAAACCTGGTCCTACATGCAGGGCAGTATCCCGCGCCTGCCGGCGGATGCGGAACGCTGGTGGCCGGAGATGGAGCAGATTGCCGAAACCTTGGAGGCCACGGGCGTCAGTGGCGATTTTCATCATGGCGCGGCCTGGATGCTGCGCCTGATGGCGGCAACGCCGCTGGCGGCGGAAACCCGCGAAACCATTGATCCCGACCGCACCCTGGCCGAGACTGTGCGGATCTTCGCCAAGCACCTGGATGGGACCGGCAATATCAAGAACAAATAGCATCAGGGATTGCGGCAAGGCCTAGGCTTTGCCACACTCGCGTCCCGTACAACCGATCACAGTTGGATCTCCATGACATATCACGTCTATAGCGGCGCCCGTAAAGTGCCGCTGGAAGAAGTCGCATTGAATGGCGCCAAGGCTGCCGCCGGGCTGGTTTCCCTGGGCCTGGGCGATGGCGACAGTTTTGCCACCGTGACCCGTAACGACATTGCCATGCTGGAAACCATGATTGCCGGCAATTTGATCGGCGCCTATGCAGTGCCGGTCAACTGGCATGCCACAGGTGAAGAAGCGGGCTATATGCTGACGGATTCCAACGCCAAGGCGATCATCGTGCATGCGGATCTTTTGCCCGGCATCGCCGACCACATGCCCCCTGGGGTGCCGGTGATCGTTGTCGCCACGCCACCTGAAATTGCCGGCGCGTACGGCATATTGCCGGAATTGTGCGAGGTTCCCGAGGGCGCCGTGGAATGGGAAGCCTGGCGGGACAGCTTTGCCCCGCGAACCGAGGAGCCGCCGTTGCAACGGGGCAGCATGATCTATACCTCCGGCACCACGGGCAACCCAAAGGGGGTGCGGCGGGAGCCGACGTCGGCGGACCGCCAGGCCCGGGTCGGTGAGTTGGCCATGCGCGCTTTCGGCATCGGTTCTGGTGGCTGTTGCGCCATGACCGGGCCAATGTATCATTCCGCGCCCAATGCCTATGCTCGCCTGGCCATGACCCTGGGCAACGACCTTCATCTGCTTCCCCGTTTCGAGCCGGAAGAACTGTTACAGGCGATCGCGACCCATAAGCTCAGCCATATGCACGTGGTGCCGACCATGTTCGTACGTATGCTGCGCCTGCCTGACGAGGTGAAAGAGAAATACGATATGTCCTCTCTGGTACATGTCATTCATGGTGCGGCGCCTTGCCCGCCCGAGGCTAAAAAACGGATGATCGAATGGTGGGGCCCGGTAATCTTCGAGTATTACGGTTCCACCGAGGCCGGGATCGTCAGCGTGGCCGACAGCGCCGATGCGCTGGCCAAGCCCGGCACCGTTGGCCGGCCCCTGGATGGCACTCTGGTGCGAGTTTATGACGACGACGGCAACGTCATGCCCACGGGGGAAAGCGGCGAGATCTACATGACCATGAACGATCTGTCGGATTTCACCTATCACAACAAGCATGACAAGCGGGTCGAGATTGAGCGCGACGGCATGGTCACCAACGGCGATGTCGGCTATCAGGATCCAGACGGATATCTGTTTCTGAACGACCGCAAGCGCGACATGATCATATCCGGGGGTGTGAACATCTATCCGGCTGAGATCGAGGCGGCCTTGCATGACATGCCCGGTGTTCACGATTGCGCCGTTTTTGGCATTCCTCACGATGAATTCGGTGAATCCGTGGCCGCCGCCATTGAACCCCAATCCGGCGCCAGTCTGTCGGCCGAGGCGGTCAAGGCGTATCTGCGAGCCCATATTTCGGCCTACAAAGTCCCGCGCGAGGTGACCTTTCACGATGCCATGCCGCGCGAGGATACCGGGAAAATTTTCAAAAGAAAATTGCGCCAGCCCTATTGGGAACGCGCGGGCCGGCAAATCTAGTCGTATTGCGATGGCCAAATTTGTCTGACCAGTGGCAACAACTGGTCGGCCGGCTAGTCCTTTGGCAACACGCTCTGGGCCGCTTGACCCAATGGCGCGGAGCAGGGATTTTCGTCGCGCGGAGCGACCGCACCCTGGTCTCGCAAGACCTCATCCAGCGATCGTAGGGGCCGTTGCAAATAGGGACTGCCGAAGCTTCCGTTTTCCATTTTATCCATAATCTTTCCACAAAGTTATCCACAAGTTCGCTTGTGAACTGTAAACATAAGCTAACAATTAATGTACTCTGAAAGAATTTGGTTAACAAAATACTAACGCGATATCGGCGCCGACAGAGTCGCTGTCCCGGACGCTCTGCCGAAACAATATTCGACCAAGAAGTATATAGTAACATATTGATTTATATGTGTATTTTTTGAAAATCAATTTTCTAGTATAACGCCGCTGGGGCTGACGCTTGGCTCTTCGCAAACGATGTCAAGAGGGTGCGAGAGTGCCGTAATAGGCGAATCACGACGAATCGGCAACGTAGCGCGGAGTGATCCGGCGTCGCTACCCGGTTTAGTTGTCACCGAAGACTGCCGCCGCCGGGCGGCGCAGGTGGCGGACATTGCCTTGCCGCCTGGTCAGCCCCGAGGTATCGAAAAACTCCAGGACTTCGATGGCAACATTGCGGCCGATCCCCGTATCATTCTTGAAGGTGGCGGCGGTAAAGCCCTCTTCCGGGGCCGCCGCGCACAAACGTTCCACCACATCCGCCAGTTCCCGAACAGCGGCGGGCGGAAAGAAACGGTTTGGTGCCACGGCCATGAGCCGCCCCTGGCGGGCACAGCGCTTCAAGAACGCTTCCATGCGCTTGGGGTCCATTTTCAACTCTTCCGCCAGCTCCCGCACCCGCGGCGGACGAATGCCGCCTTCCTCCAGGATCAAGGCCACCTCTTTCCACAATGCCAGGTCGGAATCGGAGGGCCGGGGACTGTGCGTGGGCAGGCGCAGGGAGATGCCGTCGCGGATGATGGTGCGTTGCGCCACCATATGGGCGATAGCAGCCGCCAACAGGGCTGGCGCGGGGGGCGGCGTCAAGGCGCGGCGCAGGGCGTTATCGTTGGGTCCGACCGCCTCGGGTTGTTTTTCATGCCATGCCGCCAGGGCTGTCAGAATGGCCTGTTCGACCTGCTGCCAGTGCTCCAAAGACAGGGCCAGATCGCCGTCGTTGGCGGCCAGGACAATTTGCCCCTCCATCTGCCGCAAATTCGCCAACTCCAAATCGGCCAGGTTGCGGGCCAGGGCGAATTGCGACAGGTTCACGCCATTGTTTGCGCCTTGATCGGCTGCGGCCAGCATGTCGGTCAGGGCCGGGCCGGCGGCCTCGGTCTCCATGGCCCGCAACATCGCCAGACGTTCCGGCCGGGCCCGGCCGCGATTGGGCGGGAAGGGGTCGATCACCACGCCGCCGGCCAGGGTGCGTTGGGCCGATTGATCACGGAGGATGAAACGATCACCGAACAGGGCCCCTATGGGAGCGTCCAGAACCAGCTGCGCCAGGGCATCCTCGCCGGGCATGATGCGGCGTTCTCCCAACACCGCGATCCGGCCGGTAATGTCGGCGGCGGCCAAATGCAGATGCACGGGTGTCCAATGGGCCAGGGGCCTTGCCTCGCTCTCCAGAACCCGGACCCGGGCGTCGAATTTTCGTACCGGCGCATGGACAGGCGCGGCCAAAAGCCAATCACCCCGGCTGACCACGGATTGATGCAAATCCGCACCGGCAATGTTAATGGCGCAGCGCTGTCCCGCGCGGCCAAGGTCCGCCTCGCGGTCCAGGGCCCGCAGGCCGCGTACCCGCGCCTCAATGCCTTGCGTTTTGCCATGACAGGCCAAAATCAGACGGTCGCCCACGGCGACCTGACCGGAAAAAACCGCGCCGGTGACGATCAGGCCGGCGCCGGGCACGGTAAAAGCACGGTCAATGGACAGACGAAAATGGCCCTGTGCGCCAGCATCGGCGCGCTCGGCATGGCGGCGCGCGGCGGCAATCAGATGCTGCTTTAATTCGGCCATGCCCGTGCCGACCTCGCCCGAAACAGGAAACAAAGGGCAACCGGCCAGGGGTGTGGCGGCCAAAAGGGCATTGACCTCTTTCATAACCTCCTGCACCCGTTCGGGCGCGACCCGGTCGATCTTGGTTATGGCGACCGCACCCTGTTGGATGCCCAGTAGTCCCAGGATCGCCAGATGTTCCTCGGTTTGCGGCATCACACCGTCGTCGGCGGCCACAACCAGCAGGGCGAAATCAATGGAGGCAACGCCTGCCAGCATATTTTTGACGAAGCGTTCGTGGCCCGGTACATCGACGAAGCCCATGACGATGCCCGGTTCGGATTTCGGTTCGGATTTCGGGCCGGCTTCCGATCCGATGTCTGGCGCAGGCGCCGTTGCCACATCCTGGTAGGCGAAGCCGATGTCGATGGTCAGGCCGCGCTTTTTCTCCTCTGGCAGGCGGTCGGTGTCGACGCCGGTCAAAGCTCTTACCAAGGTTGTCTTGCCATGGTCCACATGCCCGGCGGTCGCGATGATCATGTCCTATTTTACCCGCAGTTCCGGCAATTGCCCTAACCAGGCGGTCTCGTCCTCCAGGCAGCGCAAATCGAAATGCAGGGCGTCGCCGGCGATCCGGCCCAGGACCGGGACCGGCAGGGCGCGAAAGGCCGTGGCCAGACGCTTCAAGGCGCCGCCCGTGCCGCGCCGTCCCGTACTGGGGCTGATGACCAAGGCAACGCTGTCCAGGCTTTCAACCGGTAACGAGCCGCTACCGATCTGGCCGCTGCACGGCTGGATACCAACCCGGGCCTGATCCCCCAGCGTTTTCTGCAGGGCCGGGCACAGGCGTTCCGCGGCGGCCTGGATCTCGGCCAGCGGGCGGGTCAACAGACGCAGGGTCGGCAGTTTGGCCTGCAGGGTTTCCGGCTGGGCATAGAGGCGCAAAGTGGCGGCGAGGGCGGCCATGGTCACCTTGTCGACCCGCAGGGCCCGTTTCATGGGGTTGCGTTTCAGCTTGGTGATCAGATCCGCCCGCCCGGCAATCAGGCCGGCTTGTGGTCCACCCAACAGCTTGTCGCCGGAAAAACTGACCAGATCGGCGCCTTGGGCCAGGGTCTCGCGGACCGTGGTTTCAGGGGGCAGCCCCAGCGCTGCCATGTCGATCAACGAGCCGCTGCCCAGGTCGACCATATAGGGCAGGCCGTGCTGGCGGGCCAGGGCAGCCAGGTCCTGATCCGCGACCTCGGCGGTGAAGCCCTGTACCACATAGTTCGAGGTATGGACCTTCATCAGGGCGCCCGTGCGGCGGCCCACGGCCTCGGTGAAGTCCTTTAGATGGGTGCGGTTGGTGGTGCCCACTTCGACCAGGCGGCAACCGGCCCGGCGCATGATTTCCGGAATCCGGAAGGCGCCGCCGATCTCGATCAGTTCGCCCCGCGAAACCGGGACTTCGCGCCGGTTGGCCAGGGTATTCAGCATCAATAGAACGGCGGCGGCATTGTTGTTGACCACCGTCGCCGCCTCGGCCCCGGTCAGGCGGCACAGCCAGTCCTCGACATGATCGTCCCGGTCGCCGCGCCGTCCCCGCCCCAGGTCGAATTCCAGGTTGGTGGCGCCACGGGCCACCGCCGCCATGGCCTCGATCGCCTCTTCCGCCAGGGGGGCCCGGCCCAGATTGGTGTGCAGAATGGTGCCGGTCAGATTGAACACCGGCTGCAATGACATTTGCAGCGCCGCGCCGACCCGCGCCTCGATGCGGCGGGCCAAATGGTCGATGCCGGCGTCTTCGTCCTTGCCCTGGCCGCGTCGCCGGCGCAACTGGTTCAATTCGGCGCGGGCCTCGTCCAACACCAGTTGCCGGCCCGTCCGGTCCCGCAATTGCTGCAGACCCGGTTCCCGCAACAGGCGGTCCAGCGAGGGAATATCGCTCTGGTCCTTACTACGCTTTGAATCCAAGGTGGTCATCTATGTTGGGCGCCGTTTTCCACCGTAACCATGACACTAGGCGCACGAGCAGTGCCGGTCAACGCCGCTTGAGACAAACCGACGGAAATCGCAACGGGCTCGAAATTCATTTAGCCAAATCCGGCACAATCTCGGTTGTCGGAGTCTGGTGGAAAATGCCCGGATCGACAATGACTTTTGAAGCACGGTCGCCGCCACCCAGGATAATGCGGTCTGGCAGCATTATTCTGGCGTCAACCCACAAAGGCAAACCGGCGGGCAGGCCCAGGGCGGTGACACCGCCCAGTTCCATACCCATGATCGCCCTGGTTTCCTCTGCCGAGGCGAAGGAAACCTTGCGCGCGTTGAGACGTTTACGCACCACATTGTTAACGTCCAGCCGGGTCGTGGCCAGGACCAGACAGGCGACGAACTCCAGATCGCCCCGTTTGCTGCGGACCAGGATGGTGTTGGCTGATATTTCCGGTGCGTACCCGTAATGATCGCAGAAAACGGCCGTGTCTGATAGCTCAGGATCGCAGGCGATAATTTCATAATCGAGATCCGAGGCCGCCAGGATATCGGCGATCGCCGCCGGCCTACCGATTGCCTCGATCATTCGGCTGCTTCCGGGCCCGCTTTTTTGGCAAATCGGCCGCGGATGCCTTCCGGTAGTCCACCGGGATCCACGGGAATGCCGTGGACCTGGACATTATGGCTGTGGCAGAGCTGATGCAGGGAAAAGGCCTGGGACATGGCAGCGGGCCGGCCCATGGTGTCCTGCGCCTGGTTGACCGCTTCCTTGGTCAGCTTCAGGGCAAACAGCGGCTTTTTTGCGATCCGTTCGGCCATGGCCAGGGCGGTCGTCAGCAGCTCGGCGCGGGGCACCACCTGGTTCACCATGCCCAGCTGCCGTGCTTCCTCCGCTCCCAGCCAATCCGCCGTGAACAGCCACTCCTTGGCCTTGCGCGGGCCGACTTCCCAGGGGTGGGCGAAGAATTCGACGCCGCAAACGCCCATTTCCACCACGGGATCGCGAAACTCGGCGTCATCGGCGGCAATGATGATGTCGCAAGCCCAGGCCAGCATCAGCCCACCGGCGATGCATTTGCCCTGTACGGCGGCAATGGTGGGTTTCGGCACATTGCGCCAACGTTCCGTCATGCCGCGGTAGATCTCGCTTTCGCGGGCGAAACGCCCCTCCGCGCCGGCCGGATCGAAGCTGCCCCAGTTATGGATTTGATCGAAATCCTCCCAGGTCTTGCCGCTGTCACCGGACAGATCATGGCCGGCGCAAAAATGCGGATCGGCCCCGGCCAGGATGATTGCCCTGATCCCGTCATCCGCCGCCGCCCGGTCAAACGCCGCATTCAGATCGTAGGTCATTTGCAGGTCCTGGGCGTTGCGGGCCTTGGGCCTGTTCAAAGTGATTTGCGCCACGTGCGGCAGGGGTGTGGTGTAGGTGATGGTGTCGAAAGTCGTCTGTTGGGACATATTGCCTTGCGCTCCCTACTTTAATGGTTGTCAGCCGCCGCCGCCTTGCAGGCGCTACAGTTCGCGGCGGGGCTCCCTATTTCCTTGATAGAATCAATCGCCGTCCGGCGTTTGCGGTTCCAGTGTGGGGTCTATAACCGCCAGCAAGGCGGGCCAGTATGCCTCTGCCAAAGGCCCTTTCGCTGCCGCCTGCAACACCTCATTGGTGGTTTTGGCGCCCATTATCTCAACATCGGTCTCTTCTGCTAATTCAATGGCGTAACGCATATCCTTGAGCATGTAGTTCACTGAAAAGGCGCGCAATGGAAAGACCCCCGGCAGCATCGCCTTGAGGCCATGATTGCGCAGCACGAAGCTGTCCGCCGAACCTTTGGCCAAGGTCTCCAGCAACAAGGCGCCGTCCAGGCCCGCGCGGCGTCCAATGGTCAGCGCCTCGGCCACTGCATTTACCGTTTCCGCGACGATCATGTTGTTAAGGATTTTCACCACCTGGCCGCTGCCCACCTCGCCGCACAGGGTGATGTCGTTGGCATAACAGGCGATCAACGGTTCGATCCGCGCAAACACTGCCGCGCTGGCACCAACCATGACTGCCAGGGTACCATCACGGGCCGCCTGGCGGGTGCGGGCGATAGGCGCATCGGCGTAATCAATGCCTTTATCCTGGAACTGTGCGGCCAATTCCTTGGTCAGGGCGACAGGCGCCGTCGTGGTGTCGACGATGGTCTGTCCGGATTCCATATGGGGCAGCAGATCCTGGCAAATCTGCTGTAGTTGCACGCCGCTGGGCATGGAAATAAAGATTGTGGCGCAACTTCGGGCGATTTCCGCTGGGCTGCCCGCCACCACGATGCCCGCCGCCTGGGCCCG
The DNA here is from genome assembly GCA_021776235.1 of Alphaproteobacteria bacterium. Classification (GTDB taxonomy): domain Bacteria; phylum Pseudomonadota; class Alphaproteobacteria. Next base: position 26,780 of record JAJFGG010000092.1, on the reverse strand, counting down.
GTCCAACGGCGCCTGGTCTATGTCATAGGCGGTAACTGTCTGGCCGGATTTCTTGTGCAGATTGTGGCACATGGGCTCTCCCATCACGCCCAGGCCAATAAAGCCTATGAAACCGTTCTGATCCGTATTCATTAAGCTTGCCCTTTCGCCGCGCTGGCGCCGGCGATACGGCCAAAAACCGAGCCGGAGATCAGGCCCGTGCCGCCGGGATAGTTGAAATAAAACAGGCCGCCGACCATCTCGCCGGCCGCGTAGAGGCCCGGTATCGCCATGCCATCTGTATCGATCACATTGGCATGGGTATCGATGCGCACGCCGCCAAAGGTAAAAGTGATGCCGCAAGTCACGCCAAAGGCCATGTAGGGCGGTTCGTCAAGGGTGTTGGCCCAATTGGTCTTGTCGATGGCCAAACCCTGGGTGCGCCGGCCATCCTTGACGGTGGGATTGAAGGCGATGTCGGTTTGTACGGCGCCGTTGAATTCTTCCACCGTGCGCAGGAATTGTTCCCCGTCGACCCCTTCCATCTGTGCCACAAGGCCCGCCAAAGTGTCCGATTGCGCCTTTGTCACCTCGCGGATGCGGTATTCATCGCGCAGCAAGTGGACGGCCTTTTGGTCGAACACCTGATAGGCGAACTGCCGTGGCTGATTGAGGATTTCCCGGCCATATTTGGCATAGGTGTAGTTGCGGAAATCCGCACCCTCGTCGACGAAGCGTTTGCCATCGGCGTTTATTATCAGGCCAAAGGGATAGCTGTGTTTCTGGAAGCCGTCGCCGACCGCCAAATCGCCAAATTCCGGTGCATTGCGGTCCCAGGCGACGGCGTGGCAGCCCGACCAGTTGCCCCGCGGGCTGGCGCCTGCCGCCAGGGCCATCTGGATACCGTCGCCGGTATTGAAACGGGTACCGCGCACGGGCGCCAGTTCCCAGCCCGGACCCAGATACCTGGTGCGCATTTCCGCGTTGGCCTCGAACCCACCGCAGGCCAGGACGACCGCCTTGCCGGGCAACTCGGCGGTCTTGCCGTTCTGGCGCAAGCTGACCCCGTGTACACCGTCATCATCCTTCAACAGGGAAAGGGCGCGGGCGTCGTAGCGGATTTCGATGCCTTCCCGCCCGCAAGCCTCGGTCAGGCCTTCGACAAGTCCGGGACCGCCGCCCCAGGCTTCCACGGTCAGGCCGCCCCAGAATTTGAACCGGCCGTCCACCTTGAAGGCCTGTTTGGCATAGAGCGGCATATAGCGCAGACCCTTGCCTTGCAGCCATTTCAAGGTTGGGAAGGATTGCTTGATCAAAATCTCGGCCAGGTCCGGGTCGGTCCGGTAATCCGTGACCTGCCCCATGTCATCGAAGAACTTTTCTTCGGTATAGGTACCAAAATCCGTATTCTTTCGCTCCTCGTCCGTCAAATCGGGCATCAGGTCCAGGATATCATCATGGCCATTGTATACAGTGCGGATGGCGCCGGCGGTAAAGCGGGTGTTGCCGCCGGCTTCCGCTTCGGGCGCGCGCTCCAGGACGACGACAGAGGCACCGCTTTCGCGGGCGGATAGAGCCGCACACAGGGCGGCATTGCCGCCGCCGACAACGATAACGTCAAATTCCGGCATATTCGCTATTAACCTCTGATCTGATCCAAAATGGGCATGATATAGCCGCGGAATTGTTGTGGATCTTCCGACATGGGGAAGTGCCCCAACCCTTCCATGATGATTGCCTGGGCCCCTTCGATGCGCGCCGCCGTGCGCAGGGTATCTTCCGGGGTGCAGGAGAAATCATATTCTCCGGTCAGCAGATAGACCGGACATTGCGTGGTATCTATCTCGCCAACCCGGTCCCGGTAATCGGAATCGGCACGGTAAAAATACAAATCGCCCTTGAAGACGCCGGGCCCGCTTTGCAAATAGCCCCACAAGGTCTCCCAGCGGTATTCATCCGGGCTTTGCGGTGCCACCAGGCCCGAGACCAGGGCGGCGGCGATCTCGCCGCCATGCACATCCGGGCGGTGCAGCCAATCAGTATCATACCAGGGTTCCTGATGATCGGCGCTTTCCAAACCGATCACCGCGCGCAGGTCCGTACCGTGGGCCAGGGCCAACTGCAAGACAATGCGGCCACCCATGGAACAGCCCATGACAACGGGCCGCGCCAACTCCAATCCCTGGCAGACCGCCATGACGGTATCGACATACAGGTCGCTGGTCAGCCGGTATTCTTCCAAATGATAGCCAACGGGCGGCAGGCTTTTGCCATGCCAGGGCATATCGAATGCGATGACACGGTAATTGCGGGTGATCTCCGGATCGTTCAGCAGATGCCGAAACTGGCTGCCGTCGGCGCCCGCGGTGTGCAGGCAAAGCAGGGGAATACCCTGACCCGCTTGCTCAAAATAGATCCGGTTCCGGCGCCCCTGGATGTCCAGTTGCATATAGCGGCCGGTGACTGGCTCCAATTCAGCTGCCATGGGCGGCCTCGCCCAATTCCAGGCGCGCCAAGGCCAGGATCTCCTGGAAATAACGCAAATTCGCCATAAGCGGATGAATATCGCCTTCGACGCTGGCCACTCCCAGCTTGCACATGGCAAACAGGTCGTGATAGCCGGGCCTTGGCATGGCTTGGCAAAATTGCAGCCAGGCATCCGCCTGGATCCGGATGGCAAAGCGCCAGGGCCGCATAAGCAAAGGCGCCGGCGTAATGGCCGTCAATTTGCCGTGGTCGATATTCAGGTAATGCGCCTCGTCGCCGATTTGCAGCATGAATTCCAGCTCGACAAACCGGCCGCGCCGCACCAGCCCGGCATTGCCATTCAGCAGGTCCGCCAATTGCACCAATGTCGCCGGGATGTTGCTCATGTCACTACCATAATGGCGGCTCGCCGCGCGGTCAAAAGCTCTACCGGTAAACGCGGAATAACCTGAAATTTCGCGCCAGTCTGGGGGGGAGGTCGACCCGCGTGAGCCAGGGCGGCGGCCGGTCCGCCTCCAGCCGCATCAACAGGGTCGGGGGGCCATTATTGCTGCGATAATTGTCGGCTTCCGGATCGGTCGGACAGATCAGGACAAGGTCGATTTTCCGCTCGGCGATAACGGCCTTGGCCATAACATCCGAGGTTCCTCGAAGGATATTTATCGTGTCCGTGATACCGGCGGTGTTACGGTGATAGGGCGTTGCCACCACGGAATGCTGGGTGTGATACAGTAGTTCCGGTCCGGAATAGATGAAATTAAGCAGACGGTATGGCCGATCCGAGTAGGTTACGGCCAGAAACCGCGCCATCGCAGGCAATTTGCATGGCTTCGCTTGATCCGGTACGGGCAAGGCCAGACGCGCTAGACCGCCACTGATCAGGGGACCCGTTGCGACGATGATGACCGCCGCCACGCGTGCGGCGGCGCGGCCCAGGCCGGGGCCGCCATAGCGGTAGAAAATAATCCGCAACAGGATGATACAGGGCGGTAGCGCCAGCACCTGGGGATAGCCCATCCAGCGCGCTTCGCGCAGGGCCAATAGCAAGGTGACCACCAGAAAGACCCCTAGAATCGCCCAGTTGCGGCACCTTTCCGCCTGACTGCGGCGAACCTGGTACAGCAACGCCGGTATGGCCAACAGCGCCAGGCCAAGGTGGGCCAGGGTTTTGGGTCCGGTGCGGCGCAAGTCATCGAACTTCAATACCGGGCTGACTTCGGCGTTATGGCTGAACCAGACCTCGTAGACCAGAGGGTCCATCGCCGCCATGGGACCAAGGTAGATACCAGGTACCCAAAGGCCCATCACGATCAGGGTGATCGCCGCGCCTGCGACGGTCAGGCCAACGCGATAGGATTTTTGCGCCGACCAGCCTGGCACAGCCTGGGCCGCAAACGCGCATAGGGCTAACAGTACGAACAGTGCAAGATGAACCAGTGACAGGCGGTCGAACTCGATGGTCAGCAAGTCTTCCAGCGGCCGTTCCAGGACCAGGGCAATGGCCAAACCCAGGCACAGTGCGGCCAGAAACTGGCCCAGCCGGCGCAGAAATATGCCACCCACCGTGATCCAGGCTGCAATCAGCGCAGCCAGGATCATCGCCATGCCGACCATACCTTCAATACTGATCCACAGACCGATGCTTGCCGGCAGTGCCGCCCATAGGGCCAATCTGGCCGGGGCTCGGGGGTGCGAGAGGCGAAAGGCAAAACCCATTTGCCAAATGAACAGCAGGGTGTTCAGGCCATGATGATCGGGACGGCCGACGGCAAACTGAAAGCTGATGAAGAATTGCACCGCGAATACCAGGCCCAACAATATTACGCCGCGTTGGCTGAGCAGAGGCCGGCAGGCCCACAGCAGCACAACGATGGAAAACAGATGCAAAACCGGCCCGATCAAGGTGGCCCAGACAAACAGTGCGGTGTCAAAACCCATGAAGGGCGCGCCTATGATGCCGCCCAGCAACAGCAGCAGATCCAACGGCCGGGTCCAGTGCAAAACTTCGCCAAAGGGTGCATTGCTGCGTTCTGAAACCGGATCGTACCAGACGCCCCCATAGGCCAGATCTATCACCCGCAGCACCCGCATATAGGCATCCGGCCCGATCAGCCGGCCATCCAGAACAAACCAGTCGGCCAGAATCTGCAGCAGGACATGGGCGCCTATAATCAGCAAGCCGGGGATGAAGGCGAACAGCAGCAGGCGGCGCACGGTCATGGCCGCACCCGACAAAGGCGATACCATTGGCCCCATTCAGCCCACAGGTTCAGGGGAGGCAAGAAGAATAGCAGGCGGCCGGCTTGGCGATAAACGCGTTTGTTCCGGTTTTGCGGAAAGCGCAACACCGGATCAATTCTTGAAAACGCCAAGCTATCGCGGGCTCGCCCGTGCATTCGGGCAATTAGGTTTTGCAACGAATCCATGGCGGTTACGATACAGGATCGTCGGCAATTTGAAATATCTTGGCAGCGAAATCGGCATTCTGCCCGCCAGCAGCCCCAAACTAAGGGCCCGATAGGTCGGGACCCGGCAAGCAGGTACTGCCGCAAGAAACGATCGCCATGGGGCGCCGTCAATGCCCGTTGGTATCACTTCTCTTCGTGATAATCGGCTTCGGTGTTGACGGACCAGATGTTCGATTTGTCAGTTTTCCCGGCGATGATGTTGTCTACCGCGACCATGGCGGTCAGCATTGAATGATCCATGTTGTTGTAGCGGTGCATGCCGTTGCGGCCCAACAGGAACAGGTTTTCCAACCCGTCGGTAAATTGGCGCACTTCATCGAAGCGGTCATAGCTGCCGAAATAGGCCGGATAGGTCTTGGGCACCCTGATCACCACATGATCCAGCACGGCCTCCGCCTCGATCACGTTGATCCGGTGCAATTCCTCAATGGCAAAGGCGGACAGGGCATCGTCATTCATGGACCACAAATTGTCGCCTTCGTCGCAGAAATATTCCAGGCCAATCCAGACATGTTCGGGATTGGCGACCAGATAGGGGCTCCAGTTGTTGAAAAACTGCAGCCGGCCCACTTTGACACCTGGTTCTTGGACATAAATCCAGTTGTCGGACATCTTCTCGGCAATATCGTGCCCGGTGGCGTCACCGCCCAGCTTCAGACGCCGCAACAACAGGCCGACCGTGATAAAATCCCGGTAGACTAGGCCGTTCGAGACTTCCTTGGCGGCGGCCGGTGCGGGCGGGTCCATGGCACCCAGCAACTGGCGTACATCGGTGGTGGAAAAATAATAGTCCCCGCGAACCGCCCGGGCGGCGCCCGTGCCGTTCAGCATGGTGGCGCCGATGATCTGTCCGTTCAGGTGCTGCAAACCGGTAACCCGGCAGCCCATGTGAACTTCTCCGCCCCGCTGGCGAACCAGATCCGCCACCCGCTCCCACATTTGGCCGGGGCCGTGTTTGGGGTAAAGGAATTGTTCGATCAACGAGGTCTCGACGTCCTTTTGTGCGACATCGCCCCGGCGGCGGAAGAGCGCGCCGAATGCGTGTTTGACGATGCCCAATAAAGACAATCCCTTGACCCGCTGTGCCCCCCATTCGGCCGAAATCAGCTGGCAGGACACACCCCAGACCTTCTCCGTGTAATCCTTGAAGAAGGTGTTGTAGAGACGGCGGCCAAAGCGGTTGATGAAAAAATCCTGCAGGGACCTCTCGGGCCGGATCGGCGCAAGCTGGCTGCGTAAAAAGCTGAAACCGATCAATATGGTCGCGCCCAGGCCCAGTTTTCCCAAAGTTTCCAGGTTCAGGGAGAGGGGATAATCAAACAGCTTGCCGTCCCAAAGGATGCGCGACCTGCGGGCCCGCAGCAACATGACGTCATCCACCTGGTCCGGGTTTGGGCCGTCGGCGGGCATATGGAGCCAACGGGACTTGTTCTGATAACCCAGCGAGACCGGACCGTCTTGCCCATCCCCGCGGCCTTGCAGCGGCAGGATGCGCGACCACCAGTCCATCACCCGGTCGGATTTCGAGAAAAAGCGATGGCCGCCGATATCGATGCGGTTGCCCGCATGCACGAAGGTCCTCGCAATGCCGCCGACGTTGTCGGAACCTTCATAGACAATAGGCTTTATGTTGGTGCGTTCCAGCAATTCCAATGCGGTCGTCAGGCCGGCCGGGCCGCCGCCAATGATAATGGCCGTGCGTTCCTGGCTCATACCGAGAACAGGACAATTTTCCGGACGATGAAATTAAAGGCAAAAGATGTCATCGCCGCCGCGGCTTTGGCGAACAGCAAGGACAGTGCGGCGACCTCTATACCCAGCCACAAAATAGCCTCGTTGACCGCCAGGCCGCCAATGCCGATGGTTATGAATATGGCCAATTCCAGGCCCTTGCTGGATACCTTGCGATGGCGGAAGGCCCAGTGTACCGATCCGACATAGGCCACCAGGGCGCCAAGGGCGAAGGCAATCGGATTGGCGATTAGATAATGGGTGCCCCAGGCTTCGGAGAGCAGAAACAAAAGACCGAAATCCACGGCCAACGCGGCGGCGCTGACGACCAGATAGCGGGGCAGTTCCGCCGATATGGTGCCACTCCCCATGCGTCGAGACGTACGATGGGTCTGGATGTTGAATTCTTCTTGTTCACAGGTCAGTTGCGACATACGGTCAACTCCCTCTCAGGGTGAATTATCCCTGAGCCATATATCTGGTGGCTCTGGCACCGCCTGCCAGTGACGCGCCTCACATTCCGAGCGGATGCTGCACCACCCGCCACATAATTGAAAGTCATGTTATGACCTGTCCGGGTAAAGACCGCGTAAAGATGAGAATATTAGAATGAATGATGAACCGTATCATCCCGTCAAGGCCTATCGTGACGAAGAGTTTCTCAGCGGCCGCTCGGCCCGGCCGCTGCGCATACTTGCCGAATATATGGAGCCGGAAGAGCGCTTTCGTCAGGCCCGGGTGCGCGACACCATCGTCATTTTCGGTTCGGCCCGTTTCTCGTCCGCCGAAGTGGCGCAGGCAGCCCTGAAAAAGGCCGAAGCCGAAGGCGGCGATTTGGCCAAGGCGCAAAAGGCCGTGAAGATGTCGCGCTATTACGAAGACGCCCGCGCTCTATCGGGTCGCTTGACGGAATGGTCAAAGGGCCTCGACCGGGAAGACAAGCGTTTTGTCATTTGCACAGGTGGTGGACCCGGCATCATGGAGGCGGCCAGCCGCGGTGCCTCGGAAGCCAAGGGGCTTAATATTGGCCTGAATATCTCCCTGCCTTTCGAACAATTTGCCAATCCCTATGTCACCCGCAACCTGGCCTTCGAATTCCATTATTTTTTCACACGAAAGTTCTGGTTCGCTTACCTGTCCAAGGCCATTATTGCCATGCCCGGCGGTGTCGGCACCTTGGACGAACTGTTCGAGACCTTCACCCTGATGCAGACGGGCAAAATCCGCAAGAAAGTGCCCATTGTCCTCTACGGCAAGGAATATTGGGACCGGGTGGTGGATTTCCAGGCGTTGGTGGATTTCGGCACGATCGAGGCCGAGGATCTGAAACTGTTCCACCTCTGCGACAGCGTCGACGACGCGTTTGAATATCTGACGCAGGAGCTGACAAACCATCATTTGTCCGACCCAAGCCCGTATATGTAAATTAAAATAGTTAGTTAGGAGGATTATTTAATCTTGAAAATTAATTACTTTGTTCTTCGCAAGTGCAATTGTGCAGATCTTGAAATCCCCGTGACCGTGGGAAGAGCGCAATGAACGGCATCCTGCGCGGTCTACGGGTCATTGAGGGTTCGGCCTTTATCGCTGCGCCCAGTGCGGGCATGACGTTGGCACAAATGGGAGCGGAGGTGATCCGCTTTGACCCCCTGGGCGGCGGCCTGGACTATCGTCGCTGGCCCGTGACGGAAAGCGGCGAAAGCCTCTATTGGGCCGGTTTAAACAAGGGCAAAAAATCCATCGCCGTGGATATCCGCAACCCCAGAGGCCGTGAATTGCTGACCCGGCTGATCTGCGGTTCTGGCGATGACCGGGAAAACACCGGCATTTTTCTGACCAATTTTCCCACCTCCGGCTGGCTGTCCTACGACACCTTGAAGGCGCAGCGCGACGATCTGATCATGCTGAATATCAAGGGCAACCGTGACGGCACCTCGGAGGTTGATTACACGGTCAATCCAGCCACTGGTTTTCCGAATTTGACGGGACCGGCCGGGGCAGAGGCCCCCGTCAACCATGTCTTGCCGGCTTGGGATATCGCCACGGGCCTGGCGGCGGTCAACGGTATCCTGGCGGCCGAGCGTCATCGCAGGCTGACGGGAGAGGGCCAGTTCATCTCGCTGGCCCTGACCGACGTGGCCTTCGCCGCCCTGGGGACCCTGGGCTTTATTGGCGAGACCCAGATCAATGGTAGCGAACGCCCGGCCACGGGCAATGATCTTTATGGCGCCTTTGGCCGCGATTTCGCGACCCGCGACGGCCGCCGGGTGATGATCGTGGCCATAACCGGACGGCAATGGCCGGCCCTGTTGGAGACCGCCGGGATCGCCGACGGTGTGGCGGCGATCGAGGCGCAGCGGAATTTGGACCTGACTCGCGAGGGCGACCGTTATCTGGCCACCGACGATATTGCTGCCTTGTTGGAACCCTGGTGCGGGGCCCGGGATTTTGCCGATCTGGCGGCCACTTTGACCGCCGGTGGGGTGTCCTGGGGTCCTTATCAGAGCGTTACACAGGCCCTGGCCGAAGACTGGCGCTGCTCGACGGAAAACCCGGTCTTTGAGATCGTCGACCAACCGGGCATAGGGCACTATCTGACGCCCGGATCACCCATGGACTTTGGCGCCGCGCCGCGCGAAACTGTGCAACCCGCGCCGGCGTTGGGCCAGCATACGGACCAGATCCTGGCGGATATTCTGGGCTTGAGCGATGGCGAGATCGCCGGCCTGCGCGACGACGGCATCGTGGGCGGCGGCGGGGACTGAATTTGGGCGGCCTTGACCGGCCAGGAAACAAGAAAGGAGGCGCAGAATTGAGTGAGTTGATCAGCGCGGAGGCCAAATCCTGGATCGGACGCAGCGGCGAGCCGCAAAGGGTCGAGATAAACCGCAGCGATATCATTAAATACTCGATCGCGACGGAACAGCGTCAGGCGAAATATCTGGAGGGCGACGAAGCGCCGCCAATGTTCATGTTTGGCGCGCTGCGCCCCCTGGTGCCCATGGACGAACTGGGTCCGGACGGTATCTCGGTGGACAAATTCCTGCCTGAACTGCCGCTCAAGCGGGTCATGGCAGGGGGCACTGAAATGAAGTTTCATCGCACGGTTCATCCCGGCGATGTGCTGCGCGCCACCCGGTCCCTAAGCGATATGTATGAAAAGCAAGGCGGCAGCGGTCCGCTGATATTCGTGGTCTATGATCTGCGCGTGGAGACCGAAGCGGGCGAACTGGTCATGGAAGAACGGCAAACAAGGATACTACGATGAGCGCCATCGATATTTCGACCCTGGCCGTGGGCGAGGCCCTGCCGGAACGTAGCCATACCGCCACAAATGTGTCGTTGTTCCTGTACAACGCCATAATCTGGAATCCCCACCGCATTCACTACGATGAAACCTATACGACCCAGGTGGAGAAGCATCCCGGCGTGGTCATCGACGGCCCGTTGCAGGGCGACTGGCTGAACCAGGTGGTGCTGAACTGGATGGGCGATAACGGCACGTTGACCCAGTTCAACTATTCCAACCGCCGCGCCTCCTACCTGGGCGAAACCCTGACCTCCGGCGGCGCCATCACTGCCATCGATAAGGCGGCTGGAACGGTTGACGTGGAGATTTTTATCAAGAACGAAAAAGGCGATGTCATCACGCCGGGCACGGCGCAGGTACGGTTCTAAAGCATTGCCGGGACGGTCGTTACATGAAGATGGTGTCGACATCCAGATCCAGCATGAAGCGGCCGACGGTTTCGTAATTGCTATGGCGGGCCTGAACCTGCTGCGAGACGGCGTGGATATCGCGGAAGCGCCGCTCGAACGGTTGGTCGTCGAAAATCGCGGTGGAACCGGCCAGGCGGTAGATTTGTTCGACCACCGCCGTCGCTTCATTTATGGCATAGGTGGTGGCCAGACGGATCCGGGCCCGGTCTGCAATGCTTAGCTCGCCCGTCCTATCGACCGCCTCCCAGACCTCGGCCACGGCATCTTGCTGGTAGGCCCGGGCCGAACCAAGCTGGGCCTCAAGTTCGGCCAGTCTGATTTGAAAGACCGGGCTATCGCGCAGGGAACTGCGCGCGGCGCGGGCTGTTTTCTCCAATCCCAGGGCCAGCAGATCATCGCAGGCGCCGCGGGCTATGCCCAGGGCGACGCTGGAGAACAACGAGGCATAGACAATGGTGGTGGGAAAGCGGAACAGGGTGGTGGGGACCTGGCACTCGGTTACGGTCTCCCGGTCCAGGGTCAAACCTTCGGCCACGAACAGGTTTTCCACCGTGTAGCCTTCGCTGCGGGTGCCGCGCAGGCCCATGACATGCCAATCATCGGCCATATGCGCCGCCGATCGGGGAAACAGCGCCGTACGGTTTACCTGCCGGCCCCCGGCGCCGGGGCGGGGCGTCCCGTCCGCCTCGAACACCTTGCTATGGCCGCCCAGCCAGGTGGCGTGATGACTGCCGGAGGCGAAGCGCCAGGTGCCGCTGACCAGATAGCCGCCCTCGGTCGCGACCGCCTTGCCCTGGATCCCCGCACCCCAGGCCAGAACCGCATCCGGTGGATCAAAAACCTTGCGCGCCGGTGCTTCGTCCATGAAAGCGGCGGACATGGCGCAGCCCGAGGCCTGGCCCAGGCACCAGGCGGCGGAGGCATCGGCCCCGGCAATGATCTCGGCGACCTGGGTCAACTGGGGCAATGGCAATTCCGCGCCGCCATGACGCCTGGGTAGGGTCAGGCGAAACAATTCACCGTCATGCATGGCCGCCAGCGTATGTGGCGGCAGGGCCCGCTCGGCCTCGATCTGATCAGCGGCAGCGCGCAGAACCGGCGCCACGGCACGGGCGTGGTCCAGGGCATTTTCGCTCAGGACCCGTCCGGCCTCCGATTTTGCTGCCGTAAGTTCACTAGACATGTGTTTTGCTCAAGGTTTTTCAAATTGCTCTTAGCGTCATACCCTAGTTTCTAATGCCATGGCCTAGCAAGGCGAACTGTGGCACCGTGATGCCCGGCCTTGAGAATGAATTGCCCACCCGGTGAATCTTTTCTAAGCTGTGCGACAAATTCAATCGGTTCAAAGCAAGACCAATCCAATCAGGGAGAAAAGTAATGCGTAAACTCGTAATTTCGGCCGCGGCCGCCCTTGCCGTGGGCGCCATGGCATTGGCGCCGACCGGGGCCGCCGCCGCGCCCAAGATCCCATGCGGCACCGCCAAACTGATCGTGCCGTGGAAGGCCGGCGGCGGCACCCACATCATCTTTTCGATTTTTGAGAAGACCATCCAGGACATGGACGTGACGCCGAAGATCAAGGTTGTCACCGTGCCCGGCCAGGGCGGCAACAAGGGCGCCAAGGAGGCGGCCAAGGCCAAAGCCGATGGCTGTACGCTGTTTGCCATTCATCAAAGCGCCATTACCTCGTACCTGAATGGACGCATCCCATTCCAGTACGATAATTTCGAGACCGTCGCATTGTTGACCTCAACGCCTGATATCGTCGGTGCGTCCGGCAAGGTGCCGTGGAACGATTTTGCGTCCTTCAAAAAGGCCACGCTGGCGGCGCCGGGCACGGTCAAGGTTGGCGCTACCTTTGGCTCCACGTCTCAGTTCTATTGGCTGATCCTGGAAGATTTGACCGGCATGAAGTTCAAGTTCGTACCCTATGATGGTACGCGGGAGCGCATGACCGCGCTGCTTTCCGGTGCTGTTCAAATGGGCGGACTGAACGTTGCCTCGGGCCGGAAATACATGGCCGCGGGCGATCTCAAGGGCTTCGCCATCGCGGCGGCCAAGCGTTCCAAGCATATGCCTGATATGCCCACCCTGAAGGAACTGGGCGTCGATATGATCTATGCCCTTGACCGTGGCATCGTGGCGCCAAAGGGAACCTCGAAGGATGTGCTTGATCATTGGTCGCAGATCTTCAAGAAAGCAGCCGAAGACCCTGGGTTGCGCAAGCAGATGGATGCCAAGGGCACGGACGTGAACTGGGTTGGTCCGGACGGTTATCGCGCCTGGGCGAAAAAGGCCTTTGCCGACCACGAAAAGGTCGCCATCAAGATCGGCTTGTGGAAGAAAAAATAGCCACTTCATCGCTTTGCTTATCGGCGGCCGGGGCTGGATGCCCTGGCCCCGGCCGCCGATGCACCGCGCAAATTTGACGGAGCCGTCATGGGACGCCTGAACCGCGATGCGGTCATCGCCATCGTGCTTTTGATGGCTTGCGGCATTCTGTTCTGGTCTACCTTCAGCATCCGGGTGCCGGACTATGGTCAGTTGAAGCCATCCACCTGGCCGCGCGTTATTCTGGCCGCGCTGTCCTTTTTGAGTGTTTTGTACCTGGTGCAATCCATACGCCGGGGCGTGGCGGACGGGACGGCTGAAACCGGCGACAAGTCTGACGACGAGCCGGGCCCAGCACCAGGACTGGTGGGCTGGCTCGTCTATTGGCGCAATCCAATTTGGTGCTTTGGCTTGTTTTTTGTCTATTTGGCGACCCTGCCCCTGCTGGGCAGCTTGATCGGCGGTCTGGCGTTCGTGTTTACTTTGATGGGCGTAATGGGTGGCTGGGCACCACGAAATATGGCGCTGCATGCCCTGCTGGCCCTGATTACGGTGGGGGGGATGTGGAGCATTTTTACCTTTGGTCTGGGCGTGCTGTTGCCGCCAGGCGAAATTTTCTCGGTCTATTGATGGCTGGGGGCGTCGAGCGATGATCATTGAGAACGTCATGGCGGCGTTCGCTGAAATCACTACCATCAAGACCCTGTTGTTGATGCTGGTGGGGGTTGCGGGCGGCTTGATCGCGGGCGCCATTCCGGGTTTCACCATTGCCATGGCAGTGGTCCTGACCTTGCCTTTTACCTTTGGCATGCCGCCCGCCCAGGGGCTGGCCACCATGGTCAGCGTCCTGGTGGGCGGCCTGTCGGGCGGTCTGATGGCTGGTATTCTGACCGGTATTCCCGGCACGCCGTCGTCAGTCGCAACCACTTTTGATGGCTTTCCCATGGCCCGCCGGGGCCAGCCAGGATTGGCCCTTGGCATCGGTGTCTGGTCGTCGTTCTGCGGCGGTATTATTTCGGCCATCCTGCTGGTCACCCTGTCGCCGCAATTGGCCCGGGTTGGGTTGGAGTTCAATCCCTGGGACTATTTCATGCTGGTGGTATTTGCCCTGACCATTACCGCCTCCCTGTCGGGGCGGCACCTGATCAAGGGCCTGATCGCCGGCGTCGTGGGACTGCTTGTCCGCACCGTGGGCGAGGATGAAGCGGTTGGTATGGCGCGCTTCGATTTCGGTTCCGAGGCGCTGTTGTCAGGCTTTGACTTCATCGCCGTATTGATCGGCCTGTTCGCCTTTAGCCAGTTATTGCGCGATGTGCGTGACCCTGTGGCGGCCCGAAAATCCCTGACCGAAAAAGGCACGGTGCAGGTCAGGATCGAGCACCGCGCCGCGATCCGCGAGGTGGTCAAGCGTTGGACCATTGTCCTGCGCTCGTCACTGATCGGCGTTTTCACGGGTATTCTGCCCGGCGCGGGGGGCTCCATCGCCAATATTCTTGCCTACGATCAGGCCAAGAAAGCGTCCAGACATCCGGAGGAATTCGGCACCGGCATACCCGACGGCATTATAGCGCCGGAAAGTTCCAACAACGCGGTCGAGGGCGGTGCATTGATCACCCTGATGGCCTTGGGGATACCGGGTGATGTAACGGCGGCGGTAATGCTGGGCGCCCTGTTGATCCACGACGTCATCCCCAGCCCAACCTTCATTGCCGAAGAACCGGTGCTGGCCTATTCCATCTTCATCTCGTTCTTTCTCGCCACCTTCATGATGCTGGGATTGCAGTCGTTTATGCTGCGGATCTTCGTGCTGGTCACCAAGGTACGCATGTACATGCTGGCCGCCATCATTCTGGGATTTTGCGGCATCGGCGTCTTTGCCATCAACAATGTCGAATCTGATTTGTGGACCCTGTTATGGTTCGGCATCCTCGGCTTCATCATGCGGCAATTGGGCTTTCCCCTGGCGCCGATGATCCTGGGCGTGGTTCTGGGCAACATCGCCGAATTGAACCTGGCCCGGGCCATGGCCATTACCACGGACATCAGCCCGTTTTTCACCCGCCCCTGGTCTCTGTTTTTTCTTATCATCGCGGTCTTTTCCGCCATCTTTCCCATATATCAGGCGCAAATGGGAAAACGGAAATGGACCCTGTTCTACATGCCAGCGGCCTGTTTTGCGGTCTCCATTCCATTGTTCATGATGGGTGGCATCCCGCGGCCCATTATCGCCGCTATTGTCATCGCCACTGGTGCCTATATCCTATGGCGCCGGGCTCGCAATGGCTGGCGGCTGGATGCAGAGCCGGGGCAAAACTATGCCGAGGGTGGTTGACCCGATAGCTTTTGAGGAACTGACAGCCAACTTGTGGAGGGAAACCAGATGGATCCGGAAATAAAGGCAGCGTTGGACAAGCTGTTTGCCGCCGACAGCAGCCTCTATCAGGCACGCGGCTTCCAACGGCGCATCGGCTGGGGCAAAAAACCGGCGCTGGTGAATATTGACATGGCCAACGCCTGGACGCGGGAGGACAACGCCTTTACCTGCGAAGGCATGGATACGGTCATACCAGCGGTGCAGGAGGTCCTGGCGGCGTTTCGCGCCAAGGGGCTGCCCATCATATTTACCACCACCGCCTACGAAATTATTGAGGGCGAGCACTCCGACATGGGGCTATGGGGCAAGAAGATCCCGGCCGAGGAGCTGCGGGCCGGCTCCGAAGCCGTACAGATTGATGACCGTCTGGAACGCCGGGACGACGAGATGCTGATCGTAAAAAAACAGGCCAGTGCCTTTCGCGGCACCAACCTGAACAGCTATCTCAACGCCTGCGGTGTCGATACCGTGGTCGTGACCGGAGCCACGGCAAGCGCCTGTGTGCGGGCCACGGTCGAGGATGCGATTGCCGACGGTTTTCGCCCCATCATAGTCCGGGAATGTATCGGCGACCGGATCGCCGGCGCCGTTGAATGGAACCTTTACGACATGGACGCCAAGTTCGGTGACGTCGAATCCCTGGACGCCGTGTTGGAGCATATGCGCCGGAATACCTGATGGGTCTCCGGCAGGGCTCGTTGCCATAGGCTCAATAATCCGAAGAATTCGTCACGCGTCCTTGGCGGCGTAGTCGCGGATTACGTCCAGATCGGGCTCCAGGCCCAGGCCTGGGCCGGTGGGGACGGTGATGTTGCCGTCCTTGGCCAGAATGGCGTCGCCGTACAGGCTGGCTTCCAGGGTTTTGTAATAGAAAGTTTCGGCCAGGCATTCATCGGGCATGGTGGACAACAGATGCAGGGTGGCCAGCAGGCCCGGCGCAAAATAGGGCGCATGCGGCATCACTGTCGTCCCATAAGTTTCGGCCAGGGTGTTGATCTTGCGGAATTCGGTGATGCCGCCGACCTTGGTCACGCTGGGCTGCACGTAGGTGACCGCGTCGGCCTCCATCATCTGTTTGAATTCAAAGGCGGTGCAGGCGTTTTCCCCGGCCGCCAGGGGGATATCGACCTCCAGGCCCAGGCGGGCCAGGCTATCGAAATCTTCCGGTGGAAAAATCGGCTCTTCCAGCCAATGCAGATCATAGGGCTTGAACGACAGGGCTTTTTGTCTGGCCTGCCACGGCGTCCAGGGACAGTTGGTGTCGACCATCAGCGGGACGCCCTCGCCCATGGCCAGGCGGGCGGCGCGGACCTCCGGTTCGGCAACTTCGTGCAGCTTGATGGATTTGAAGCCTTCACCAAGGGCCCGTTGGCAGTGTTCCGCGACCAGGTCGGGATCGTTGTACTTGAACAGCGAGGCATAGGCCGGGATCTCCTGCCGCCGGGCCCCGCCCAACAGGCGCGACAGGGGCAGGCCGGCGGCCTTGCCGGCGATATCCCACAGCGCGATATCAACGCCCGAGATGGCGAACATGGTCACCCCATAGCGGCCCCAGATGTGGTTCTCCTGCTGCAGATCGCGCGAGATGCCGGCAATATTGGCGGCGTCCCGGCCAATCAGGCTGGGGCCGATCATGTAATCCACCGCCGCCTTGGTGGCCCGGGCCGAGCCATAGCCGAAACCGTCGCCCCAGCCGACCAGGCCGCTTTCCGTCTCGATCCGGATCATCACGTAGTCCAGGGTGGTCCAGTGCATATCACCCCATTTGTTGGCCCCGCCCGTCGTGTAGGGCAGTTGCACCAGGAAGCTTTCGACCTTGCCGATTTTCATCTCTTGGCTCCGTTCTTCGTTACGTCACACGGTAACGCCCAATGGCGTCGGGATTAAAGGTAAAGCCCAGGCCCGGCCGGTCCGGGACCAGCAGGTCGCCGTCCACCAGTTCCCGGGCCTCGTTATACAAAGGCCCGAACCAGGGCATCATCTCGGAATAGTTGATATTGCTCAAGGCGCCGCAGAGTTGCAGGCTTTGCTCGGTATAGACATGCGGCGAGACCGGGATATCAAAGGCATCGGCCATATGCGCCACCTTGACGAATTCCGTGACGCCGCCGACCCGTTCCAGATCGGGCATCAGAACATCCGCGGATTGGCGTTCCAGCATATCGCGAAAGCCATAGCGGGCGTATTCGGTCTCGCCGCTGGCGATCGGGGTGTCGATCTCGGCCGCGACCCTGGCCGAACCGGCCAGGTCGTAGGCCTGCACCGGTTCCTCGAACCAGACCAGGTTATAGGGCTCCAGGGCCCGGCCCATGCGGATGGCGTGGTTGACGGTAAAGCCCTGATTGGCGTCGGCCATCAGGTCCACATCCGGGCCGATGGCTTCGCGTACGGCCGCCACCCGTTCGATATCTTCCGCCACCTCTGGCTTGCCCAGGCGCATCTTCATGGCGCGATAGCCCTGGGCCAGAAAATCCCTGGCCTCGGCCTGTAGTTCGTCGATGGAGAGCGAGACCCACAGACCGCCCGAATGATAGGCCCGGACGCGGTCGCGGCGTTGCCCCAACAGGCGGCAGAGGGAAAGACCGTGCGCCTTGCCCACCAGGTCCCACAGGGCCATGTCGATGGCGCTGATGCCGAACAGGGTGATGCCCTTGTGTCCGAAAAAATTGCTGTCGGCCCACATCCCGTCCCACAGGGCCGCGTGATCATGGGGATCCCGGCCCACCACCACATGCGCCAGGCTGTGGATCATCGCATCCAGCACGGCCAGCCGTTCCGTACTCATGCACCAGACCAGGCCTTCGCCGACCAGGCCTTCGTCCGTATCAACCTGCAACAATACACAAGCCACGTATTCGACCCGGTGAATGGCGGTGCGGATCGGCTTCTCGAATGGGATTTTCACATGCTGCGTACGCAGCCCGGTGATCTTCATGAATGTACCTTTCCGAAAGGCCCCCTGGGTCGGTTCAGGCCGTCAAACAGCGGAAACAGAATATACCCTGCCAGGAAACCGCCAATATGGGCCTCCCAGGCGATTGACCGCACCTCGCCCATGCCGGGAATACCGGTATAGCCCAGGATGACATTGCTGCCGATGAAAACGGCAATGACCAGCAGGGCCCGGTTCGTGGTCAAACGCAGGACGGCGCCGAACAGGCCCGAAATGGCGCCCGAGGCACCGACCATTATGGTCTGCTCGTGACTATAGTAAAACAGCGCAATGCTGGCCCCGGCGGCGCACAAGGCGCAGACGCCATAAAAGCCAATAAACCGGCCCCGCCCCAAGCGCCGCTCCACGGCGGTGCCAAAGGCCAGCAAAAAGGCCATGTTCAATATCAAATGCAAAAGGTCCACATGTAGAAACGCATAGGTGAGGGGCGAGAGCAGCAGAATGAGGGTATAGGGCGAATCCTGGCCCATGACCGCGGCCAGAAACCACGGCGGCGAGAAAGCCCCCAAGGTGGCGACGATCATCGACCACTGTTCCGGCAGCACCAGGCGGATCCCATGAACGCCGGCATTTATGGCAATCAAAGCCAGCACCATGGGCGTAGCGTTGAAGACGGGTTGTGAGTTTTGGGGCAAATAAAGCTCGTACTATTGGCGTTGGACAGATCGATGTCACAGCATAGGGGCTGGCACCAATTTCCGCCAGGGAAGGGCAACCTGTGGCGTCCTCAGGTCTTTCGCGTACCGGCATGCGCTGGCGATTGTCACTGATGTGGTGCTGGATAATGTGGGCATGCGGGAGGTCGAGGCCCGCCATGGGGTGCGGCATGGGCAGGCGCGGAAGATCGTGCGGGGCTCGCTGGATAGATATTGCTTGGTTGCCGGGTGGCTGGACAGGGGAAGCCGAGCTTGACGGCCAAAAACCTTCAACTCCGCAAATTATCCACCGATGATTGATTCATTCGGCAGATGTCGAATAATTGTGTTTGTGAAAAAGGCAATACACATAATTATTTGGGCTCTCTTAGGCTTGGCAGCGATTGTCTATTATTGGGTAGAACAGCAAGCGCCAGACTTTGATGCCAAAGGCCCGGATGAATGGATCCGCTGGGTCGTGCTTACATCGGGCATCGTCCTCCTAATGGCCGAAATCGCGAGTTGGTGGCGAAGATTTCTCGAGCTCAAAGCGAAAGGGCGCGGCGAATAGGCGGCAGCCATGAGAGGCTCAAGCAAGAATTCTTTGCTCAATTTGCGATCTGACCCCTTGCTATGTGAGGGCAAATTCTCCGCTGCGTTGGCTGGCTATCACCAGTGCTATGTGCCAGGTGCGGTCAATTGACGATGGCAACCCAGTACCAAGTGTTGCTTTGTCTGCACCGGAAAATTTCATCACGCAGCAATAAGAATGCAACGCCACCGTTCCCCGTCATGCCACCGTACGGTAAACTCGTACCAATACAGGGGAGGTAAATTTATGGCGTTGATTGGAGGCTGTGGTTGTGGAGCCGTGCGTTACCGTGTCGGTGTGGAGGCGATGTTCACACATGCCTGTCACTGCACGGACTGTCAAAGAACCACCGGCAGCGCATTTGTCATTCATAGTGTTCATGCAAGAGACGATTTGCAAATCGACGGAGACACCCGGTTTGCCACATTGCCCAGCGGCAGCGGCGCTGGTTGCGAACTGCATTTCTGCGCAAAATGCGGCACCTATATCTGGTGCCGATATCTCTATCACAAGGTGGACGTGATTGCCCTACGCGTCGGCACATTGGATGACACCAGTGTGGTGAAGCCGCAAGCCCACATCTTCGTACGCAGCAAACAGTCATGGTTTGATCTGCCCGATGACGTGCCTGCGTTTGAAAAAGCCATGGACCGCGATGCTGTTTGGTCTGCAGAAAGCGTTGCAAGATACAATGCGACCCGCCCCCTTGCCTGAGCGCTGTTTACCTCCGACATGCAGCAAGTCACCACGGCGCACGGGGCATAAGCGGAAGTCGCTCTGACGCCGCCCTATGCTCCGTTGGTGCCGTTGCACAAAGGCGGTCAATGGGATCGGGCGACATGAACCATCGATAAGCGGACCTGACCGGCAAGCAAAATCTACCGGGAGAAGGCCGCCCGAATGAGCCCAAATCCGGCAGCAGCAAAGAGCCCGGCCGCGACACCGTCGATCCACCTTTGCAGCCGTCGGTATCCTGCCATGACGCCCGAAAGTGAAAAAGCCAGTGCGTATCCTGTGTAGTTCAAGAACCCCAGGAGCATGCAAATCATGGTCGCCACTGCCACCTCATAGAGTCCATCACTCGCGCCCAACCCCATGGAAAGTGCGGCCATCCAGGCAACAACTGCTTTGGGATTGGACAAATTCAGGACAAGGCCGCGTTTAAACCACCGTCCGTCAATAGATGTACGTCTTGCACTCTCGCTCTTACTGAGCGCAGACCGGCCAGATTGAAATGCAAGCCAAAGAAGATAAGACCCACCGAAAAGCTTGAGTGCTATGAGCGCGTATTCGGAGCTTTGCAACACCGCCCCCATGCCGGTTGCCGCAATTAAACCCCAAAAGGCCAGACCAAACGAAAGGCCTATCCCGAAGATCAGACCGCTGCGACGCCCGGAACGCATCGCGACCGTAGCGACAGCGATGTTCGCAGGGCCCGGCGAAACGGTCACGACAAAAAATGCCAAAGCGACGGATAAAATATTATCAACACCGAACATTTGGCACCCTTCAAAGGAAATCAGTTTTCACGCACATTTATGACAAACAGAATTACCGTTTCAAAACGAACAGGACAAGCTGGCTTTGGGCCCAAAGCCGCCGTTGACGGGGTCACCGTAGAGCAATTACACCGTGTCGCTGGTATCCACAATATGCACCGCCAACACTATCCCCGGAATGGTTTTAGGGCGTTCTTGCGCCCATACCGGGAGCGAGCTTCGCCGCACCCTCCTAAGGAGCATCCGCACCGACACCGCCAGCCTATTGAGCCTGGCGCCGAGGGTTCATATATGAAAGGTGAGGCCTTGGCCGAGAGCGCTTGGTCGTGGGCAGATGGTTGGTAATGTCGGTGGTGGAGGAGTTGCAATGTCCCGGATATCGATCCTTTTAGCCGTTCTCGCGCTCGCTGCCGTGCCGGCGAAGGCGCAATCGCAGCTTGGCGACGTCAGCAAAGGTGGGGTACTGGCGCAGAAAGTATGTGCTGCCTGTCACCTGGTTGAAAAGCGGCAAAATAACGATAAGCCGGCGCCGGCGAAAACATTTCAGGAGATTGCGAACAATCCGGCGCGGACCGAAATGAGCCTGCGGGTTTTTCTGAGCACTGATCATAGGAAGATGCCGCCGCTGATCCTTACGGAAAAGGAAACCGACAACATCATCGCTTACATCCTCAGCCTGAAATGATGTCACCTGTCGGGATACCCGTTACCATGCGAAGGGGACGCATGCCGGGCGGTTAAAATATGGCCGAAAAAAATGCCCGCGCCGGCAGCGCTTGCCGAGATGCGATTGCGTCGGTTTCAGGAAGCCCTAGAATGGCCTCCCGGTCGGCGTCGGTCGCAGTCAATGGAGACATCGGTGGAAATCCTGGCAGGACTTCTGTTACTGCTGCTTCTGACCAGAGCCTTCGGCGAGGGCGCGGAGCGCCTGGGTCAGCCGGCTGCGGTCGGCGAGCTGCTTGCCGGCATCGTGATTGCCGCCGTCCTTGCCCTTGGCCTCGATGGCGCCTTCCTGCGCGATTGGCTGGGGGAAAGCGAGGCCCTTGGTTTCATCGCCGAGATCGGCATGTTCTTCCTGGCGCTGTCGGCCGGCGTCGAAATGCGGCCCGAGGAAATCACCTCGCGGGCCGGTCGCGCGTTCGCCGTCGCCCTGGGCGGCGCATTGCTGCCATTGCTTTTGGGATTTCTGCTGGCCTGGAGCGTGCTGCCCGAGGGCGAGCAGAAGCTGGCCCAGGCGGCTTTGGTCGGTGTCGCGATGTCGATCACCGCCATCCCGGTGACGTCGCGGGTGTTCGCCGAACTGGGCCTTCTGCATGGTACCGTTGGCCGCATGGTGATCTCGGCGGCGCTGTTTGACGACATCATCGGCCTGTTCCTGCTGGCCCTGCTGATCGGCCTGGGGCGGGACGGCGAGGCGGCCAGCCTGACCGGGCTTGGCCTGATCGGGCTCAAGGTCGTGGTGTTTTTCGCCATCACCGTCGGCCTGGGCTACCACGTCTATCCCCGCCTGCGCCGGCACCTGCACGCGATGCAGATTGCCTCCCTGGAATTCAGTATTCTGATGTCGGTGGCGCTGGCCTATGGCCTCCTGGCCATGGCCCTGGGCATGCACTGGATCCTGGGCGCCTTCCTGGCCGGCCTGTTCTTCGAGCCGCGGCGGGTCGGCGCCAAGGCCTACAACGAAATGCGCCTATTGGTCGGCGGCCTGACCGAGGGTTTCCTGGCGCCGCTGTTTTTTGTCCATATCGGCCTGCAGGTTGATCTGACCGCCATCTCCGCGGTGCCGGGCTTTATCGCCGCCCTCCTCGCCGTAGCCTTTTTGGGCAAGCTGCTGGGGGCGGGGGTGCCGGCCCGGATGCTGGGCCTGGGCATGCGCGATAGTGCCGCCGTCGGTGTCGGCATGAGCGCCCGCGGGGCGGTTGAACTGGTGGTACTTAATGTTGCCCTGGCCGGCGGCATCCTCAGTGTGGAAAGCCAGGGTCAGCACGCCGTTGTCGACAACCTGTTCTCAGCCCTGGTGATCGTCGCCGTGGTAACCACTTTGCTGACCCCGGTTCTGCTGCGCGTGCTTTTGCGTGGACCGCAATTAGGTGACGCAAAACGATGACCCCAAATAGGCGACAGTGCACTTCTATCTGGAATTCACCCCATAGGTAATCTTTACCATTTCGCCATTAGCATCCGTTCCGAGCCCGGTGCCCTGGCCCAATTTGTTGCTTATGTAGGTTCCCGAAGCTACTCTGCCGTCAGAACATGCTACCGTCCACGAGCCTCTTGGGAGTTTGGCCGTTCCATATTTCCCCGAGCTAAATTGCCACGTTCCCCTGCATGAAATAGTCCCCATAGATACTTCCAACGGGCCGTTTCCCGCATTGTTCCTGTATTTTAGGAAGCCAACAAATAGATCTCCTGAACCAAGCCAATTTGTGGCAACTGGGACAGTTTTTGATCCATCCTCGTTCGCCACGTCTCGGGCCTTTTCCATGGTTGGCTTTGCTGCAATTTTGCTTTTTGTCTCCGGCGGCTCGTAACCGCCTTTATATCCAGACAAAAGAACTACACGCTTCGCAAATTCAGGTCGAATTTGCTCTCTTTGACAGTAGAGGGCTCTGAAAATGTTATTGGCGGAATACGAAAGCGGCTCTCCAGCGCTCGAATCATCATAACCAAACCCCCAAGCAATACAATTGAGTACTTTAAGCTCCAGATAATGGATTTTGAAGATTCCAAGCGGGCCGCTAAATGATTCGTCTTTTCCCCATACAATTTCCCCGTTTTTTTCAAGTCCAAAGGCCAGGCTGATTTGGTTCCTGTCGTCTATACTGTCACCAACTTGCAACGTGTATCCAGGGTCAGCGTTTTGCTTAACAATGAATGCCATTTTTGAACTACCGCGCCAATTAGCGTATTCCACAAATCCGGGCATAGAGCTTACCCACGCTTTCTTCGCGGTTTCCAATTTCATTTCCAGTGCTTCACCTCTGAATATGATCTCCAGCTTATCCGCCGATACCGTCTTCCAATTCACGCCTTCAGCATTTGAAACATTTGGCGCCATAAGGAGGGTGAGAAAGAGGGCAAATAAAAGTTGCATGGCTCCGCTCCCCGCAAGGATGAAATTCGAAATCGGATTCACGCGGGCCTCCCGTCTGAGTAGCTGTCTGCCGCGGCTTATATTAGCCATACAGCCTGCCCAGCCACACGTTATCGCAATGACACGTCGAACTGTATGCAATCTTCTCGACCGCGGGCCTGCGCTGATGCTTTGACGAGGATTAGCGCACAGCGGCAACTGCCGGGAAAATCTTCGATGGCCAGAGCCTGGCGCAGGTCGCGACCTGGCCGGACGAGATCCGCTTGACATTGGGGGACGAACAACACCACGTTTTCATCAGATACGATTTCTGCGCCCCGGTGAAACTCACGCGGGGCGTTTTGGTTTGCGAAGTAGGAAAATGCCAAGGGTGTGAGGCCGAGAAAAATGGGACTATCGCGACTTATCCTTTATTTGACCGCGTTGCTTTTGCTGTTGGCCGGTTGCCAAACGGCATACGGGCCAATGGGTCTTCACGGTGGATACTCGGACAAGCATATTGAGGGAAACATTTACCACGTGAGATTCGACGGAAATTTCCAAACGCCACTTCGCATGGTACGAGAATTCGTGGACCGACGGTCCGAAGAAGTCTGCCGCGAAAATGGGTATTCGGGCTATGGCATCGTAACCACAAATCACGAGTCCGAATCGAGGCAATTTTATGGTTTGGGACCATCCTACCATACCGCATATGTCGTCGAAGCCACGATCAAGTGTCGTCAATAGAATCTCCGTAGATTCTGAATAAAGACAGCGCCCGCATTCGCCTCATTGGGCAATATCGCTATTCATTGCTATCCTTGCCTCATGTCCATTGCTTCGAAAAAATCAGCCGGTGGGTCGATGCCAACCCGCTGTACGCGGGCGCTCATCGATGCGCTTCACGCGACCCGCCCAGAGTTGACGTTGACCGCACAGGGCTATGTCTCGGCACCTGAAGAGAACACGCTGCCCGGTGTGAAGCTGCGGCAGTTCGCAAGTGACCTCGAACAGGGCGACGGCAACGAGCTTGAAGGTAAGTTTCGCGCCGCTCATTCGTCGTCGGCTCTTGCCGTGAATTGCTTTGCGCCGTTTAAGGATTCGATCGCCGATCTTTCCCTATTGGGCGCGACCGGCTTCGAGGAGATACAGTTCGAACGAAAGTGCCCGACCGGGCTCAGGGGCGGCCGGGCTCCCAATCTCGACCTCGTCGCTGAAGCAGACACTCATGTCGTGGCGGTCGAGTCCAAGTGCACCGAGTATCTTGGCGCCAAGGCCGCGAAATTCTCTCCGGCCTACGCGGCACAAATCAAGGATGAACGGCGCGAAAGTGCTTGGTTTGCGGAGATGCTTGACCTTGATGCGGGCATCGTCTCGTACCGTTTTCTCGACGCAGCTCAACTCGTTAAGCATGCCTTCGGTGTGGCGCGATGCTTCAGGGAGACATCCGCCACGCTGCTCTACCTTTATTGGGAGCCGGCGAATGCCGCGGCGTTACCCGCGTTCGAGGCCCACAGAGAAGAGATTGCCCGCCTCGGCGAACGAGTCGCTGGCGCGTTCCCCCGCTTCGAAGCCCTGAGCTATCCGGCACTGTGGAAGAGCTGGGAAACGAGCCGGTGCCCACCGTGGCTGAAGGATCACCTGCTGGCGCTTCGCGCCCGCTATCTGGTGAGCATATGAATATAAACGGACACCGCTCTCAAATCTGAGGACAACCAGCAGCGCAACGTGGTACGGTGCCTTGATCGACGAGGCCGGCTCATGATGGAGCGGCCGAGATCGATGCGGACAACTAGCTTCGAACACTGGCTCCAAAGCTATTCGCCCAGAAATTTTAGCAGCATCTCTTTTAGTCTAATGCTGGCCATCGTTAGGCGCAATTTTACAATGGCAAGGCCATCCCTCTGATACGCTTCTGTCAAGTCTGGCGCGATAACGCGCTTGCAAGCATTGCCAGGGGTAGAAGGACTGCCATGGAACCTGCAGTAATTTGTCCTCGCAGAGAGTGTTAGCGCGTAGGATTCGTTAGCCCAGTCAATTGGCGTTCCTGCAACGACTAGCTTAATTGAAAAATTCGACGTATTCGCTTTGTCGCTCCGAGTCCCTGAAGCAATTAGATTATCTGAAAATCTACCAGGATTCGCTTTGATAGGGGCCAAGATTGTATCGGCGAATGCTTTCCGGCCCTTACTCCCCATGGCCTTCCTTAGAATGCCGCTGTCCCAGATCCAGTGGAGCGTCTCACCAGAGCCATAGAACCCAGTTACGTCGGCATAACGGCTGCCGCCCCCGTCGTCTGCGAAGCTGACATGCAGGGGCTGATGGATGTCGCCGATCCAATGCCCGAGAAAGAACGAGGCCTCGGCGCGTTCGAAATTACCGCCCTGGGCAGCACCATGATATTCTATGCCCTTCAGCAGGCAGCCCTCGGTCTTGTGGCAGTCATCCTTAGCAACTGAGAAGTCGTCACGCCTCAGGTAGACGTCATGCCATTTGTCGAACCGGGCATAGCGGTCGAACCAGGGCTTGTATTTGGCCTTATCGGTCTTTCTGAATTGCTTCACCTTCGCGCGGGCAAGGTCGGGAAAATCGCAGGCCGACGAATAGTCTTTGTACGTCGTGCCGTCGAACTCGAAGGCATCACGGAGCGCGTCAAGCTTCACCTTTGCTGGCTCAGGCAGGAGCTCATAGGCGATATAGCAGACTATCTTGTGGCCATCCTCACCCCACGCCGTGGCTGGCTTGTTGGTGAGCAGGGCCAAGCCCATAGAGAATAGAATGAATACTCGCTTCATATGAAGACGCCCCTATTCCAGGCTCAACTGTAGCCCAAGCATGAGGATTTCTGCAACTCGCGGTACAACGCACCCACCCGCGGCAGCATACTAGAGTTTCAAGACAATCAGATTTCCCGCTAGCACGGGGATTGCAGTGC
>JAJFGG010000091.1 GCA_021776235.1 Alphaproteobacteria bacterium | reverse complement strand
AAGCCGTGGGTCAGCACCGCCTCATAGGGAGGTCTGCCGCGGGTGCCACAGGCCTCCAACAAGGAAGAATGGAACCAGCCGCGATGCTGATCCGAGCCTTCCAGGTACAACGACGCCGGCCATTGCAGGTCGGCTCTCTGTTCCAGCACATAACTATGGGTCGAACCGGAATCAAACCAGACGTCAAGGATATCCTCGATTTTCTCGAAATTATCCGCGTCATGATCGGGCCCCAGTATTTCGCTGGCATCGGCATTGAACCAGGCGTCCGCGCCGTCCCTGTCGACGGCGGCGACAATCCGTTCATTGACCGCTTCATCCCTAAGGGGCTCACCGGTACGCTTATCCACAAACAAGGTGATCGGCACACCCCAGGCCCGTTGCCGCGACAGCACCCAATCGGGCCGGTCCGCGATCATGGCATGTATGCGGTTGCGGCCGGATCTGGGCACCCAACGCACATTGTCGATCCCCTTCAGGGCGGTTTCCCGCAAGCCCGTGGCGGACATGGAAATGAACCACTGGGGGGTATTGCGAAATATCAAGGGTGCCTTGGAGCGCCAGGAATGGGGATAGCTGTGTTGCAGCTTGCCAGTGGCCAATAGGGCATCAATCGCGGTCAATTCGGTCACCACCTTGGCATCGGCCTTGAAGACATGATGCCCCGCGAACATCGGCACATGAGCAAAGAATACGCCATCGCCGTTGACGGTCTGCGGCACTTCCAGGCCATGGGCCATGCCGACCTCGAAATCCTCGGCCCCGTGGCCGGGCGCGGTATGGACAAAACCGGTGCCGGTTTCATCGGTAACGTGATCACCTGGAAACAGCGGCACCTCGAATTCATAGCCCTGGCCACGCCAGGGATGGGCGCAAATGGTTGTGGCCAAGGCCTCATGGCCAATCTCGCCCAAATCCTTGTAGCTGGTGATGCCGGCCTGCTCGCAGACGTCTGCTATCAGGCTTTCCGCCACCACCATGCGTTCACCGCTCCGCGCCAGAGAAGCTTCCGCCACCGCCTCCACTTCAAGCAGGCGGTAGACGAGTCGGGGGCCATAGCAGATCGCCCGGTTTCCCGGCATGGTCCAGGGCGTGGTCGTCCAGATGACGATCGAAGCTTCGGCCAGCCGTTGATCGCTGCTGGCGACAACCGGGAAGCGCACGTGAATGGTGGTCGAGGTGTGGTCGTGGTATTCCACTTCCGCCTCGGCCAGGGCGGTCTTTTCGACAACCGACCACATCACCGGTTTCGAGCCACGATACAACGACCCGTTCATGAGAAATTTCAAACATTCGGCGACGATCTGTGCCTCGGCCTTGAAGGCCATGGTGGTATAGGGGTCTTTCCAGTTGCCGATAACACCCAGGCGTTTGAACTCTTCGGTCTGCACCGAGATCCACTTTTCCGCGAAAGTCCGGCATTCCTTGCGGAATTCATCGATCGGAACGTCGTCCTTGTCCTTGCCCGCCTTGCGGTAGCGTTCTTCTATCTGCCATTCGATGGGCAGGCCGTGGCAGTCCCAACCGGGTACATAATTGGCATCCTTGCCCAACATTTGTTGCGAGCGGTTGATGATGTCCTTGAGGATCTTGTTCAGGGCGTGGCCGATGTGGATGTTGCCGTTGGCATAGGGCGGGCCATCGTGGAGGATGAATTTTTCCCGTCCCTTGGCATCCGCCCGTTGCCGTTCAAACAGATTGATTGTTTCCCAATGCTGCAGCAGCTTTGGCTCCAGCTTGGGCAGCCCGGCGCGCATGGGGAAATCGGTTTGCGGCAGGAATAACGTGGCTTTGTAATCGGTGGTCATGGGGTTAGGTCCCCGAATCTGAGAAGTGAAATTTTCTGAAGCGCCCGACGTATATCACGACGACATCGCACACCAACACGGCCGTCAAAATCGTTCCCGGTCCTAAATTGGAACCGGGCCGGTAATTCGTGCTATTCGGCCCGTGTGGGGACCATGGCGAGCGATCATGAACATGGCCGCTGTTTAGCAGGGGCCTGCCCGGCTGTCTATAGAGGCCGCCCCTAGGCCCCCAATTCCCGGCCTCTTTTCTCTGCCGCCCGTACCGCCGCCGTCATCAGAGACTGCAGCCCGCCCTCGGCCATCAGAATTTCCAGGGCCGCCTGGGTGGTGCCGCCCGGCGAGGTGACGTTGACACGCAATTGCCCTGCATCATCTTCGGATTGCCGTGCCAGCTCGCCGGAGCCCGCTACTGTTTGCAGCGCCAGACGGGCGGCCAGATGAGCTTCCAATCCCACCTCGACGCCGGCTTGGGTCAGGCATTCGATAAGATGGAAGACATAAGCCGGTCCACTGCCGCTGACGGCGGTCACCGCGTCCATCAGACCTTCATCCGACAACCAGGCCGTATCACCCACCGCCGCCATCAGGCTGCCGCACAAATTCCGCTGGTCCGCGTTCGCCTGGTCGTTGGCGCACAGCACCGACATACCCCGCCGTACAGCCGCCGGCGTGTTCGGCATGACCCGCACGACAGCCGCGCCGGCGCCCAAGGCGCTTTCAAAAAATTGAATCGGTGTACCTGCGGCTATCGATAAAAAAACCGCGCCGCCGGCGACAAAACGGGCATAAATCGGCACCACGTTTGCCATGACCTGGGGTTTGACCGCAAATATCACGACGGCGGGGGAAAAAGCCGCGGGAATATCATCAGCGGTCGCCAATAGCGTAACACCTGCCGGCAAGCCGCTATTTTCCGCAGCCATGGCCGGTTCCACCACCAGGACCGTATCGGCGGCGACCCCCTGGTCCAACCAACCACCAAGCAAAGCGCTGCCCATCTTGCCGCAGCCTATGAGCAGCAAAGGACCAGCAATATCGCGGGTTCCCGCCATGGTCTACGCCTCTCCCATGGTTTCCAGCATGGCGGCGGCAATGGCTTCCGCGGGCGCTTTGCCACCCCAAATGACAAATTGAAAGGCCGGGTAAAAGCGTTCGCACTCGGTAATCGCAATCTCGATCAATTCTTCCATCTGGCTGGCATGCAGGCCGTTACCGCCACGGGTTAAGACCGCGTGCCGGAACATGGGCACACCGTCTTCAAGCCACAAGTCGAAATGGCCCAGCCACATGCGTTCGTTCACCATGGCCAACAGGCTGTGGACATCGCCCTGCCGTTTCCCAGGTACCCGCATATCGTAGGCGGACGCCAACTGCAGCCCACCCTGGGCTGAATTGAAGGAAAATCCCAAATGATAATCGCACCAGGTCCCGGCTACGGTTACCGACAACTCTTCGTCGCAATTGCGTTCGAAAGGCCATTGGTTGGCGGCAACGATATCTTCGACCAGATCCAACGGATTATCTGCCGACGAGACGATATCTTCAGTGCTCATACTCATGACAAAGACCCCCGACCCGGTCGAAGCAGGGATTGCAAACGCCATGCGTGGTTCCAAAGACGTCCCGTGGTCACAGAAAAATTCACCAGTATGCCCCACATATTGTGGCGTCAAAACGTAGATACACCATGTGCGGTAATCTTGCAGAAGGGTCTTTGGGGCGCAAGTGAACTCTCGAGGGCCTGCGATCAGGCGCCGAAATTTTCCTGAGTATATGCGCTATTTGGCAGTTTTAGGGGCTTTTTTTGTTTTTACGCCAGGTTTCGCCCTGGCTTTGGCGGCGGACCTGCGGGTGGCGGATGGGGCTGCCTGGGCCGCGCTCTTGGCATTACCGGTCTGAATCACCCCTTCCAGTACCGCCAGTCGGTCGGCCAGAGCCTCGTTCTCCGCACGGGCTTTCGCCGCCATGGCCTTGACCGCTTCGAACTCCTCGCGCGGCACCAGATCCATGCTATCCAGCAGACGTTCCAACCGTAGCCGCAGCAAATTCTCGGCCTCGCGGCCAGCTCCCTGGACCAGACCGGCGGCAGAGGTGGCAAGACGCGAGACATCGTCCAGGATGCGGCGGTTTGCTGACATTTCAGTACGCTCCATTAGGCTACGCCACGGCAGCAGGATAATGCAAAAGATCACTATGGCGGCAGCCGCCTTCCGAGGCAAGCCGCCTTGCGGCCAGGCCGCCCCCCGGCTATATCGGGGGCATGATAACAGGCGCTCCTTTGGCTATCCTGCCCTTTCCGCAAATTGACCCGGTTTTATTACAGTTGGGTCCCTTCGCCATACGCTGGTATGCCCTGGCCTACATTGCCGGGCTTCTATTGGGCTGGCGCTATATGTTGCGCCTGAATAGCAAACGGGCCCATTTGACCACGTCGGAGGTGATTGACGATCTCCTGACCTGGGCCATCATTGGCGTCATCCTTGGTGGGCGCCTGGGTTACGTCCTGTTTTATAACCTCCCCTATTACAGCGAAAACCCGCTACAGGCCCTGGCGGTCTGGCAGGGTGGGATGTCTTTCCACGGTGGCTTGTTGGGGGTTACGGTGGTCATGGTCTGGTTCGCGCGGCGGCGCAAACTGGAGCTGTTGCGCCTCAGCGACCTGGTGTCTTGTGCCACCCCTCTCGGCCTGTTTTTTGGCCGTATCGCAAATTTCATCAATGGGGAATTATATGGCCGGACCACGGATCTACCCTGGGCCGTGCTCTTTCCCCATGCCGGGCCCCTGCCCCGCCATCCCAGCCAACTGTATGAAGCGGCCTTGGAAGGCGTCGTGCTGTTTGCGCTGTTGACCTGGCTGGCCTGGCGCCAAGGCGAACATAGCGCGTTGCGGCGCGCCGGCCTGTTGACCGGAATTTTTCTCTGTGGCTATGCAATAGCCCGCGCCGCGGTGGAATTGGTCCGCCAGCCGGATGTTCAAATCGGTCTCCTGCCGTTTGGCGCCACCATGGGGCAGTGGCTTTCTCTGCCGATGCTGCTGGGCGGCGCCTACCTGATCTGGCGCGCGCGGCAGCGCCCCATAGCATGACCAAGCTGGGTGACCATCTGGCGGCATGCATAAGGCTGGATGGGCCCATGCCGGTCTCGCGCTTCATGGCGACCGCTCTGGGGCATCCACAATGGGGCTATTATACCACCCGTGATCCACTTGGCCGCACCGGCGATTTCATAACGGCGCCGGAAATCAGCCAGATGTTTGGCGAGTTGATCGGCCTGTGGTGCGCCGAACGCTGGCAGGCCCTGGGCGCGCCCAATCCATTTATTCTGGCAGAATTGGGACCGGGCCGAGGCACACTTATGGCGGATGCACTGCGCGCCGGACGTGCCTTGCCCGGCTTTAATCAGGCGGCGCAGGTTCATCTGGTGGAAATCAGCCCGATATTGCGCACGGCTCAGAAATCGGCCCTCGGAAACCGGTTGGTAAACTGGCACGACCGCGTCGCCGATTTGCCCCCAGGCCCCACCATCGCCATTGCCAACGAATTTTTCGACGCGTTGCCGATCCGCCAGTTCCAGCGTGGCGAAGACGGTTGGCACGAACGCATGGTGGGACACCGGGATGGCCGGTTATGCCTGCTGCTTGATCCGGGCATCACCCCTACGGCCCCGCTGCCGGCGACCATCCAGCAGGCCCCCGGCGGTGCCATTGTTGAAATTTCGCCGGCCCGCACGAATGCCATGGCAGCTTTGGCCCAAATCCTGGTTAACCATGGCGGTGGCGCCCTGATAATTGATTACGGCCATGGAGAAAGCGCCGTCGGCGATACTTTGCAGGCCATGCAGGCGCATGAATTCGTGGATTTTCTCGAGGCGCCGGGCTTGGCCGATCTGACTGCCCATGTGGATTTTCAAGCCCTTGGCGAGGCGGCGCGAAGGGCTGGCGCGTGGACGTTCGGTCCGGTCACCCAAACAAGCTTTCTCAATCAGCTGGGTATCGCGGCGCGGGCCGGCGTCCTGCAGCAATCCGCCACGGAAGCACAGGCCAGGACCATCCGTGCCGCCTTGCATCGCCTGACGGACCAGGATCAAATGGGCCAATTGTTCAAGGTCATGTCGGTAATGGCGTCCGACGACGACCGCCCCCCCGGCTTTGCGGAGGTATAATGCAACCAAGATCCATAACCCATGCAGAACTGGGCGCCGATCGCCTTGCGCACGGCTTTTTCACCCGGCAGGGCGGTATTTCCGACGGCGTTCACGAGGGTTTGAACTGCGGCTATGGTTCGGACGATGTTTACGAATGTGTCGCGCAAAACCGCGCCCTTGTCGCCCGGACGCTGGCCGTGGCGCCCGAGGCCCTGATCACCGTGCATCAATTTCACAGCGCCGAAGTGATACTGGCCGACCGGACCTGGCCCTATGACCAGGCACCCCGTGGTGACGCCATGGTCTGTACCCGGCCAGGGATAGCCCTGGGTATCCTGACCGCCGATTGCGCGCCGGTGCTGTTTGCCGACGCTAAAGGTGGCGTGATCGGGGCGGCCCATGCGGGTTGGCGCGGCGCATTGGCTGGTGTCTTGGAGGCCACGGTGCAAGCCATGGAGGATCAGGGGGCGCGGCGTGACAGAATAGTAGCAGTGATTGGACCATGCATCGCCCAGGCCTCTTATGAAGTGGGTCCGGAATTCCAGGCCGAATTTATCGCTGTAGATCCAAACCTGGCCGAATATTTCGCCCCCTCCTCCAGAGCCGATCATCATCAATTTGATCTGGCGGGCTTTGTCTTGGCCAGATTGGCCGGCCTGGGTCTGGGGCAAAGCCATGATCTGGGCCTGGATACCTATACCGACGACAGTAGGTTCTACAGCTACCGCCGTACATGCCATCGCGATGAGAGTGATTATGGCCGCCAAATTTCCGCCATCACCTTGTTGCCGGAGCCAGAAAAGGTGTGCCCATGACCATCGCCGCTGTTCGCGCCGACCGATTTTCCATACCGCTGCCGGAAGTCCTGTCGGATTCCACGCATGGCGAGATGTCCCTGTTTGAATTGGTGACGGTGCGCATTCGTGACCAGGATGGCGTCGAGGGCGTCGGTTATACCTACACTGTAGGGACTTCCGCCAACGCCATACTCAGCCTGGTCAGCGATGATCTTGGCCCCCTGCTGATCGGGACGGACGCCGGGAGGATCGAAGAAATATGGCAGCGCATGTGGTGGCATCTCCACTATGCCGGACGTGGCGGCCCCGCCAGCTTCGCAATTTCCGCCATAGACATCGCGTTGTGGGACCTGAAGGCGAAACGGGTAGAACAACCCCTGTGGCGGTTGTTGGGGGGCCACGATGCCAATGTCATTGCCTATGCCGGTGGCATTGATCTGTTTTTTCCCCTGGACAAACTGCTGGCCCAGACACAGGCCAATTTGGAGAAGGGTTTTCAGGCGATCAAGATGAAGGTTGGACGCGACAATCTAAGCGAGGATCTGAATCGGGTCGCGGCCATGCGGGGTTTTCTTGGCCCGGACTTCGCCCTGATGGTCGATGCCAACATGCGCTGGCGGGTGGATCAGGCGATCAGCGCCGCCCGTGCCCTGTGCGAGTATCGCCTGGTCTGGTTGGAAGAGCCCACAATCCCAGACGACCCTATCGGCCACGCCAGGATTGCCCGCGAAGGCGGGCTACCCCTCGCGGCCGGAGAAAACCTGCACAGTCTGTATGAATTCCGCAATCTGATCGCAGCTGGCGGCGTGGATTTTCCCGAACCCGATGTCTCCAACTGCGGCGGCATCACGGTATGGATGAAAGTGGCGCACTTGGCGGAAGCCAACAATCTGCCTGTTACGTCTCATGGCGTACACGATCTACACGTCCATCTCTTGGCGGCTGTACCCAATAAGTCCTATCTGGAAGTCCACGGTTTCGGCCTGGAACGTTTCATTGCTGAACCCATGTCCCTGACAGCCAGCGGCCACGCTGTTGCGCCTGACCGCCCCGGCCACGGTGTTGCGTTCGATTGGCAGGGGCTGGAAATCTACCGGGTCTAGAGCATGTCGCGGCTATTCTGAACCATTTGACCGGTTTTCCAGGCTCCGTGGGTAGGCGCGGTTCGTAGGCCGATGGGGGCCATCGGCCAAGAGCCGCAACGCCGCCACGGGGCCTGGAAAACCGGCCTCCGGTGTCGGGGGGGGGCCGGCCGGCGTCAGGTCGGCGCTGGGAGCGAGGCTCACGACCAACACACCCCCCCCCACCCCCCCCAAC
>JAJFGG010000010.1 GCA_021776235.1 Alphaproteobacteria bacterium | reverse complement strand
CAAACATAACGTCAAAGCAGATTGGCGGTTTACAACCGACGATGCCCGCATCAAGTTGAAAAACCTATACCCTATGCTTTAGATGATTCAGACCACTAGCGTCGACGGGATAACGCCGCGCGGATCTCATCCATGGTGATGGCGCGCAGGATCAACGCGGCCAAGGCAAAGCCAGTTACGCCCGCGGCCACCAATGCGATCAGGGCCAGGATGCGTTCGCTCTCGCCGCCCAGGAACCACGGCGACAGATGGATTTTCAACCACCACAAACTACCCGCCATGATCAAGGCCGCCGCCAGGGCCCGGCCCAACCGTTGTATCAGGCGGGTATCCGGGGCCAGATCGCCGCGGCGGTACAATATCCAGGACAACAGCGCCACATTCAGCCAGGCTGCGATGGCGGTGGCCAGGGCCAGGCCGGCGTGGGCGAGGAATTGCATCAGGATCAAATTCAGAATCACGTTGGCCACCATTGCCACCAAGCCGACCAGCACCGGGGTCCGGGTATCGCGGCGGGCGAAAAAGGCCGGCGCCAAGACCTTGACCAAAACATAGCTTGGCAACCCCACTGCATAGGCCGTCAGGGCAAAGGCCGTGGCGCGGGCGGCGGCAACGTCGAACTGGCCGCGTTGAAACAGGGTCAGGATCAACTCGTCCGCCAGAAGCAGAAACGCGAACATTGCCGGCAGGGCCAGAAACAAGGTCAATTCGATGGCCCGGTTCAACGCGTGCAGGGCGCCTGGCTGGTCGTTTTGCGCCACCAGACGCGAGAGCAGGGGCAGGATGGCGGTGCCGACGGCAACCCCGACCACGCCGATGGGCAGTTGGTTCAAACGGTCGGCATAGAACAGGAACGACACCGAACCCTTGGGCAACAGAGAGGCCAGGATGATATCGATCACCAAGTTGACCTGTACCACACCCGCGCCCAGGGCCGCCGGCAATATCAGACGCAGTAATTCCCGCACCTTGGGGGTCAGCGCCGGGCGGGGCAAGGTTAAGCCCATGCCGGCCCTTTGGCAGGCTACGGATAGCCAGATCAACTGCACCACGCCGGCCGCCGCCACACCCCAGGCCAAAGCATGCCCCGGGCTGGGCATATAGGGGGCCAATAGGGTAACCGCGGCGATCAGGCAGATATTCAGCAGGATCGGCGTTGCCGCAACGGCGGCGAAGCGCTGCAAGGAGTTCAGGACACCTCCCATCAGCGAGACCAGGGAAATCAGCAGCAGATAGGGAAATGTGATCCGGGTAAAGGTCACCGCCAGGTCAAAACGCTCGGGATCGCCGATAAATCCAGGTGCCAAGGCCTGCATGACCCAAGGCATGGTGACCTGGACCAGGGTGACAAAAATAAACAGGGTCAATAACAATACGCTCAGGGCCTGTTCGGCGAAGGCGCGGGCCGCCCCAGGCCCCCTGGTTGCCAAGAGGTCCGAGAACAGGGGCACAAAACCGGCGTTGAAGGCGCCTTCCGCGAACAGACGGCGAAAAAAATTAGGCAGCTTGAAGGCGACAAAAAAGGCGTCCGCCACTGGTCCGGCGCCCAATGTGCCGGCAATCAGGATATCGCGCACAAAACCCAGAATGCGGCTCAACATTGTGTAGCCGCCTACGGTCGCAAAGGCGCGGAACAAATTCATCCCAGTTGCATAGCGGAATCAGGGGGCGAGAAAAAGGCCCTTCGTTGCCTGTGTCGGGCGCGGTCGACCGGGCGGGTGCCTAGAGCATATCGCTGCTATTGTAATTCATTCGATGCCGAGACCAGGACATTGGGCTAGGCGCGTGGCGCGGCACGATGCGGGACATCGGGCAATCCGCGCAACGCGGCCCAATGGCCTGGCCGCGCCACCGAACGCCGGTTTTCCATGTCCCGTGGCGGCGTTGCGGCTATTGGCACGGACCGCGCATCACGCGGCCTCTGGTCCCTTTCCGCTTATCATCCAGCTTCGAGCACCATATTAGAAAATTGTCATTTCTGGGTTTGACCCAAAGCAGCCATCTAGGTCAGGAATCGCCCGACAAGGGGCTGTGTGGGCGTTCACTTCATGTCGTATTCTTTCTTGAAGGTGTCGACAAGGCTGCGCTGCGCATCTTCGGCTGGCTTCCAACGCCCGGCTTTCATGATATTGCTCAACGGGTCGGCGACGCCAGAAGTGGGTGGGGCCGGTGGCTTGGTCGGACCGGTGACGGACCAAGCCTGGTCCGGTGAAATGGCCATCCGTTCAACGATCTTCTCCTTGGTGATGTTCCAGACCATGTTGTCGGCAGCCAGGGA
The DNA here is from genome assembly GCA_021776235.1 of Alphaproteobacteria bacterium. Lineage (GTDB taxonomy): Bacteria > Pseudomonadota > Alphaproteobacteria. The sequence continues at coordinate 75,667 of JAJFGG010000010.1, read as the reverse complement.
GAGTGGACCGCCATAAATCGATCGGACGCCGTCATAGATGCCCCACCGCGTGCCCTCTTCATTGAAGAAGTGGTAACCGATGGCGTGTCTGGGCTTGATCGTGCTCATTACCTTACCAAAGGCCGGCGGCGAGGTATGTATCTGGGTGCCAACGCCGAGCGCTTGACCGGGCGACTGGCCATACCAATGGACCAACGAATCTGGTGTCAGAAAGGTTTCGTGAATGGCAACATCGGCGTTCTTGGCATATTTAATGTACCACTTATTGGGAAAGGTATCGCCGCCAATGACGATCTTCATACCTTCCCATTCAAGGGCGTAACTGATCGGTCCATCACCGGCGTGGATCGCCGGCCAGGAGCGGATGGTAACCCCATTTTTCTGGTAGACGACCTGATTTTCACCCTTGTAGTCGAACTCGTGGACGGTGATCTTGCCGGGGGCCGGGTTGAGTTTGAAGTTGCGGGTTTGCATATCCCAGTTATACGCCTTCAGGAAATGTTCGATGGCGTATTTAGTTCCCATCTCCGGGGTAGCACCGCTTGGCCCCCAAATCTCTAGTGGTCCGGTGCGTCCGGCCGTCCAGCCACCGGCCCACAAAGTCGACAGGTCGCCCCAATGGTCGGTATGCAGGTGGCTCAGGAATACCTTGGTCAGAAAATCGTATGGGATCATCAGAGCGGCGACGTTGACCATTGATCCGGTGCCGATGTCGAAGAGGAACTTGTCGCCGTTGCCAAGTTCGACCAGCCAGCAGGTCGCGGCCTGATCGCGCCGGGCCGCGGGCAAGCCGGTGCCGCAGGCAAATAAGCGTATCTCGTCTTTGGCCAGTTCCTCCGTGCCGGGATAATAGACGTAGCGATCCGGCGCCGCGCCAGTAGGTTTATTTACAGTTCCCCCAGCCGCATGTGCATTGCGTACAAGCTGCCTATCTGACTGCCCCAATTGCCATCCTGCGGCAAAGACACTGGCCAACAAACCAACTGTAATTGCCGTAATCCAGAATTTGTTTATCATGACCTCTTCCTCAGTTCATATCTAAAATATATCTTTTGTTAAAGCCCAATGAGTTTAACTTTGCGATACATTCAACGGCTCTACACAAATGTTGAATTTGTCGTTCAATTCTTGCGCATTGATTGCCGAACCTATTGCGACAATTTGAGTTTTTGGCGTGCGTTGCCCCCATTCACCCAACTCAATCAGCTCGGCCCGTCTCCCAACTGCCTGGAGAGCATAGCGTTTTTTCGGCGCCTCAGAGGTCAACACCAATCCTTTGCAGCGGTAAACAGATGCCGGTAGCTCTTTTCGGATCATCTGCCGTAATGCGCTAAGAGAGATCGGTTGGCTGGTTTCAAAAGTCCAGGTATCGAACATATTGCTGGCGGCCGCATGGGCGTGGTCGTGAGCATGGGCGTGAGCATGGGAGTTTCCGTCTGCCAAAACCGGCTTCGATATCGCGTTGATCGGATCGAAACGCCCGACTGCGAGCAGTATTTCCAACGGCACATCGCATTGAGTAGCTTCGATTATCCTAATCCTGTTGATCTGCTGATCAATCCAGTCTCTGATCACTTCGATATGCTCGCTACCAACCAGATCGACCTTGTTCAACACCACCAGGTCGGCAAAACCAATCTGCCGTAGTTTAAGTTTATTCAGCGCGTCATTGTCGCCGTCCGTGAAAATCCCTTCGGCATCGATGATGCAGGTGATGCTGTCCAGTCGCAGCAGCTTTTCGTACCTTTTATCCAGAAAGGTCATGACAATCCCTTCCGGATCGGAGACGCCGCTCGCTTCCAGAAGCACATAGTCAACAGCCTCCTCTCTCGTCAATAGTTGCTCGAGAGAACGGACCAGATCATCGCGGATTTCACAACATACACAGCCGTTGGTGAGGCTGATGGTGTTTTCTTCAACACCGTCGACGAGTTCGGCATCGATATTAATCGCACCGAAGTCATTAACCAGCACCCCCACCTTCAACCCGTGATCGCCGGAGAGAATCCGGTTCAAAAGTGTTGTCTTCCCAGCACCGAGAAAACCGGTCAGGAGCGTTACCGGGATCGGATCTCTCCCATCAATTGCAATCACATCGGTACGGGGCGCGGGGGCCAGTATGTTACCCGATTCAATGTTCATCATAGATCCTCTGTGGTTGGCCTGATGCGTTGCCACCGAACAGCGACGGCTGGGAAAGCCGGTGGCAACGCAAATGTTCGGGCTACTCGTCTATCTTGATGCCCTTCGCTTTTAGCATCTCGCGCGGGTTTAGGGTGATACCCGGCCATTTCTGCACTGGTTGCCGATAGGCACCGGTCGGATAGTAGAGCTTTGGATCAATCTCCAAATCACGCACGAACTGCTCTTGTTGCATTTCACGCGGTATTTTTGGTGTTGGGAACTCGATTGTTTCGGGCAGTTTTTCGCCTGGCGGAACGAACCAGCGCGGATCCATCGAAGCAGGTGCCGCACCATCGGAGATCACCGCATCCCGCGCCCAGATCGCATCTTTAGTCACGTTGATGACCTTGAGATCCATGCCGAACATGAACAGGCCGTCCCAGTGCGACCTGACCTCGGCAATAGACTCGGCGGCAAGCTGATCGCCGGACCATTCGAAATGGCAGATCGCGGCCATGCGCGGTTGGGCCTGTTTGAACAGATAGCCAGCGGCGTAATACATGGTGTGATAAATATCGATGGTGTACTTCCACAGCTCGGCCGGGGAGCCGACCTTCAGCGCCGAAAGTTCCGGTGTGTCGATCGTACCTTCGGTGACAAAAACATCCGCGCCCTTGCCATATTCGGCGGACAGTTCGTCCGGCCGGCCATCCCCGGTCCAAACGAAGGACAAGCCGGCTTCTTCCCAATCAAGGCGAAAGGCCGAGGCGCCGTCTTTCACGTGACTGCGCGGCCAGTGCCGCACCTTCACGCCGTCCTTGTCGTAGCAGATGCCGTTTCGTTTTTTCCAATCGAACTCGGTAACCTGGATATCGAAGCCGTCGCCGATAGGGCAGGCGTCGAAATTTTCTTCGTGCCAGCGACACATCTCCTTCATGTGTTTCACTAGGTGTTTGATTCCGAGTTCCGGCGTTCGTCCGGACGGGCCGTATACCCGCAAGGGCGTAAATCCGCCCGAAAAAGCCCGAAACGGATACATGTAGGGGAGATCAGCGAAATGATCGGCGTGCAGATGGCTGATGAAGATGTCGTTGATCAGCGCTGCGGGGACCTGCAAGGCGATCGCGTGGCCAATACTGCCGTTACCAAGGTCGAAGAAAAAGCGCCTGGGCTGCAACGTGCCGTTGCCGAGCTCGACCAGCATTGAAGTGCCTTTTTGCAGTCTGTTCGGCGGCCAGGGAGAGCTCCCTAAAAACGTCACCCGCATTTCATTCTTCGGCAGGATTTCGGTGCCTGGCAGGTACATATTGCGGTTTTTGATCGCCGGCCAGGGTTTGTAGTAATCCGGCAAACTGATGCCGCCGCCCGGGCGGTCGCCATAAGGGTTTTTCTGTTCGTTATCGCCCGTGGCAGAAGATGCCGTCGAGGCGCCACCTAACATTGCAGCCGTCGTCGCCGCCCCGCCAACTGCGGCGCTTGCCTTCAAGAAATTACGTCGACGAGGTTCGAATGGTCCTTGATCATTCTGTTGGTCGTCGTCCTTAGACATAGTACCTGCTCCTTCCAAGACTATTGATTTCACTCACTTTCATGGGGGCTTTCCATATTCTTAGGTAGGGTGACATTTTTTGCGGCAGTGAGAACCCAGCGGCCCGCGAAGTTCACGTGCCGCTGGGCTGTAGCACTACTGGTTTGGATTCGGATCGAATGGGTAGTCGAATTCACGCTGATAGACGTTCTGAACCCGATGCGGGAATTTCTCGATCATCGCCTTATGATCCTGAATCATCTTGCCGAACCCCGGGCCGGCCCATAGGCAATAGCGGGCCAAATCAGGATAACGCTCATCGGGATCATGGTGCAGGTTGTAACAATTGTGGTGATGCTTCTCAGGCTTGGTGCGAAATTTAAGCTGGTCCTTCCGCACCGCTTCGAGCTTCTCTTTGTTGTAGTGGAAGATGTAGTCGCGGCGGGACTTGCCTTCGCCCAGAAGGAAGAGCGCGCGTTGATCAACACCATCGGTGACACGGTCACTGGGAATGTCGGACTTTACCCCGGCAATGGCGGCCGCCGTGGTGAACATGTCGGTCACCTGGATGATGTCGACCGGTTCCTGACCCGCCTCGATCATGCCAGGCCACCAGACCATTGCGGGCACACGCACGCCGCCCTCCCAAGTGTCGCCCTTTTCGCCGCGCAGCAGCGAATAGCCGCCGTGCGGATGCATGGCATACATCGGTCCGTTGTCACTCATCCAAACGACAAGCGTGTTATCCGCGATGCCGAGTCCTTCCAGCTTGTCGAGCACCCGTCCAACGTTGTGGTCGTGTTCGGCCATCTGCGCGCTGTTGTTGGTGCCGGCGGGCTGGTTCATGAAGTCGGGATGCGCGCCCCAGAAGTGATTTCCCTTTCCAGCGAAATAGGCGAAGAACGGCCTGTCGCTATCCGCATGCCGCTCGACGAAATCGATCACGTCATCGGCGACGTCGGAGTCCATGGTGTCGTAGCCTTCCAAGGTAAATGGCTCGACGACCTTTGGTGCCTCGCCCTTTTTGCCACTCAGGATTCCGCCGGTGTCGTAAGAGAAGTTATCTGGGCCCGGTGCCCAAAAGAGAGCGCCAATGTTGACGTACCCGGCATTGTCGGAGCCTTTGACGCCGTGATAGAGGCTCCACCAGGGTGCATTGCCTTCGTGCCAAATGGCTTCGTCGAAGCCTTGCTCGATAGGGGTCATGCCCTGATCATTGCCCAGATGCCATTTGCCGAACATGCCCGTGTGGTAGCCCGCTCCGGACAGTAGTTCCGCTACGGTCAATTCCTCATCTGCAAGTCCCATGCCCGATGTGCCAGGGAACAGGACGCCGAGAAGCCCCATCCGTACCGGATGCCGCCCGCTCATCAATGCCGCGCGCGTGGGAGTGCAAGATGGCTCGGAATAAAACTGTAGGAAGCGCATGCCCTCATCGGCCATCTCATCGAGGCGGGGTGTCGCAAACCCTCGGACCTTGCCGCCGCCGTATGACCCGAGTTCGGTGTAGCCAATGTCGTCCGCCAGGATGAAGATGATATTCGGCTTCTTGCCAAATTTCTCCTCAAGTGCAGTCAGTTTTTTCTGGACCTGCTTGTCTTCGGCAGACCACTGATCGCCGAATTGTTTTTCGCGGACGAGATATTCGGCGTCTGGCTGAATGGCGTGTGAGAATGAGGGCGTCAGTGCCAGGGGCAGAAGGCCCAACCATAGAGCGGATTTTGCCAAAATACCCGACAGCCTGGTTCGGACTGGCGCCGCCTGCACCTGTGTCACCATGCAGCGTCTTGTTGAATGGATACTCATGTTATTGCTCCTTCTTCCGTTCTGAAAACACGTTTACGCATCGTTCTCTCCTGTTTTTATCGTCGACCTGCTTGAGAGCCGTCGATACGGGACTGCATTAGGCAAGTCGGTCTAGAATATCGCGTTCAAGATCCGAGCGTAGTTCGATGAGATCGGCCAAAGCACCAACACTCTGCCCAGTCGAGCGTTCAGTCTCACTGATTTGATAGACAATCTCGGCATAATCGCGGCAGATGCAGGCGAAATCCTTTTCGCGCTTCATCAATTCTTTGATTTGAGCCTCCTGCTGAGGAAACCTCTGTAATGCTGGATTTTCAATCTTGGACATCGATCGCTGAAACGCCTCTTCACATCATTGTTTGATAATTCACCATAACAAAACAAGATTCGACCGACGAAACTACTGGTCACACGGTTTCAGCGCGGGCCATGTAACGGTGACAAGGTAGCTGATGAAGGGTGGAAATGAGTTTAATTTGCTGGCATTTTTCCGCTATTCTTCGAGCTTGCCGCAGAGAATAATACTAGTTATCATGCCAAAATAATGCTTGAATCTGAAAACGATACGCAATCAAATGTAACCGTGACAGAGGTTAGAAATGCCCTTGAGCGCGTATTGAGAAGTGACGAGTTTCAAGGTACGGCCAGATTATCCGGCTTCTTACAATACATCGTTGAAGAAGCGCTCGAAGGGAGATCGGATGGTATTAAAGCGACAACAATTGCCTTAGACGTATTTAAACGCGGTGCGGAAGAGGGGGCGAGTGTCGACTCGATTGTTCGGGTAACCGCTGCGAGGCTTCGTCGGAAACTCAGCCATTATTATTTGACATCCGGAAGGGACGACCCAGTACACATAGAAATGATCTCCGGCTCCTATGTTCCCCGGTTTTTAAAGTCAGAACATCCACCCGATGGCCCTCAGGCGAACGCTTTTGTTAAATTTCTTCCTGGGGCCAGAGGAAATCCTAATCTGAGTTTACGCATTGTTGTGTCCATCGCTGTCGCAGCGGGATTTCTTGTGGCTGTCGGTTATATGATCCTTGGGGCTGGAGTTTTTACTTCGCAGTACGCTGATAAAATGCCTGCCAATCAAAAACTCGAGCAGTCCGGCGCAATTTCTCGGAGCAAGCCTTTTATCGTTGTTTTACCTCTAACCGGGCTGGAGGGTAGCGCGATTTCCGACAGGATATCCACAGGTTATCTTGACGCTGTAACAACCAATCTCTCGAAGTTATCAGGTCTATCGGTAATGGCGATCCGATCTTCAATAACAGCCGCAAAAAACGCCATCCCTTTGGAAGTACTAAGGATAAACCACGGCGTCACGCACGTGGTCAGAGGATCTTTGGGAGTCCAGTCCGACCGGGTTCGGATCAGTGTCCAGTTGATCGATACCGAGACCACCGAAGCTCTTTTTGCCGAACGCTTCGAGGGACAAACGAACGATCTGTTTGAATTGGAGGACAGATTGTCGGAACGCATAGCTGGTGCCCTTTCGGTCACTATCGACGATGATGTTAGCCAACGAATCTATCTTCGAAATACGAGCAACTACCAAGCAATTGATTTGTTGCGTCGCGCGACAGTAGGAATAAATCCACCAAACGAACGCGCCCGTGTGGAATCCTCACGATCGCTCCATAAGCGTGTCATTGCCTTGGAGCCAGATTTCCCGGGCGGATATGCCGGTTTGTCCCAGGTTCACTCATACATGGTTCTTTTCAGACACTCGGCGCAACTGGAATCCGACTTAAAGAAGGCGATCGAGTTAGCGGAAAGGGCGATAAAGCTCGATGACGGTTTCGCTAGTGGCCACGCGATGCTGGGCCTAGCTTACGCATTGTCCGGCAAAACAGACCTAGCCGTAAAACAAGTTCGTCGAGCAGTAGCGCTTAATCCTGGCGATCCACTCGCCCATCAATGGCTCGGCGGTGTGTTGATGTTTGCCGGTAAATCGAAAGAAGCGATTTCGCCCTTGTTGGAAGCCATTCGCCTGGACCCTCTGGAGCCCGGGACACCTTATTTGAATATCCTTGGCATGGCCTATTACAATATTCAGCGGTATGACGATGCGATCATTGCATTTGAACGTAATATCTTAATCGGCGGCCCTGACGCGCCAAACATGGAGGCGTATCGTGCTGCAACCTATGCTGCACTCGGTCGTGACACCGATGCCAGAAATGTTATTTCCAGAATGGATTTTAAGCCAAACGAGATTTCGCCCAAGCACTGGATACAGCGTTGGACACCCTCTCAGGTACGCGCTGTACGGGCGATAGAATCGCTTTATCGTTTAGGCCTGAAGAATGGAGATGAGTCCTAAGAAGCTGGCGCAATGAATTCCGCCGATTAGATCACTATGTCTGCATTTGAACTGCAAATACAACCGGCCATTGCAATACCTGGCTAAATCTCTCTGTTGGGGTTCAAAATTCAACGTCTTTACTTGTCCGTACATTAAAATTGACCTGCACCGGGTTGACGGCAGCTTATGGCACCAATCGGAAGGCTGGCACTGTTAAGTCGGTGTCCGTTTATCATCCAGCTTCAAGCGCCATATTGTATAATTGTCATTTCTGCGTTGGCCGATGCCCATATCGGCCCGCGAACGGCGCCTGCAAACGGGGCCTGGAAAACTGGTCAAATGGTTCAGAATAACCGCGACGTGCCTCAATGCAGGATCGCGCGGACCAAGTTATTTCGGCAAAGTCACGCGGTGGCGACGTTGCTCTTGGCATCCGGGGCGGCGGCCGCCTCGTCCGGCTCCGCCAGAGCGGCCAATAGGCGCTGACGAATGGTATCAAGCCGGATGGCCGAGGTGATTTTCAGGCCGAACAGATCCTTGACATAAAAAACGTCGACGGCCCGTTCGCCATAGGTCGCGATGCGGGCATTGGCGATGGTCAGGGACAGCCCGTAAAATGCCTTGGTCAAATCATGCAACAGGGCCGGGCGGTCGCGGCCGCTGACTTCTATCACCGTGTGGGTGCGGGAAGCATCATTGTCGATAATCACATTGGGCTGCACGGTGAAGACGCTGGCCCGGCCCGGCAGATGGCTGCGCCGTTCGCTCAGCGCCACCGACAGCAGCAACTTGCCGCTGAGAATTTTGTCAATGGTGTTGCGCAGCCGCGCGATGCTTTCCGGCCGCGAGATGGGCTGGCCGGCCATGTCCTGGATCGTGAAAACATCCAGTGCCATACCGTCCATGGTCGTAAAAATTCGCGCGCCGGCGATGCTTGCGCCGGCGAGCGTAATGGCCCCCGCCAGTCCGGAGAATAGACCCGGGTGATCAGCAGTATAGACGGTGAGTTCGGTGATGGATTCGAATGGGTGCACCCGGGTGTCAACCGTAATTGCTTGCCCGGCTTCATCCGCCGTGCGCATTAAACGGGCCCAATATTCATGGTCGGACAGATCAGCCGACAACCAGAATGCGGCGGCGCCGCGATCCAATTGCCGTTCCAGCTCTGCCGCCGGCCAATCCTGCAATTTTTCGCGCAACGCGTCCTTTACCGCCGCCGCGCGCTCCTCCCGGTTTGCCAAAGGCTGGCCGCCCAGCATGTACTCCTCGGCCCGGCTATAGAGATCGCGCAGTAATTGCCCCTTCCAGCCGTTCCATATGCCCGGCCCGACGGCGCGGATGTCGCAAACCGTCAGCACGACCAGCAGCTTCAGCCGTTCCGGGCTCTGTACCACTTCGACAAAGTCGCTGATGCTTTTAGGGTCATCCAGATCGCGTTTGAAAGCGGTATGGGCCATGGCGAGATGCCGGCGCACCAGCCAGGCCACCGTTTCAGTTTCTGCCGGGTCCATGCCCAGGCGCGGGCACAGTTGTTCGGCCACCTCCGCCCCTAACACGGAATGATCGCCGCCCCGGCCCTTGGCGATATCGTGCAACAGCAGCGCTACGTACAACACCCGGCGCATTTTGATTTTGCCGATCACTTCGCTCGACAACGGATGATCCGCGCTCAGGCTGCCGTCTTCTATTCGGGCCAGGATGCCCATGGCCCGGATGGTATGCTCGTCCACTGTATAGACGTGATACATATCGTGCTGCATCTGCGCCACGACCCGGCCGAAATCAGGGATGAAACGCCCGAATACGCCGGCTTCATTCATCCGCCGCAGCGTGGTTTCCGGGTTCTTTTTGGATGAAAAAATTTCCAGGCACAGGCGGTTCGCCTCGTCGTTATGGCGCAGTTTGTCATTGATCAGGCGTAAATTTCGGGTGATCAGGCGCAGTGCCTGGGGGTGGATATCCAGATCTTTTTCATGCGCGACATGAAACAGACGGATCAACTTCACCGGATCGCGGCGGAAGTCATCCTCGTGCAGCAGGCTTATCCGGCCGCCCTCGACCTGGAAGCCATCAACCTCGCGCTTGTGCAAGCCGAACCGGGGCAGGCGAAATCGGGGCTGCCGCCTGTGCTGATCTTCCAGGGCGGCGCAAAATATCCGGGTCAGATCGCCGACATCCTTGGCGACCAGGAAGTAATGTTTCATGAAGCGTTCCACGCCCGTGGCGCCCGCATGGTCGGTATAACCCAGGTGGGCGGCCAGTTCCGGCTGGACATCGAAAGTCAGACGTTCTTCGGGCCGTTTCGCCAGATAATGCAATTGGCAGCGTACTGTGCGCAGAAAGGTTTCGGCCTTGGTGAACAGGCGGTACTCTTGCTTGGTGAAGACGCCTTTTTCGATTAATTGCGCTACATCATCGACACGGTAAAGATATTTGGCGATCCAGAACAGGGTGTGCAGATCACGCAGGCCGCCCTTGCCGTCCTTGACGTTCGGTTCCAACAGATAGCGGCTGTCGCCGACGCGCTGGTGGCGTTCATTCCGCTCCGCCAATTTGCCTTCGATGAAATCCGGGCCGCTGTCGGCCACGATCTCTTTGTCGAAGCGGGTTTTCAATTCCTGGAACAGCGCCTCGTCACCCCACAGATAGCGCCCCTCCAGCAGCGTGGTGCGAATGGTTATATCGCTACGGGATAGCCGTATGCATTCATCCACCGTACGGGTGGCATGGCCCACTTTCAGGCCCAAATCCCACAGCAAGTAGAGGATGAACTCGACCACCTGCTCTCCCCAAGGGGTTTGCTTGTAGGGCAGTAGAAACAGTAGATCGATATCCGACTGCGGCGCCAATTCACCGCGGCCATAGCCGCCAATGGCAACCAGGCCGAGACGTTCCGAGGCGGTGGGATTGGTGGCGCGAAAGACAACGTCAGTGGTGAAGTCATAAAGGCTTCGGATCAGCTGATCCAACAGATAGCAGTTGGCCACCAGCACCAGATTGCCGCTGGCTCCGGCTTCAAATCGGCGGTGGACCTCCGCCCGACCGGCGGCCAGCGCCTCCTTCAACTGCTGCAAAACCTCGCCGCGCAGGGCGGGGGAATCCGGTGCATGCGCCTCCGCCAGTTCGCTCAAGGCATGGCTCAAGGCCGCGCGGTCGATGACCTCGCGCCGCTTGGTGAATGCATCCCCCTTCGCCATGCCTCAAGTTCCCAATCTTTGCCAGTCGCGTCAGCCTTCACCGGTAGTGGTTACGCCGCCATCGATACAGAAAACCTGACCGGTGGTCCATGAGCCGGCCTTCGATGCCAGATAAACTGCGATCCCGGCAAGGTCTTCGGGTTCGCCCAAACGCCGCATGGGCGTGGCGTTGGAGCGGGCGGCGGCGATTTCCGGATCTTCGTACAGGGCGCGGGCAAAGTTGGTCTTGACCAGGCCTGGCGCGATACAGTTGACGCGGATGTTGTCCTTGCCGAATTCGGCGGCGAGATTGCGCACGATCTGCATATCAGCCGCCTTCGATATGCAATAGGCGCCCAGAACGGTGCTGCCGCGCAGGCCGCCGATGGAGGATACGATCATGATGGCGCCGTCCTTGCGGGCCTGCATCTCGGGTATTACTTCACGGCAAAAGGCCAGGTTGCATTTGATGTTGACGTCCATCGTCTTGTCGAAAGCGGAATCCGGAATGTCCAGGGCCGAGCCGTAGTACGGATTGACGGCGGCGTTCAGGATCAGAATATCGATCTGCCCCCAGGTCCTGCGCGTCGTTTCCAACAGGTTTTCCATCTGATCCTTGTGCGAGACATTGCACGGCACTGCGATAGCTTCGCCGCCCGAAGCATTGATCCCGGCAGCGACCTCGTCACACAGATCCGCCTTGCGCGAGGTAATCACTACTCTGGCGCCGTGCTCGGCCATCGCTTCGGCCATGGCTCTGCCAATACCTTTGGTGGATCCGGTAACAACGGCAACTTTGCCGGTCAAATCAAACAGGTTCATGGCCACGATTTCTTTTCCTTTCGGGGACCGAATTGAATTTGGTCCGCAGCATAACCGATCCGTTCCGGTGGTGCGCGGGCAAATCGTGTGAATTTGCCGCCGCTATGGTCTAGGATCGTACTGCAGACTCAGGACACTAGGGGCGTAAACATGGGACTATGGAATGCCGTACATTTTCTGGCGGCTGTATTTTGGGTCGGGGGGATGTATTTCGCCCACCAGTGTCTGAGGCCGGCGGCTGAATTGCATTTGCCGCCGCCCCAGCGTCTGGTGCTGTGGCGTGGCGTTTTTCGGCGTTTTTTCTCGCGGGTCTGGATGGCCATCGCGGCGCTTCTGATCAGCGGCTATATGATGGTCTTTATTTATCTTGGCGGCTTCGCCGGCCTGGGCCTGCATGTGCATTTGATGCAAGCCTTGGGCTGGATAATGATAGGGCTGTTTCTGCATCTCTATTTTGGCCCCTATCGCCGGCTCAAGGAACATCTGGATGTAGAGGACTTTGCCGCCGCCGGCGCCCAACAGGCCAAAATTCGCAAAATTGTCGGGATGAACCTGGTGCTGGGGTTGATCACGATGCTGTTGGGCGCGACCGGGCGCTATTGGGCTTTTGATTTATAGAGGTAAAGGCAAGCAAAGGGAGGCACCATCATGGGCCGCGTAGAGGGAAAAATTGCGATCGTTACGGGCGGTGGTACGGGCATTGGCCGGGCTGCCGCCACCCGCCTGGCGGAAGAAGGCGCTATTGTCACCATCGCGGAATTTGATGCCGAAAGCGGCCAGGCCGTGGTTGCTGAATTGGGCGGCGATGCGGCCTTTGTACGACATGACGTGCGGGAAGAGGCGAGCTGGCAAAACCTGATGACGGCGGTCGCGGAACGCCACGGCCGCCCGGATATTCTGATCAACAACGCGGGTATTCTGGCTACTGGCAACAGCCAGGAATTGGCCGATACGGATATGGAGCAATGGCGGGCCGTGCAGACGGTCAATGTGGAAGGTGTCTTCCTGGGCTGCAAATATGGAGTGGCGGCCATGACAGCCGACAGTGGCCGGGCCCAAAAACGCCCTCGGGGTGGTGACGGCGGCGGCGCCATCGTCAATATGTCGTCCGTCGCCGGTCTGATCAGTACGCCGCATCTGGTGGCCTATGGCGCCTCGAAAGGCGCGGTGCGTCAGATGACCAAGTCCGTGGCCATCGATTGCGCCCGCAAAGGCCTGGGCATCCGTTGTAATTCCGTGCACCCGGGCGTCATCGTCACAAATATGGGTAATCAGGTCATGAACCTGGGCGCTGGCGATGCGGACGCCAAATGGGCGGCCCGGATCAAGGTCATACCCATGGGCGAACCGGGTCAGGCGGTGGATGTGGCGAATTGCATTTTGTTCCTGGCCTCTGACGAGGCTCGCCATGTGACCGGCGCCGAGTTGGTTGTCGATGGCGGCATGACAGCTATTTAGGCCTTTGGGAGGTTTGCAGATGGGCCGGGTCGAAGGCAAGGTCGCCATTGTAACGGGCGGGGGCACCGGCATAGGCCGGGCCACGGCCCGCCTGCTGGCGGAAGAAGGCGCCATGGTCACCATCACCGACGTGAACACCGAGGCGGGCCAGGCCGTGGCTGACGAACTGAGCGGCAAGGCGGCCTTTTTGCAGCAGGACGTGCGCCAGGAAGCGGATTGGCAGCGTATTATGCAGGCTGTGGCCGCGCACCACGGCCGCCCGGATATTTTGATTAACAACGCAGGCATCCTTGCCACCACGCCCTATCAGTTCCTGGACCAGACGGACCTGGAACAATGGCGCGCGGTGCAGGCGGTAAATGTGGAAGGTGTCTTCCTGGGCTGCAAGTATGGCGTGGCGGCCATGACCGCGGATGGCGGCCGTGAGAAGGGCGGCGCGGGCGGCGGTTCCATCGTCAATTTGTCCTCCATCGCCGGGTTGGTGGGCACGCCCGGCGCGGTGGCCTACGGCGCCTCGAAAGGCGCGGTGCGGCAGATGAGCAAATCCGTGGCCATCGATTGCGCCCGCAAGGGCCTGGGCATCCGCTGTAATTCCGTGCATCCGGGCACCATCCGGACCGACATGGGCGATCTGGTCATGCGCATGGGCGGCGGTGACCCTGAGAAAGCCCTGGCGGCCTCGATCCGGCGCATCCCCATGGGCGAGCCGGCCCAGGCGGTGGACGTGGCCAACTGCATCCTGTTCCTGGCGTCCGACGAAGCCCGCCACGTCACCGGCGCCGAACTGGTCGTCGACGGCGGCATTACGGCGCTGTGAGGCGGATTTCATACCCGTATTCCTCGACCCAAGTGCCGCGCTTTTGGAAACCCTTTGAATTTATGCCGATGAATTTCATGCCGATGCGTTGAAGAACCTTCCGGCTTGCATCGTTCCAGGTCGTGTGTGCGGCACGAATGGCACTGGCGCCCAGCCGCATAAACCCGAAGTCTACGAGGGCGAACGCAATTTTGTGTGGCATAGCCGTTCCCCTGGTGCTCTGGATGGATCCAGACTCCGATTGGCCAGACTCCTGGTTTGCCCTCGCGGCGGGTGACAATTCGACCTATGAACAAGCTTGTGTATAGGGACTTAGCGGTCCGGGCATAGACGTCGCCTGTTGCGCTTGCATCCAGGTCCGCTCGTTGCTCGCCGCCCCTGCACGCAGGCCGGCCAGAGAGGGCCGGGTCAGATGGCACTGGCGCTTCACCACCTCGCTACCCGCCTGGCAATAGGCGCCGGCAGGCCGGCGCGACAGCCTTCCCCACCCAGAACACTGTCCGCCGTCACCGCCCCCTGCAAGCCATCGACTAGAACAAAGCCGCGGTCACGCGTCCCGTCGGCCATGAACTGGCCGTAGGCCTGGTGGCATCACCGCCGCCAAATTGCGGGCGCAGCCACACTCCCGTCAGTGACAGCCTATACCCCGACCGCCACAACCGCCATCCGCAAACGAATAAACAATCTTGCATCGTGAGCGCTGGATATGTGGATAACTCGCAATCGCGCGTTCACCACATACCCACCGCACAACAGCAGCGGAATTCCTCAAAATTCGATGGTAGATCCCAGTTGTGCTGACCCCAATTGTGCGGGGTGACGCCAATGATTCGATTATGAGCGCTGGTGGCTACAACTTTAGACTGATCCTCAGGTGGTTGAGGTACAAATTGTGCAAAATCATCGCAGAAATTTGCGCCGCGTAATCTCCGGCCCCGACTCTCAAAACAGCTTCCTAACATACCATTAATGCTCATTTATCGAATACTTATGCACAAAAATAGAGATATAGTTGTCATTATGTCAAATAAAATAAGAGTAATAATATGATTTACAACTCAATAATGTATTTATACGTGAATTGAGAGTATTACTTTCATAAAAATATTCTAATAATAGATACGAATTTAATATTGCAATTATGATTCACTCAAGGTATATTTTTACTGCCTATAGTAGGCGTTCTTTGGACCAATAGAGAAGGTGTATGACGATGCAAAAAGCCAAGACGCAAATAGGGGGAGGAGTTATCTCTCCAAAAGTCGCAACCCACCATGCGCGCATCACGAATGCCGCCGGCCCGAAAACATCCGCAAAAACACAGACAGGCGGTGGAGTTATCTCTCCGAAGGTGGCGACGCACTACGCGCGTGTCATGAAGACTGCCACCACGAAAACATCCACAGGAACACAGACAGGCGGAGGCTTAATCTCTCCTAGAGTGGCGACGCACATCCGCAAAACGTAGACGAATTAGTATTTCTCGGGCGGGGTTGAAGATGGTTGGAAGTTCCATGGAAAATATAGTTAGATTTCAGAATATCTATCCGGACGCAATCCCGCCCATGCGAGCCGACAAATCCGCATTGGGAACATTACCGGTTGCGTCATATCAATATTGTGAACCAGTGCGGACGGCTTCTGCCTACGGCTGGTATGTATTCCCACCAACTGATATTGGTTTGATGTGGACCGGCTCTGAAGTTTTTTATAGACATGAAGATGACTGGCGCGCATTGTCATCGGTACAATTCGAGGACGAATTTTTGGATCAGTGGAATAAATTTGCACCTGTCGACCTTCAGGGACGAGCACCACCATACCTGTCGTGTCTTTTCGTACCTGGTATAGTGCAAATCTGGTCCGGATTGTTCGTAAGTACCGTTTCAGACTGGAGCGTCCTCATACGTCCATTGGCCAATTTTCCGCAAAGTACCAGCTTTGCTTGTTATGAAGGCATCGTCGAGACTGACCGTTTTAAACCCCTTCCCCTCTTTGTTAATATACGGCTGATCTCTACTAACCGTGAAATTACGATTTCGAAGTGGAAACCGTTATTCCAAGTTCAGCCAGTACGGAGAGAGTGTTACTCTGAAGCGACGTTAGGCAGAAATAACATTGACACAAATCAATCTAATCCCGACGGAATTGCTGAGATGTCGAATGACGATTGGAGCGGCTTCCGTAAAACAATTAGAGACGCAGATCCAAAGGCTGATGATCACACGACTGGGTCTTATGGCGTAAGTGCTCGTCGTCGATCCAAGACTGATAACAATTAGTCATATGAGATCGAATTGTTCACGACTTGTGTGTTAGAAGGAAATGTCGGGCCCATGTGCATGCCAGTTGCTTATTTTGTCTATCGACCGAAGTTCCATACGGCCAGAGGTAAATAAAAGAATGTCTATTCGCCAGTAGGCTAGCCAATTCATCTTTTACTCAGATAGCCATAGGTTCAAGTGCACCAAACTAAGTCTCGAACTACATCCTTTTTTACGATTGGCGAACACTGTAGCCTACCGAGGACAGCGCCAACAAGCTCTCAAGAACTGTTAATGTTGCATTTGATAAAATGATGCCGAAGGGTTTAGGAAATCTTCTTTCGGCTAGCTTATTATCGGCCGTTGGATCTCTCCCATTACACTTAATGCCGCTAATTGTTCATGTTGTTGCCACTGGTCTAGGAATTTCAGCAGCAAAAGCCGGGTGGATTGCTTTCTTTCTATTGGGGGGCCAACTTCTAACATCGCTGCTATTACCATTAGCGAATATTCACTCGATAGGAGTGAGAACAGCGTTTTTTTCTGCGGTGTTGCTGTTGTTGGGGTTGGCTGTGTCACTGTACAATGCGGAGCTCGTATTGTATATTGGGTGGTTTCTCACAGGTTTAAGTTGTGGATTATTTCAGTACTTGGGTATCTATGTTGCGTCAAATTATTGTCGTCAGGCATTTGCATTTACGCTGCGCCTAGCTATAGTTCTTCTGTTGGCTGGTGTTGTTGCGGCAATTCTCGAAATTGGCAAAGCGCTCGAATCCTACGGATCGACTGTGTTGTTTCTATCACTCTCGTTTTCCATTGCGTTGATTGTAGGTCTAAGTTTTTATAAGCCAGTAGAATCCTTTACAACCCACAGCCCAAGAGATAGCGGAGCCGCACCGAATGGTCCGCGATATAGCGGACTACTCGTGGTATTCGTCCTGTTTGCCGGCCAAACTGGTTTCCTCGCTTTTCTGGTCGAAAATGCAGTTGCCCATGGTATGGCGGTGGGAGGCACGGTTTGGTCTCTTGTTGGCATGAAGCTCGTCAGCGGTTCATGGCTTTTGTATGCGGCGTCAAGAACGCGTCACCAGGATAGAAAGAGTGGATTTCTGATCCTGGGTCTCATTCTTTCTGTTAGCATCTTGGTCATATACTTGGCGCGAAGCAATATAATATTCTTTTTCGCACTGACTTGTTTCGAGCTAACATTCAACACATTGGCGGCGAAACTGCAGGCATCAGTTGCCAGAACGAACCCTCAATTTGTTGGACAGCGTCTTACGGCGGCTATACTTTTTGGTGCAGCGTGCGGTCCTCCATTAAATGGGTTAGCTATTAGTTCTGGGCTGGGGGTCTATTTTTTGTTATTTGCAATAATTTCTGCATTACTTCCGGTGGTGTGGGCGCGGCGTCACACTAGTTGACGCGCACAGATTGGTGAGGTCATGTCGCCGTGTCCTTGCAAGCACACTGCTGGGGTCTTCATGACTTTCCATGAAGCACGCCGCGACCCCAATGGCAACCGCGGCGCGGGCCAGCACGGGCACCATTCCCCGTTGCCCGCCCGAGAGCCACCCTGGCAGCCCGACTGCTGCACCGAATGGGTGGCATCGAACACCACCGGTTGGCTCAAACCTTTCAATACCGGCATGGTACGCATATCACAGACTAAAATATTGTGGCCAAAGGAGGCGCTCCGTTCCGTTACCAGCACCTTGTCATTGATGCTATCTTGTGGAGAAAGGGGACGCTACGATCACTGCCTCATTGCTAGTCGAATAGATTCAATTGGTTAGCTATGGGGTGGCTATTGTTTGTGCGCTCAGACTCGCTAAGCATTCGAAGGAGTGGTGTATTTTCGAACACTGTGACGCTTGAAACTTGCGGGATCGTGTAGAGACTGGCTTCGATGCCAATCAATCTAGCTCTGCGGCTGCCTTCAATTGATAGATCAGGTCCAGGGCCTCGCGGGGGCTGAGGCTATCGGGCAGAACGTCGGCCAGGGCTTGTTCCATGGCCGACGGCTCGTTGCGGCTTTTACTGCTGCCCGAGGTCGGCCGGGTGGCGGCGAACAGAGGTAGGTCATCCGCCAGCCGGGCCGCGCCTTCGCGGCCGCCATTGCAGCCGAAAGCCTCATCATCTTCCAGGCTGGCCAGCACCACCTCGGCCCGGCCGATGACCGAAGGGGGCAGTCCCGCCAGCTTGGCGACCTGGATGCCATAGGAACGGTCCGCGGCACCGCGCGCGACCTCGTGCAGGAAGACCACATCGCCCTGCCATTCCCTGCCCCGCATGGTGACGTTGGCCAAGCCATCCAATTAGCCGGCCAGGGCGGTCAGTTCGTGATAATGGGTCGCGAACAGGGCCCGGCAGCCATTCACCTGGTGTAAATGCTCCACCGCCGCCCAGGCGGTGGACGTGGCCAATTGCATCCTGTTCCTGGCGTCCGACGAAGCCCGCCACGTCACCGGCGCCGAACTGGTCGTCGACGGCGGCATCACCGCGGTGTAGGGTGGATTTCGTATTCGTACTCCTCCACCCATTTGCCGCGTTTTTGAAAGCCCTTTGGATTGGAGCCTACGAATCTCATGCCGATACGTTGCAGAACCTTCCCGCTGGCATCGTTCCAGGTGGCATGCGCCGCGCGAATGGCGGTCGCGCCTAACCGGCAAAATCCGAAATTCACAATCGCCGAGGCGATTTCCGTGGCATAGCCGGCTCCCTGGTGCGCCGGGTGTATCCAGTAACCTATTGCCCATGCCCCTGGCTTGTCCTCACGGCGGATGACAATTCGGCCGATGAAGCTGCCGGTTTCAGGGCATTCGGCTGTCCAGGCATAGGCGCTGCCTTTGGCCCAGGCTTCCCTCGTCTCCTTGAGCCTAGCCTCCAGCTCTTTGGCATTCTTGGGGTGCTCCCAGGCCAAGCCGTCGTTGAACCCAGGCACAAGCGAGGCAGACCAGACATGCGGGATGTCGGCCTCATCCGGGTACCGTAGCCGGCAGCGATCAGTAAGGATAACTTCGTCGGCTGGTACCTTCATCCATTACACCCAGAATATTAGTCTTCCGCCGCGGCCTTCAACCGATAGATCAGCTCCAGGGCCTCGCGGGGGCTGAGGTTGTCGGGTAGGACGTCGGCCAGGGCCTGTTCCAGGGCGGATGGCTCGTTTTGCTTTTTGCTGCTGCCCGAGGTAGGCCGGGTGGCGGCGAACAGGGGCAGATCGTCGGCCAGGCGGGCCGCGCCCTCGCGGCCGATATTGCGGCCGGGGGCCTCGCCATCTTCCAGGCCGGCCAGCACCACCTCGGCCCGCCCGATGACCGAGGCGGGCAGCCCCGCCAGTTTGGCGACCTGGATGCCATAGGAACGGTCCGCGGCGCCGGGCGCGACCTCGTGCAGGAAGACCACATCGCCCTGCCACTCCCTGACCCGCATGGTGACATTGGCCAGGCCATCCAGTTTGCCGGCCAGGGCGGTCAGCTCGTGATAATGGGTCGCGAACAGGGCCCGGCAGCCATTCACCTGGTGCAGATGTTCCACCGCCGCCCAGGCGATGGACAGGCCGTCATAGGTTGCCGTGCCGCGGCCAATCTCGTCCAGGATCACCAGGGACCGGGGCGAGGCCTGGTTCAGAATTGCCGCGGCCTCCACCATCTCCACCATGAAGGTGGACCGCCCCCGCGCCAAATCGTCCGCCGCGCCGACCCGGCTGAACAGGCGGTCCACGGACCCCATGCGAACCCGGGTGGCCGGGACATAGCTGCCCATCTGGGCCAGAATGGCAATCAACGCGTTCTGCCGCAAAAAGGTACTCTTGCCTGCCATGTTGGGGCCGGTTACCAGCCAGATCCGGGCTTCATCATCCGTCCCAGCGCCCGCCTCGCCGCCCAAAACGCAATCGTTGGCGATAAAGGCGCCTTCGTTGCGCGCCATCAGGGACGCCTCGACCACCGGGTGACGGCCACCCTCGATATGGAAGGCCTGGCTGTTGTCCACCACGGGCCGGCAGAAACGTTCAGATGCGGCCATTTCACCGTTGGCGGCGGCGACGTCCAGAGCCGCCATGGCCCCGCCGGCCAGGCCGATGGCCGTGGCCTGCGCCAAAACGCCTGCCGCCAGTTCGGAATATAATTCCAGTTCCAGGGCCAGGGCCTTGTCCGCGCTCTCGGCGATGCGACGTTCCAGATCGCCCAGTTCGACGGTGGAAAAGCGCACCACGTTGGCCATGGTCTGGCGATGGATAAAGACCTCGTTCAAAGGCGCCGCCATCAGGCCATCGGCGCGGCGGGCCGCAACCTCGATGAAATAGCCCAGAACCCGGTTATGCTTGATCTTCAGGTTGTCGATCCCGGCCTGCCGGCGATAGTCTGCCTCCAAGCCCACAATCAGCTTGCGCGAGGCATCGCGCAGGCTGCGTAATTCATCCAGGTCGGGGCGGTAACCTGGCGCCATGAAGCCGCCATCCCGGTTGCTCAAGGGCAGTTCCGCGGCCAGGGCATTGGACAGTTCGTCCACCAGGGTATCGTGTTGGCCCAGATCCCTGGCCGCCGCCATGATGCCGTCCGGGGGCAGGGGCAGTTCGGCTGCCGCCAACAGCCGGCCCAAGCCATGGGTCGCGGCCAGCCCATCGCGAATGGCGGCCAGATCCCGCGGCCCGCCGCGCTCCAGCCCCAGGCGGGCCAGGGACCGCGCCATATCCGGAGCCTGGCGCAAAATGCCGCGCAAATCCTGGCGCAGGCGTTCACCGGCAATGAAATAGTCGACCATGTCCAGGCGGCGGTTGATCGCCTGGGGCGCCATCAGCGGCGCCGAAAGATGCTGGATCAACAATCTGGCTCCGGCGCCTGTCACCGTGCGGTCGATGGTGGCCAGCAGGCTGCCGGGAATATCGCCCGCAAGGGTTCGGGTCAGCTCCAGATTGCGCCGGGTCGCGGGGTCGATCGCCATGGTCTCGCGGGTTTCAACCTGGCGCGGGGGCGATAGGCGGGGCAGGCGGCCCACCTGGGTCATTTCCAGATATTCCACCAGGGCGCCGCAGGCCGCCAATTCGGCCCGGCTGAAATCACCAAAGGCATCCAGGGCTGCGACCTTGTACAAGGCTTGCAGGCGTCTTTCGCCCGAGCCTGAATCAAAGCGCGCGTCGGCATAGGGCGTGATCCGGTCAGCCCAGTCCTGGCGCCATTCGCCGCCCCCCGGCTCGGCCTCGGGGGCCGCCAGCAGGGCATCCGAAACCACCAGTTCCCCCGGCGACAGGCGGGCCAGTTCAGAGGCAATCGCCCCGGTATCAACCCGCGCGGTCAGGAACTCCGCCGTGGACAGGTCCAGCCAGGCCAGGGCATTGGCGCCCCGTACCCGGGCCAGGACGGCGAGATAATTGTTGGCGCGGGCGTCCAGCAAGGTTTCCTCGGTCAAGGTGCCCGGCGTCACCAGGCGCACCACGGCGCGCCGGACCACGGTTTTGCCGCCGCGCTTTTTCGCTTCCGACGGGTCCTCCGTCTGCTCGCACACGGCGACGCGGAAACCCTTGCGGATCAGCCGCGCCAGATAACTATCGGCGGCATGTACGGGTACGCCGCACATGGGGATATCGGCGCCCCGATGCCTGCCCCGTTTAGTCAGGGCAATATCCAGGGCCTCGGCCGCCTTGACCGCGTCATCAAAAAACATCTCATAGAAGTCGCCCATGCGGTAGAACAGCAGACAATCGTCGTACTGCGCCTTTATCGCCAGGAACTGTTCCATCATGGGCGTCGGCTTGTCAGTCCCCGCCGTCGCTGCTGTGCTCATGATTTACTCAATAATTTCAATGTCCTGACGGAATTCGCCGGGACTGAATGCCGGCAAAGGCTAACAAAACCCGGTACTTTTTTCCAGGCCAGGTCGTCAGTTTTAACCGGCGGTTGGAAGAATAAAACCCTGTTGTGGCACGGTGATCGCGCCAGTCGCTGCAATCGGTCGAAGATGAACTGAGTAACTGGTTTTTTCCAATCGGTTAACAGCCACGTATTTGCTCATACTTCGGTCACATTGTGGTTGCCAAAATACCATCTGAACTAGTTGGTAGGCCTGAAAGGGTTGTGAAAACCACCCGCAAATGCTGTATCTTCTGCCTGCTTTGGACGAGGTTAGTGTTTAGCGGTCTGGTTTTCCGGGCCGCCGAAGATTGAGGGAATGGTGGATATGGACAATACCTATCGCAATGAGGAGGCCTTGCGCTTTCATGCCGAGGGGCGGCCCGGCAAGCTGTCCATTTCGCCGACCAAACCCATGGCGACCCAGCGGGATTTGAGCCTGGCCTATTCGCCCGGCGTGGCGGCGCCCTGTCTGCGCATCGTCGAAGACCCGGATTCGGCCTATGACTACACCTCCAAGGGTAATCTGGTCGCCGTTATCTCCAACGGCACGGCGGTGCTGGGCCTGGGCAATCTGGGCCCGCTGGGAGCAAAGCCGGTGATGGAAGGCAAGGCAGTGCTGTTCAAGCGCTTCGCGGACGTGGATTCCATTGATATTGAGGTCGATACCGAAGACGTGGACGAATTCGTCAATTGCGTGCGGTTTCTGGGCAAGGGCTTTGGCGGCATCAATCTGGAGGATATCCGGGCGCCTGATTGCTTCGTGATCGAGCATCGCTTGCGCGAATTGATGGATATCCCCGTCTTTCACGATGATCAACACGGTACGGCAATCATCGCCGCCGCCGGGTTGATCAATGCTCTGGATCTGACCGGGCGCGAATTCGCGGACACCAAGCTGGTCGTAAACGGGGCCGGTGCCGCCGGCATCGCCTGCGTTGAACTGGTCAAGGCTCTGGGCATGCAGAGCGATAATGTCATTATCTGCGACACCAGGGGCGTGATCTATCAGGGCCGGGAAGACGGTATGAACCAGTGGAAATCGGCCCACGCGGTGGCGACCGATCTGCGCACCTTGGAAGAGGCCATGAATGGCGCCGACGCGGTCTTTGGCCTGTCCGCCCGTGGCGCCCTGTCGCCGGCCATGGTTGCCTCCATGGCGCCAAAGCCGATCATATTTGCCATGGCGAATCCCGATCCGGAGGTCACGCCCGAGGAAGTCGCCGAAGTTCGCGGTGACGCCATCGTGGCTACGGGGCGGTCCGATTATCCGAATCAGGTCAACAATGTCCTGGGCTTTCCCTATATTTTCCGTGGCGCCATGGATGTGCGCGCCGTTTCCATCAACGAAGATATGAAGGTCGCCGCGGCCCAGGCTCTGGCGGAACTGGCGCGCCAGGATGTCCCCGACGAGGTGGCGGAAGCCTATGGCAAGGCCAACCTGCGGTATGGTCCGGAATACATCATCCCCGCCCCCTTTGATCCGCGGCTGATGACGGAAATTCCCATGGCCGTGGCCAAGGCGGCGATCCGCACCGGCGTTGCCCGCCATGGGATCGAAGACGAGGCGGCCTATGCCCTGGAGCTGCGCCGCCGTCTCGACCCCACCGCCGGTACCCTGCAATTGATCTTTGATCAGGTGCGGACCGAGAACAAGCGGGTGGTTTTTGCCGAGGGCGAGGAGGAGCGGGTGATCCGCGCCGCGCTCAGCTTTTACGAATCCGGCTATGGCATGCCGGTGCTGATCGGCCGCGAGGACCGGGTTTCCGAGACCATGGAACGGTTGGGCCTGGACAGCCTGGAAGGCGTGGAAATCCTAAACGCGCGCCTTACCCAGGAACGTAACGACCGCTATAGCGACTTCCTGTACGAGCGTTTGCAGCGCCGCGGTTATCTGTACCGGGATTGCCAGCGCCTGGTCAATCAAGACCGCAACATCTATGCCTCCTGTATGGTGGCGGTGGGGGATGCGGATGCTTTGGTGACGGGCGTGACACGCAGCTACAACGCCGCCTATGACGACGTGCGCCGGGTGATTGACGCGCAATCAGGGCGGCGGGTTTTTGGCTTGTCCATGGTGCTGGCGCGCGGCCAGACGGTATTCGTGGCGGATACCACCGTGCACGAGCTGCCGTCCTCGGTGGAGATGGCCGATATTGCCATGCAAACAGCCGAGGTCGCCCGCCGCCTGGGACACGAGCCCCGGGTGGCGATGATGTCCTATTCAAACTTTGGCGACCCTGGCTGGCCCACATCCGACCGGGTGCGCGAGGCGGTTTCACTGATGGATTCCAGGGTCACGGATTTTGAATATGATGGCGAAATGTCGGCGGATGTGGCCCTGAACCCGGAACTGAAGGAGCTCTATCCTTTTTGCCGCCTGTCCGGGCCGGCCAATGTTCTGATTATGCCGGCGCTGCATTCGGCCAACATCTCGTCCAAGCTGTTGCAGGAACTGGGCCGCTGTACGGTCATTGGGCCGATCCTGGTGGGCCTGTCAAAGCCGGTGCAGATCGCCGCCATGGGCGCCTCGGTTGGCGATCTGGTCAACATGGCCGCCCTGGCCGCCCACGAGGCCGCGCGCCGCTGACCGGGTCTAGACCAGTTTCGATATTCGTCGAATCAGGTCTAGCTCTCGTCGCTCACGCTTGTGCGCCAAAGCGCACCGTTCCGCGAGGGCGGCGCATTAGCGCCGGGCCGCCGTCGCGGCCTGGAATGCGTAATTAGAAATAAAACCTGCGCTAGCGCAAATCCGCGCCCACGGCCTCCGAGACATTTGCAAAGCCGTCTTGGCGCAGACGGTCGGCCAGGCCCGCTGTGATGGCGGGGACCAGGTCGGGGCCTTGATAGACCAGGCCGGTGTATAACTGGATCAGGGAAGCGCCATTGCGGATTTTGGCATAGGCGCTATCCGCACTGTCGATGCCGCCGACGCCGATCAAAGGGATGCGGCCCTTGGTATGGCAGTAAAAGGCGGCCAGTTGCGCGGTGGAGAAGGCGAACAGGGGCCGGCCGCTCAGACCGCCGGTCTCGCCGCGATGGGGGCTTTTCAGACCATCACGCAGGCCGATGGTGGTATTGGCGATGATCACGCCGTCCACCGCCAGGTCCAGCAGGTTTGCTGCCAGGTCGGCCAGACCTTCGTCGTCGAAATCCGGGGCGATCTTGACCAGAATGGGCGGCGGCTGTGCGCAGGCCCGGCGCACGCCGTCCAACAGAGCTTCCAAATGCGACCGGCTTTGCAGTTCCCGTAAACCCGGCGTGTTGGGCGAGGATACGTTGATCACCACATAGTCAACCAAGGGCCCCAATGCCGCCGCGCCCGCGGCATAGTCGGCAATCCGGTCCGCGCTGTCCTTGTTGGCGCCCAGATTGGCGCCTAGCACGAAACGGCGGTTCTGCAGGCGCCCCAGCCGCCGGGCCAGCGCGTCCAGGCCGTCATTATTGAAGCCGTTGCGATTGATGACCGCGTGGTCGGCGCCCAGGCGAAACAACCGGGGCCGTGGATTGCCGGGTTGTGGCCGTGGCGTGACGGAGCCTATTTCGACAAAGCTGAAACCCATTCGCGCGATTTGTCCCGGCACCTCGGCATTCTTGTCAAAGCCGGCTGCGATACCCAGGGGGGTGGGAAAATCCAGGCCCCAATGGTGGCTGGCCAGGATGGCATCGTGGCTGGGGGCAATACTTGGGCCCAGGCCCAGGCGCAGGGCACGGATGGTCAGACGATGGGCGGTTTCAGGGTCCAGCAGGTGCAGCAGCCGCGTACCCAGGCCCCAGATCATGGTGCGCCGCGCTTTGGCAAATCATCGCCTGGCCAGACGCGGGTCACGTGGCCCATCTTGCGGCCGGGGCGGACCTCCGTCTTGCCGTAAAGGTGCACATGGGCCCCCGGCTCCGCCAACAGGCTGGGCACCTGTTTCACATCGTCACCAATCAGATTTTCCATCTCGACCCGGCCCCGCAGCGTCATTGCGCCCAGGGGCAGGCCGCAGATGGCCCGAATATGCTGTTCGAACTGGCTGGTCACCGCGCCCTCGATGCTCCAATGGCCGGAGTTATGAACCCGTGGGGCGAATTCATTGACCAGCAGTTCATCACCCACGACGAACATTTCCACCGCCAGCACACCGACATAGTCCAGCGCCGTGGCCAGATCAGTGGCTATGGCCATGGCGCGGTTGGACTGGGCCGGGTTTAAATCCGCGGGAACCTTCGATCTGTCCAGAATATGATTTCGGTGCTGGTTGGCGATTGGGGGAAAGGCCCCGATGGTACCGTCCAGGGCCCGCGCGGCGATGACAGAGATTTCGCCATCAAAGGGGATGTAGCCTTCCAGGATAGACGGCGCCCCGCCCAGGGCCTGCCATGCCAGACCGAGATCGGCACCTTGATCCAGCATGACCTGACCTTTTCCGTCATAGCCCAGGCGCCGTGTCTTCAGCACCGCCCGGGGGCCGATCTTGACTACTGCGCCTTCCAGGTCGGTAAGACTGTCGATAGTCGCATAGGGCGCGGTAGCGGCGCCGATGGTGCCGGCAAAGTCCTTCTCGACCAGGCGGTCCTGGGCTGTGGCCAGGGCGTTGGCGCCGGGGCGGACGGACACCGTTTGGGCGAGGAAATCCAAACAGGCGGCGGGGACGTTTTCAAACTCCAGTGTCACCACGTCCACGGATCCGGAGAAGGCGCTCAGGGCCGCCTCGTCCAAATAATCCGCTATGGTGACACTGTCGGCGACCTGACCTGCCGGCGGCTGTTCTTCTGGTCCGAAGATATGACAGCGGAAGCCAAGGGGCGCCGCCGCCAGGGCCAGCATCCGGCCTAATTGGCCGCCGCCCAGAATGCCGATGCGGCTACCGGGGGGAAGAGGGGCCATTACTGTCAGACCTCGGCAGGCTGATCTGGCACGGCATCGGTTTGCCGGGCGCGCCAGGCGGCCAGCGCGGCGGCTATGTCCGGATCGTGCAACGCTACGATGGCAGCGGCCATCAGGCCGGCATTGACGGCGCCGGCGCGGCCAATGGCCAGAGTGCCCACCGGAATGCCCGCGGGCATCTGCACAATGGAAAGCAGGCTATCCATGCCCTGCAATGCCTTGCTTTCCACCGGCACGCCCAGCACCGGCAGATTGGTCATGGCGGCGGTCATGCCGGGCAAATGGGCCGCCCCGCCGGCACCTGCGATGATCACCGAAAGGCCTCGTTCGGCGGCGCCGGCCGCATAATCGTAAAGGCGCTTCGGCGTGCGGTGTGCGGATATGACCCGGCTCTCTACCGAGATGCCCAATTCTTCCAGAACCTCGACTGCATGGCGCATGGTCGACCAGTCGGAGCGGCTGCCCATGATAACCCCAATCCGTGGTTCAGCTTCCGTCATATCCATTCTCCGCGCTAAAGCAATACACTGCGCCGTAGTCCAGCCCGTCGGCAGGCCATTTTAGCATGCGATTATAGGTCCTTGGCGGGTTTAGACCCACCGTGAATTTCAGCGGCGGCAGCCCGAGGAAACAAAGCGGACTTGCCCGCCTGTCGCATTCAACGCGGTGAATTCAAGATCCGCCACACCAGCCCCGAAAATCCCCTCAACAACGATTAGAATTTCGATATACAATAATATTTCGGGATTCGCAGAAGGTTTTATTAACCCTTGCTTTGTTAACCTTTAGACTAGGTGAAGATCTATGCCCTGGCCGTGCATGATCTTCGGTACGGAAGGTAGACATTAAGCTGATGAAGATTACCGAAACGCGCCCAACCAGAGCCACGACGCCGCAACGCCGCAATCCCGCGTCGGCGGCGGCCAGTTATGCCTCGTCTTCCGACCTTGGTGGTGCCGCGCCCACCGACAGCGCGTCGGTTATGGGAATTCCGGAGCCGGAACTGACGCCGAAAGTGCGGCAGGCCATAATGACCTTGATGCAAGAGGTGGAGAACCTGCGGGGCGAGGTCGAGAGGGCGAACAGCCGCTTGGCACATATGGAACGCCTGGCGGACCAGGACACTTTGGTTCCCATTCCAAATCGCCGCGCATTCGTGCGGG
Organism: Alphaproteobacteria bacterium; assembly: GCA_021776235.1. Lineage (GTDB taxonomy): Bacteria > Pseudomonadota > Alphaproteobacteria. The sequence goes on along the minus strand of JAJFGG010000010.1, from coordinate 47,476 downwards.
AGATGAGCCGGGTGATCTCCTACAACGAGCGCTATAATGCCGTTTCCAGCCTGGTTTATTTGGATCTGAACGACTTTAAGGAAATCAACGACAAGCATGGCCATGCGGCCGGTGATGCGGCCCTGCTGCATGTCGCTAGTATCTTATCGGAAAACCTGCGTGAATCCGACCTTTTGGGGCGTCTCGGCGGCGATGAGTTCGGCGTAATTTTGAGCCATACGGACGCAGACCAAGCGTTGATAAAGGGCCGGCAACTGGCCCAGGCCATCATGAATGCGCCTGTGGAACATGGCGGTGTTAAGCTAACAATTACAGCGTCTTACGGCATCACCACCTTCAAACAAGGGCAGTCGGCGCAGGAAGCCATGGATGCCGCGGACCGTGCCATGTACGCGCAAAAAAACTCACTGAAGACCCGCCGCGGATAATATTAGGGACCATGGCTGTCATGCCGTGGGGCACTTTGATCTGACAAATCGCGCCCACCGACCTGTGGTTCTGTCAGTGCGGCGTTGCATCCGACCCGAGCGTATCGGCCAGCCCCGGCCTTCAGGCAATAATATCTGGGACCAGGTGTGCCTCGAGACGGCCGATCAGGTCGCGCAAAGCCAATTTGCGCTTTTTCATGCGCTGTAACTGCAATTGGTCAAACGCGCCTTTTTCAAACAGGGCTGCAATGGCGCCATCCAGATCGCGATGCTCCTGCTGCAAGGCAATAATACGTGCCTCAATTTCGGTCTTTTCCAAGGACCTGCATTCCTTTATTGCGGCGTTTGAACACCGGCCAGGGGCATTCGGACCCCAGCCAAAAGTAGATCCGAACTATACAAGGTCATTTGACGGCGTCCATGAGCCATTTGCCCGAGCACGCCTGGAAACGAAGCAGAATTGTCTGACAGTGCCCTGGCCAGTAGATCCGAACTGCCGGCCAAATGACGGCGCATGGTTCGAGCGAATTCTGCCATAAATCGATCCAGTATCCTTGCCGTCAATCGGTTCTGGTGTTTAAATATGGAATCATAATTTGCTTAGGAGGCAAGGTATGAAAGTGGAGACCGAGATTGAGGAACTGCGCCAGCGCCACCATCTGCTGGACGGCGAAATCGAGGTAGAGAATACGCAAGTTTACCCAGATGAAATACGGATCAGCTCCCTCAAAAAAGAGAAGCTGAAGATAAAAGACCTCATACGACAGCTCGAATCGAGCAGTTAGAAACCCAACCTGGGGTTTGCCGCATCGGTGCAAGATGGCACCGTGAGGCGCATTGGAAGGCGGGAATGACGTCGGCGCAATGTCCGGCAATGGGCAGGTTTTGTTTCCGCCAGCCTCAAATCACTTGCTTTTTTCCTTTTTCATTCCCATTTTGGGGCTCTTCACAGTGCAACCAAGGGATAGCTGATGGCGAAAGAGGAATTACTGGAATTTCCGGGTACGGTCATGGAACTGTTGCCCAATGCGATGTTCCGTGTCGTGCTTGAAAACGAGCACGAGGTTTTGGCTCACACTGCGGGCAAAATGCGCAAGCACCGGATCCGGGTGCTGGCCGGCGACAAGGTGCTGGTCGAGATGACGCCCTACGATCTTTCCAAGGGCCGGATCACCTACCGTTACAAATAAACTGGCCGCCATGGCGCGCCTGAATTCGCCATGATGCCGGCATGAATTCACCTCCCAATCTGGTGCTGGCATCAGCGTCACCGCGCCGCCTGCAACTGCTGGTCCAAATCGGTTTGCAGCCGTCTTCGGTCATAGCCGCCGAATTAGATGAAGCGCCACTACGCAACGAAACCCCACCGCAACTGGCCCGCCGTCTGGCTCTGAGTAAAATGGCCCTGATCCGTCGAGAGGCGCCGGGGCAATTTATTCTGGGCGCCGATACGGTCGTGGCGGTCGGCCGCAGAATTCTGCCTAAACCCGGCGACCGTCGGGAGGCCGGGCGTTGTCTGGAGCTGTTGTCGGGGCGGCGTCATCATGTCATTACGGCTATTGCCGCGGCGGCCCCCAAGGGCCCGGAACGGGTGCGTCTGGTAGACAGTGTGGTGGCCTTCAAGCGATTGACGCCGGCCGAGATCGACTGGTACCTGGACAGTGACGAGTGGCGCGGCAAGGCGGGCGGCTATGCCATCCAAGGGCGCGCCGGACGGTTTGTGCGATTTTTGCGTGGTTCTTATTCCAATGTCGTCGGCCTGCCTTTGTTTGAAACCGCAAACCTGTTGGAAGGCCTGGGCTATCCGGTGCAAAGCGGTTCTGACGCGGTTGAAGGGCGATGCCCGAATGATTGAAGAAATCCTCATCAATGCTGGTCTGCGGCGCCACCGAATTGCCCTGGTCCAGGGCGGCCGGTTGGTGGAACTGCACCTTGCCGAGCGCGCCGCACGCCTGCCTGAACGGGTCATCATGGGCAGAGTGACCGCGGTCCAGGGTGACTTGAATGCCGCCTTCATCGATATTGGCGAGGGCCGAAGCGGTTTGTTGCCGGCCCGCGATGCCGCCGTCAAACGTGGCACACCCATTGGCCGCGCCGTGCAGGAGGGGCAAAGCCTGTTGGTACAGGTCAAGCGCGAGGCCGAGGGGGAGAAGGGGGCAAAGCTGAGCGCGCGGCCGCGTCTGGCGGGACGGGCCATGGTGCTACTGCCTCAGGGCCAGGACATCGTCCTGTCGGGCCGTATCACCGACAGGACGCAACAGGAGCGTCTGTTGGCTGTGGCAAAAACCACTCAGACGCGTTTGGGCGGCGGCCTGATTCTGCGCCGTGCGGCCGCGGCAACGGACGATGCCGGCCTGGCGCGGGAGGCCGACGGTCTCTGGCGTCGTTGGCAGGGCATTCAGACAGCCGCCGGCTCCGCGCGGCCGCCTGTGCTGCTGGATGCAGGCGAGGATCCCCTGGGCGCCATTCTGCGCGAGCATATGGGGCCGGCCCTGCGGCGTATTCGTGCCGACGACGGACCTCTGATGGCTGATCTTCGTCAGTTCCCGGGCATCGGCGACGGCAAATTACCGGCCATTGAAATACATGATGGGACCCTGCCGTTGTTTCAGGAGTACGACCTGGAAGACCAGATCGAAACAGCCCTGGCCCAGCAGGTTGCCCTGCCATCGGGTGGCCGGCTCATAATCGAGCACACTCAGGCCCTGACCGCCATTGATGTGGATTCCGCCCGCCACGCCGGGGCCCGCGATCAAGTCCGGTTGGCAAGGGAAATCAACACCCAGGCGGCAAGGGAAATTGCCCGGCAATTGCGCTTGCGCGAAATAGGCGGCCGGGTGGTGATCGATTTCATCCCCATGCAGGGGCGGGGCCAGGTTGCGGCCCTGTTGCAAAGGTTGCAAGACTGGTTGGCCGATGATCCGGCGCAGCTGCGCCTTGGCCGGATGTCCGAAATGGGCCTGGTTGAATTGACCCGCCGCCGGCGCCAGCCGGCCCTGGCCCTGCGTCTGGGTGAAGTCTGTTCCCTGTGCCAGGGCAGCGGCCTGCGGCCCACGGCCCGCGCCGTGGCAGACAACCTGCTGGACCGCATCCTGCGCGAAGCCGTTGCGGCAAAGGGCCGGACCCTCGCTGTCCGGGCCGCCCGGGCGGTGGTGGCGGATCTGGGCGGCGGAGACGGAGAAATACTGGCCGGACTGGCCAGGGACCGGGGCGTGCGGGTAGAATTGACAGCGGATGACACCCTGGCACTGGACGCATTCGAGGTCACGACAGGCCGATATCAAGGACCATTGGTATAAATGACTGTACCGAAGCATCGCCGCACCTGCGCCAGCTGCGATCGAGAGGCAGCGGCGGAATATCATCCCTTCTGCTCGCGCCGTTGCGCGGACATAGACCTGGGTCGCTGGCTCAATGAAAGTTACACCATCCCAGCCGTCGAGCCGCCCGACGAATGGGATGAGGAGTAATGACCATTGGTGTAAAGGAGAGCCCGCGTTTATTGCGCGCCGTCCAGGACCTGTCGGACCTTCACCGCAAGGTCGGCTTTGCCGAATGGTTTCACCAATAACTGTACGCCTTCGTCCAGGCGGCCATAATGGATCATTGCATCCTTGGTATAGCCCGACATGTACAAGACCTTCAGGTCCGGCAGCAGGCCGCATGCCGTGTCCGCCAGTGCCCGGCCGTCCATGCCACCAGGCAGGATGACATCAGCGACCAATAGATTGATCGCTCCGTTTCGGCGAATCTGCGCCAGCGCGGCGTCGGCGGTACCAGCTTCACACACATCATAACCCAGATCATCGAGGAAGCTGACGGCCACCGCGCGCACGTCGGTATCATCCTCAACCACCATGACGGTCTCGCCGCGCGCCGTTGTATCGATGACAATCTGGGCCCCTGTTTCAGATTGTGTAGTCGGTGCTTTGGCGGAACGCGGCAAATATAATCTTATGGTCGTGCCCTCGCCGGGCTTGCTGTGAATTCCAACATGGCCGTCCGATTGCTTGGCGAAGCCGTAAACCATGCTGAGGCCAAGGCCGCTACCCTTGCCCACCTCCTTGGTCGAGAAAAATGGTTCGAATGCCTGCGCGATGACATCCGCCGACATGCCGGCCCCGGTGTCGCTGATCGCCAGCAGCACATATTCGCCCGGATTTGGACCCTCCAGGCCGGCCGAAGTCGGGTCGTTGATATGGGCGTTCGAAACCTCGATCGTCAGGCGACCGCCCAGAGGCATGGCGTCACGGGCGTTGATCGACAGATTGAGGATGGCGTTCTCCAGCTGCCCCGGATCGACCTCGCATTGCCAAAGGTCGGCACCATGCATTAAATTGATCTCGATGGCTTGGCCCAGGGTGCGAACCATCAGTTCCTGCATGCCCTTGACCAATTGGTTTATGTCGATGGAAACCGGCTGCAAGGGTTGTTTGCGCGAAAAGGCCAACAGACGATCCGTCAAATCGGCGCCACGCTGCGTGGCGGCGATGGCGCGCGCTGCCAAGGTGGAAATCTTGCTGTCGGGCTCGGTCCGCGCGAGCAAGAGTTCGAGATTGCCCATGATAACCGCCAGTAGGTTATTGAAATCGTGGGCTACGCCGCCGGTCAGTTGGCCCATCGACTCCATTTTCTGAGCCTGGCGCAGGTCGTCCGCGGCCTTCTTGATTTCCGTGATATCGGTGCGAATTCCGGCGGTATACCCACCGACCGTTTTGCGGACGCCGCACAAAAGCCAACGGCCATCAGGCAGTTCCTGCTCGAGCAGTCCTTGACCGGATCTTTGCTGGGCAAGACGTACGTTCATCCAGTTTTCGATAAACTCGGCGGAACCTTTCACGGCGCCGCGTTCGAACGCAATTCGCGCAAGGTCCTCCAACTTCGCGCCTGGAACAAATGCGTCCCTGATCTTTGGGTAAAAATCCTTGTACCTGTCGTTGCACATGACGAATTTATCATTCTGGTCGTACAGGATAAATCCTTCGGAGATGCTGTCGATGGCACTGGAAAGATAGGTCTCGGCCGCTAGCAGCGCCGCTTCCGCCTGTTTTGACGCGGTCAAGTCGACGACGAGACCGAAGTATCCGCGTACATCGCCTTCCACGGCTATATCCGGCACGAAGGTGATCTGTACATTCCGGGTTTTGCCGTCCGGGTACTTCACCGTCTCCTCGAAAGTCACCCGTTCACCTGCAATGGCCTTGGCAATGTAGGGCCCCAACTTGCCGTGTGTCTCTTCTCCGAGCAGGTCGGCAACCGTCTGCCCGACAACCTCGCTGGTCGGCCGGCCGTACCAGGCCTCGGCGGTCTTGTTGATATACTGAACGCGCCGGTCCTTGCTCATGTATGTGATGAGTACAGGCAGTGAATCTGTGATTGTGCGAATTTGCCTTTCGCTTTCGTGAAGGGCATCTTCGGCCCGTTTGCGTTCCGTAATGTCGGTGTAGGTGATAACCAGGCCGCCATTGGGGGTTCTGTTGAAGCGAACGTCGTAAGCTTTGTCTTTGCGGATATTGACTTCACTGCGCGTGCTATCGCCGCCCCAGACTTCGCGCAATCGATTCTCCGCCAGCGCCGTCGGCTCGCCGGCGCCAAAATCTCCTCTCCTGGCCATGAATAGCGCCAGATCCCTGTTGGAGGCGCCCGCCTGCAGTATGTCCTCGGGAAATTGAAAGATACTCTCGAAGGGTTTGTTCCAAACCACGAGGCGCTGCGAATTGTCGAACATCACGACACCCTGAACGATGTTGTCCAGAACATTCCCCAGAGCCGCGGATTTCCCGTCCAATGTCGCCTTGATGCGCTTCTTCTCCGTCACGTCTTCGTGCCAGGTGATAACGGCGGCGTGCCCTTCAAATTCTATCGGTCTGCTGTGCTGCCGGACCCACCAACGCGTCCCATCGGGGCGAATTCTTTCTGACTCAAACTCCGTGATCGGCGCGCCCGCCGCCTCGGCCGCTCTCAATTGATCAAGGTCAGCCGAATCAACAAAACTTTGTGCCAATGGCTGCGAGAGCAACTGTACCGTCGAAACCGCGCCAAACAATTCGACGAGCCGCTGGTTCACATAGAGGCGTTTCAGGGAATCAAGGGCCACAATTGAAACCCCGAACGGAGACCCTTCTAGAATCGCCCGTTGACCTGCTTGGTCTATATCAGGGGTCAATTCTGTTTGCATTGAATGGCTATCAATTGCAGAGGACTTGGCATCGGCCCGGCCGCTTATCTGATGCCGGGCGATGGTTGATATGTTTCGACGATTTTCTGACGGGCAGACCCTACGAAACCTGCGGTGCTGCAGCGCTTGGAACCATTGTTATGCCGCATCCTATCGATGCGATTCACAATGGCGGCAACGATTTCTATGAGCAGAGCCCGCATAATCATTCGCCCGACAATGGATTGTTAACGATTGCCTACATTATCGGATAAAAGTAACAAATGTGCACTATATCTTTAAGAGGTGGCCAGCTGATTTCTACTCTGCAGCGACCGGCGCGGCTTCGGGGCTTGGTAACCGTCTGGGTAGTATCGTCACGGCAATGAGTATAACCACGGCGGCACCGGCAAGGATGCGGAACAGGGTGTCGAAGCCCCAATTTTGATAGACGAATGCGATCAACGGCAAGGCGACTGCCAAAACCGTGAAACTTACGACATAGCGAACGCCATAAATGCGCGCCCGGTAGGCGCCGCTGGCGGTCTTGCCGATCATGTAATCGTTGATGGGAATTTGGCCAAAGGCGCCGAGCATGAAGCCCAGTGCCACCGCGAGCGCGATCCCGTCGGTCAAACCCGGCATCGCCGAGAAAAAGATCAGCTGGATGATCGCCACAACCATGAAGACGTGCCGTGGTCCGAAGCGGTCGAGCATGCTGCCAACCACCAGCTGAGCGATTGAGGCCACCGCGAATACGATGAATGCCAGCGTCCCGATTACCGTCGCCACATCTCCCTGGCCCGCGCCGGCGACGAGGTCGGTCAACCCGGACAGTTCTGTCGCAAGGCCCTGCAGACGTTCGTCGAAAATTTTCGGCAAGGCGAATGTTGTCGCTTGAAAGATCACCGAGGACACGGCGGTCGTCAAAAACACAATCGCCGATACGCGTATCAACATTGTCCGGTAGGACGGCGACGCTCTTACCTTGACCTTGGTTTCCGCCGCTTTCGTCGCTCTTCGCTCTGCCTGAATATTATTCCAGCGCAGGGTCATGTAAGCGAATCCCATGGCAATCGAGAAGATGCCCGGAAGAATAAACGCCATGCGCCAACCGCCATTGTCAATCAGGTAGCCGGCAACGAGCGCGGCGCTGGCAACCCCCAGATTACCCCACACGCCGTTTGCCGCGATCCGCATGCCGGTGTTGCGCCATTTCGTGGTGACGATGGCGAGACCTACGGGGTGGTATATGGCCGCAAACATGCCGATCACGAACAAACCAATGCCAATCTGCAAGGGTGTCTCGGTAAAGCCGGTGGCGATAGACGTAAGGCCAATGCCAACGAAAAACACACACATCATACCGTCACGGCTCCATTTGTCGGCGAGCCAACCTGCCGGCAAAGAGAAGACACCAAAGGCGAAAAATCCGGGCGTTGCATAGGCCAGAAGCTCCGCATAGCCGATCCCCCATTCCCGATACAGCACCAAAGCGGCGACCGTCGCGAAAACCAATGTGAACAAATGGTCAAGGAAATGGCCAATGTTCAGCATAAAGAAATACAACCGTTCCCGTTCCATGAGCGTGCAGTCCCCTATATGGGCGCGCACCTCCCGGAGAATCGCGTAAGGCACGCATATTGGTCGATCATGTCAATTTACACTTGGCGGAAATGCGATGTCATGCCAAATTTCGTCGTGTTTATGCCAAAATCCGTTCCATTGAAGATGCAGGAATCATGACTGCCCAGAAAACTCGCAGTACGGACCCACGGGATTATCAGGATTTACCCCAGGCAATTGGGATGATGTCCAAAAGCTTTGCCGACGGGTTTGTCATTCCACTTCATGAACACCAGCGCGATCAACTGCTCTATGCGACGGACGGGATCATGCGGTTGCGAACCGAACAGGAAGCTTGGATCGTGCCCCGGGACAGCGCCGTTTACATTCCCGCCGGAACCTATCACGCGGTCAGCATGCATGGCGCGGTCCATATGCGCACGTTGTATATCGATGCAAAGGCAACCCATGGCCGGCCCCGCGCGTTGACTGTTGTCGCGGTCTCCAATCTGCTGCGGGAATTGATCCTGGCCCTGAGCGAAGAGCCGGTCGTGTATGAACCTGACAGCCGGGGCGGCCTCATAGCGCAAATGATCGAACAGGAGATTGGCCGGGCCCGCGAATTATCGCTGAACATCCCACTGCCCAAGGATGCAAGGTTGCAACGGTTATGCGCCGAACTGCTTGCCGATCCTTCGGACCGTCGGACGCTGGACGCCTGGTCCGAGGTTGCCGGTGCCTCTACACGGACGCTGGCCCGGTTGTTCGAGCGCGATCTGGGGATAAGTTTTAATCGATGGCGCCAGCGTATCCGTTTCCACAACGCCCTTGAGGCGCTATCACAGGGCGAACCCATTTCTCGCGTTGCGCAACAGCATGGCTACCGAAGCGCCAGCGCCTTCTCGGCTGCCTTCGGTAAAGTGATGGGCCTACCACCGTCGAAAGTATCGATGGAGCGGTAGCATTCTCTCAATTGCGTCTGTTGCGGAAAGAATTAGAGCCGGCAAAAGCGGCAATATCGTGGCCTATGGGTATCGGCGGCGATGACAATCACGGCTCCGGTCTGTCTGCGTCAGCGGTACAAAGGTCACCGCCACAATCAATTCGCGGGATCTGTCTGCCAAACGCCCGCATCACTGCCAACGACCCTGCGATACCAAAAAGCATCGCTAGAAATGCCGGTACCGCATGCGGCGATAGCGACGGTATGGCATGCAGTATCAGCACGTCGTTCCCGCCTGGTACCATGGCTGCGCCCAAGCCCATTACGATGCCGCCGATGGCATATCTGATCCACTTTGGCCGCGGGCGCCATTGCCCGCTGAAGCGGCGGCCCTGCCAGGCGGACAATATGATGCCGCCAAGCAGGGCCGCGAACAGCAGCCAGAGAATAGCCGGCGGGGTCGGTGCACCGGTGGCGATATGTCGCGCTGTCTGGCTGAACAGGCGGGTATACGGCCACACGCCGATCAGGACATACAAGAGCCCACTGCTGATACCCATGAGTACGGCCGCCGTAGACAAACGATAGCGGGAGGCGAGCATGCGTTGGCGCCAGCTTTGGCCATCGGTGCGGCGGCGCAGTTTCACCATCTCCCAGGCCATCCAGGTGACGAGCGCCAGCGTAATAGGTATGCGCCAGGTCGCTGGTGTTGTCAGGAATGCCGTGGTCTCGACAGGCGGCGCCGCGAGGCCTTTGGCGGCAAGAAGATCATATATACCCGCGCCGGCGACAAATCCGGCCAATGTCATCACCATACCGGCATCGCCGCTGCCAAACCGCGTCAACGTGGAGAAGGCGCAGCCGCCGTTCAGGGCGGCGCCAACGCCGAATATGGCGCCACCGGCGACGGAAAGAACGGATAGCCGCCAGATACTTGCCGGCACAAAATTATCGGCAAATGCCCAGGCCGCAAACAGCGTAACAGCAACGACCCACAACGCTGACTTGATAAATCCGGCGAGCATAAAGGCCCGTCGGGTGGTCAGGATTTCCTCGACCGCACGGACCGAGCAAAGACTGGCCCGGTGTGCGGCGAAACCGACAGCGGCGGCCAACCCGGCCGCCAGGATAAGTGTCAAGGAATTCACTGATGGATCCCCAATTTGGTCAATTCAGCGCTGTATAGGGCGCCTTTTGTCTCCGATACCGTCTATTCCAACGGCTTCAGGTCACCCAGCATGGTTGGGATTAATTCCGTGACAGTGGGATGGATGTGCATGGCGCGTTGTATCACCGTATAGGGCGCGTCCGCGTACATAACATCCAGCAACGCGTGGATGATCTCGTCGCCACCGATGCCGAGGATCGCCGCGCCCAGAATTTTATGGCTTTCGGCATCGATGAAGATTTGCATGAAACCCTGGGTCTCGCTGCGTTCGCGGGCCCGGCCGACACGCGTCATCATCATCTTTCCCACCAACGCCGGCCGTCCGGAGGCGCGCACCTCCGCCTCCGTCATGCCAACCCGGCCCAATGGCGGATCAATAAATAGTCCGTATGCCGTAATGCGGTCTGAAACGCGCCTGGGATCATTGTCGAACATATTGGCAGCGAGTATTTCGTAGTCATTGTAGGAGGTATGGGTAAAGGCGCCCCGGCCATTGGCATCGCCAATTGCCCAGATGCCCGGCACGTTGGTGGCCAGTTGATCATCAACCGTGATAAAGCCGCGGCTGTTGGTTGCAACGCCCGCCGCGGCCAGCCCCAGGTCGTCCGTGTTGGGGATACGCCCCACCGCCAGCAGCACATGCGAGCCGACAATCTCTTCATCGCCCGGCGCACAGCTGGCACTGACCACCACCTGCCCGCCACGCTTCGCGAAGCCAACGCATTCCGCCTGCAATCTGATATCTATACCTTCGTTCTCGAGAATGTCCCTGACGGCTTCGCCAATCTCCGGATCATCGCGTGGGATCAACCGGTCGCCCTTTTGTACGACGGTGACGCGGCTGCCGAAGCGGCGGTACATCTGGGCGAACTCCAGACCGATGTAACTGCCACCTATGATCACCAGGTGCTCGGGCAGAAAATCCACGTCCATTATATTGGCGTTGGTGTAATAGCCGATGTCGTCGAGGCCCGGCATTTCAGGCACCAGGGCGCGGCCGCCGACATTGAGGATGATCTTATCGGCTTCCAGCCGTTCGCTGCCAGCTTCACTGTCCACGCTGACGGCATTGGCGCTTTCCAGACGGCCGTGGCCCTCAAAAACGCTCAGGTTATCCATATTCTTCAGCCAGTTCGTGACGCCCTGGTTCGATTGCAGAACCACACTGTCCTTGCGGGCCTTGACCGCCTTCATGTCGACCTTGATGTCGCCATCAATAACGACACCGAAGTCGCCGCCCCGCCGCGCCATGTAGGCGGCACGCGCGCTGGCGACCAGGGTCTTGGTCGGTATACAGCCAACGTTGACACAGGTGCCGCCAAACAGTTTGCGCTCGATAATTGCCACTTTCATGCCTTCGCCGGTCATCCGTTGCGCCAGCGATGGTCCCGCTTGACCCGTGCCAATGATGATCGCGTCAAATCGTTCCGCCATGCGTCGTCTCCCCATGTGGCCCATCATGTGCCGATGCGCAAATTCGAATGCTATTGATAATGATTGTCAGTATCAATGATGTTGGCCGTTGGCGATTTATCGGATCGATAGGGAAAAGGCTCATCCGTCGGCAATGGCCAAGCCTCAACCGCCTTTCTCGTCAATATATTCCTTGAGCACGACGGCCCCATTGCGAAGTACATCTTTGGCTGCAAAGACGAATGTTACCTGTTGTCCCGCACACAATTCCCGCAGGGACTTAATTGCTGCCTGGTTTTCGTCCAGTTCCAGGCGATAGCGCGCGCGGAACTCTTGCCAACGTTCCGGGCGGTGTCCATACCAGGTGCGCAGCGTAGGGGTTGGAGCAATATCCTTTACCCAGTGGTCGATCGCGGCGTCGGCCTTGGTAAGTCCACGTGGCCAAAGGCGTTCGACAAGCAGTCGTAATCCGTCATCAGTGGAAGCCGTTTCGTAAACGCGTTTAAGCCCAATTTGTGTCGACGGCATGGCTATATCCTGTCAGGGCGGCCTCGTATTACGTTGTTGCGAGGGTTGTAATCAGCCATTCCCGGAACGCCTTGATCTTTGGTAGATCCGCAGTCTGTTCTGGCGCGACCACATAGTAGGCTGCCTCGATCGGCAAGGATATATCCAACGGCGCGAAAAGACGTCCCGCCGCAAGGTCCCCTTTGACCAGTGCGGTTCGTCGAACGCGGCGCGGACCGAAGGCGCCGGTGATGTCGTGCCGAATGTTTGCCGGTACCGTCGCGTCCAGGGAACTGTTGCGATAGCGTTCAGAGATGAAACGGCCATAGCTGGCATGCATGGACTTCAGCAATTGCGGTGCCTAGACTTTGTCAATGCTGCAAATGAAAGGGCGGGGGAGCAAGGCGGTGCAGATGCAGTGCTGGCTTCTGCGTTCCGCCGGGAAGCTGGTGGGGAGACCAATCAATGTCCGGGGCTGGGAACCAAGACAGTTCGCCGTTTCATCCAGGTGAACGGCAGGTTCAGGAACGCCTTGGTGTCCGCGACATCGAGGCCTGGGCCCGCAAGGTGGTGCGCAGCCACCTTCCCGACGAACACCGTGCCTTTCATACCGCGTTGCCATACCTGATTGTCGCTGCCCGTGACGGGACGGGGCGGCCGTGGGCGACCTTGCTGACAGGGCCGGAAGCCTTTGTGACCTCACCGGACCCGAAATCCCTTGTTATCGACGGCACGCCGGTCACGGGCGATGCCCTGGAAGAGGCTTTCGTGCCGGGCGCTGACATCGGCATCCTCGGGATCGAACTCTCAACCCGCCGGCGCAACCGGATGAACGGCCGCATTCTGGATAGTCCCGCTGCCGGCGGCATCGTCTGCGGCGTGGTACAGAGCTTCGGCAACTGCCCGCAGTATATTCGCGAGCGCGCCTGGCGACGGGTCGAAGGCGAACAGGCTGGAAGCCCTGTGAGAAACGCGCACCTGACGCCCTCGCAGCGGGCCTGGATTGAATCCGCCGATACCTTCTTCATTGCAAGTGGCTACCGCCATCAAGGTGAAGACGCGACATTTGGCATGGATGCCTCGCACAGGGGTGGCGAACGGGGCTTCATTCGGGTCGTTGACGAGGCGCACCTGGTATTCCCAGACTATGCCGGCAACAACCATTTCAACACCATCGGTAATCTTGTTCTTGAGCCTCGCGTGGGATTGCTTTTCGTGGATTTCGAAACGGGCAGCCTGCTCCAATTGACGGGTCGGGCAACAATTGATTGGGACTCGGATGCCGTGGCCCGCATTCCCGGCGCCCGGCGTCTGGTGAACATTGATATCGAGGCGATTGTCGAGCTGCCGGCCGCGGTTCCTCTGCGCTGGGACGCGGATGCGGAAGCCGTGCGCTCCCTGCGCCTGATCGAGAAGACCCGCGAGAGCGAAGATGTGACGTCTTTTGTCTTTGAGGCACGGGATGCGGGCCCGCTTCCTACCTTTGAGTCCGGGCAGCATCTGCCGCTAGAGCTTGATGCGCCGGATTTCACCGAACCGGTTCGCCGCACATATTCCCTTTCCGGCGCGCCGAGCACCAAACGTTACCGGATAACTGTCAAACGCGATCCACAGGGGCTTGCCTCACGTTACCTGCACGATCACGTCGAGACGGGGGCCATCCTCGATAGCCGCAAACCGGCCGGCGCCTTCATTCTGTCATGCAGCAAATGTCCGGTCGCGCTGGTGAGCGCTGGTGTCGGTATGACACCGATGGTCAGCATGCTGCACACTCTAGCTGCCGAAAACAGCGATCGCCCGGTCTGGTTCGTCCATGTCGCGCGAGATGGCGGTCATCATCCGCTGGCCCATGAGGTGCGCAAACTGGCGGCGCGACGGCCCAACATTCTGGTCCATGTCGCCTATAGCAGGCCGCGTCCCGAAGATAGGGCCGGCATTGACTATGACAGAAAGGGACGCGTTGACGGCACGCTTCTGGCGAGCCTGATTGATGACGCCGAAACTCACTACTTCCTATGCGGCCCTACCCGTTTCATGGCCGGCCTCCAAACGGACCTGGAGCGCCAAGGCATCGCCTCGGGCTGTATCCACACGGAGTCTTTCGGGCCGGCAGGCTAACCGCCAGTTCGTCATTATCTATTTCCAGCGCGCCTTGAAGACAGCCTTGACAGTGCGCCTATTCTTGCGCCCGCATGTGGGCCGAGATATCGGCAAATGCAGCGGCGTTGTCGATGAAGGAATAATCGCCGGCCTGGATTTCCCTGGCCGCCTTCATGAAAGCCCCCAGGGCGGCGCGGGCCAGAGCACCGCCCAGGCTTATGCGGCGCACTCCGGCCTCGGCCAATTGCGCCGTGGTCATATCGCTGCCTGTCAAACCCATGACCACGTTGACCGGCTTTCTGACCGCCTGACAGACCGTGCGGATATCTTCCAGACTGCGCAGGCCCGGCGCATAGAGAACATCGGCCCCGGCCGCTTCAAAGGCTGTCAGCCGTTTCAAGGTATCGTCCAGGTCGGGCCGGCCGCGAATGAAGTTTTCCGCCCGGGCGGTCAGGGCAAAAGGAAAGCTCTGTTCCCGTGCCGCGGCCACGGCCGCCTCGATACGTTCCACCGCCAGACCTATTTCGTAGATCGGCGCGTCCCGGTCACCGGTGAAATCCTCGATCGAGGCGCCGACCAGGCCGGTGCCCGCTGCCAGGCGAATGGTTTCCGCCACCCCATCCGGGCTGTCGGCATAGCCGTTTTCCAGATCGGCGGATACGGGCAGGGGGGTCGCCGCTACAAGTTCGCCGGCATGGGCCAACATCTCGTCCCGGCCAACGACGCCGTCCATGTGGCCCCGGCTGAAGGCATAGCCGGCCGATGTCGTCGCCAGCGCCTTGAAGCCCATGCCGGTCAGAATCTTCGTGGTGCCGATGTCCCAGGGATTTGGGATGACAAAGGTCTCCGGTCCGGCGTGCAGGGTGGCGAAATCATCGGCCTTACGTTGCTGTTCCTGAATCATGTCGCATACCCCTTTTCGATTGCGGCGATATAGGTGGCTGCCGTCTGCCCCGCCAGGCGGCCGAGATTGACCGCGGTGAGCAAGCCGTTGCCGGAAAGGTAGCCCCAAACCTGGCTGCCCGATATACCGCATGCAGCCCCGCCGCCAGCAAACAGGTTCGGCAGGGGGCTGCCGTCGGGGCGCAGCACCCTTGCCCCCGCATCGATTTCCAGGCCCCCCTGGGTATGGAACAGTGCGCCGCTAACCTTGATGGCATGGTAGGGCGCTTGCAATGCCGGTTGGCTGGTAAAATCACGGCCAAAGCGGTCGCTGCTATCTCCCAACGCATGGGCATTTGTCTCGGCCAGGGTCCGGGCCAGGGCGCCGGCGGGTACGTCGATGGCCTGGGCAAGGGCCGCGCTGTCGGCGCCGTGGCGGATGGCGCCCGCGGCTACTGCAAGGTTGAACTCTTCGAACTGGTGACCCAGCGCTAACAGCCGGTCGTCGAAGACCAGCCAGGCAATTCCGTCCGGTTGGGCCAGTACTTCCACCGCTTGTTCTGAATAGCCGTGGTGTTCGTTGGAAAAGCGTTGGCCGAGATTATTGATCTGGAACCCGCCGTTCATCATCAGGGCCCAGGTTATCAAAATGCCGTGGGGCGTGGCGACGGACCCGTGGCCCTGATAGGCACTCATATGACGCGCCGCCGCCCCCAGGGCCGTGCCCCAGATGACGGCCTCACCTTGATTTCCAGGATGGCCGAAATATTCCGCCGCCGCCATTTCGGGGATATGCTGCCGCACCATGGCCGGATTGCCGGCAAAACCGTTGCAAGCCAGGATCAGGGCCTGGCAGCCGATTTCCTCGCTTGTTCCATCGGGCCGCTCCAGGCACAGGCCGACGACGCGGCCATCGGTCTCGGCCACCAGATCGGTGACCCTGGCATTGGTCATGATGTCGATGCCGGCGTTTTCCGCGGCGCGCAACAGGCCTGCCATCAGGTCCGCCCCCTGGCGCGAGGGCGGGGCGTGCATGCGCAGGGCCGAAAAGCCCGGATAGAGGAAACCGCCGACCAGTGTCAGTTCGACCCCATGGCGCCCCACCAGCCATTCCACGCTGGGGCCGGAGGCCGCGGCGACGGCCCGCACGATTTCGGGGTCGGCCTGATCCTGGGCCTTGGCCTGGATGTCATGGACCAGCATTTCGACTGTATCTTCGACCCCTTCGGCACGCTGCATGGCGGTGCCACAGGCTGGAATCATGCCCGATGATAATCCGGTGGAACCCGTGGGCATGGCATCCCGTTCCAACACCAGCGGCGCAATGCCGGCATCGGCCAGGGTTAGGGCGGCGACCAGGCCGCAGGCGCCGCCGCCAATGATCGCGACGGGCACCTGAACCTCGAACCGTTTGCCATTGGCGGGTAGAATACTCATGGCTTGGCCTTTCGCGGTGTCACGGCAAGACGCCGGTCTGATAGTTTTCTGCGGGCATCATGGCAAGGCGGAATTGGATCAGCGCTCATCCTCGTTCGTAAAATTGGCCGCATCGTAACGGTTGCCGCTGGCTAGCATTTCCGGCGTGCCGATCAGCGCATTCATCTCGTCAAAGTCGATCATCTGGTCACGGAAAGGCCCGGTTTCGCCGTGGCTTCGCAGACTGTCAAGATAGCGGCCCATCAGATGACCTACCGCGCGGGCCAGGCCGCCCGGGAAGATGACCATGGAATAGCCGATGTTCTGTAATTCCCGGGCCGGCAGGATGGGGGTCTTGCCGCCCTCCACCATATTGGCCAGCAAGGGCACTTGGCCGCCCAGGCGGCTGGTGACGGCATGCATTTCCTCGAGGTCCCGGGGTGCTTCCACGAACAGGATGTCGGCGCCGGCTTCGCGGTAACGTTCGGCCCGCTCCAACGCGGCTTCCAGGCCTTCGACCGCGATAGCATCGGTACGGGCCATGATCAGGGTGTCCGCGCTGCGCCGGGCATCCAGGGCGGCCTTGATCTTGCCGACCATTTCGGCCGCCGGCACCAGGGTTTTGCCGGCCAGATGGCCGCAACGTTTGGGCAGGTCCTGATCTTCCAACTGGATAATGGCAGCGCCATTCCGCTCGAATAGTTTGACGGTGCGGATCACGTTCAAGGCGTTGCCATAGCCGGTATCGGCATCGACGATCAACGGCACCTGGACCCGCTCGCCGATGGCCGAGAGAACAGCGGCGACCTCGTCCATGCCCACCAGGCCCAGGTCCGGCCGGCCAAAGCGGGTATAGGCAATTGAAGCGCCAGACAGATAAGCTGCGGCAAAGCCGGCCCGTTCCACCATAAGGGCACCAAAGGCGTCATAGACCCCCGGCGCCACGACGATTTCGGGGCCCTGTAACAGATCGCGAAGGCTGGGGCTGTTGGACATATTCGGCGCTCTCCCAAGGATTTGAAAAAATTGGATCGCCCTAACGATAGGGTAGATTGCGGTGGTGGGCACCGAAAAAATCCGGGGCCGCGGTCGCTCAGACTTAGCATTTTTCGCGACCGGCTTCCGCGCGCCGACTATTTCCATCCCCCGCCTATTCGGCTAGACTTTCCCCACAATACCGGGGGGTCACATCGAACAGGAACTGCTTTTGCGGGTCGAGAACCTGCACACCCATTTTATGACGGCACGAGGTCTTGTCCGTGCCGTCGACGGCGTGTCGTTTACGTTGAAACAAGGGGTCACGCTGGGTCTGGTCGGAGAATCCGGCTGTGGCAAGACGATCCTGTGCCGTACCTTGATGGGGCTGCTGCCCGCAAGCGCCAAGATTTCCGAGCGGGCCCGAATACTGTTCAACGGTCAGGACCTGCGGGCTCTTGGCGAGAAGCAGTTGCGCGCCATCAGGGGCCGGGATATGGCGATGATTTTCCAAGATCCCATGACCTCGCTTAATCCGGTGATGAAAGTTGGGGCTCAGATCTCGGAAACCCTGATCCATCATCTTGGCATGACAAAGGCCGAAGCGCACGACCGCGGGGTTGAGTTGTTGCGGGCAGTTGGCATTTCCGCGCCGGAACGCCGCATCGATCAGTACCCGCATCAGCTATCAGGCGGCATCCGGCAGCGGGTGGCAATTGCCATCGCGCTGGCCTGCGAACCCAAGCTGCTGATCGCGGACGAACCGACGACGGCGCTGGATGTCACTGTGCAATCGGGCATCCTGGATCTGCTGCGCGAACAGCAGCGCGAACGAAATATGTCGATGATCCTGATTACTCATGATCTTGGCGTGGTGGCCGGGCGGACAGATGAAATAGCAGTGATGTATGCCGGCAAGATGGTCGAGCGATCCTCGACCAAAGACTTGTTCGGCAATACCCGAATGCCCTACACCCAGGCGTTGATGGAGAGTATTCCCCATCTTGACCATCCAACCCATGCCCGCCTGCGAACCATCAGCGGGCAGCCGCCCAATTTGATCTATCCGCCGCCCGGTTGCCGCTTTGCGCCGCGCTGCACCAGGGCCGAGGAACGGTGCCGCGAAGAGGAACCGGTTTTGGCGTCCGAAGTCGGGTCCGAACACGCATTTGCCTGTTGGCGGCCTGTTGGCGTGCCGGTGGCGGAGACGGCAGCATAATGCCGTCGGCAATACCACAACAAACGTCGATGCCCGATCCCGTGCTGCGGGTCGAGGACATGGTGATGGAATTTCGTCTCGGTAAACGGGAAGTGGTGCATGCGGTCTCCGGTGTCAGTTTTGACATCTATCCGGGTGAGACGCTGGGCCTGGTCGGTGAGTCAGGCTGTGGCAAATCGAGCACCGCGCGGGCCGTGATGCAGTTGCCCGCGCCGACCTCGGGCAAAGTCATCTTGAACGGCGTCGATCTCGCCGCGCTCAATGGCAGTCAGCTGCGGCGCCAGCGAAAACAGTTCCAGATGATATTTCAGGACCCGATTTCCTCGCTCAATCCACGCCGAAAGGTCTCGGATATCGTCGAGATGCCGCTGGTGGTCATGGGCGAAGGCACGCCGGAGGAGCGCAAGGCGCGGGTTCGCGAGGTTCTGGAGGCGGTTGGCCTCGACCCCGAAACCTCACTGGACAGGCGGCCGTTTCAGTTCTCGGGCGGGCAATGTCAGCGTATCAGCATTGCCAGGGCGCTGGTCTCGGAACCATCGATGCTGATCTGCGATGAACCTGTATCGGCGCTGGACGTCTCGATCCAGGCGCAGATCATCAATCTGCTTCTCGATATGAAGGAACGCTATCACCTGACCATGCTGTTCATTTCCCATGACCTTTCCGTGGTCAAGGTGGTCTGCGACCGGGTTGCGGTGATGTATATGGGCCGAATTTGCGAGCTTGCCGATTCCGACACTCTCTACCGTCAGCCGGCGCATCCCTATACCGCCGCCCTGTTGAGTGCCATTCCCGAGGCCGATCCGGGCCGCCCACCTCAGCCCATCGCCATGAAAGAAGGTGAATTACCGTCCGCGATCAACCCGCCTTCGGGCTGCCGCTTCAATAGCCGCTGCCCGAAGGCGCAGGATCTCTGTACCCAGGTCGTCCCGCCGCTGGAAGAGATAGCCCCCGGCCATACCCTGGCCTGCCATTTCCCATTGACCGGGGATTGACGGCGACACGCTCTAAAGCGCGCTCTCGCGCAGGTCGGCGAGTTTGCTGCGCAGAGCATCTCCAACCAGATTGAAGGACAGCACGGTCAGGAACATCACCGTTGCCGGAATGAAGCTGATATGCGGCGTTTCGCCCAGGGACTCGCGCCCCTCGGCGATCATGCCGCCCCAGCTTGGCATCGGCGAAGGGACACTTAAGCCCAGGAAACTCAAGGCGCCCTCGACCACGATGGCGAAGGCGACCACGACCAAGGCGTACGCGGCAACCGGCAAAACGACATTCGGCAATATCTCCAGTACGATGATACGCACATCACGCGCGCCCATCGCCTTTGCCGCAACGACGAATTCCCGTTGCGCGAAGTTCAGCGTGTTGGCCCGGCTGACCCTGGCGAAGGCCGGTATCAAAAGAAATCCCAAGGAAACGCTGACCACGGTCAGGCTGCCGCCGAAAATTACCGAGGCCAACAAGAGGATCACCAAGGCCGGCAAGGCCAGCAAAGTGTCCAGACCGAGCGTAATCGCCGTTTCGACCCAGCCCCGGTAATAACCAGCCAGCAAGCCGATCATCAGGCCAAACGTCATACCGATTACGGTGGCGACAATGCCGACGGTCAGGGAGACCCTGGCGCCGTAGATAATACGCGAGAGCACATCGCGGCCCTGCAGATCGGTGCCCATAATATGGCCCTCGGCTTCCCAGGGCGGCGAACTGATGGCCGTGAAATCCATCTCGTCATTTGGCTGTAAGGGCAGGATATCCGCAAAGGCCGCGCAAAAAACGATGGTCCCCAGCCAAATCAGGGGGACCCAGAAAAACGGACCATACCGCGCCCGCTTACGGGCAGCTGCCTGGGCGGCCTGGTTTTCCTGCTCCTGGTTGCCGGTCTGATCGAGCCGTTCCTGGGTGGTCGCACTAGCCATGGGACCTCGCCGTTCTGACCCTTGGGTCAAGCAGCGCATAACAGACGTCGACGGCAAAATTGATTACGACGTAGGCTACGGCGATCAAGGTGATACAGCCTTGAATGATCAAGAAGTCGCGGGCGAAAACCGAACCCACCAGCAGGCGGCCGACGCCGGGTAGCGCGAAGATCGATTCAATAATGATTGAACCGCCGATCAACGCGCCAACCTGCAGGCCGAGCAGGGTGATCAATGAAAATGAGGACGGCCGCATGGCATGAACCCATAGGATCCGCCGCACAGGCATGCCCTTGGCCCGGGCCATGGAGATATAGTCTTCCTGCAGCACGCCAATCATGTCGGAACGCAGGACGCGGGCCAGCACGGTCCATTCCGCAAGAGCAAAACTGGAGGCCGGCAGAATAAAATTTCTAAGGTTGGCCCAAAGGCCCTCGGATATGGGTTCATAACCGGTCACCGGTAACCAATTCAGCCAAAGGCCAAAGACGTAGATCAGAATGATCGCCATCATAAAATTGGGTATCGACAGACAGAAGAAACCGGCAACCGCGACCACTCTGTCAAATCGGCTATTGGCGCGAAGGGCGCTGATAACGCCAAGTGGCACCGCTAATAGCAGCGCGATGACCTGAGCGATGATGACCAGCTCCAAAGACACCGGGAAGCGGCTCATGATCGCTTCGAGGACCGGTTCGCCGGTCCGGTAGGATTGTCCCCAGTCGCCCGTCAGGACGCCGCCCAGCCATTCGACGTAGCGAATAAAGACCGGTCGATTGAGGCCCAGATCCTCGCGGATGGCCTGAACCTCTTTTTCCGAAGCGTCGAGCCCGGCGATATCATAGGCGATATCGCCGGGCAGGACGTTCACGAGTACAAAGGTTAGAATGGTGACGGAGAACAAGACCGCCAGCAAATGCCCTAGCCTGGATGCGAGATAGCGCATCTGCTGTGTCCACTAGTTGTCCGGACGCCGCACATTCATGCGCCTTGCAGGCCTAACCGTTTTCCTTCCACAGATACCAGACATATGGCGTGCCATAGCTGAAGGCCCGCATGCCCTTGATATTCGGCTGCGTGATAATGTGGTAACGATTGCCGCCGCCGAAGGCCATGTTGCCGGTCTTGTTAATATATGCGGCCAATTTGCATTGCATCTTTTCCCTGAGCTCCATGGTTTTCGCTGTCCGCATACCAAGGGCCAGTTGGTCCAATTCCGGTTTTTTGTTGCGGGTGATGTTGTAGGGGCTCTTGGAGTAGGAAAGTGCGAAGAGCTGCGCGCCAACATCGATCGAGTCCGCGACACGCCAGCCGCTCATCATGTATTCGTTGGTGAAAACCCGTTTGACCAGAATGTTCTGATCAACCGGTAGCAACTCCAACTCGATGCCCGCCTTCTTCATCAGTTGCTGGTTGATTTCGCCAAATTCACGGCCACGGGGCGTGGTTGTGTGAATCATCTGCAACTTGATGGGTTTGCCATACTGTTTCACCAGTTCCTTGGCTTTTTCCATGTTGTGATACGGGTAACTCACATCACCGCATTTGAAGCCAGTGGGATGTTCGACAAATGCTTTTGTATTCTTCCACAAAACTGCATTGACGGCCTTTTGATTCATGGCGTGACGGACCGCCTGACGCACGATCTCGTTGTCGAGCGGCGGCTTGCTGGCATTCAGCAAAGTCAGGCCCGAGCCGGCGCCATCCTGGACGAAAACGTTTATGGATTTATCTTTTTTGGCGTTGACGATCGAACTTCCGCGGTCGGTCCAGACCAGATCCACGTCGCCGGCCTTGAGACTCTGAAAACGGGTCTGGGGGTCGGGCAGAATTCGATAAACGATCTTATCCAGGTGGATCTTGTCCTTGTCCCAATAATTCGGGTTTTTGGTTACGATGAGGCGATCGCCGCCGCGCCATTCCTGAAAAATGTACGGTCCGGTGCCAATGGGCGAACGGTTCTGCTTGCCCGATGCCGTTTGCTCCGGCGATTCAATCAGTGAAGCCATATCGCGGCCGCCGATCGTCCCTAAAAAGCCCTGCCAAGGATGCACGAGAGTGAAGCGGACGGTGTGCGCATCCACCGCTTCCGCACCCTTGATGGCGGTAATGAAGCCGCGCGAGCGGGATTTGTTTTTGGGATCCAGGATCCGGTTGTAATGGGCCGCAACATCGCCGGCATCAAAATCACTGCCATCATGGAACTTCACGCCTTGGCGCAGTTTCACTGTCCAGGTTTTGCCGTCATCGCTGTTGGACCAGGATGTCGCCAAATGCGGCTCCCACTTGCCATCAGCCGAGTACATTAGCAGTGGCTCTTCGATCGCACCGGACACGGTACGTCCCGAGACGCCGTAAACGCCGCCTTTGACGGTATCGAAACCCCTGACGTCGGTTTCAAGGCCTACCGTCAGGGTGCCGCCATTTTTCGGCCCTGCCTGAACGGAGCCTGATACGGCGGCAATCGATGCCGCCAGGATAAAAGCCGCGCCGCGGCGAAGATTGATGGTTACTGGGTCTTTCTTGTTCATGATAATCTCCCCGTCCCAAGTGGTTTGTTTTCGCTTAGCCTATCCCAATTAGCCAGCCGGTGTTGAGACCAGATCATGATACCGCTAAGTGGCTTGGGCGCAATACCGTTCCTTTCACTAATCGAGTCGTTGGGAGTTGCATAGATATGAGCCGTCCATTTGCCGGCGTCCGTGTTCTGGACTTAACACGCGTGCTGGCGGGTCCTTATTGCACCTATCAATTGGCTCTGCTTGGGGCAGAGGTGATACGGGTTGAACAACCCGGCACTTCGGATTTCGTGCGCTTCGGCGGCGGCGATCCAGAGCTGGCTGCGGCCGGATTGGGGCCGGGCTTCCTGGCCCAGAATGCCAATAAGCGTTCCGTGGTGGTCGACCTGAAGGCGCCCGAAGGCAAGGAAATCGTCCGGCGCCTGGCGGCAACGGCGGATGTTCTGACGGAAAATTTCCGCCCCGGGGTGATGGATCGCCTGGAACTGGGCACGGCGCATCTGCGGCGTGATAATCCCCGTTTGATCTATTGCGCCATCTCGGGCTACGGCCAGGACGGCCCCATGGCCCAGCGTCCGGCCTATGATCATGTGGTTCAGGCGGTCTCGGGCATGATGGCGGTAAATGGGGATGATGCCGGCCGGCCGCGCCGGGTCGGCTTTCCCATGATCGACTATGTGGCCGGTCTTTCGGCTGCTTTCGCCATCGCTTCGGCGCTGTTTCAGCGCGAACGTTCCGGGGCGGGGCAGGTCATCGACGTCGCCATGTTGGACGCAGCCATCGCCATCATGGCGCCCATGCTGGCGCCCTTTCTGCAGGGCCTGACGCCGCCGCCGCGGCAAGGCGACCGGGCCGCCAGCGGCAGTCCATTTTCGGGCATGTTTGAAACCGCGGACGGTCTGCTGGCTCTAGCCGCCAATGCGCCGGCCCAGGCACAGGCGGTGACCCAGGCTATCGCGCGGCCGGATCTGCTTTCGGACCCACGCTTTCGGGACTGGGGAGGCAATGCCGAATTCGTCGCCGAAGTTCAGGACGCGCTGGCGAAGGCCTTTGCCGGCGCCACGGCCTTGGAATGGGAGGAACGCCTGAGCGTCCTGGGCGTTCCCGCAGGCAAGGTGCGTGGCCTGGCCGAGATCATGGACAGCCGCCAACTGGTGGAACGGGGCATGATCCATTGCATCGCCGACGAGGTCACGGGACGCGGTTACCGGGTGCCCGGCGTCGGCTTCAAGATGGCCCATGGCGGCGCGGGCGTCAAAACGCCGCCGCCACGCCTGGGCCAGGATACCGAGGCGGTTTTGGCGGAATTGGGCTACGATGAAGATCAGATCGCCGGCCTGCTTGCGAAGGGTGTCGCCAAGGGTCTTGGCGGTTAACCCGAATGTGCTTTGGGCGGATTTCCATGATCCGGGGCCGGATTGACTCTTTCCGACAGGGGGGTCAATCTGACATTTGTCAGTTATCAATCCGAAGATACGGATCAGGCTGCCGGTCGAGGGAGAATTCATGCAGACATATCTGATCCGCAGATTGCTTGCCCTCATACCAACGCTTTTTTTTGCAAGCATCATCGTCTTTTCAGTTATCCGGCTCATTCCCGGCGACATAATTGATTTGATGTTGAGCGAGAATGATTTCGGTGCCTCTGACAGAGAGACCCGGGCACAAATCACCGAGGCCCTGGGGCTGCACGAGCCGATCTATGTGCAGTATCTGGTATGGGCCAAAAAGCTGGTCCTGCACGGCGATCTGGGCAATTCCCTGTGGCAGGACACGCCGGTGATCGACGATATCAAGGCGCGCCTGCCCTACACACTTGAACTGGGCGCCCTGGGGCTGTTCTTCGCCCTGGTCATCGCCATACCGATCGGCATTTACTCCGCCATTCACCAGGAAACCCTGGGCGATCATGTGGGCCGGACCATCTCCATTCTGGGCTTGTCTATTCCGAGTTTCTGGCTGGGCACAATGGTTGTCATCATGCCGGCCATCTGGTGGGGCTGGAGCACGCCGACAGGCGCTGTTCCGTTTCTGGACGATCCCATCCGGAATTTGCAGGTATTCCTGACGCCAAGCCTAATTCTGGGTCTGGCCCTGTCCGCCGTGACCATGCGCATGACCCGCACGATGATGTTGGAGGTGCTGCGCCAGGACTATATCCGCACCGCCTGGGCAAAGGGCCTGAAGGAAAGAGTCATCATCCTGCGCCACGCCATGAAGAACGCATTGATCCCCGTGATTACCTTGATCGGGCTGTTCGTTCCCATCCTGATCGGCGGCACGGTCATTATCGAGCAGATCTTTACAATTCCAGGCATCGGGCAGTTGCTTCTGGAATCCGTGTCAGCCCGGGATTATCCGGTCATCACGGGAATATTTCTGGTCGTTGGTCTTATTGTCATCGCCACCAATTTGGTGGTGGATCTATGCTACGGCTTCCTCGATCCAAAGGTCCGATATGATGACTGATTGACACCGCGATAACTATTCCAACGGTTTTCCGAATTTCCGGCAGCGAGGCTAAACAGGTACATGACGGAAGCGACAGCATCGGCACAAGGATTGGCGAAAACAAGCAGGCCGCGGAGCCTTGTGCTCGAGTTTCTTGGGCGACTTTTTCGCGAGAAGCCCCTGGGCGCCTTTGGCGCAATTATCTTCCTTATTCTTCTGTTGACCGGGATATTCGCGGACTTCATAGCGACGGAGGGTTTCAACGTTATTCATCCCCTGGATAAATTGAAGCCGCCGGGTGGCGAATACACCTACTTCGACGCTGATTTCAACAAGCAAACGGGCACCTACCTGCTGGGCTCGGACCAGCTTGGCCGGGATGTCTTTTCCCGCATTGTGTATGGGGCGCGGATTTCCGTCATCATTGCGTTTTCGGCGACGACGCTGTCCATCATCATTTCACTTACCCTGGGCCTGATGGCCGGCTTCTTTGGCGGCCGGATTGACATGGCATCACAGCGATTTGTCGATGCCTGGATGAGCTTCCCGGACCTGATCATACTGATTGTGGCGGTCTCGATTCTCGGGCCGGGTATGTGGCAGGTCATTCTGGTGCTGGGACTGCTGTACGGCATTGCCGGTTCGCGAATTGTGCGCGGCGCCGTTTTGTCGACCCGGGAGAATATGTATGTGCACGCGGCGCAAACGATCGGCGCTTCGACGCCGCGCATATTGCTGCGCCATATCCTGCCCAACATCATGGCGCCGGTGATCGTGCTGTTCACCACGCGCCTGGCGGCGGTGATCCTGGCGGAGTCCGGTTTGAGTTTCCTAGGTCTGGGCATCCCGCCACCAGCCCCCAGTTGGGGCGGCATGCTCAGCATCGAAGGCAAGAGCTATATGTTTCTGGCCCCATGGCTGGCCATTCTGCCCGGCGTTGCGCTGACAATCGTTGTGTACGGCATCAACATGTTTGGCGACGCCTTGCGGGATTTACTTGACCCCCGGCTGCGCGGCGGCGGCGGCCGCTACGGCGGCGGCAAGCCCCGGAACAAGCGGAGGACCTGAATGGCAAGCTGTGCAGGTGAATTTCGAAAGGTAGAGACGGACTTTGATCAAGCACTACATCGCCAATATCTCATGACAGGAGGAATACAATGAGGTCGACTATCAAACAATGGCTGGTCGGGGCATGTGCCGCGACCATTTCGCTGGGGGCGGTCAGCGCCGCTTCCGCCGAGGAACCACAGCTGGGTGGCACGGTAAATGTCATATCCTACTACCGGACGCTGAACGCGCTGTCCTGGGATTATCAAAAATGGATATGGAAGGAAAACCATGATGGTTTGCATCTGGATCAACTGTTCGCGGGTGATTTAGCGCGCGGACCGGGTGGCAGCAACGACAATGATTTTGTCGCTCAGGCCTATATCCCGCCGGATCAAATGCGCGGTGAAATCGCTGAAAGCGTTGAACTGAAGAAAGATCCGCTGCAGCTGGTGTTCAAGCTCCGCAAGGGTGTGTATTGGCCCACGAAGCCGGGGGTCATGGAAAAGCGTGAAATCGTCGCCGACGACGTGGCCTACCATTTCACCCATATGTGGACGTTGAAACGCAAAATCCCCAACTACTGGGCCTTCATCGACCGATGGGAAGCGAAAGACAAGCACACGGTCATCGCCCATCTGAACGAATACAACGCCAACTGGGCCTATCGCCTGGCCTGGGGTTATTTCTCGGCTATTTTGCCCCCCGAGTATCACAAGCTTGAAGACAAGGCGCGGGCCGATTGGAAGAATGCGATCGGTTCCGGTCCCTACAAGGTGACGGAAGTCGTGAAATCGAGCCATCAGACCTATGTCAAGAACGACGACTATTGGGACAGTGCGAAAATCGGCGGCAAGTCATACAAGCTCCCGCTCAATAACAAGCTGGTCTATCATTTGGTCAAGGACGAAGCGACCGCGATTGCCAATATCCGCACGGGTAAAGCGGACATCATGGAGAATATCCGCTGGCAGTTCGTGGATGAATTGAAGAAATCCGCGCCCGAGCTTGTTCTAAAGAAAGGCCTGTCCACGACGGGCACGTTCATTGCGTTGCGCAACGACAAGAAGCCGTTCAACGACGTTCGGGTCCGCCGCGCGATGAACCTGGCGGTGAACCAGCCGGAGATCCTGCAAACCTTGCTGAATGGCGATGGCTCGTCGTTGAATTATCCGTTCTCGAGCGCCTGGAAAAGCGTCTATACGCCGATCGACAAGCTTTCGCCCAAGGGTCAGGAGCTGTTCAGCTACGCCCCGAAGAAGGCCAAGGCCCTGTTGGCGGAAGCCGGTTATCCGGATGGCCTTACATTCGAGATGATGTATTGCACATGTTCGCCCTATCACGTTGATCTGGTTCCCATGCTGCAGGCTTATTATCAGCGGATTGGCGTCACCATAGATCTCAAGCCGCTGGAATATGCCGCCTTCCGCTCACAGATGCGCAAGGAGACCCAGTCCGTCGGTTATCTGATGAACAACGGCAGCGGCAACCCAATTCAGGTGCTGCGCAAGAGTTTTGTGAGCGGACAGACCTGGAACCCGGCGATGCATGCGGACGAAGGCTTTGACAAACGTTGGACGGCGATGTCGAAGGAAACCGACGAGGCGAAGGCACAAGGCGAACTCGTCGCCCTGAACCGCTACATTATCGAGGAAAAGGTTCCCCATGTCTGGTTGCCGACCGATGTGTTCTATCGCGCCCATTGGCCATGGGTGAAAAACTACAATGGTGAATTGCGCGTGGGCGCGGTTCGTCCAGGCCCGATTTATGCCCGGATCTGGATCGATCAGGAGATGAAGAAAAAGATGGGTTTCTAAGCCTGTCGCTTACCATGATCGTGGACGCACCGGGATGTGGGCAAATGGCCCACATCCCGGCCACGGCATCGTCATTCATTTGATTATTCCATAGACCCGAGTTTGCCGGCGCTTGAATTGCCCGCCATTTTGAGCGCAAGAGGATTTTTTCGTGCCAGCCATTCTGCAAGTCAAAAACCTGAAGACCCATTTCTTCACGGATGCGGGAGTCGTGAAGGCCGTGGACGGCGTCAGTTTCGATGTGCAGGCTGGCGAAACCCTTGCCATTGTCGGTGAAAGCGGCTCCGGCAAGAGCATTACCGCGCTCTCCATACTTGGCCTGATCCCCAGTCCCCCGGGCGAAATTATCGATGGGGAGGTCATTTTCGATGGCCGCGATCTGCTGGAATTGAGCGATGAAGAAGTGCGCGAAGTCCGGGGTAATCAAATCGCCATGATCTTTCAGGAACCAATGACAAGCCTTAATCCGGTTTTGACCATTGGCGAACAAGTCGCCGAACCCATCGAGGTGCACAAGAATTTGCCACGGGACGCCGCCATGGCCCGCTGCGTCGAGCTTTTGGCCAAGGTGCAAATTTCCGACGGTGAAAATCGTGCGCGCGATTATCCGCATCAGTTTTCAGGCGGCATGCGGCAACGGGTGATGATTGCCATGGCGCTATCCTGCAGTCCAAAGCTGATCATCTCGGATGAACCCACCACGGCACTGGATGTCACAGTGCAGGCGCAGGTTCTGGAATTATTGAAGGAACTGACCCAGGAACAAGGGGCCGCACAGATCCTGATTACCCATGATCTTGGCGTAGTGGCGCGGTACGCCGATCATGTCAACGTGATGTACGCCGGACGCATCGTGGAATCCGGCACCGCGATCAGTATCTACGATGATCCGCGCCACCCCTATACCATCGGCCTCATGGCGTCTATTCCGAACCTGGATGACGACGTCAAGGAAAAGCTGATCCCCATTGAAGGCCAGCCGCCAAATCTCGCGAAACTCCCGCCCGGTTGCCCATTTCGGCCGCGTTGCCGCCATGCCATTGACAGATGCGCCGTGGAGCGCCCGGAACTGGAAACCGTTGCTGATGAACATAAGAAGGCGTGTTGGATTGATGTCAACGGGCAATGAAGAACGAATTCTCGAGGTGCGTGACCTCAAAGTGCACTTTCCGGTGGCAAAGGGCATCCTGTTCAAGCGGCACATCGGCGACATAAAGGCCGTTGACGGCATCAGTTTTCATGCGCACCGCGGCGAAACGGTCGGCCTCGTGGGTGAAAGCGGCTGTGGCAAATCCACCACCGGCCTGGCGATCCTGCGCATGTTGCCCGTCACGGCGGGAGAAATCATTTTCGAAGGCGAAAACATCGCCAATTATACAAAGACGGAAATGCGGTCGGTCCGCCGCCGTATGCAAATGATCTATCAGGATCCTTTTGGCTCGCTGAATCCCCGGATGTCCATCGCTACCATAGTTGGCGAGCCGCTTGTGGTGCACGACATGGCGGGTAGCCGCGCCGAATTCGACGAAAGAATAGCGGAATTGTTGGAAATAGTCGGCCTGGACCCCGCCATGCGGGGCCGCTACCCGCATGAGTTTTCCGGCGGCCAGCGACAGCGTATCGGGATCGCCCGCGCCCTTGCCGTAAATCCTGACTTTATCGTCTGTGACGAGCCCGTTTCGGCGCTTGATGTCTCTATCCAGGCGCAGGTCATCAACATCCTGGAAGAGCTGCAGGAACGGCTGGGCCTGACCTATCTTTTTATCGCCCATGATCTTGCGGTTGTGCGCCATATCTCCGACCGGATCGTGGTCATGTATCTGGGTAAAATCGTCGAGTCCGCGAGCCGCCTGGATTTGTACCACGAGCCAAAGCATCCCTACACCAAGGCTTTGCTCGCCGCCGTTCCCATTCCCAATCCGAGGGCCGAGGCCGCGCGAGAGCATATCTTCCTGGAAGGAGAGGTGCCCAGCCCGTTGAATCCACCCAGCGGCTGTCATTTCCATCCACGTTGCCCTTATGTGACGGATCGCTGCAGGACGGAGGAACCGGAAATCAAGCAAGCCGCCAATGGCCATTCGGTCGCCTGTCACCTGTTTGATTAAAAATGCCCGAAACAAAAAAGACATCGTCTGCCGCTCATCAGACGGATTCTGACGACTATGGTGGCCGCATCAAGGACGGCAAACTGGTTCGCCGAAGACGTCAGCAAATCATGGATGCCGCCCTCGGTCTGTTTCTGGAAAAAGGCTATGGCAGCACCACCATACGCGATATTTGCGCTCGTTCGGCCGTCAACCAGGCGTCGATCTACGACTATGTGAAAGGCAAGGAGGATATCCTGCGCAGGATCCTCGACCGCATGCACAATCCCAGTGCGGACAATGCGATGCGGGCCGAATTCAACACCGCGAGCGCGACTGACCTTGAAAGCTATATCAGCAATTTCCTGCAGTTTGCATGGCGCGAGAATTCACAGGCGATTTTGCTGGCCTACCGTGAAGCGGGGCGACTGCCGGTGGAGGACCGGCGCCGGCTGCTGCAAAGGGATGCCGACCTGGTGGATAAGGTCGCCTTCGATATTGGGCGCCTGACAGGCCGCGAGGATGATCATGGGCGCTACAGCTTGTTGGCCGAAGTCGTGGTGTTTCTGACGGCTTTTATGCCGTTCCGCCAATGGCATTTGAGGGATCGGGAGATTGATCTTTTGGTCGAGAATGTCACCAGAATGGTCGTGGCGGCGGCGCTGGATCTGGACGGCTGATTTGTTCGCCCGAGACCAGAGCCCAGCCAGCCTCGACATTCTCTAGGATAAGTTATGCCTGACTGGATGATTACTTTGTGCAAGACGATGCCAAACAGGAGGTCGTGAGCCATGCGCAGCCTGATCCGTGACAATGCCGATGCCAGGGCGCTGGAACAGACGCCGCTGGAAGACCTGCTGACCGCAACCAACGCCTTTGACGCCATCCGCCTGCGCGCCGAGGAAGACCCGGACAACATTGCGTTGAAATTTCTGCTGCCCGGTGATGTCGAGGCGCCACCGCGGCAGGTCAGCTATGGCCGGTTCATGGCTGACTGTTACCAAACGGCGAACATGTTCCACGACCACGGTCTGCGCCCGGGAGAGGTCGTGTCCTTCCTGCTGCCGTTGTGCGAAGAGGCTTACTGCACCATTCTGGGCGGCGAGGCGGCGGGCATCGTCAACGCGGTCAATCCGATGTTGGAGGATTGGCAGATCGTAAAGATCCTGCAGGCAGCCAATTGTAGAATTCTGGTTGCAGCCGGCCCGCAATTGAGCCCCGAAATCTGGGCCAAGGTGGAGACCTTGCGCGCCGCCCTGCCGGAACTGACCGTGACCTTTCAGGTGGGGAGCGGCGATTTGGCGGACGGGATCAAATCCTTTTCTGAAACCCGGGCGGCCTACCCCGATGACCATCTGATCAGCGGCCGGCAGATCCAGCCGCACGATATAGCGTCCTACTTCCACACCGGCGGTACCACAGGCACGCCGAAACTGGCCCAGCATACCCACTACATGCAGGCCTGCCAGATTTGGAGTACCGGCGCCGCTATCGATTATGGCCCCGATGACAGCCTGACCACGGGCCTGCCGCTGTTCCACATCGGCGGTTCCATCGTCTGCGGTCTGGTGCCCCTGGCCCATGGCACGACACTGGTCGTCCTTGCGCCCAACGGCTACCGCGACCCGTCCACGGTGCGCGATATGTGGCAGATTATCCATCAGCACCGGATTACCATTTTAGGCACCGTGCCGACGGTATTTGGCGCGTTGTTGAATATTCCCATTGGCAACGCCGATAT
The DNA here is from genome assembly GCA_021776235.1 of Alphaproteobacteria bacterium. Classification (GTDB taxonomy): domain Bacteria; phylum Pseudomonadota; class Alphaproteobacteria. The sequence goes on along the minus strand of JAJFGG010000010.1, from coordinate 15,124 downwards.
CTCGTCGCTGCGCCATGGTTTCACGGGCGGCGCCCCCATGCCGACGGAGGTTGGACGGGCCTTGAACGAACGCCTGGGCAAGCCCCTGCTGGAAGGTTACGGCATGACCGAGACGACATCCTTCGTCACCATGCTGCCGCGAAACGGCGAACCGGCCGTCGGCAGCGCCGGTATCGTCATGCCCCATTGCCAGGTCAGGGCGGTGCAACTGGACGATGATGGCCGCATCATGCGGGACTGCGATGTGGACGAAATTGGCGTCGTGGTCATTGGCGGCCCCAGTGTCACGCCCGGTTATGTTCAGGAACAATACAATGCCGGCGCTTTGTTGCCGGATGGCTGGCTGAATTCGGGCGATCTTGGCCGCTTTGATGGCGCGGGCCGGCTTTGGCTGACCGGGCGGGCCAAGGACCTGATTATTCGCGGCGGCCACAACATTGACCCGGCGGTGATCGAGGAAACCCTGCATCAGCACCCTGCCGTGGAATTGGCCGCCGCCATTGGCAAGCCGGATTCCTATGCCGGTGAATTACCTGTCGCCTATGTGCAGCTGAAACCAGGGGCCCAGGCCAGCGCCGAGGAACTGCAGGCGTTTGCACGGGAGCATATTCCCGAACGCGCGGCCAACCCGGTCAACTTGTTTCTCTTGGATACCATGCCGCAAACCGCCGTGGGCAAGATCTTCAAACCCGCCTTGCGATGGGACGCAATTGAACGGGTCTTTACGGAATTGCTTGTCCCGGTGGCCGAGGCGGCCGGCGTGGAAATTACCGTGGCGGCCGGCGCCAGCGATGTTCACGGCACATTGGCCACGGTCACTGTGAGCGGCGCAAACAAGAATGATGAATTGATCCAAAAAATCGATGAGGTATTGGCGTCCTTTAGCGTCAAATACGAGATATTCTGTGAACGTGGTCTAGGTGGCGGATCAGCGCACTGACTTTGATCACGACCGGCGCACCCTGTGCGGCGATGAGCCATCCCATCACTGCACGAGACCAAGGTGTAGGCGTACTCCAGCTCTGCCGGGTCTGCGGCCACGTCCTGGCAGTGTGATATCCGGCCCGGATTTCAGGAACTGCTATCTGGGTCATCACCGCCGGGATCTCAGTTACGCGAGCGGCGGCAAAGGGTCAGGCCCGACAGTCATCGATTTGTCGGGTTTGGCTCGCTATTGGGGTGCGAGCGGAATTCGATGCTCGGAGCCAGTGCCATTAAAGTATGCCAATTGGAGACATAGGGTCGACTAGCAATTTTTCTAAGAATGATCTTGAACAGTATTGGCATCTTAAAGATACTTCTAATGCAAATTCAGTGGGGCAAATATGAAGCAGCGACAATTTGGCTTTTGGTTAGCCGGCCTAATTACGAGTGCTACGATTGCGTTTGGCGCAACAAATTCGGCAGTAGCGGCGAACAGTATCGTCCACGACGCCGAGTACTACATACTGGAGGCTCAGAACGGAAAAGTCTGGGAAGTCGAAGGTAAAGAGTTGGATCAAAGGCTTGCAGCATTAAGGAAAAAATACGGCACACCGCCAAATATCATTCACTACATGTGGGACGATCAGCCCCCGATGGCCTTTGGCGACCGGATTTATCAAAAGATCCGCGGCTACGACACACCAAACCTGAACAAACTGGCAGCGGAAGGTATGTTGTTTGCCCGGATGTATACCGAACCAGGTTGCACGCCGAGCCGCTCGGCATCATTGACGGGACAGATTGCCATTCGAACGGGAACGTGGGAGATCGGATTTCCAATTGAGTATACCGGATTGGCGGCAGAGAACGTCACAATTGCCGAGGTGCTCTCTGGTGCAGGATATGCCACAGGCTTCTTCGGCAAGCAGCATTTAGGCGATACGGAGGAATCTTATCCCCATAACCAGGGTTTTGATGTTGCTTTTTGGGCGCTCTACAACCAAGTCACCAGCCTTTACAACAAAATCGGCGAGGGCGCGAATGCGACCATCGGGATGAAGGAAGAACTTCTTGCCAAAAATCCCTACCAGCTTGATAAGAATTTTGTTCAAGATGAAGCCTATGTTTTCTATCTTGAAGGCAAAAAAGGCGAGCAGGCCAAGGAATGGCGTAACGGCTCCAAGGAACTGAAGGATTACAATGATTTTGATGTCGAGGGACGTAAACGGGCCATCGAATTCATCCGACAAAGCGCCGAAGCAAAAAGGCCATTTTACGTCGCCTGGTGGCCCCTGTGGATCTCATTCATTCCCAGCCCTAAAAAGGTAACGCTCCAGCGGGGCATGGTAGGCGAAAACTATCAGCGAGTGATCGAACCTGACATTGCTCTCCTGCGCAAAACTCTCGAAGATTTGGGCATAGCGGAAAACACACTTATCGTTGCCATGGCCGATAATGGGCCGATGACCCACAATCCACCCGCTGGTGCTGGTCTCGGTGAGGGTATGTTCCGCGGTGGTAAGGGTGACTATACCGAAGGCGGCGTTCGCGTTCCAGCCGCGGCCTTGTGGCCGGGCATGATCGAGCCTGGTCAAGTGGCTGGCGATATTATTCATCAGACCGATCTATTCACCACTTTCGCACGATTGGCTGGGGCAAAAGACAATATCCCAACCGACCGCATAATCGATGGCATTGATCAGACCGCATTGCTGCTCAAGGGCGATACCTATGGTCACCGCGACCACGTATTTATCTACCAGGGGCCAGAATTGGCGGCGACTGTAAAGGATCATTATAAAATGCACTGGATCTCTGCCGATCCGGGGCAAGCCAAATCCGGGATCACTTCGGTTTTCGATCTTTTGAACGATCATCGAGAGGTCAATCCGATCGTCGTCGGCGGATTTCATTTCAAGGAGCCGTTCAAACGCATGCGGGCCAGACATGAGCTTTGGAAGCAGAAGTACCCCGATCGACACCACAAACGCGGACCAGCGTACACCGGCATCTCCAATGCGCGACCGGCGACAATTGCTTTATCCAAGCCGCCGGTAGATATGAAGAAACTGCCATTCGATCCGATGGAGTTTATCTCGCACCTTGACAAGTTGCCGTTCGACGCCGGTGGTGACCCGGGGTTTGGCGAGTAAGATGTAAAGAGGGGCCGTGGCCGCGATCCCTTGCTTTTCGTTCAGAATGCTCATTGGATCTTGGTTGCTTTGGCATTTGGATGTTTGCTTTTGGGACCAACGCTAAGTCCTAGCTGTTCAATTTCTTAATGGGAGACAGGTTAGAAATGTTAGCCCCAGCGCGCTTCACGGCCCTTCACATAGTCGCCCTTTTGGCTTTGCTGCTTCTGGCCGCCTGTGGATCGCCTCCTGAGCGGGTACTCTCTCTAAACGTGCCAAAGTACGCCGTTTTGCAGAATGGATACGAACCGCTGAATCCAAAACAACTTTCGCCCATGTTTGCCGATGTAGCGGCCATTCCTGGTGATAATTTCGTACGCTATCTGGAGCGCGAAAGCGGACACGCGTTGAACGTGCTTAGCCTCTCCGGCGGCGGTCAGAACGGCGCCTTTGGGGCCGGTTTCCTCATTGGTTGGCGCGAGAGCGGACGGCGGCCGCGGTTCGATGTCGTAGGCGGCGTCAGCACAGGCGCATTGCTGGCGACGCACGCCTTTCTCGGCACCCCGGCCGATGACGCAAAGTTGGAAGAGATGTACACGCGGATCACGAAGGACGATATCTACGAAAGGAGGGGGATCTTCCAGATCCTGGCCGGAGTCGATTCACTCAGAAACACCGCTCCGTTGGGCGCGTTGATTGCCAAGTATGTTACGGCGGAGACATTGAAACGGGTGGCAGCGGCGTATGAAAATAATCGTATGTTGTTTGTCGGCACCACCAACATCGATTACGGCCAGACCTGGGTCTGGAATATGTCGCTGATAGCGAAAGCGGGCGATTTAAAGCTCTATCGCAAGGTATTGCTGGCCTCGGCCTCGTTCCCCATCATTTTTCCACCGGTGGAAATAGATGGCCACTTGTTCGTTGACGGGGCCGCCCGTTCAAATCTGGTGGTGCCAGGAATGGGTGGCACGCGGACACCCAATCCTCCCCTGCACGGTCCGGGCACTTTGTACCTGATTGACAACGGCAGGGTTACGCAGCCGCCCGTGGCCCTGGTCCGGGCTCTTGGCAGCGTCGCGGCGAAGACCGTCAGCGTGATGATGGAACAGTCCATGCAAACAGCTCTGACAAGGTCTTACTTCGGGACAAAGTTTCTCGGCTATTCCTACAAGATGGTTGGAATTCCGGACGACGTTGATATTGGCAATGACGTGCTCGCCTTCGACCCAACCCAGATGCGTGCGGCTTTCGACGCGGGGCGCGCCCTCGCGAAGCAACGCGATCCGTGGCAGAGCCGCCCACCCAACGCCGGAGATGTTCCCACCTGGGCGTTGAAATCGCTGGTAGGGTCCTAGATCAGACGTTGCCCAACAGGCCGGCCCGATGCGTTGGGTGGGACGAAGTCGGCAAGACTCGCTGGGTAACAACCTGAAATCAGAGCAGGTCGTCGTTTCATGGTAGTCGTTACTCTCTCAGCGTATCGTGAGATGGCGGCGGCAAACTGGTCGAGGGCATTGACCCTGGCGTTTGGAGGGGGACCAATGAGAATTCAGACTGCCTATCCGTCAATCGCAATCCAGGTTCTGTTTTCCGCGTTGCTACCCCTTCTGCTATTGCTACAAATTACGCCTTCGCTCGCTATCGAACGTCCTAATATCGTCATGATCGTGCTGGATGATGCTGGGTATAGCGACTTGGGCGCTTATGGCGGCGAAATTGACACGCCGCAAATCGACCTTCTTGCCAAACAGGGCATACTTTTCAGCCAATTTCATGTCACGCCAAACTGCTCATCGACACGCGCCTCCCTACTGACTGGAATGGATCATCATCGCACTGGCCTTGGCACGCACGGGGGATTGGCGGGAAACCAGAAAGGTAAGCCCGGTTACGAAGGCCACTTGAACAAGAAAGTTGTTACGCTTGCCAAAGTGTTGCGAACCTCCGGTTATCGCACGATGATGGCTGGAAAGTGGCACCTGGGGAAGAAAGACCCGAGTGCCTGGCCCGTGGGCAGGGGCTTTGACGATAGCTTCGCACTGCTCAACGGCGGTGCCAGTCATTGGGATCTGACACCGTTGTTCCCATCGACACCGAGCGTTTATGTTTCCGACGATAAGGTCGTCGAAAAACTCCCCGATGATTTTTACTCATCCGACTATTTTACCGACCGGATCATCGACTTTATGAAAGCGAGCAAGCAACCATTTTTCGCTTTCCTATCTTTTACCGCACCACATAATCCGTTACACGCACCCGAGGAATTGATCCAAAAATATAAGGACCACTACAGCGCTGGATGGGACGTATTGCAACGTAGTCGGCTTAGGCGGCTGAAAGCCAAAGGGCTGATCCCGGTAAACGTTGAGCCTCAACCAAGGCCAAATTGGATTTCGTCCTGGGATCGTCTCGACAAAAAGGCAAAACAAATTGCGGCGCGGGATATGGCAGTCTACGCGGCAATGATTGATCGCGTGGACCAGAATATTGGCCGTATTGTCTCCGACCTCAAAACCCAGGGCAGGTATGACGATACTCTGATCCTGGTTTTTTCAGACAATGGGCCGAGCAAGACCACCATTGCCGACTATCTGAATGTTGTGAATATAGGCGTCGAGTATCTTGAACGTTTCGACAACAACCTGGACAATCGCGGCCAACCGGCCTCTAACGTCGACCTAGGGCCGGGTTGGGCCTACGGCCTGGCTGCACCATTTCGTCTGATGAAAGGTTATCAGTCACAGGGCGGTGTTTTAAGCCCTCTCATTGTCAAGCCGCCTGTCGATTGGCCTCAACATAAACAGCTGGTCAGAGTGCCAATACATGTGATGGATATTATGCCAACCCTGCTCGAAGTCGGTGGAGCAATCCACCCAGCTAGAGGTTCTGGCGGGGCAATCCTGGCCATGCAGGGTAAGTCCATGGTTACTCTGATGAAGCGAGGAGATGGAAGAGAGTTTTCCAAACGTGGTTTTGGCGGTGAACTATTTGGCATCAGAGCCTATCGGCTTGGCGACTGGAAAATACTCAAAATGCCCCACCCCTACGGTACCGGTGCGTGGCAACTTTATGATCTGGCATCGGATCCTGGTGAAACCATGGACCTCGCTAGCGAACATCCTGGGCGTCTGAATACATTGGCAAAGAGTTGGCGATCATACGCCGCGGTGAATGGAGTGACAGAGCCGGACAAGCCAACCTTCTATTCAAGGCCGCCGAAAGGACCACAGAGAAACTAACCGAATTGAGGAGATTCGAATGACGGCTAATTTGCCTCCGCGTAAGCCTGGCTATGCGAGAGTTGGTTAAAGTTGGCTCCGACATTCGGCTGCATTATTGAGATCATTGATTCACTCATATTCACCCTCAGCCGTTACAACCCTTGAATTGAATGTTAGCAAAAGTCCATTAAAGATTACTGCTCGATCAAAGGTGACTGGAAAAAATGGTCAAATACCTAATTCGCATTGCCTTAATGTTTTTGGCCACTTTATTTGTTTCTTCGGGTGTGCCCCATTCTGCTTCCGCAGACCCGTTGGTCATCACCATCTCGGAGACATATCCACCCTTTACTCAAATTGACATCAACGGCCAACCTGCCGGAATGTTCGTCGACATCTGGAATCTGTGGGCTAAGAAAACCGGGAGTGAAGTCGCCTTCCAGGCCTCCGATTGGGTGGGCACCCTCGCGGCCCTCAAAAAAGGTAACGCGGATATCCATTCAGGTTTGTATTTCAGCGACAAACGTGACCAATGGATGGATTACAGCCAGGCTTTTTACACCAATAGAAGTAGTTTCTATCACAGAATTGATGAGTCAGCACCACCGTCAGATGCCACCATGGAAGGCGTCAAAATCGGCGTGATCAAAGGTTACCTGCAGGAAACGTTTCTGAAAGAAGCTTATGCGAAAGCCGAGATTACTACGCTGGCCAACGATCGGGAACTAATCAAGGCGCTTGCTTCGGGTACGATCGACCTATTCCTCAGCGAAGACCCAACCATCGAGGCTCTGCTTGCCGAAACGGGTATGTTGGGACGAATTGGGAATGTCGGAGGGGCCGTCCAAACAAACGATTTATACGCCAGTGTGCTCGGTGGTCGTGCTGATCTTCTCAAACTCATCAATGATGGATTCGAACGAATCATGCCGGCGGAATGGGCGGCAATCGAAGCCCGTTGGATTAAGGACCCATCGAAGCGTGTCTTTGGAAACGATCAAAGCAACCACATCGGACTATCGACGCAAGAAAAGGCCTGGATTGCTGCTAACCCCGTCATACATTCGATCGCTGTAACGGACTGGCCACCGGTAGAATTTCAAAATAGCGAAGGAGAACTCACCGGTATCGCCGCCGACATCCTGCGCCTAGCTGCAAAGCGTGCCGGCCTGAAAGTGGAACCCCAGTTCGGGCCTTGGAAGGAGATGCTCAAAAAACTGCAACAGGGCGAAATTGACCTTGCACCGGACATTTTCCACACTGAGGAACGCGCCAATTTTTTGGCTTATACACGCCCGCATTTGCCAATATACAACGCGATTTTTGTCGGCCCTAAAGGGCGGAGTGTAAAGGGAGTTGATGATCTAACGGACAAGAAGGTTGCGGTTGAAAAAGGATATTCCATGGGGGGCGTGTTAAAATCCGAATACCCGGGAATTCACCTCATTATGGTCGATTCTACCCTGGATGCCTTGAAACTGGTGTCGGTCGGCGAGGTAGATGCATATATCGGTTCACAGTACGTAGCGTCCTACCTGATCAGTCAAAATTTGCTTTATGGCGTCAAACCCGTCGCAAGATTTGGTGACAAACCCGACTTTCTACATATGGCCGTTCCAAAAGACCGTACTATTTTGCGCGATATTATGGATAAGGCTCTGGGCTCAATCTCAGAAAGCGAGAAACGAACGATTATTGGACGCTATGTCGTCTCTGCCGTATCCATGGCATCAGGTTCAGCCGCGACGGAACTGATTGACCTCACCGACGAGGAAAATGATTGGCTGATGGCCAACCCTGTCTGGAGAGTTGCAAACGAAACCGATTGGCCCCCCTTTGATTTTGCAATCAATGGTGAACCGCAAGGCTACGCCATTGATATCATCAACCTTGTGGCAAGGAATGTCGGCGCCAAGCTTAAGTATGTGAACGGATTTTCCTGGTCTGAACTGTTGAAGAAGTTCAAAGCCGGTGATCTGGATATTCTTCCCGCTGTTATCAAAACGCAAGATCGTCTAAGTTTTATCTCATTTACAGAAGGTTATGCGACGAATCCTTCCGTGCTTGTTACCCATTCAAGTAACACTGAAATGTCACATATTTCTGATTTGGATGGAAAAACTGTTGCAATTATCCAAGGGTATGCCGTCGGCAATATTATTGAAAGGCGCTACCCAAATATTAAAACGAAACTGGTAAAGGATGTTAGGGAAGGGTTGCAGGCTGTCTCGGCGAAGAAAATAGATGCATTTGTTGGAAGCCTGGGGGCTATTTCGTATGTTGTTGAACAAAACTACATTCCAAATATCAAAATTGCGGGCGATTCAGGCCTGAAAAGCATTGACGAAACAAAGCTTCATGTTGGCGTTGCCAGTGATAAGGTAATATTCCGAAATATTATTCAGAAAGGTTTGAATAGTATTACAAACGAGGAGAAACAAAGAGTCCGTAATCAATGGATTTCTGTCATTAAAACCAATAAACCTCAGGTCGATCTCACACTCAAAGAACGAAGCTGGCTGGCAAGGAACAGCCATTTCAGGCTGGGTATCGACACCTCTTGGGCGCCCTTTGAATATCTTGATGATGACGGTAACTACAGCGGCATTGGGTCCAGTTATGTTCAAATAATTAGCGAGCGACTAGGGATCACTGCGACACCTGAAAAAGTGCTGTCTTGGGCGAGGGTCATCGAAAAAGCGAAACTTGGTGAGCTTGATATTCTTCCCGCCGTAGTGCGGTCGGCTGAGCGAGAGAAATTCCTTATTTTTACGGATCCATACGTTTCGTTTCCGATGGTTATCGCGACCCGCAAGGATGCCCCCTTCGTGGACAGTCTGGCAGGACTATATGGCAAGAGAGTGGGGGTCGTTAAAGGGTATATAACCCAGGAACTGATTGAAAAAAATCACAAGGATATTCTAATCACTCCAGTGAAAAGCCTTATCGAGGGATTAAACTATCTTAACGACGGTAGGATTGATGCCTTTGTTGATAACTTGGCGACAATCACTCATGAGATTGATAAGTCCCATTTGGATGATCTTAAAATTGCAGCTGCAACGCAATATAGATTTGAGCTCGCTATGGGTGTTCGTAAAGATTTACCCGAGCTCGTCCCCATATTAAACAAAGCATTGAAAACGATTAGTAAGCGCGAACGTGCCGCCATCGTCAATTCGTGGACAGCAATTCGGGTTCAATATGGCGCTGATGTAAAAACAGTTTTGATCTGGGGTGTTCCCATCGGATCTGTTGTGGTCGTTGTGTTTGTGATTGGTTTTTACATAAATAGACGAATGAGTCATGAAATCTCCCAACGCAAGATTATCGAGTCGCAATTGGGGAATGAAAAGGAAACCCTGGAAGCCGTTATGGATACGGTCGATTATGGTATCCTTTTCATGGATCCGGACCTGAATGCTAGTATCATGAACCGGGCCTATCGGTCCCTGTGGCAGATTAACGATGAAGTCGCCGCATCGGAACCAACCTTGGAGGACTTGATCCGGTTCAATCAAGGCAAAGGTTTCTACGACGTAGCGGATGAAGATTTTGATGAATTTGTTCGATCCCGTGTGGAATCCATCAGAAAAGGCGACGTCCCGCCGACAGACGTAAGGCAGCCCAACGGACGGATTCTGCAGTACCAATGTCTGGCGCTACCGGATGGGCGGCGCATGCTGACCTACCTTGATATCACGGAACGGAAAAAAGCCGAGAAGCTGCTGGCGGAGGAACGCCGGAGACTGCAGTCCATCCTTGACACCAGCCCCATCGGTGTCGGCATCTCCAGAGACGGTAAGTTCCATTTCACCAACCCGAAGTTTACCGACATGTTGGATCTTAGGGAAGGTGACTCGTCATTCGATAACTACGTCAACCCAGATGACAGGACGCGGTTACTCGAGCGCTTTGAAACTGTGGGTTTGGTAGAGAATATCGAAATGCAGATGTACGGACATCAGTCTGAAGTGCGTGAGATTCTTGCCAGTTTCCTCCCCACCGAATTCGAGGGCGAGGAGGCTATACTGGGGTGGCTTGTGGATATCACCGAACGCAAGCAGTCAGAACAGAAACTGGCCGAGAAGGAAGCGCAGCTGAGCCTAGCCCTGGATAACATGTCGGACGGCATGTTCCTCATGGGCAAGGATGAAAACTACATTCTCATTAATGAACGCTATAAGGAAATGACACAGCTTCCGCCGGATCTTCTGAGTGTCGGCAAATCGGTCCGCAAGGTCGTTGAATATCTTGTCAGCCTGCAGGGGTTCCCGACCCTTGAATCCGAAAAGGCCGTTGATGAAAGGATGGAACAATTGTCCGGATCCCAACCGGCGCGAATGGAAGTGCATATTCCCGACGGCCCAATTCTGGAACTGCGCAATGCCCCGGCCAGTGATGTTGGCACCGTCGTTGTCGCCACTGACCTCACTGAGCGCGTCCAGCAACAGGAAAGACTGACCGACGCTCTCAACGTCATATCCGGCAGCATCGAATATGCTTCAAAAATTCAGCGCTCCGTGTTGCCGGACGACACATTGTTCTCGTCCCTGCTGTCAGATCATATGGTGTTGTGGGAGCCACGCGATGTGGTTGGCGGTGATATCTACTGGTGCCGCCTATGGGGAGAAGGCCTCCTGATCATCCTTGGTGATTGTACTGGCCATGGGGTGCCAGGGGCTTTCATGACGCTGATTGCTACCGGCGCCCTGGATAATGCTCTTACCGATGTTCCGCAGGGACAAGTAGGTCAACTGTTGCAGCGGATTCATCAAATGGTTCAGACTACGCTTGGCCAGCATGGCGAGGGCGGTGAATCCGATGACGGCATGGAACTGGGCATGTGTTATCTGGGACCGGCGATGGACGAACTGACTTTCACTGGCGCCCGTTTTGAGCTTTACCAGGTTGAAGACGGAGAAATTGATGTCATCAAAGGCACCAAGAGCGGTATTGGTTACCGGGGCATCTCCCATACCCAGGAATTTGAGGAACACCAGATCGTCAATCTGGAGAATAAGACCTTCTTCATGACCTCAGATGGCCTTGTTGACCAGGTTGGCGGTGATAAACGGCGCATGTTCGGCAAGCGCCGCTTCCGGGAGTTGCTGCTGAATCTCAGAAACAAAACCATGGCCGAACATAAGAAACACATCTACCGGGCCCTGATCGATTACCAGGGAGAAGAAAGGCGGCGCGACGATATCTCGATAATCGGCTTTAAGGTTTAGCTCGCTATTTTAACGCAGTATCGGTTCGTGACGGGCCGGTCTGGGTCATGAAGCGACCGTCAGAATTCTCCAATATAATGATCGAAGAAGAGGCCTAGCGGAAGAGGCTAACGCCATATTGATTGTCTCCGCCCAGGGTGCCGATTGTGGAAATCAGTCCTTATGCTTCATAATGTCTATCTGGATTGAAACCAACACGCCCTGGGGCTTGAACCATGGTCCTGTCGTCAATGCGCTGAGCAGAGAAGCCTCACATGCAAAATCTTGATGTCAATGTATCCGCGCTGGCCGAGGAAATCTATGGCCTGATCCTGGTCTACGGCCTGGATATTTTCAGCGCGATCATTGTTCTGATTATCGGCTGGTGGATCGCCGGCGCCGTGGAGCGCGCCACGGCACGGGCCCTGGGCCGCATACCCTACATGGATGCGACGTTAAGGCCGTTTTTGAGTTCGCTGATCCGTTACGCCATTCTTGCCGTCACTTTGGTGGCGGTGCTGTCCCGGTTTGGCGTGGAAACCACATCGATTATTGCCGTCCTCGGTGCCGCCGGTCTGGCCATCGGTTTGGCGCTGCAAGGGACCTTGCGGAATATAGCGGCGGGCGTGATGTTATTGTTTCTGCGCCCCTTCAAGGTCGGTGACTTCATTGAAGGTGGCGGGGTTTCCGGAACGGTAAACCGCATTGGTCTGTTCACGTCGGAAATGACGGCGGGCAACGGCCTGTATCTGTCGGTGCCCAACAATCAGCTCTGGAATACCGCGATAACCAACTATTCCCGCAGTCTCACCCGGCGCGTGGATATCGTCATCGGCATTGGCTATGACGATGATATTGAACAGGGACTGGCCATTCTGTTGCACTTGATGCAGACCGATCCGCGAACCTTGAAAGACCCGGCGCCGGAAACCGCCGTCGTGGCGCTGGGCCCTTCGTCGGTTGATCTGAACATGCGCTATTGGTGCAATTCATCCGATCTCCGAGGTCTGCAATTCGATTTGCACAAGGCGGCCAAGGCGGCCCTGGAGCAGGCCGGCATTTCAATTCCCTACCCGCAACGGGACGTACACCTGCATCAGGCCGGCACACAGCCCGATTAGGCCGGAGCCAGGGCATTTATCGGAGCCGATGCAACGCTTCCGTCATTGGTTCGGTCATTTCCGATCCCGCTGCCATTGCGCCCGTTTTCCCATAATCGCGCCCCATGTGGTCACGCAATAGGGAACACAATAGGTCAGCACAACCTTCAGCACGGGCGGCGCCTCGCCTGCCAGGATCACATCGCCATGGTTAATCATCATCAATATGGTGCCGACCACGAGCGCCGTCAGGAAGGCCTTCCTTGGCGTGTTGTCTCCGAATATCATCTCTGACAGTCGCGGCGGGGCTGCTTGATTGACGCTTTGTGTCATTGGTAAACCTATATTTCGGCAGCGGATGGTCAGGGCCGGGCATAATGACCTGAATTCCCCTTCCAATCCACAGACTTGCATCTCATTCCCGGGCATGCCCATAGCCTGCTGGGATCAGGCGCGATAAGCTTTTCCAGCGGAACCACGCCGGCGGTCTGAAACATTGTGGGCCAGCGGCCATAATCCAAATGGAACGAAGTATGAGCGGCAACAAAACCCAACCTGGTGATAATAAACTCTCACCCGAAACCCTGAGCGCCCAGGCCCTGGGCCGGGTCGACCCCATAAGCCGGGCGCTGATCCCCTCCTTGCATCCATCCACCACGTTCGAAAGGGATGCCGACGGCGGCTACAGTTCCGGCCGGGGTTATAGCCGGCCCCATAACCCGACCTATGACGAGGCCGAGGATCTTTTGACGGCCCTGGAAGGCGGCCAGGACTGCCTGCTTTTCGCATCCGGCATGGCGGCGGCCAACGCGGTATTTCAGGCGCTGTTGCCCGGCGATCATGTGGTCGCGCCGAAGGTCATGTATTGGGCCTTGCGCAAATGGCTGGTGGATTTCGCCGTCACCTGGGGCCTTGAGGTGGAATTCGTGGAGGTTCATGATTTGGCCGCTTTGCGGGCCGCCATGCGTCCGGGAAAAACCCAGCTCGTCTGGTTGGAGACGCCGGCAAATCCAACCTGGGAGATTACCGATATCAAGGCGGCGGCCCAGATCGCCCACGCCGCCCGGGCCCGCCTGGCGGTGGACAGCACGGTGGCCTCGCCGGTGCTGACCCGGCCCATCGAATTGGGCGCTGATCTGGTCGTACATTCCGCCAGCAAATATCTGAATGGTCATAGCGATGTGCTGGCCGGCGCGGTGGTTTGCGCCCGCGACGACGGCTTCTGGCAGCGTATTCGCGCCTGGCGCCGGGACGGCGGTGCCATGCTGGGTACGCTGGAGGCCTGGTTGCTGCAACGGGGCATGCGTACATTGTTCGTGCGCATGGCGCGCAGTTCCGAAACTGCCCTGGTCATCGCCCGGCATTTTTCCGGTCATCCCGGGGTGTTGCGGGTCTTGTATCCCGGTCTACCCGACCATCCCGGCCACGCTGTTGCCGCCCGCCAGATGCAGGGCGGCTTTAGCGGTATGCTGTCCTTGCGGATCAGAGGCGGCGCGGCGGCGGCCATGGCGGTGGCCGCGCGGGTGAAATTGTTCAAGCGCGCCACCTCACTTGGTGGTGTGGAAAGCCTGATTGAACATCGCGCCAGTATCGAAGGTCCGGCAAGCCCGGTGCCCCTGGATCTGTTGCGTCTGTCTATTGGCCTGGAGAATCAGGATGATCTGATCGCCGATCTGGAGCAGGCCCTGGCGGGCCTGCCGGATGAGCCTGTAAAAGCGCCGCCCCCTACCGGCACCGCGGATGCCGAGCTGTCATCAATCGAGACGGTCCTGCGACAGCATATATCCGCCATGGTACAAGAGCGCGGCGGCGATCTGGAATTCCGCAGCTTTACGGATGGTGTGCTGGTGCTGGGCATGCTTGGATCGCCGGGCGCTTCCATCCCTCTGCAGACGGCGATCGGCAATACCATCCGGCATTATATGCCCGAGGTGCAAGAGGTGCGCATCGTTGCCGGCGCGGAATACGCCCCCGACAAGGATGTGTCGACGGTGGATAAGGTGCGTGGCTTGTTGGAGAATGTGATCAATCCTGCGGTTGACGACCATGGCGGCAGGGTCGTCCTGAACAGGGTGGATGGCGACACCGTGTTTCTGAGTTTCGAAGGCGGTTGTCAGGGTTGCGCCATGGCCGAATTGACCCTGCGTCAGGGTATTGAACCGATCCTTACGGCGCAAATTCCGGAGGTTCTGGCGATCGTCGATGAAACCGATCATGCTGCGGGCGCGGCGCCATACTTCAAGACCAAGAAATCCTGACGGACGTGGTAATACCAATGGTCCTTGATATTGACCTGTTTCACCGAGATACTTCTTGCCGCCAGGTAGGAGCGCGCCGCGCCGTAGTGTGGCCCACTTCAAGTGGGGCGCGACGCCGCTGGCGGCAAGAATCATCCGGCCGAAGGTGGGCCGGTCCGGCTCTCGGGCTGTGTTGCGGCGCTTGTCCGATGCACCGCATCGCGCGGCGCGCCGCGCCTGGCCCGCGAACCGGACCGACCCATGAAACAGGTCAATATCAAGGACCATTGGTAT